>JBBRAX010000068.1:0-43904 GCA_038206395.1 Myxococcales bacterium | reverse complement strand
GCCGCCTCGAGCCGGCGCTTCGTCAGGTCGAGGTACTCCGGGTTCAGATCCATGCCCACGAACCGGCAGCCGCGGCCGACCGCCGCGACGCCCGTCGTGCCGCTGCCGCAGAACGGATCCAGCACCACCGCGTCTTCGCCCGCGCTGGCCTCGATGATCCGGTTGAGCAGCGAAATCGGCTTCTGCGTCGGGTGCCCGCCGTGCGCCTTTTCCGACTTGCGTGGCGTGAGCATCGACCACACCCGCCCTTCGCCGTCGTCGCGCAGCTCTTCCTCGCCCGCCTTCGGCATCATCCACACGTCGCGCATCTGCTTGCCGCCGTTGGTCTCTTTCATCGCGGCGTAGTTGAACGTGTGCTGCAGCTTCCCCTTCCCGCCCGGCGAGGCCCAGATCAGGATCTCGGTCGAGTGGGTGAAGTAGCGGCACGACAGGTTCGGGCTCGCGTTCGGCTTGAACCACGTCACCGTGTTGAGCAGCTTGTAGCCGAGCCGCTGCATCGCGAACCCCGCGTTGAAGATCACGTGCTGCGTGCCCGAGACCCAGATCGTGCCCGAAGGCTTCAGCACGCGCTTGCAGGCGGCCAACCACTCGGTGGTGAACTTGTGATCCTCTTCCACGCCCTGCGACGTGTCCCACTTGCCCTTCGCCACCGGCACGCGCTTTCCGCCCGAGCAGGTGAAGCCGCCGTTCGAGAGGAAGTACGGGGGATCCGCAAAGATGAGATCGAAGGTGCCGGGGTCGAACCCGTTCATCAGCGCGATCGAGTCGCCCTGGTAGAGAACGAAGTCGCGGCCTCGCGCGTGGACGTTCGAAGACAGCTGCGACGTCCCGCGAAGAAGCGGAGTGGCGGACTGCGGCATGTGGGTTGGCTCCGAGCTGCGGCCACCGTGAAATCGGCGACGCACGAAGCACGGTAGATGATCGATCGATCGGCGCAATTTTTCCGCCAACCGGGCCGGCGATTCCCGCGGCGTCGCCGTCGGGAATCCACCGGTAAAACGGTGCGGCTACTTCGTCGGCGCAACAGGGGCCGGCGTCTTCGTCGCGTACTTCTTGCGGAAGCGCTCGACCTGGCCCGCCGTGTCCATCAGCTTGAACTTGCCGGTGAAGAACGGGTGGCAGCTCGAGCAGATTTCCGTGTGGAAGCTGCCACGAGTCGAACGGGTCTCGATGATGCTGCCGCAAGCGCAGGTGATCTTGGAAGGCGGGTACTCGGGGTGGATGTCGGCTCGCATGGTTTGCTTTCCTTTTTTAGCCGCCTTACTGCGGAGAGAGTCCGGAGGACTGGCGGGGCTGGGGCGTATAACAGCCACTCTTCGCGGGCCGCAACCTTTCAGGCCTCTGACAGCGCCGCGAGCCGGTAGGCGGCCGCCTGGGCCACCGCTTCGTTGGTGGTCGGCATCTCGGGAAAGTGGCCCAGCAGCGCGTGGGGAGACGCTTTTCGCAACGCGATCGCGTTCTTGTACGCCCGCCGGGCCGCCTCGCGATCGCCCCGCTGTTCCTGCACCTGGGCCACCAGGTAGTGCGCCAGCGCCAGGGTCGGCTCGAGGAAGAGCGCCCGGGTCAGCTCGATGCGCGCCGCGTCCCACTGGGCCGACTGCATCGCCGCCACCGCCAGGTAGACGCGGGCCTCGACGCACAGGGGCTCTTTCTGCAGCGCGAGGTTGAACTGGTCGCGCGCCTCGTCGACGTTGCCCATCAGCGCGTGGATGTTGCCCAGCGTCAGCAGCGCGGCGAGGTCTTCGGGCTGATCATCCGCCAACCGCCGGGCCCCCAGCAGCGCCTGGCCGAAGTCGCCCTGCTCGATCAGCGCGATCACCTTGTCGAGCCGCTCGACAGGTGTCCGGGTCGCTGCCGACGGGCGCGTGGCGGGAATGGGCGCAGAGGGCCGGGGCAGCGCCGGCAGATCGGTTCGGCTGGGCGATCGGAGCGCGGGACTCGGCCCCGCATCCGGGCTCGACGGGCGCGGAGCCGACGGCCTCGGCGCCGGAGTCATCACGCCCGGCACGGGCCGCCGGTACGCAAACGAGCCTTCGACCTCGAACATCTCGAAGCGCGTGGCGAGCCGGAAGAGGCTCTCGGAGTAGCCGAGCAGCAGCACCCCACCCGGCCGCAGCGCGTCGAAGAACCTGTCCATCAGGCTGCGAATGGTCGGCTGATCGAAGTAGATGATCACGTTCCGGCAGAGGATCAGATCCAGCGAGGCCGGCTCGAGCATCGGGAACACCGGAGCGGCCAGGTTGTGCCCCTCGAACCGGACGATCGACTTCAGCGCCGGCACCACCTCGTAGCCGTCGGGCGTGGGGGTGAAGAAGCGCGCGAGCCGGTCTTCGCTGACCCCGACCATGCGCCGCGTCGGGTACCGCCCCAGCATCGCGCTCTCGACGGCGGCGGGGTTCAGGTCGGTCGCCCAGACGTCGACGTCGATCGGCTGCGCGCGACTCTCGAGCGCGACGATGCCGACGCTGTACGGCTCTTCACCGGTCGCGCAGCCGGCCGACCAGATGCGCAGCTTCCGCGCTTCGCGCCGCGCTTGAGACAGCAGCGTGGGAATCAGCGTCGTCTCGAGCGCCTTGAACTGCCGGGCGTCGCGGAAGAACTCCGTCTTGCCGACGGTGACCAGCGGCAGCAGCGATCGAAGCTCGGCCTCGCCGGCCAGCTGGCGAAGGCGGCGCACGTATTCCGACGCGTCCGACAGTCCCAGCGCCGGCATGCGCGCGAGCAGCGCGAGGCGAAGGCCGTAGTAGCCGTCGGGGGTGATCTTCAGGCCCACGCGATCGAGCAGCAGCGCGGCCAGCTGCTGAAGTGCCGGGCGATCGATCGAGTCCGTCATGCCCACCGCCCCAGCTGCGCACCGATTTTTTCCAGGGGAAGCACGAGCTCGGCAGCTCCCAATGCGACGGCTTCGCCCGGCATCCCGAACACCGTGCTCGTCGCCGCGTCCTGCGCGACCGTGTGGCCGCCGCGGGCGCGAATCTCTTTGAGGCCACGGGCGCCGTCGCGGCCCATGCCGGTCAGCACCACGCCGATCGCGCGTTCGCGAAAGGCCGCGGCCGCCGACTTCAGCAGCACATCGCACGATGGCCGGAACCCACCGACTGGCGCCGACCCGTCGATGCCCAGCGTGTAGTCCTCGCGCGCGACGAGGTGTCCCGCCGACGAGGCGACGAAGATCCGGTTCGGGGAAAGTGGCACCACCCCATTCGCCTGGCTCACATCGCGGCCCGTCTCGGACTTGAGCCACCGCGCGAGGTCGTCAGAGAAGCCGGCGGTGATGTGCTGGCAGATCACCACCGCCGCGGCGATCGACCTCGGCAGATCGCGCAGCACCTGCTTGAGCGCTGGCGGCCCCCCCAGAGACGCAGCGATCGCGATTAGCGGAAACGGCGCGCGCGGCGGGGCCGGCTTGCGGCCCTTCACGTGACGAACGACGCCGACCTTCGCGAGCAAGACCAGCTGCGCCGTCAGCGCCTTGAGGAAGTCGGGGCTCGCGGTGGCCGGACGTTCGACCATGTCCAGCGCGCCGGCCGCGAGCGCGCGAATCGCATCGGGCTTGCTGCGGGGCCCCGTCACCAGCAGCACGGGCGTCGGGCACTGGTGCATCAGGGTCTCGAGCGCGGCGAGCGCCTCAGCAGGGTTGCCCTCGAGATCCAGCACCACCACCTGCGGCTTCAGGCGCGCGACGGCCTCGACAGCATTGGCGCACCCAACCGGAGGCCCAGCCTCGACGACCTTCGAGCCGAAGATGGGTCGGAAGAGCCGGGCGAGCCCGCTGCCGCCCCGCTCGACAAGCTGCACGCGGCAGGGGCCGGGCATGTCAGGCCAGGCGGTCGATCGCGAGGGCCAGCGACTCGACGCCCAGCTCACCCTTGATCAGGTACGCGTCGGCGCCCGCGTCGAGCCCGCGGCGCTTGTCTTCCGGCGACGCCAGCGACGAGAGGATGATCACCGGAATTCGCGCCAGCTCGGGGCTGCCCTTCAGCCGGCGCGTGAAAGCAAAGCCGTCGAGCCGCGGCATCTGTACGTCCGTCAGCACGAGGTCGAAGGGCGACTTCTGGATTCGCGTCCACGCGTCTTCGCCGTCCTGCGCCTCTTCCACCGAATGGCCCAGCGCCTTCACCAGCGCGCTCTCGGTCGCCCGCGCGATCGGCGAGTCGTCGACCAGCAACACCCGCAGCCGCTTCGAGCTCGTCGGCTCGACCACCGGCCGCGCCATGCGCCTTACCTCGGCCATGATGTCTGGCACGTGCAGCAGCACCGCGATGCGCCCGTCTTCCAGCGCCGCAGTGCCCGCGATGAATGCGGCGCCCTTCAGGAACTCGCCGCCGCACGGCTTCACCGCGACTTCGCGCTCGTCGATCAACCCGTCGACCACCAGCGCGGCCCGCTCTTCGCCATGCCGCACCACCACCGCGGGCGGACGATCGAACCGCGGCCCACCGTTCAACGCCAACAGCGGCCCGAGCGCGACCAGCGAGGTCGGCCGGCCCCGGTGCATCACCGCCACGGTGCCGAAGACTTCCATCCGGTCTTCCGGCTTGAACCTGGCGACCGCTTCGACTTCCGCGGCCGGCACGCCGTAGACGTCATCGCCCAGACGCACGAGCAGCACGCGCATCAACGCCAGCGACTGCGGCAGGCGAAGGCCGATGGTGGTGCCGCGCCCGACCCGGCTGGAGACGGACACCGAGCCGCTGAGGGCCTCGACCTTGCGCTTCACGACGTCCATGCCGACGCCGCGCCCCGACAGCTCGCTGATCTCGTCGCGGGTCGAGAAGCCAGGCCGGAAGATGAGCTCGATCGCTTCGCGCTCGGTGAGCGCAGTGGCCTGGGGCTGGGTGAGCAGCTTGCGCGCGACGGCGACGCGGCGAAGCTGCTCGGGATCCATGCCGCGGCCATCGTCTTCGACCTCGATGTGCAGCATGTCGCCGTCGGCGCGCGCGCGAATCTGAATGCGGCCGACGTCCGTCTTTCCCATCGTCTGCCGGTAGTCGACCGCCTCGAGGCCGTGATCGACGGCGTTGCGAAGCAGGTGAACGAGGGCGTCGCGCACGTCGCCAACCATCGACCGGTCGACGCCCACCTGCGTCTTCTCGATCACCAGGTCGACCTGCTTGCCTTGCGAGATTCCGATTTCCCGCACTGCGCGCGGAAACGCCTCGAACACCGTCGACAGCGGCACCAGCCGGGCCTCGGCCACGTTGTCGGCCAGCTGCGAGAGGTTGCCGTGAAGCGTGTTCACGCCGTCGACGTGGTGGCGCACGAAGCGGAAGGTGTCGTCGCGCAGCAGGTGAAGGTCGCGCTCCATGCCCTCGAGCGCGTCGTGCGAGACCTTGTCGACCAGGTGCGACTGGTGGAAGCGAAGCAGCGAGTCGCCGACGCGGGCGAAGCGGGCGAGCAGCTCGGTGAGCTCGTCGGCGCGGAGGCGGTTGCGGGCGCTCTCGACGAGCAGGTCGCCGGCCAACATTCCCAGCGCATCGAGGATCTCGACGTTGACGCGGATCGAACGATCCAGCGGGCGGCGTTCACCGTGCTCGTCCAGCAGCGGCGCCGAAGGGCGGGCGTCCGGAGACGACGGGCGCACTTCCCCCAGAGGGGCCGACGGCGGCGGAGGCCGCAGCGACGGCTGCGTCGGCCGCGGCGGCCCGGGAGCGTCGAGGTTGGGTGGCGGCGGCTGCTTGCGCCTCACCGGCTGCAGCGGCGGCAGCGCCTGGCCCGAGGTTTCCGAGAGCTTGGCGGCGATCGCGTTCGAGCCGTCCGAGCCCGTCTTGGCGGTCTCGAGCTCTTCGAGCAGATCGCTGATCGCGTCGCACGCGCGCAGCAGCAAATCGGTGGCGGTGCGCGCGTCGACCTTCTGGTCGCGGTTGGCCTTGAGCAGATCTTCGCACGCGTGGGCCAGTTGCCCGACCGCCGCGAGCCCGAGCATGCGGGCCTCGCCCTTCATCGTGTGGAGCTCGCGCGCGACACTTTCGGCCGCCGCTTCGGCGTCCGCCTTTTCGAGGTCGATGGCCCCGAGCTGAATCGTCTGCAGCCGATCGTTCGTCACTTCGACGAACTTGGTCAGCAGCGACTTCTTGAGCGACTCCGTGTCCAAGGGCTTGAGGGTCAGTCGGCCTTGAAGCGCTTGATCAGCTCAGCGAGCCGGCCCGCCAGTTGGGTGAGCTCGGCCGCCGCTCCGGTCGCCTGCTTCGACGCCTGGGTCGTCTGCCGGGTGACGTCTTCGATTTCGGCCATCGACGCGACGACCTGCTCGGTCGCGGTGCGCTGCTGCTGGGTGGCGAGGTTGATCACGCGCGCGGCGTCGGACGTTTCCTGCACGCCGGCCAGAATGCCTTCGACGGCCTGCGCGGCCACCGAGCCGAGCCGTTCGCCCTGTTCGGTCGCCTTCTGCGACGCCTCGGCTGCCCCACCGGCAGCGGCGGTCGCCTCGCGGATCTCGGTGATCAGGTTTTTGATTTCCTTCGTCGAGTCCATCACGTTCTCAGCGAGGCGCCGCATCTCGGCCGCGACGATCGAGAAGCCCTTGCCCGCTTCACCCGCGCGCGAGCCTTCGAGCGCCGCGTTCAAAGCCAGGAGGTCCGAACGATCGGCGATCTCGTCGATCACCTCGACGACGGTGCCGATGCGCTCGACCCGCTTCGACAGCTTGGCGATCGAGTCGGCCACCGCCGCGCTGTCGGCGCGAATCTGCTGCATCGCCTGAATGAACTCGGCGATGGCTCCGCGGCCGCTGCGGGCCGAGCCCAGCGTCTCTTCGGCGACGCGCGCCACCGAGCCCGCGTTCTCGGCGATCTGCGCCGACGCGTGCTTGAGCTCTTCCATCGTGGCGGTGGTCTCGTGAATCGCCGCCGCCTGCTCGGTGCTCGACGACTCGTGCTGGGTCGAGGCCGCCAGGACTTCGTTCGCGGACGACGACAGCCGCAGCGCCGCCTCGTTGATCTCGCGCACGAAGGTGCGGAGCGTGTCGATCACCTTTCCGAAGCCGTCGAGCAGCGGCCCCAGCAGCGGATCTTCGGTCGTCGCATCCCACCGCGACAGCTCGCCCTGCCGAACCAGCGCGATCAGGCCTTCAAGGGCATGGTCGACGATTGAGATCGTGTGCTGCTTGCGGGCCTCGGCGTCGGCTAACTGGGTGCCGAGGGCCGCGAGCGCGTTGTTCAAGAGCGCAGCGACGGCCTTCGTCTCACCGGTGAGGCCTTTCACGTCGACGCGGGCGCCGACGTCGCCCTTCACGATCGCTTCGAGCGCAGAGGTGACGGGCTTCAACGCCGTCGCCGCGGCGGGGGCCTTCTTCTTCGCTGCCTTCTCGGTTTCCATGTTCTTTGCCCGCTCCTGGGCTACCGCGTGGTCATCGCGACCAGATCGACCAACAGCACTGCTTCATTTCCGTCAAGCCAGGCACCAATCGGGATGCTGCCCCCAAAAGCGATCGCGGGGAGCCGTCGCAGCTGATCGACGGGAACGCGCTGAACGCCGTGCAGCGTATCAATCGCAAGGCACCAGTCGCGGCCATCTTGCGCGTCGATCATCAAGCACTTGTTGCCCGAGCGGGGTGGGCCCAGGGGCGAGCCCACGCTGCAGCGCGCATCGTAGAAGTCGAGGCGAATCACTTGCGAGAGGTCGGCCGCGTAGCGCGTGCCGGCGAGCTCGAAGAGGACGAGGCTCAAATGGCCGTCATCGGCTTCGGCCTCGGCGATCGCGTCGGCGCTCACCGGGTCACCGCCCGCGCGCGAGAGGTCTGCAGCACGCGGGGCAGATCGAGCAGGGTCACCGTCGATTTGGTGGCCGGATCGTGGATGACGCCCTGCACGTGCTCGGTCGGCACCTCGCCCCCGACGGGGGCGGGCAGCAGGTCGGCGACGAACACCTTGCGAAGGCCAATCACCTGATCGGCGACGAAGGCAGCGGCGACGGCGCCCTGCACCCCGATGAAGCAGAGCGTGCGCGAGCCGGGGCGCGTCTCGCCCTGGGCGAAGAAGCGAAGCAGGTCGATGACGGGCAGCACCTCGCCACGGTGGCCGGCGACGCCGAGCACGAAGCTGGCGGCGCGCGGCAGCGGGGTGATGACGCCCAGGCGCGTCACTTCGCGCGCGTTCACCGAGTCCACCCCCAGCAACAGCGTGCCGATCTTGAAGACGAAGAACTCGCGTTCGGGCCTCTCGACGCGGGCCGAGGCCTTCTCTGGAGCCAATCCAAGTGCGCGCTGCAGCGGAGTCGGGTCCAAGGAACCTCACAATCTCAACCGGGAAAGCTGACGGTCAAGAAAAGCTGCTAGAAGATGCCCGCCCATGGCCGCACGAGTTCTGGTGATCGACGACAGCGCGATGATCGTCGACCTGTTGGTGAAGGCCCTGAACGGTGCCGGCATCGAGTCGGAAGCCGCGATCGATCTCGCTTCGCTGGACGCCCGTTTGAAGAGTGGCCTGCACGAGCTGGTGCTCGTCGACGTCAACATGCCCGAGATGTACGGCGACGACGTGGTCGAGTTCCTGCGGGAGCAGCGGCAGCTGAAGTGCAAGCTGCTGCTCTACTCGGACATCCCGGAAGACGAGCTGAAGGCGAAAGCCGATCGCGTCGGCGCCGACGGCTACATCAGCAAGGGCGGCGGCCTCGAGGCGGCAGTCGAGGAAGTGAAGCGACGGCTCACCGAGAACCCGAAGGCGCGCGGCAAGCGGGTGCTGGTGGTCGACGACAGCGAGGCGACCGCGCGGCTCTTGAAGGCCGAGCTCGAGGCGAAGGGCTTCGAGGTGCACACCGCCGACAGCGCGGACGTCGCGACGAAGATCATCTTGAAGAAGAAGACCCGGCCCGACCTGGTGCTGCTCGACGTGCGGATGCCCAACGTCAACGGCGAGCAGTTCTGCCGCTTCATCAAGAGCAACGCGCTGTTCTCGGGCATCAAGGTGCTGCTGTGCTCGGCGGAAGACGAAGACGAGCTGAAGCGCATCGTTCGTGAAGCGGGCGCCGACGGCTACGTGACGAAGGACTCGTTGATCGCGAAGACGATCCTCGACGAGTTCGAGTCCCGGTAGCGCCTTGGAGTGTCCTCAAATCGGACACTCCCTTGCACTTTTGCGGCAATCCGCATCATCCGTGAAATCGCCAGCAGTGTCATGCGCTTGAAGCGCCCAGCCTGCGCCTCGATGCGCCACCCGGCGCGACCACGTCAAGGTTCGTGACGTTTGCAGCCCAATTGTTTCGGGGATTTGCGGCGTCCCGTCGGCTGGCCCGGCTTCTGCTGTAGGGCTGGGCAGGACTGGCAGGAAAGGGTCCGTCACTTATCTAGAGATCGGAATTGGTCCGTTCTCGAGCGGGACTCTCGCTTTCCCCCTTTGGCGAGAGTCCCGTTTATTTTTGCGGCCTGCGTTCTGCGAGGCCGCGCGCGAAGTTGCCGATCACGAGCTGCGGTCGAGCCTCTTTGAGCTCTCGCAGCAGGCGCGGAATGCCGATCGGAGCTCCGCCGGCGCCGCGGTTCGAGGCGACCTCGATGTACTGCAGGGGGTCGATCGCCAGGCTGCGGGTCTGCACCTGGTCGACCTTGTACTTCTTCACGATCTTCTTGAGCGCGTCGGCCTCGCCGCGGCGATCGGTGACGCCGGGGAACAGCAGCAGGTTCAGCGCCACGTATGCGCCGCGATCGCGGCTGAGCGCGATCGACGCCTCGACGTCATCCCAGCTGTACTTGTTGGGCTGGTAGTACGCCGCGTAGAGGTCGGGGTTTGCTGAGTTCAGCGAGACCCGCACCGCATCGAGCCCCGCGTCGTAGAGCGCGGCGAGGCCGGCGGTCAGGCTGGCGTTGGTGTTGATGTTGATCGAGCCGCGCTGGGTGCGCTCGCGGATGTAGGCAATCGCGGCCGCGATCTGCTTCCACCGCGTCAGCGGCTCGCCCTCGCAGCCCTGCCCGAAGCTCACCATCGTGCGGCCCGGCGCGTTCTCGAGGTGAAACAACCCCACCTGCCCCATCTCTTCCGCGGCCACGCCTTCGTCCATTCGTTCGTGCGAGGACGGGGGCCCGTCTTCCGGTTGATCTGAAATGCAGCCGATGCAGGCGGCGTTGCAGACGGTCGACGCGGGAATCGCGCCTTCGTCGCGGCAGTAGAAGACGTTCTGGCTGGTGAAGCAGCGGTAGACGAGCGCGCAGGTCTTCAGCTGCTTGAGCACCTTGTTGTCGGGGAAGCGCTTCAGGTGCGCGTTCACCTTCGCTTTGATTTCGGGCGTCGAGTACGAGGTCGGCGTCCAGTGCTTTCGGCGGTCGGTGTGCAGCGCCCAGGTGACGGCGCCGTGGTCGGACCATGCGGCGGCGGTGTACGCCCACTGCGGCAGTATTGGGCCGTCGTGATCCTTCACTTCACCGGGCAGCCAGGTGCGGGTGTAGCCGGGGGGAAGCAGCGCGCCAACGGCGTGGGGCACGAAGGGCTTGCCGTCGATCTCGAAGCTGCGCACGAGCTCGAGCTCGCCCGTCTCGGGGTCGACTCCAACGGGCAGGCGTCCCGGCAGGTGCACCAGCTTGCCGTCGGAAGGCAGAGGAATCGGGCGCCCATGCGCGGCGACGAGGCCGTCGCCACTGCGCAGCGTGGCCCGCAGATACGGGTGCTCGACCACTCTGCCCTTCGGATCTGCCAACAACAGCCGCAAGCTCATCGTGCGTTCGGTCAGTAGCATCGAACCGTTCTGTGCTGCCAGACGTCGAACCCGACATGCTCGCCCTGATCGCCACCCTGCTCGCCGGAACCCCTTCGGTTGCCATCTCGTCGACCGTCGGCACGGGGAAAGCGAAGCCCGGCTGGGTCTACGCCGTCGCAGGCACAAAGGTGGTGATGCACGCGTCAGTCACGGGCGGCAAAGCGAAGAGCTGGCGGTGGTTCAAGCTCGAGGCCGAAAGCGATCAGGTCGACAACACCCAGCCGTCTTTTCACTTCGAGCCGATCAAGTACCAGGCAGTCGAGGTCGAGGCGTGCCGTGACGCGGCCGACTGCACGGCCGACGTGACGCCGTCGGTGTTGCCGAAGGTCGAGCAGCTGCCGGGCGTGGGGACGATGGCGTTCCAGGTGGTGGCGAGCCTTCAGTCGGGAGGCGAAGCGAAGACCCCGGGCCTCGAGGCGGTGAAGTACGGCGGCCTCAAGCCTGAGGTGATGAGGGTCACGTTTCGCCGCGACGACTCGTACCTCGGCTACGTCAGCGAGCTGATCAACACGCCCTACATCTTTGGCAGCGCGGGCCCCGACGGCCGCAACCAGAGCGACCTGCTGATCGGCGCCGACTGTGCCGACCTCGCCGTCTACGGCCGCCGGCGGATGGGGAAGAAGGCCGAGTACTCGTCGAGCTACGCCATCGACAAGCAGGCGCCCGAACGGTTTCGCGCGGTGAGCGCCGACGCGACCGGAGCCGTGGTCGACCCGAAGGGCAAGCCAGTCGCTTTCGGCGACCAGGGCGTTCGCGCAGGCGACGTGATTCACTTTCCCGGTTCGCGCCACGTCGCGGTGCTGTACGAGGATCGCGCGCCGCTGGGCGTGCTCGATTCAGGAGACTTGATGATTCACACCTGCTGGGCCCCGGTGAAGATTGAAGCGATTGGCGCGAGCAGCTGCAGCAGCTTTCCGTGGCGAATGCTCAGGTTTCCATGAAGTGGCTCAAGCGCGTCGCGGCTGGGCTCGCCGCCTTTGTGCTGCTGGTGGTGGCGGCGTTCTTCATCTTCACGCGGCACGTGCCCTTCGAGATTCCGGCCGAGCAGCGGCCGCCCCCTGCCCTGCTTCGCGACGAAGGGGGGGTGTCGGTGAAGTACCTGGGCGTGTCGGGCTACGAGATCAGCGACGGGACGACGACGATTCTGCTCGACCCGACGCCGACGCGGCCGCCGCCTTCCGCGCTGCTGACGGGGCCGCTCGAGCCGGACGAAGCGTACGGCGCGCAGAAGTGCCCGAAGGCCGACTTCATTCTGGTGAACCACACCCACTTCGATCACGCGCTCGACGTGCCGGCGATCGCGCTGCGGACGAAGGCGAAGGTGATTGGGTCGGTGTCGACGGTGAACCTGGCGCTGTCGCGCGGCGTGCCGGCGGAAAGGACGCAGGTGGTGAAGGCGGGCGATCGGGTGACGCTCGGGACCTTCACCATCGACGTCCGCGGCTCGCGCCACACGGACATCGCGGGAATCTCGCAGCCGATGTCGGGGGTCGTACCGCCCGACGCGGGGAAGCTGTGGTTCTGGCAATTCACGATCGACGAGACGCTGGCGTACCGGCTTGAGGCGAAGGGCACGTCGATCTGGTTTCACCCGACGAGCACCTTCGCGAAGGGCGAGGTCGGTGAGCCTGGCGCTGCGACGTTGATCGTAGGAGTGACGGGCGAGAAGCAGACGCGCGTGAAGGTCGACGGGCTGCTGGCCGAGGCGAAGCCGAAGCGCGTGCTGCCGACCCACTACGACAACTTCTTCCAGCCGATGCAGAAGGGCCTCGCCGCGATGCCGGGGTTCGATCTCGAAGGGCCGCGGAAGGTGTTCCTCGAGGCGAACCCGATGCTGACGTGGATCACGCTCGACTACGACCAGGTGATCTACCTACCGCCCGATTGAGGCCAGCACTTCGTCGGCGGTCAGCGACGAGCATTCAGAGGGGTGCAGCTGTCCGAGCTTCCAGCTGCCGACCTGCACGTCGTCGAGCAACAGGTGCGGTTTGGGCAGGAACGCGGTGAAGCAGTCGGTGAGCCCGACGTCGGCGGCGGAAGATCTGGCGTAGGCTGCTCCGCCACTGCTCCAGCAGTACAGCTCGGCGCCGGCGACCTTCAGCGCGCGTACGAGGGAAACCATGTGACCCATCGGCATGCGCTTCGAGCCGAAGCTGCGGATGAAGGTGTCGTCGACGTCGACGTAGATGACGGGCATCGCAGATTCTTACTCGCCCACGAGGTCGAGTACTGCGATCTCGGGGCGGCAGAGAAAGCGGATCCGCAGAGCATGGCGATCGCGCGATCAACCCGGGTCAGCTTCTTGCGCCGAAGCAGCTTGAACGAAGAGAAGAGGAACAAGCCGAGCACGATCGAAATCGCGGTCGCGAGGAACAGCATCCCGTGGAACCCTGTTCGTGCACGGCCGGACAGTATGCTCAGCTTCGCGCGCATGATCGATTCGACTCAGCTCGAGTTTCTCACTGCCTGGGGCGAAGAGTTCGCCGGGTCGCTGGGCTTCGTCAGCGGCCTCGAGCACGTGAGCCAGCACGATGGCGGTGAAGCGTTTCGGGACGCCTTCAAGACGGATCCGACGCCCGCCCTGCTCGCCTCGTTGTCGGGCAAGCAGCTCGAGCAGCTGCGCGCTGCGGCGCAGAAGCGGCTGGAGACTTTGGTTCCGCTCGAGAGGATCCGCGACGCCGTGGCCCGAACGGTCGCGCGCTACCCTGCCGACGGTTAGCGGCCGGCGCGCCGTTCTTTGAGCGCGTCGAGGGTCCGCTTCCCCGCGTAGGCCGAGGCCGACGTCAGTGCGACGCCCCACGCGATGTCGACCGGCACCAGCTTCATCGGCCACCTCTTGATCACCGCCCAGTTCGTCAGCTCGTACGTGCCGTACGCAACGAGGCCCAGCCCCGCGCCGCGCTTCACTGCGTCGATGGGCGTCTTCGCTCCGAACACCGCGTAGGCGCACATCGCCGTTGCGTAGAACGCGTAGAAGAGGCCCGCTGCGGGAACATTGACGGGGTCGCGCTTCAGCCCTTTGAGCTCGGAGTCGTAGAACTTCCGGGCGATGACGCCGAGCCAGCCGAGGTCGAGGGCCGCCATCGTCGCCGAGGCGACGGCTGTTGCTCCGAGGGCGGGCAAGAACGCCCCGGTGTCCCGTCTTTGGACACGGGCACGGCGCTTCGTCGGGGAACGCTTGTTTCGTACGGGGCTCATGCCCGCCCACTGAGCAAGGTGTGTGCCCGAAGCCGATGGCACAGCGCCTGCGAAGGGCTGGGGTATGAACGCGATTGAAGTTTCCCAGCGAGAGGATCCGACGGCGGCGGCCCGCCTGGGTCCCAGCGGCCGGCAGCTCTCGCGATCGGCCAGAGGGTCAAAGAAAGCCTCACGGTGTCCCATTGGGCGCGCAACAGCCCGTGGACCTTCGCGCTGACGTTCGTCGCGATCGGCCTCTACATCGGCAGCGATGACTGAGCCGGGATCAACGCCTCGAACCGCTTCCCATCTGCCACGCACGACGCGTTGTTGAACATCACATACGCCTCGCCGGTAGCGGGAAGCACCGAGGCCAGCCATTTGAGTTCTTTGTCCGTAAATCGGTGACGCCGGCCCGCCGGCCCGTGCAACCGGAAGTACGTCGGATGGGGAGTGGTGGTCTGATTCACGAACGGGTCGACCAGGTGCACGAGCTGCAGATCGGTGCACAGCGACTTCACGAGGGGCAGCGGCCACGCCCCTCACGGCTCCCACATCAGCCGAATTCCTTTCGGGCGATTCAGACGCTCGAAGAACAACCGCATCGACTCGCGGCGACTGGCCGGAAGCTGCCCGGCGACTGAACCAGAATCGACGAGGCCGCGAGCGTCTGCGCGCATTCGACCGTGCAGTCCCACGCGCGCTTCACGACTCGGCTCGACTTGAAACCGCCGGCGCCCGCGCGATCTGTCGCAGACAGCTTCGTCCGCTTCAACCGCCGGCAGGTGGGGCTGCTCGCCGAGTGCGTGATCAACTGCCACGCCTTGATGGTGAACGCAAAGGGCGGCGGCAGCTGCTTTCGCCACTGCTCAAGAGTCTTCAACCGCGCAGGAGGCTCGTAGAAAGTCTGCTGTACTTCGATGACGCGGAAGTGCTCGGGATACTTCGAAAGCCCCATCGAGGATTCGCAGAGGCCCACCTTGAGGCTTCGCGTTGCGGCACCTGTTTGGTGCACCTCACGTGCCTCGATTCCCCGGTTGGTGCAGAACGCCACAGCTCGAAAACGCGAAGTCCCTCGTACCGCGGAGCTGGAATGGTGGCGCGCAATCTGCATTTCGGTCGCCGCGAACCCGTACGGAGAAAATTAAACATGAACGCGATCGACCTGCTTGAGAAGCAGCACAAAGAGACCCTGGACCTGTTCGAAATGCTGGAGAAGTCGAAGCCCGGCGCGACGCGGAAGCAGGCGTTCGCCAAGCTGAAGAGCTCTTTGCTGGCGCACATGGTGATCGAAGAAGAGATCTTCTACCCCGCCGTTTCCGCGGCCCAGAGCGCGGGCGAGCCGGTGGCCGAAGGGTACGAAGAGCACACGGGTGCCCGTGGTGCACTCGAGCGGGCCGGTAAGGCGCTGGCGGATGAAGAACTCTTCGGTGTGCGCATCGGCGTCCTCGCCGAGATGGTGAAACACCACATCAAGGAAGAGCGTGGAGAGATCTTCCCCCGCGCGCGCAAGGCTTTGGGTGGCGAGCTGGAAGAGCTCGGCGACGAGATGGAGGCCCACTTCGAGAAGGCCGTGAAGGCCGCGAGCCCCGCCGCCAAGCTGAACCGGATGTCGACCCAGCGCGCCCGCGCCGCTCTTGAAAACGCAGGTGCCTGAAGGTGATCGCGCTGGTTGGAGCCGAAGGCCACGAAGTGCTCACCGAGACTCTTCTCAAAAGCTCGCCGGGGACACTTCGGCGATCAAGGTCCTTGTCGGCCCGCCGAGTCTCGAGCTGCTCGAGAAGATCGACGCAACAGGCGCAATGCGCGTTCGCATCTGTGCGAGCGCCAACGCCGTGGTGCCGCGGGCTGGCCTTCAGACATCGGTGGCGATCGACCCTGCCCAAGGCGGCCTCCCAGCTGAAGGCGATGGTCCACAAAAGCGCCAAACGGCCACGTGCCCGCCTCACTTTGACGAGCGCCTCGGCAAGGCAAACGGGTCGGCGTACCGCGTGCTTCGGGGCCCGGGCATCAACGCCACTGAACCCCTTTGGACTCCTGCAGACGCTCCCCGCCATCTCCCGCTGCTGACGTCATCGCGTGCTGTTGACATCGCGATTGTCGGCGGCGGAATCACCGGCTCGACCAGCGCCCACCTCACCGAGGTCATCGACACGCGAATCCACGCGATCGAGCAGAAGTTCGGGGTCGACGGAGGCCTGCCAGCGCCTCGGAATGCAGGCCAGGTCGGCTGCCCTGCCGCTGCCCTTGCCCGCCGAAGGGGCGATCTCTTTCGGCGACCAGGCCCAGTTTCACCCGGTGAAGTACCTGCACCGGCTCGCACAGCTCTTCGTCGAAGCGGGAGGTCTCATCTTCGAGAGCAGCCCCATCGTCGAGCTGCACGAAGAGAAGGGCTGCATTCTCAAGACAGCGTCCGGCAGCAGCCTGACCGCGAACCAGGTCGTGCTCGCGACCCACTCGCCGCTGAACCGCGTGCTCGTGCAGACCAAGCTCGCGCACTACCAGTCGTACGTGGTCAGCGGCCCGGCGCCGGCAGTTCCGGACGGCCTCTATTGGGACATGGAGGACCCGTACCACTACATCCGTTCGATCGACGTCGACGGCGCGCGCCACCTGATCGTCGGCGGCGAAGATCACAAGACGGGCCAGGAGTCCGACACCGCAGCGGCGTTCGATCGGCTCAGCGCGTGGTCGTCGCAAGTGGTCGAGCCCGTCGACGCCCTGCCCTTCATCGGCCGCAACTACCGCGCCGAGAACATCGACTTCCCGCTGCACCTCGTCGGCGACACGCTGAAGCCGGCGGAAGCCTCGTCGATCGACGAGGTCGCTTTGGGGGAAGGGAAGCTGGTGCGCATGGGCCTGTCGAAGGTCGCCGTCTACAAGAGCCCCGAAGGAAAGGTGCAGTGCGTGTCTTCTATCTGCCCGCACCTCGGCTGCCATGTCGCCTTCAACAACGCCGAGAAGACGTGGGACTGCCCGTGTCACGGCTCGCGCTTCACCACCGACGGCGCCGTCATCGCGGGCCCCGCCCTCGCTCCGCTCGCGCCCCACGCGCCGTGAGCCGGCGGCTCGGCAGGACAGCGGAAGTCCAAGGTGCTCACACCCGCCCACCCGGTCGGAGCGGGTAGCATTCGCTTCGTCTTCGGTCGCCCCCGCGCGCCTCCTGGTCATCTCGGCAGCCCGTCTCGTCTTCCGGTGGTGGAGTTCCCATGCCGTCTCTCAGGCTTCTGCTCTCGCTGCTGCTTGCCGTGGCGCCGCCTGCGCTCGCGCAGAGCAAGCCGTCTGGCGTCGCGCCCGTCGTGCTCACGCCCGTCGTCTTCACGCAGGTGACGAACAAGAACGGCGGCTTCGCGGGAATCAAGAACGCGAAGTCCGTCGACAAGATCGACCCTGGCTCTCTTTCTCGGCTCGTCGCGGGCATGCAGGCCGAGCTCGGCGCGGCGAGCGTCATCGCCACCGACGTCACCCAGGCCGCGCTCACCACCGAAGCGCTGACCGCGACGCAGCTCAAGACGGCCGAAGGCTTGAAGCGCCTCGCCAGCGCCACGAAGGCCGAGTGGGTCGTGCTCTTCGAGCTGACGCGCCAGGGCTCTGTCGTCGCCCGCGTTCATTCGTCGTCGGGTGTCGCGGTCGGCATGCCGATGTCCGCGGCGAAGGCCAGCACGCTGTCCGAGCCGAAGGTCAAAGAGCTGTGCCGTCTGGTCGCGGCCCAGCTCATCGCGCTGTCTGCCGTCGAGCCCGCGAAGGTCGCCGAGCCAGCGGTGATCGAAGCGCCTCCGCCCGACCGCGAGGTCGAGAGCGAGATCGAGATCGATCGCGAGCTCGCCTTCGAGAGACAGCGCAAGCAGGAGCTTCGCGATTTGCCTCGCGTCACGCGCGCCGCCGTCGCGCTCTCGGCCGGGGCCGTGCTTCGTTCGCAGAACCTCAGCGGCGCGGCCAGCGATCACCTCACCTCGCTGCAGAGCAGCCCGGCGCTGGCGATGGGGTTCTACGTGATGGTCGCTCCGCTGCAGCTTTTCGAAGGCCTGCAGGGCAAGCGGCTCAGCGACTTCACGGTCGACGTCAGCTTCCGTCGTGCGTTTCTGAAAGCCCGTGCGCTGTCGGGAGACGACGAAGGGCAGACGTGCGCGATCACCGACGACGCCGTTCAGTACCGCGGCACCTTCCGCATTCCCCTGGGCACCAACCTGCCTTCGATTGGCCTGGGTGCCGGCTACACGCAGGAGCGTGCGGTGGTCGGCTGCGATCTGCCCGTCGCCAGCGCGATCTACCGCGGGGTCGACCTGCAGCTTCGCGTTCGCCAGCCGCTGTACCGCGACGTGCTCGCGCTGGATTTGACGTGGGGTCCGCGCTTCCTTCTCAAGGGCACCACCGCCAGCCGCCCTGACTTCTCGTGGTCCGCAGAAGCGTGGCTCGAGGCGCGGCCCGCATCGCTGTTGTTCCTTCGCGTCGGTGGCCGCGTGTTCCGCGCGCAGCTGAACGACGGCAAGGGCCTCAAAGTCGTCGACGTTCGTTCCTTCATCGCCGCTGAAGTCGGGGTGTTCCTGTGATGCGATCTTCGATGCTGCTCGCCGTGCTGTTGGCCCCGATTTCCGCGTACGCCGTCTGCAACACCGCCTCGCCGCTGAGCCCCGAGAACGACTGCGACTTCGACGGTGTCACCATCGGCCAGGGTGACTGCGACGACATGGACGCCGCGCGCTACCCGGGCAAAGCAGAGATTTGCGACAACAAGGACAACGACTGCAACCAGGTGGTTGACAACGGGAACCCCGGCGGAAACATGTCGTGCAGCACCGGCCTGATGGGCGTGTGCGCTGCCGGCACCACCGCGTGCACCAGCGGCGCGATCGTGTGTAACCAGCTCACGCAGTCATCGCCCGAGACCTGCAACAACCAGGACGACAACTGCAACGGGGTCGTCGACGAAGCGGTCACCCGCGTCTGCTTCGCGGGCCCCGCCGGGACTTTCAGCGGCACCTGCCCCGGCCCCAACTGCGTCCCGCGCCTCGAGTGCAAGGGCGTCACCCAGTCGTGCGCCGCCGGCGCCTTTCCCGCGTGCACCACCGCGACGGCCGGCCAGACGCTGCCGACCGCCGAAGTCTGCGACGGGAAAGACAACGACTGCGACGGCCAGACCGACGAAGGAAACCCTGGCGGCGGCGCCAACTGCACCACCGGGCAGATGGGCGTGTGCAGCCCGGGCACCGCGACCTGCAGCGGCGGGTCGGTGGGCTGCGTGCGCAACGTCAACCCGACGGCCGAGACCTGCAACAACCTGGATGACGACTGCAACGGACAAACCGACGAGAACGTGACCCGCGTCTGCTTCGCGGGCCCGGCCGGAACTTTCAGCGGCACCTGCCCCGGCCCCAACTGCGTCCCACGCCTCGAGTGCAAGGGCGTCTCGCAGGCGTGCAGCGCTGGCAACTTTCCCGCCTGCACCACGACCACGCCAGGCCAGACCTTGCCCGCCACCGAGATCTGCGACGGCAAAGACAACGACTGCGACGGCCAGACCGACGAGGGAAACTTAGGCGGCGGCGCCAGCTGCAGCACCGGGCAGGCGGGCGTCTGCAGCCCCGGCACCGCGACCTGCACCGGCGGAGCGGTGAGCTGTGTCCGCAACGTCAACCCTTCGGCCGAGACCTGCAACAACCAGGACGACGACTGCAACGGACAAACCGACGAGAACGTCACCCGCGTCTGCTTCGCGGGCCCAGCGGGGACCTTCAGCGGCACCTGCCCCGGCCCCAGCTGCGTCCCGCGCCTCGAGTGCAAAGGCGTCTCTCAGTCGTGCACGGCCGGCAACTTCCCCACCTGCGATCTCGGCACGGCGGGTCAGACGCTGCCTGCCGCCGAGACGTGTGACGGCAAGGACAACGACTGCGACGGCCAGACCGACGAGGGCAACCCTGGCGGCGGGGGCGCGTGCAGCACCGGCCAGATGGGCGTCTGCGGCCCCGGGACCTTCCAATGCACGGCCGGCGCTCTCGCGTGTCAGCGCACCGTCAACCCCGGCGGTGAGATCTGCAACAACCAGGACGACGACTGCGACGGGCAAGTCGACGAGCTCGTCACCCGCGTTTGCTACGCGGGCCCTGCGGGCAGCTACACGGGCACCTGTCCGGGCGCGAACTGCGCTCCGCGGCTCGAGTGCAAGGGCGTGATGCAGGCGTGCGCCGCCGGAAATTTCCCCACGTGCGATCTCAACACGCCGGGCCAGCAGTTCCCCTCCGCCGAGATCTGCGACAACAAGGACAACGACTGCGACGGCGCCATCGACGACGGCAACCCCGGCGGCGGCTCGGCCTGCACCACCACCCAGGCCGGCCGCTGCGCCGCAGGCACGATGACCTGCGCCGCTGGAGCCCTTGGCTGCGCGCGCAACCAGGGCCCCATCAGCGAGGTGTGCAATGGCATCGACGACAACTGCAATAGCTTCATCGACGAACGGTCGACCAACAACGCGCTGAAGCTTCAGCAGAACTGCTATCCGTTCGACGCGGGCCAGCCGGGCCAGGGAACCTGCGCCGCCGGCAATCAAGACTGCACCGCCGCGTCGGGCTCGGGCGTCGCGATGTGGAGCCAGTGCCTGAACGCCGTCGGCCCCAGCACCGAGATCTGCAACGGGCTCAGCACCGACGAGAACTGCAACGGCGTCATCGACGAAGGCTTCGACGTCGACAACGACGGCTTCCGAAGCTGCCTGCAGTGCGGCGGGCTCACCCCCTGCGACTGCAACGACAATGACCCGACCATCAAGCCGGGCGCGGTCGAGATCTGCGACAACATCGATCAAGACTGCGACGGGAACCCGATCAACGTGCCGGCGCGCAAGTGCTTCTCGGGGCCCACGGTCACCACGCAGACGTACACCGGCACGTGCCCCGGCCCCAGCTGCCTGCCGAAGGGCGTCTGTCTCGCCGGCACCCAGGCCTGCATCGCGGGCGGCACCTACGGCGCGTGCGTCGGGCAGGTCGTCCCCACCAGCCACCCTGATGGCGGCGAGCAGGTCGGCGTCGACGGCGGAGCGGCGTGCAACCTGCTCGACGACGACTGCGACGGCATCATTGACGACGGCGACTTCGATCAAGATCGCGACGGGGTGAAGGTCTGCCAGGGCGACTGCAACGATGACCCCGACGGCGGCCAGTTCGTGAAGCCGGGCGCGCTCGAGATGTGCAACGGCATCGACGACAACTGCGACGGCGTCATCGATGGCGTGTCGACGGCCTGCTACTCGGGCCCCGCACTTCCCGACGGCGGCTCTTCCGTGAACACCGGCGTCTGCCGCGCGGGCACCGCCCAGTGCGTCGGCGGCGTTCCTCAAGGCACGTGCATGGGCCAGACGACGCCCGGCACCGAGGTCTGCAACAAGCTCGACGACGACTGCGACGGCAAGATCGACGAAGACTTCGACTTCGATGGCGACGGCGTGCCCAGCTGCGCGCTGTGCCCGGGCATCACCCCCTGCGACTGCAACGACAACCCCGACGGCGGCCAGTTCGTGCGGCCCGGCCTGCCGGAAATCTGCGACTGCCTCGACAACAACTGCAACGCGCAGGTGGACGAGGGCCAGGTGTGCCGAGGCGCTCCGTGTCACGACTTCGACAATGACGGCATCACGAATTGCCAGGGCGACTGCGACGACAACGACGCGCTGATCAGCCCGCGCCGCACCGAGCGTGTCGGCAACGGCCGCGACGACGACTGCGACGGCCAGGTCGACGAGGTCAGCGACGAAGATCTCGACTCGTTCACGACTGCGATGGGCGACTGCGACGACAAGAGCGCGGACATCAACCCGGGCGCGGTGGAAAAGTGCGACGGGTTCGACAACGACTGCGACGGTGTTGTCGACGAAGGCTTCGACAAAGACGGCGACTTCGCCACCACCTGCGCCGGCGACTGTGACGACAATGATCCGACCCGCAGCCCGTACCGGAAGGAAGTCTGCGGCAACGCCAAGGACGACAACTGCGACGGCCGCATCGACGAAGACACCGACCAGGATCAAGACGGCGTCACCACCTGCCAGGGCGACTGCAATGATCTGAACTCGGCCGTGCACGGCGCGTTCGCCAGCGTCGCGGCTGCTGCGGAGGTCTGCGACGGCCAGGACAATGACTGCGATCTGCAGACCGACGAGGGCTTCGACGCCGACAACGATCACGTCGCCACCTGCCTCGGCGACTGCAACGACAACAACCCGGCGGTGAACTCGGCGGCGATCGAGATCGCGGGCAACGGCATCGACGACAACTGCAACGGGATGATCGACGAAGGCGCACTCGACAAGGACAACGACGGGTACAGCGGCTTCTGCGGCGACTGCAACGACAGCGACTCGAGCATTCACCCGCACGGCACCGAGGTCTGCGATCGCATCGACAACGACTGCGACGGCTACGTCGACTCGGCGCCCGGCCAGTTCAACCTCTGCGCCGCCTGCTTCGACGCCGACGGCGACGGCCAGACGAACTGCGATGGCGATTGCAACGACGCCGACAAGACCGTCTACCGCGGCGCTGCCGAAGTCTGCGACCTCAAGGACAACGACTGCGAAGGCAGCGTCGACCTCGACCTCTCGGGCCTGCGCATCTGCACCGACGCTGGCGTTTCCATGCCCGATGCAGGCGTCGACGGCGGCGGCACCACCCTGCCCGAAGACGGCGGCACGGGCGGCGATGGTGGAACCGGACCTGGCACGGTGAAGCCGGTGGTCGCGGCCAGCTGCGGCTGCGGCTCGACCGACGGCGGGGCGCTGGGCCTGCTCGTTCTCCTGCTCGCCTTCTCGCGGCGTCGCAAGGTGGCGCTGGCCGTGGTGGCGGCGGCGCTGGTTGGTTGTCAGAGCCGACTGACGGCGCCCGCGGCTCCCGATGCAGGCACGGGCGGCAGCGGAGGCGGCGCGGCAGACGCAGGCCCGAAGGACGCGGGCTTCATTCCCCCGGTGCTCAACTGGGCCTGCGACACGCTCTTCCCTCACGAGATCATCCCCCGGAACATCGGCGGCACCGGCTTCCCCTTCGCGATCGTCCCCGAGATCACCTCGACCGAAGTCGCTGTGGCGCAGGCGTGGGTATTCGACGACGCACCGAATGACGTGGCCGCTTTCGTGCTGCGCCGGGCCGTGCCGATGGACGTGGTGCCGACCGATGGTGGGTTCGCCGACCCCGCCGACGTGGCGCTGGTCGCGGTTCGAGAGATCGCCGCGCTCAACGGCCTGGGCGGAACGCCCGTGGTGCGCGACCGCACCGAGCGCTTCTCTCGCACGTATCCCGGCTCGGTCTACACGAGCAGCCAGACGCTGAACCTCGCGATCGCGACCAACGCCTTTTCGCTTCGCAACCGGTTGCTCTCGTCGCTGTCCGGCAAGACGCAGACTGAGCTCGGCGCGCTGACCGTCGCCGCCGGCGCACGCGCCGAAGACACGGCGATCGTGAACCTGATGTTCAAGATCGTGAAGAACCACCTCTTCATCGCCGTCGCCGTCACCCCCGGCAGCAAGTTCAAAGACAACCAGCCGGTGATGACCGACCTGACCAACGGCAGCCACCTGGGCCTGGAGAACGACGTCCTCTTCTACCGTTGCGAGAAGCGCACCGCCCCTGCCCTTCGCAGCGACTTCATCTTCGTGGTGGATAACTCGGGCTCGATGATCGAGGAACAGGCGACGCTCGTCGCAGCCTCTGAGTCGATGTACGCGGCCTTCGCGGCCAGCGGCCTCGACTTCCGCCTGGGCGTGGTGAACACCGAAGGCGAGGTGCTGCGCGGCAAGGGCTTCACCCGCGACCTCGATCAGTTCAAGGCCGACGTCCGCGTGGGCATCAACGGCAACGGCGATGAACAGGGCCTCGAGTTCGGGCTCCGCGCGATTCGCCGCGCGCGAAACCCGATGGTGATGGAGCCCCCCTCGCTCTGCCCTGCAGCCGACCCCGCCTGCCTGCACCTTCGCCCCGGCGCCGGCCTCGTCGTGGTCTTCGTGTCCGACGAAGAGTCGGTGAACTTGAAGTCGGTGAAGGACTACGCGCTCGACTACCAGGCCGAAAAGGCGCTCGCCTTCGCCATCGTCGGGCCGCGCCCCATCGGCTGCACCCGCGTCGGCCTCGGCAGCGCCAACGCCGGCACTTCCTACATCGACGTCGCCACCGCGACGGGCGGCAGCTCGGGCTCCATCTGCAACCCCAACCTGCTCGAGGTGGTCGAAGAGGTGGTCATCGGCGCGCTGGGCACCGCCAGCCAGTCGTCCCTGGCCCAGCGCCCCATCTCGGGCTCACTGGCAGTGAAGATCGCGCAGCCCGTCAACCGCAGCCGGACGATGGGCTTCGACTACGACCCCGCCGGCAACACGGTGCTCTTCTTCGGCGTGGTGCCGCCCGAAGGGGCGCCCTTCGATGTCGTCTACAGCTACTTCGCGCCGTTCGAGTGAGCGCCGGCGCTTCGCTCGGGCGTCAGGCCTGATCAGGGTGGCCGCCGCAGCGCGAACTTCAGCGCGTCGGTCGGGCATGCCGAGATGCACTTGCCGCAGCGCTCACAGCCGCTGTCGAGCCGATCGGTCATCGGGAGCTGCCCGAGGTTGCAGACCACGTCACAGACGGTGCAGTCGGTGCATTTTGCCGGCTCGCGCACCACGCGAAGCGGCGAGGCCGTCGCGACGAGAGAGAACATCGCGCCCCCCGGGCACAGCGAACGGCAGAAGCCCGCGCGCGAGACGAAAGTGTCGAAGAAAAAGGCGGCGGCGACGACCAGCGCCCCGGCCGACAGCGCGCCGAAGAACACCAGCCGGAACGCCTCCCGGCCGAGGATTGACGGAGGGTAGAGCCAGGGGAGCACCTGGACGCCGAGCAGGGCGCTGGCGATGAGCACGCCGACGAGGACGAGCCGCGCGGTGTTGCGCGGAACCTGAACGTCGAGAGGCTGAAGCCCGATGCGGGTGAGGACCCAGCGGGCGGCATTGCTGGCGGCGAGGATCGGCAGGTACGGGCACAGCCAACCGCAGAAGAAGCGGCCCAGCACCGCGACGAGGATCAGCGCGGGCAGCGCGGCCCACAGCAGCAGCCACGACGGGCCCCGCGCCAGCAGCACGCCCAGCAGCGCGAGGGGATCGAGAAACTCGAGACCGAAGAACGAGAAGGCCCCTGGCATGCCCAGCAGCGGAGGCGCGCCCGTCGCGCCGATCGAGGCCGAGCGCACGGCGTCCCCCGCGGCTCCGAACCCGGTCAGCCCCGCGCTCTGGTGGTCGAGCGCGGTGAGGTGCCACACCGGCAGCCCGAGGGTGAAGGCCACCGACACCGCGAGCACCCCGCGCCGCACCCACTGAAACGACCGGTGGTGGTGAAGGCCGATGTCCAGCGGCTGAAGGCGGGAACGGGCTTGCAGCGCGCGGGGAGAAGGCATGGCAGGCCCAGCTCGTTGCGAACGCAGTGCCACCGCGCCCCGGATTTGCATGGGGCGGACGCATGCCCGAACGAAGTGAGAAAGAGCTGCTCGTCGCCAGCAAGGCCTTCACCGTCGAGCAGCCGCTGAGATCCTGGGTGGCGGTCGCGTCCACCTTCGGCGTGATCGGAGGGCTCGCGGCGGCGATCGCCCTCGTGCCGCAGTGGCCGCTGCGCGTCGCGCTCGGGGTCGTCCTCGGCCTGGCGTTGGTGCGTGGGTTCTGTCTGTTCCACGACTTCCAGCACGGGGCCCTGCTGCGCGGGTCGAAGCTCGCGCGCGGCCTGTTCTTCCTGTACGGCGAGCTGCTGCTGGTGCCGCCGAGCGTGTGGCGCGAGACGCACAACTACCACCACGCCCACACCGCGCAGCTCGTCGGCAGCCACATCGGCAGCTATCCGATGCTGACCCCGCGGATGTACCAGTCGCTGCCGCCCTTCAAGCGCTGGCTGTACCGGGCGGCGCGGCACCCGCTGAACATCGCGCTCGCCCTGCTGACCGTCTTCGCCCTGGGCATGTGCCTTCGTCCGTTTCTGCGAAACCCGCGCAGGCACTGGCAGGGGCTGCTGGCGCTGCTGATCGCAGGCGGGCTCGCCGCGGCAGCGATCGTCGAAGGTCAGGCCCTCACGTTTGTCTTCGCGTGGGTGCTGCCGCTGGCGATCGCGACGGCGGCGGGTGCCTACCTGTTCTACGCGCAGCACAACTACCCGGAAGTAAAGGTGGCGCGGCGCGAAGACTGGACGTTCAGCGACGCGGCGCTGCACGCGTCCAGCTACATGAAGATGGGGCCGGTGATGCGCTGGTTCACCGCCAACATCGGCTTCCACCACGTTCATCACCTCAACGCGGCGATCCCCTTCTACCGGCTTCCCGAGGCGATGGCCGCGCTGCCCGAGCTGCAGCACCCCGGCGTCACCTCGTGGCGCCCGGGCGAGGTGATCGCCTGCCTGCGGCTGAAGCTGTGGGATCCCGAGAAGGGTCGAATGGTCGAGTACCCGTAGCTGCGCGCAGCCGTCAGATGTGCAGATTCTGCATCGGCAGCCAGCGTCGCGGCATGGGGGTGCCATGGCGCACAAGTTGCTCAGTGGCCCCGCATGACCATCATCTGCGCAACCCGGTTCTCCGAAGAGTCGTCGTTCGCCGCCAGGGTTGCGGCCGACCTCGCCCGCAAGCAGAAGCAGACCCTGTGGCTGGTTCACGTGCTGCCCGGGCGGGTGATGCGCTCGTGGAGCGACCGCCTCGAAGCGGCGGCCAGCTCGTCCCTCGAGGCCGAAGCGACGGCGCTGCGCCAGCAGGGGCTCGACGTCCAGACCGCGGTGCTGACTGGAAAGCTCGATGACGCGATCAGCCGCTTCTGCGCGGAGAAGTCGGCCTCGCTGCTGGTGGTGGGCGACACCACGCGCGCGGTCGGGGTGCTCGGCGCGAACACCCTCGACAAGCTGGCCTACAGCGTCGAGGCCCCGCTGCTGGTGGTGCGCGATCCGCGGCCGTTTCACGCCTGGGTCGACGGCAAGGCGCCGCTGAAGGTGATGCTGGCCCTCGACCAGACCTCGAGCGCGGCGATCGCCCGCGACTGGATCATCCGGCTGGCGAAGTTCGGCGCGCTCGATCTGGTCGCCGCGCACGTCTGGTGGCCGATCGAAGAGTACGAGCGGCGCGGGCTGCCGGTTCCTGCTCTTGAGGAAGGGCACAAGGCGCTGTCGGCGGTGATGGCGGCCGAGGCGGCCCAGGCGCTCAAGGGCCTGCCAGCGAACGTGAAGGTCCGCACCCACCTCGAGATGGGCGTCGCGAACATCGCCGATCACCTGCTGGCCCTGGCGAACCAGGAGCAGGTCGACGTGGTGGTGCTGGGCACCCATCGCCGCCGCGCGCTGGGGCGTCTGTGGTCGGTGTCGCACCAGGTGCTGGCGCTGGCTCCGATGGCGGTCGCCTGCATTCCGTCGACGGTGGCGGTGCCCGATCTGTCGACAGTGCCCGAGTTCCGCAGCGCGCTGGCGGCGACCAACTTCACCGAGGCAGGCAACCGAGCCATCACCATGGGGCTGGGCCTGGTCGGCACCGGGACGCTGCACGTGGTGCACGTGGCCCAGGGGCCGTTGACCGTCGAGACCGAGACGGCGCTGCTGAAGAAGCTGGTCGTGGTGCTGCCGCCCGAGGCCGAACGCAAGGCGCGGGTGCTGGTGCACGTGGTTCACGGTGAGGTGGCGAAGGAGCTCGTCGCCACCGCCGACCGGCTGGGGGCGCAGGTGGTGTGCCTGGGGCTCAAGGCCGGGGCGCTGCTGAAGAGCACGGTGGCGTCCGAGGTGTTGGCGCGGGCAGGCCGGCCAGTGATGTTCGCGGCCCCGGTGAAGGCATGACCCCGCTGCTGCTGGCGGCGATGCTTTCGGCGGCGCCCGCGAGCGAAGTGCGAAAGGCCGAGACAGTGGCGGCGATGCACTCGGCGATGCACGCGGTGATCGGCCTGCAGCCGTACCTGGCGAGCCCGGCGGTGTTCCGCGATCCGGCGAACGCGCCCGTGATCAGCGCGGATCTCGCCGCGCTCGCCGCCCTCAAGCACCGCTTCAAGGTCCCCGGCCGGCAAGACCCCGCGCTCGACACCCTGGCCGGCGTGTTCGGGGCTCAGGCAGACAGCGCGCAGGCCGAGTTCAAGGCCGGCAACACCGAGGCGACGCGTGCCCGGCTGCGCAGCATCACCGGGCTGTGCTTCGCCTGTCACACCCGCGAGAGCGTCCCCAAGGACTTCAACGACGCGGCGAAGGTGGTCGAGGGCCTGAAGCTGCCTGCGCTGCGAAAGGCCGAGTTCTACGCGACGACCCGCCAGTTCGAGCTGGCGACGGCGACCTGGAAGGCGGCGCTGGACGTGCCCGCGAAGAGTGAAGCAGAGGCGCTCGAGCAGGCGGCGTCGCTGCGGCAGTACGTGGCGGTGCTGGTGCGGGTGAAAGACGACCGCGACGCGACGGTGGCGGCGATCGCCAGACAGCTGGCGCGCAAAGATCTGCCGGTGTTCACGCGCCGCATGCTCGAGCAGTGGCAGCGCGACGCCAAGGCGTGGGAGGCGGATCCGTTCGTCGCGAACGTGGCGATTCCTTCAGCCCTGCTGGCGAAGGGGCGCGCGCTGGTCGAAGGGTCGGGGGCGGCGAAGTCGGCGTTCTCGGACGAGAGCCTCTTCATCGCGACGCTGCGGGCGACCGGCTACCTGCACCTCGCGCTCGAGAAAGAGCCGCAGGCGATCTGGCGCGGAGAGGCGCTGTACCTGCTGGGCGTCGCAGGCGCTGCCACGATGGATCCGCTGCTGTGGGAGCTCGACAGCCTCTACCTCGAGACCTGCGTTCGCGAGAAGCCGCACTCAGAGATCGCCCGCCAGTGCGTCGAGCGGATGTATGACCGCGCGTGGTTCGGGTGGACGGGCAGCGGCGGCACGCGCATCCCACCGGACGTCGCGCAGAAGCTGGGCGAGCTGCGGCAGCTGGCAAAGTAAACCTCTGGAAGATCGCCGTCGGCCCCGGCCCCTCACGGCACCGCCTCGACCCGCGCCGCGCCACTGCGGAAGGCGGGGAAGCCCGAGATGGGATCCAGCGCCGCGCCGCCGAGCAGGCGGTTGACGTCGAGCGCATCCCACCCGGCGGGCAGCACCGCCACCTCAGGCGCGACGCTGTCGGTGGGCTCGACCTTCACGCGCAGCGCGCCGTGCGCGGTGACCAGGCGAACGAAGGTGGCGCCCGAGGGAACCGAGGCGGGGTTGAGCAGCACCGTCGGCTCGGGCCGCTTCGAGCGCACCGAAGGGATCTGCCGGAACTGCGAGTTGATGAACGCAGAGGTCCGTGGGCCGATCACCAGCCGCAGCGGGTAGGCCGCGCTCGTCTGCTCGGTCGGCGCAGTCCACTCGGGCTGCGGCGGGAAGCCGAACCGTTCGAGCACCAGGCTGTGGAACTCGATCTTCCCCGACAGCGTCGGGAAGCGCCGCGCGCCCCCTTCGGTCTTCGGCTGGTGCGCCTCGTCCGCCATCCACGGGGTCTTCCGGGCAGCCAGGGCCTCGGTGAGGTTTGTCCACGGAAAGTGGTCGCCCAATCCCAGCGCCCGGGCGAGCTCGAAGACAATCTTCCAGTCGGGCCAGGCGTCGCGCTGGGGCGGCACCAGCGCGGGCTTGTCGCCGTCGGTCGTCTCGGCGAAGCCGGCCGCTGGCAGCACGAAGTCGCTGCGCTGCGCGGACGCCGACAAGAAGGTGTCGACCGTCACCAGCAGCTCGAGCTTCTCGGCGGCGCGCGCGGCCTCGGCCGGATCGACAGCGGTGACCAGCGCGTTCGACGCGACCAGCATCAGCGCGCGAATCGGGTACGGCTTGCCGGTGAGCGCCGCCTTCGCCCAGAGGTTGCCTTGCGCCTCGCGGTTGAACATCTCGAACAGAGGGTACGCGTCGTAGCCCAGCGGCCGCACCGACAGCGGGGGCGGCACCAGCTCGGCGGTGGTCATCTCGTAGAGCGCAGGCAGCAGCTGCCCGGCGCCGCGCTCGGGCGTGAGGAAGGCGCGCTGCGCCGCCGGGTCGACGAACCGGCCACAGAGCGTCTCGAGCGCGGTGATCGCGCGCACCGTCTGAACGCCGCTGACGTGGTGCTCGACGCCGAGCCCGGGCCAGATGCAGGTGGGGGCGTTGGCCGCCAGCCGCCGCGCGACCCCGACGATGCGCGCCGCCGCGATGCCGGTGAGCCGTTCGACGTCGCCCGGCCGGTATCGCTGCGCCAACGCGCGCAGGCCATCGAGGCCCAGCGTCCACTCGGACACGAAGGGCTCGGGGTAGAGGCGCTCTTCGATCACGACGTGAATCATCGCCAGCGCGAGCGCGCCGTCGGTGCCCGGCTGCACCTGCAGAAACTCGTTCGCCAGCGCGGCCGACTCGTGGCGCACCGGGTCGATCACCACCAGCGCCCCTTCCTCTGCCTTGCGCGCGACCAGCTGCGCGAAGGGGGGCGCCGTCCTCCACGGGTTGGCGCCCCACAGCACCAGCGTCTTCGAGCGCTGGTAGTCGGGCGACAGCTTGCTGCCCACCACCAGCGCCTGGCCCATGCGCGCCGACGCCTCGCAGAGGCTGGCGACGGTCGCGACGTTCGGAGTTCCAAACGCGCGCGCGAACCGATGCAGCAGGTTGATCAGCGGGTGACGCACCAGCGGCCAGCCCGTCTGGATGAGGAAGCTCTCGGGCCCGTGGCGCTGCTTGATCGCCTGCAGCCGTTGCGCGATCTCGCCCAGCGCGTCGGGCCACGACAAGGGCACGAACGCGTCTCCTGCGCGCATCAGCGGCTGGCTCAGCCGATCGTGCGAGTGAACCACCTCGCGCAGGGCGTGGCCGTGCAGGCAGAGGAAGCCGCGCGTCCTCGAGTCGACATCGCCCTCGACCCGCTCGAGGTGGCTGCCGCGCGCCGTCGCCACCACCCCGCAGTGCATCAGGCAGAAGCGGCAGGTGCCCTTCACCTTCGCCTGGGCCCCCGACGCCAGCAGCGCCGCCGCGCCCACGCCACCCGCCGCCACCGCGGCCAGCGGCCCAAGCTTCAGCAGCTCTCGTCGGTTGAGCTTCCACCGCCGCCGCAGGGCCGGCCGCTTCACCGCGCGGCCTGGACCTGGTTCTTCAGCGGCTCGCCGCGCTCGAAGACCGCGACGTTCTCGAGGGTGGTGAGGGCGATGCTGCGCAGCGCCTCGCGGGTGAGGAACCCCTGGTGGGCGGTGATCAGCACGTTGGGGAAGGTCAGCAGGCGGGCGAGCACGTCGTCCTGCAGCACCTGCTCAGACAGGTTCTGGAAGAAGATCCCCTCTTCCTCTTCATAGACGTCGAGCCCGGCGGCGCCGATGTGCCCGGACTTCAGCGCGTCGACCAGCGCGGGCGTGTCGATCAGCGCGCCGCGGCTGGTGTTGATCAGCATCACGCCCCGCTTCATCTGCGCCAGCGCGCGGGCGTCGATCATGTGGCGCGTCGCGGGCGTCAGCGGCACGTGCAGCGAGATCAGGTCAGCGTCGCGGTAGAGCGTCGGCAGATCGACGTAGGTCACCTCGAGCCCGCGCGCGGGGACGAGGTCGAACGCCAGCACCCGACAGCCACAGCCGGCGAAGATCCGCGCCGCGGCGGCGCCGATGCGCCCGGTGCCGACGAGCCCCACCGTCTTCCCGTAGAGGTCGAACCCCACCAGGCCCTCGAGCGAGAAGTTGCCTTCGCGGACGCGGGCGTGGGCTCGGTGCAGCTTCCGGTTGAGCCCGAACACCAGCGCGGCCGCGTGCTCGGCCACCGCGTGCGGCGAATACTCGGGGACCCGCACCACCGGCAGCTCGAGCTGCGCGGCCGCGGCGAGGTCGACGTTGTTGAAGCCCGCCGAGCGCAGCGCGATCAGCCGGGTGCCGCCGGCCTTCAGCGTGGTCAGGGTGGCGCGATCGAGGCGGTCGCTGACGAAGGCGCAGACCGCCGTGAAGCCCGAGGCGAGCGCGGCGGTCTGACGATCGAGCCGCGCCTCGAAGAACGTGAGCGCGTGGGGGTGCTGAGCGCGGTTCGCCTCGGTGAAGGCCTCGCGGTCGTAGCCGTGGGTGTCGAAGAAGGCGATCTTCATGCGAACGGAAGGATCTGAATGGCGTGGGATCCGTCGGGGCACGCCTCTTCGCAGAGCCCGCAGCCAACGCACGCCGCGGGGTGGAACAGCGGCCCCAGCCGGGCACCGACCAGCTCGACCGCGCGGTTCGGGTACGGGCACACCTCGAAGCACAGCCGGCAGACGCCTGCCCCGGACCACGGCAGGCAGCGCGAGCGGTTCAGGTCTGGGCGCCCCATGCGCACTTCGCGGTGGACGACCTCGGGGTCGGCGCGGATGGGGCGCAGCGCCTGGGTCGGGCACACGTCCGTGCACTGCATGCACAGCACGCAGGCAGCGTCCCTCGGCTCGACGTACGGCAGCGCGGCGTCCAGCGAGAAGCCGGTGGGAAAACGAATCGCAGTGGTCGGGCACACCTCGGCGCAGCGGTAGCAGCCGATGCAGGCCTGGGCGAACGCGGCAGGAGCCAGCGCTCCGGGGGGACGCAGCCGAGGGCGGGTGTTGGCCGGGCTGCGCGGCGCGAGCCCAAGCGTGAGCGCGGCGGCGATCGCCCCCACCAGCTCTCTGCGCTTCAACGCGTCCTCCACGGCACGCCGGCGAAGGCTGCGAACGACGTGCCGGGCTCGTTTCCGGGCTGACTCGGGTCGGCGCAGGTGCAGAAGCTGCACCGGTGAGGCCCACCGGCAGACGGTGCAGGGCGCAGCAGGGAAGCTGCAGGCACATTGGTTGCCCTCACGACGGGCTCACCTGGAGCAGCAATGACCTTCGGTTTCACCTCGGCTTCCGAGGCAGTCGCCTCGATCTCTTCCGGCCAGCGGATCTTCGTTCAAGGCGCGGCGGCCACGCCGGGGGTGCTGCTCGACGCGCTCGCGGCGCGCGCGGGCGAGCTGCGCGACATCGAGCTGGTGCACCTGCACCTGGCGGGGACGGCGCCCCACGCAGCCCCGGCGTGCGCGGGGGCCTTTCGGGTCAACGCGCTCTTCGTCGGGCCGAACATGCGCGAGGCGGTCGCCACGGGCCGCGCGGACTACCTGCCGGTGTTCCTCTCGGAAGTGCCGCTGCTGTTTCGCCGGGGAGTGCTGCCCCTGGACGTCGCCCTGCTGCACGTCTCGCCTCCGGACTCGCACGGCTGGTGCTCGCTCGGGACCTCGGTCGACGTCGCCGCGGCCGCCGCGCAGACCGCACGACACCTGATCGCCCAGGTCAACCCGCAGATGCCGCGCACCTTCGGGCATGGGCTGATCCACGCCAGCCGCTTCCGCGCGATGGTTGAGGTCGACGCGCCGCTGCCGCTGACCAGTGAAGAGCCGGCCGGCCCCGTCGAGCACGCGATCGCGCGCCACGTCGCTTCGCTGGTCGAGAACGGCGCGACGCTGCAGCTGGGCATCGGCACCATCCCCGCGGCGGTGCTGGCCGCGCTCGAGGATCACCGCGCGCTCGGCGTTCACACCGAGATGTTCACCGATGCGCTGCTGCCGCTGATCACCCGCGGCGTCATCACCGGCGAGCACAAGACCCGCCAGCGCGGGAAGATCGTCTCGAGCTTCGTGATGGGCACCCGCGCGCTGTACGACTTCATCGACGACAACCCCTCGGTCGAGCTGCGCGAGTCGTCGTATGTGAATGACACCGCGGTCATCCGCGCTCAGCCGAAGATGACCGCCATCAACAGCGCACTCGAGGTCGACCTCACGGGGCAGGTCTGCGCCGACTCGATCGGCGAGCGGATCTACTCGGGCGTCGGCGGCCAGATGGACTTCATCCGCGGGGCCGCGCTGTCAGAGGGCGGCAAGCCGATCATCGCCCTGCCCTCGAGCACCTCGTCGGGGCTCTCGCGAATCGTCGCCCTGCTCAAGCCCGGCGCGGGCGTCGTCACCACGCGCGCCCACGTGCACTACGTGATCACCGAGCACGGCATCGCCGACCTGTTCGGCAAGAACCTGCGCCAGCGCGCGGCGGCGCTGACGGCGATCGCGGCGCCGCAACACCGGGAAGCACTCGAGCGCGCAGCGCGGGTCCGGTTCGGCGCGCGGTGATCAGCGCCATTCGAGGCTTCAGCCGAAGGCGCACCGCCTGCGGGGCAGCGCGGCACATGCAGCTTTTGCGCGTCACGCCGAGCCGCGCACCCCGCGCACCGGGCGCGGCATGACAGTTGCTGTCGGACAGTGAGAACAAGCCCAAGGAGCAACCCGTGAGCGACGCCACCCACCGCTGGGCCGAAGAGCTGAAGGACAGCTTCGACGTGCTGAAGACCCTGAGGGACGAGCTGAAGGTTCAGGTCCACCTCGCCAGCATGGACGCGAAACAGCGCTTCTCTGAGCTCGAGAAGCGGCTCGACGGCGACCAGCTGACGATGAGGAAGAACCTCAATGAGGTGATCGCCAGCTTCAAGGTGCTCAAGGACGAGCTGGCGAAGCAGACGCTGTCCCGTTGAGCCCAATGCGCGCGCACAAAGCGGCTGATCGGCAGGTGGTGCTGTTCAAGCAAGGTCGCGGGAGTCAGAAAGATCTGCTCGGCGGCAAGGGCGCCAACCTCTGCGAGATGACGCGGCTGGGGCTGCCCGTGCCCCAGGGCTTCATCGTCACCACCGCCGCCTGCAACGCCTTCCTCGTGCGCAACGCGTTTCCTCAGGGGCTGTGGAAGGAAGAGCTCGCCGCCCTCGCCTCGCTCGAGGCGAAGACGGGGACGCGGCTGGGCGACCCGGCCCGGCCGCTGTTCGTCTCGTGCCGTTCGGGGGCGAGGATCTCGATGCCGGGGATGATGGACACCGTCCTCAACATCGGAATGAACGACAAGGTCTGCCACGCGCTGCTCACCGCGGGGTGGGATCCCCGCTTCGTCCACGACATCTACCGCCGGCTGCTGCAGATGTTCGGCAGCGTCGTGCTCGGGGTCGATGCCGCGAAGTTCGAGCGCGTGTTGGCCACCGAGCGCGGCGGCTCGACGCATGACTCGTCGCTCGACGTCGCCGCGCTGAAGCGGTGCACCACCGCGTTCCAGCAGATCATCCACGACAGTGGCTGCGAGTTCCCCCAGGACACGCACACCCAGCTGCGGCTGGCGACCGAGGCGGTGTTCCGCTCGTGGAATGGGAAGCGCGCGATCGACTACCGCAACGCCTCTTTCATTCCCCACGACCTCGGCACCGCGGTCACGATCCAGGCGATGGTCTTTGGAAACAAGGATCCACAGTCGGCGACGGGGGTGTTGACCACCCGCAACGTCACCACCGGCGAGCGCAGCCTCGAGGGCGACTTCCTGATGCATGCCCAGGGCGAGGACGTGGTCTCGGGGACCCGCAGCCCGATGCGGCTGGCCGAGATGGAGCGGCTGCTGCCGAAGCAGTTCGCGGCGCTGAAGGTGCACTGCCAGCGGCTCGAGGACCACTTCCGCGACGTGCAGGACATCGAGTTCACCGTCGAGGAAGGCGTGCTGTGGATGCTGCAGACCCGCGACGCCAAGCGCACCGCGCGGGCCGCCGTCGGGTTCGCCGTCGACTTCGTTCACGAGAAGCGGATCACCAAAGAGGAAGCGGTGCTGCGGGTGAGGCCCGAGCACGTCGACTTCTTCCTCCACCCGCAATTCGAGCCGCGCGCGCGGGCGGCGGCGGTGGTGATCGCAAAGGGGCTCAATGTCAGCCCGGGCGCGGCCAGCGGAGAGATCGTCTTCGACCCCGATCGCGCCGAAGCGCGCGTCCGCAAAGATCAGCGGGCGGTGATCCTCGTTCGCGCCGAGACCCGGCCGGACGACGTGCACGGCCTGCTCGCAGCGAAGGGCGTGCTGACCAGCCGCGGCGGCCGTACCAGCCACGCCGCCCTCGTCGCCCGCCAGTTCGGAAAGCCCGCCGTGGTCGGCGCCTCGGCGATCGTGATCGACGAGGAGCACCGCTGCTTCACCGTCGACGGGAAGACCTTTCACGAGGGCGAGGTGGTGTCGATCGACGGCAGCACGGGCGAGGTGCTGGCCGGCGCGCTGCCCACCGTGCTCCCCCTTGTCACCGACCCGGCGCTGAAGACGGTGCTCGCGTGGGCCGACAGCCTGCGCCGGCTGAAGGTCTGGGCCAACGCCGACGCGCCCGCCGAGGCGACGCTGGCGCTGCAGATGGGTGCCGAGGGCATCGGGCTGTGCCGCACCGAGCACATGTTCTTCGCGGCCGACCGGCTGCCGGTGATGCAGGCGATGATCCTCGCGGCCAACGACGCCGACCGGGGGGAAGCGCTCGCCAAGCTGCTGCCGATGCAGCGCGCCGACTTCGAAGGGCTCTTCCGCGCGATGGACGGCAAGCCGGTGACGATTCGCCTGCTGGATCCTCCGCTGCACGAGTTCCTGCCCGGGCACGACGTGCTGCTGCAAGAAATCACCTTGCTGCAGACCCGGCTGCTCGCCGCCGCCGCGTCCGACCGGGTCGGGCTGCAGGCCGCGCTCGGGCTAAAGCAGGCGATGCTCACCGCGGTCGAGGCGCTGCGCGAGCAGAACCCGATGCTCGGCCTGCGCGGCGTCCGCCTGGGCATTCACCTGCCGGCTGTAGTGGTGATGCAGGTGCGGGCGATCTTCGAGGCCGCCTGCCGCTGCAAGCGCGAAGGGGTGAAGGTCGTCCCGAAGGTGATGATCCCGCTGATCGCCCACCCCAACGAGCTGGCGGTCGAGCGCACGCTGCTCGAGGCCGAGGCGAAGCGGGTGATGAAAGAGCAGGGCGTGAAGCTCGCCTACCACTTCGGCACGATGATCGAGGTACCGCGCGCGGCGCTGGTGGCGGGCGAGATCGCCCAGCTGGCCGAGTTCTTCTCGTTCGGTACCAACGACCTGACCCAGACCACCTTCGGGATCTCGCGCGACGACGCTGAGACGGGCTTCCTGCTCGAGTACCTGCAGAAGCGCATCCTGCCCGACAACCCGTTCGCCACCCTCGACCCCGCCGGCGTCGGCGCGCTGATGAAGATCGCCGTGCAGCAGGGGCGCGCGACCCGGCCCGGCCTGCAGATCGGCATCTGCGGCGAGCACGGCGGGGATCCGAAGTCGATCGCGTTCTGCCACGCGATCGGCCTCGACTCGGTCAGCTGCTCGCCCTACCGGGTGCCGATCGCCCGGCTCGCCGCGGCGCACGCGGCGCTGACGCACCGGCCCTGATCGCCCCCCAGCAATCAGCCTGGGGTCAGCGGACGCGCGCGGGCGCCAAGCCCAGCAGCAGGGGCGCCATCCCCCACAGCCAGCAGGCGCCAGCGGCGACGAACGCCAGCGCAGCGACCGTCATCCACTCGAGGTAGCGGGCCGGATCCAGCTGCATCGCCACCCGCGCCCCCAGCGCGAGCGCCGTCAGGCCAGCCAGGCCCCCAGTCGCCCGCGGCCACCCGGTGAGCCAGTCGCCGCGGCCCGCGTGAGCGGCGATCACGTGCTGCCCGATCGCCATCGCCAGCAGCCCGAAGCCCCCGAGGAAGATCACATGCCGCCCTGCCGAGCGCTGCTCAGGCCACAGCATCAGCAGGGTGTAGCCCAGCGGCAGACACCACGCGGCGGCGAACACCACCCAGCGGTTGAGCCCGGGCTGGGTCGGCCGCTTCCACAGCTGGGCGCCCCACACCAGCACCACGCCCACCACTCCGAGCCGCAGCGCGTAGGCGATGGCTGGGGGCAGAGACGTGTGGCTCTGCACCACGAAGCTGCCGACGAAGAGCGCCGCCAGCACCAGCTGTGGCCACACCGGCGCGCGCGAGGTGGGCGGAGGCTGCGCGCGGGTGATCACCGGAACCAGCATCGCGCCAATCCCGATCACGAGCGCGGTGACCGTGCCCTCGAGCACCAGCGCGCTTCCCAGCAGGTGGCCCCAGGAGAAAGACGTGATCACCGAGCCCACCACCCCCATCGCAAGCGCGACCGGGATCCACACCAGCGTCGGCGACATCCGCCCGGTGTTTCGCGAGACACTGGCCCGGCTGATCGCAAAGTGGAGCAGCACCACCAGCTGCACCAGCCAGAAGCCCTGCGCGATCGCCCAGCGATCGAACCAGGCCGAAACCGCCAGCAGCACCGGGCACAGCGCGGCGATGGCCAGTTGCCACCCGGCCGCTGGCGCGCTGGCGGTTCTGCGCGGAATGAAGGTGAACAGAAAGCCGGCCACGAAGCACGCGAGGAAGCCCTGCACCTGCACCATCGAATGGAAGACGACCCGAAACGGCCCGCCGCCGCCCAGCGAGAACCACAGCCACTGGCCGACTCCCGCCCAGCCGAGCAGCACGCCCAGGGGGAAGAAGAGTCGGTATGGATCTTTGCGCAGCGCCCCGGCCGATGACGTCACCTGCCCGATCACCGGCAACGGAGTCATGGCGCGGGCTTCTTCTTTTCCGGCTTCGGCGGCGCGAGCAGCACCGCGTCGATGACGTAGACCATTCCGTTCGACACCGGGATCGTCGCAAGGATGTTGGCCCCGTTGATGGTCACCTTGCCGTCCTTCACCGCCAGCGTGGTCTTCCCGCCGCTGGCCATCCCGAGGAGTTCGCCGTCCTTGAAGTCCTTCAGCTGCAGCGCCGAGGTGGTCACGTGGTACTGGAGGATCTTCTCCAGGTCGAACTTCTTCTCGGGCTTCAGCAGCGCTTCGACGGTGCCCTTCGGCAGCTTGTCGAACGCCGCGTTCGTCGGAGCGAAGACCGTGAACGGGCCGGGGTTCTTCAGCGACACCACCAGGTCCGCCGCCTTCACGGCGGCGACCAGCGTGGTGTGATCCTTCGAGGCGACGGCGACATCGATCACATCCTTCACCTTGTCGTCGGCAGCGAAGGTGGTTCCAGCGACGCACAGCTGTGCAACGGCGATCCAGGCCAGCGACGTTTGGTTCATTCGGGCTCCTGTGGGTGGGTAAGACGGGTCACTTCTTCAGCGCGCGCACGTGCTGGCGCAGGGCGGTCACCACCTCGGGCTTCGAGCCGAGATCCGGGTTGGGCGGCATCGCCGCGCTCTTCCCGACCGCCATCCCTCCGTAGAGGATCACCTTCTCGACGTGTTCGTCGGTCACGCTCTTCTGCCACTCGGCGCTGCCGAAGTTGGCAGGCTTCGGCGTGAGCCCCGCGGACGCAGGGCCGTCGCCGGCGCCCAGGTCAAGGAGACCGCGCGCGAGGCGCGACACAAAGCGCCCCCATGAACGCTCCTGCCCGCGACCTGAAGAAGCTCGTCCCCTCCATCGATCACCGGCAGCTCTACCGGTTCCCGTGGTCCTCGTCGGACAACGTGATCTCCTGGCTCGAGCCCACCAGCAAGTGCAACCTCGCCTGCGAGGGCTGCTACCGCGAGAACATCGACAGCCACAAGCCGCTCAAAGAAGTGCGGGCCGACCTCGATGTCTTCAACCGGCTGCGCACCTACGACGGGGTGTCGATCGCCGGCGGCGACCCCCTGCTCCACCCCGACATCGTCGAGATCGTGCGCATGGTCGCGGCCGACGGCCACAAGCCGATCCTCAACACCAACGGCCTGGCCCTCACCGAGCCGCTGCTGCGCAGCCTGAAGGCCGTCGGCCTCACTGGCTTCACCTTCCACATCGACTCGAAGCAGGGTCGCCCCGGCTGGAAAATGAAGAACGAGCTGCAGCTCAACGTGCTGCGGCTGCAGCTGGCCAACCTGGTCGCCAGCGTCGGGGGGCTCTCGTGCGCCTTCAACGCCACCATCTACGAAGACACCCTGAAGTACGTGCCCGACCTGGTGCAGTTCGCCGAGGACCACATCGACAAGATCGACGTGATGGTCTTCATCCTCTTTCGGGCCGCGGTGACCGAAGGAAACTTCGACTACGTCCGCGACGGCAAGAAGGTCGACGGCGGTGAAGTCGTCTACAGCGTCGATCAGGCGCGCCAACGGCTGGATCTCACCGCGCCCGAGGTGGTGGCGAAGATCCGCGAGCGCTTCCCCGACTTCAAGCCCAGCGCCTACCTGGGCGGCACCGAGAAGCCCGACTCGTTCAAGTGGCTCTTCACCGGCCGCTTCGGCTTCCCCGGGAAGGTCATGGGCTACACCGGCCCGAAGTTCATGGAGCTGGTGCAGACGGCCCACCACCTCTTCACCGGCAAGTACCTGGCGTACGCCCCGAAGGCGACGCTCGAGGCCGGCCGAAGCGCGATGGCGCTCGGCGTCTTCGAGCCGGGCATCCGCGCCACCGCCAGCCGCTGGCTCTCGCACCTGGTGCGAAACCCGCTCGATGTCCGCAAGAAGCTGCACTTCCAGGCGGTGATGATGATCCAGCCGATCGACGTCCTCGCCGATGGCCGGCAGAACATGTGCGACGGCTGCCCCGACGTGACCGTGCACGACGGCCAGCTCGTCTGGTCGTGCCGCCTCGAGGAGTACCGGAAGTACGGCGGCCTCGTGCAGTGCGTGCCGAAGGCCTCGGCTTGCTCACAGCGGCCCGTGCCGCAGCTGTAGTCGCCACTGAAAAGCACTGCACAGCTCGGGCTGGGAAGCCGCGATCAGGCGATCGCCTCGAACCGCGCCGAGAAGTGCCGCAGCGCTTTGGGTTCCCAGCTGATCCGCACCCCCTTCAGCGACGCCGCGCGCCGCGCCACCCGCTGCACCACCTCGATCACGTAGTCGATGTGGCTCTGGGTATAGGTGCGCCGTGGGATCGCCAGCCGAACCAGCTCCATCGCGCTGGGCTGCTCGCTGCCGTCTGGCCGCCGGCCGAACATCACCGTGCCGATCTCACAGCCCCGCACGCCGCCTTCCTTGTACAGCTCGAGCGCCAGCACCTGCCCGGGGTACTGCAGCGCAGGCACCTGCGGCAGCATCGCGCGCGCATCGAGGTACACCGCGTGCCCGCCGATCGGCAGCACCAGCGGAATGCCCGATTCCTCGAGCGCCTGGCCCAGGTACTCCGTGCTGCGAATCCGGTACCGCAGGTAGTCGTGGTCGACCACTTCGGTCAGCCCCTGCGCGATCGCCTCGAGATCGCGCCCGGCCAGCCCGCCGTAGGTCGGAAACCCCTCGGTGAGGATCAGCAGGTTGCGGCACTGCTGCGCGAGCGCGTCGTCGTCGAGCGCGAGCCAGCCGCCGATGTTCGCCAGCCCGTCCTTCTTCGCTGACATCGTCATCCCGTCGGCCAGCGCGGCGATGTCACGCACGATCTCTTTGACGTCGCGCGCGCCCTGCCCTTCTTCCCGTTCGCGAATGAACCATGCGTTCTCGGCGAACCGGCAGGCGTCGAGGAACAGCGGCAGGCCGAAACGATCGCAGATCTGCCTCACCCCCCGCAGGTTCTCGAGGCTCACCGGCTGGCCCCCGCCCGAGTTGTTGGTGAGGGTGACGAACACCATCGGGATCCGCGCCGCGCCATGCGCTTCGATCACCGCCTCCAGCCGCCCCAGATCCATGTTGCCCTTGAACGGGTGGCGCAACGCCGGCTGCTTCCCCTCGGCGATCAAGCAGTCCACCGCCTCGGCCCCGGTGAACTCGACGTTCGCCCGGGTGGTGTCGAAGTGCGTGTTGTTGGGGATCACCTTCCCCTTTCCGCCCACCACCGAGAACAGAATCTTCTCGGCCGCGCGGCCCTGGTGCGTCGGGATCACGTGCGCGAACGGGAACAGCGCCTTCACCGCCTCCTCGAACCGATAGAACGACGGCGAGCCGGCGTAGCTCTCGTCGCCGCGCTGAAGGCAGGCCCACTGCTCGGCGCTCATCGCTCCGGTGCCCGAGTCGGTGAGCAGATCGATCAGCACGTCCTGTGAGCGCAGCCCGAACAGGTTGTTGCCCGCCTCGGCCAGTCGGCCCTCGCGCTCAGCGCGCCCCGTGATCCGAATCGGCTCGACCGACTTGATGCGAAACGGCTCGATGATCGTGCGGAAGGGTTCCATGGATCCTCGACGTTCACGGACGGGGCCACCCACCTTTCCTCGCCAGCGCAGCATGGACCCCGCGCAGAAGTTGCACCTGGCCCCCCATCAGCGCAATCGGCTCACCCCGCTGCCGGCTCGACGTGCACCACCACGTCTGTCACGCGGGGAAACGCCGCCGCGATCGCCGCTTCGACCGCGCTGGCGATCTGGTGCCCTTCGGCGACCGTGCACGCCGGGTCGACGTCGATCTTCAAGTCCACCCGCACCGCGTCGAGCATGCCGCGGCTGCGCACCGCCCGCGCCCCGCACACCCCGGCCACCTGCAGCACCAGCGACCGCACCTGCGCCGCGTCGAGCCGCGCCGAGTCGGCCAGCGGCTCGACCCCCTGGCGGACCACATTCCACGCCGCGCGCGCCACGAAGCCGAGCACCAGCAGCGCCACCACTCCGTCGGCGCGTGGCACCTCAAGCTTCGACAACACCAGCGACACGATCACCGCCGCCGACACGAAGACATCTGACCTGGTGTGCTGCGCGTCGGCCTCGAGGATCGTGCTGTTCAGCCGACGCGCCGCCCGGCCCTCGAACACCGTCACCGCGATGTTCACCAGCATCGTGAAGGAGGTGATCGCGATCGTCAGCGTGCTGACCTCGGGGCGCTGGTCGCTCACCAGCGAAGCGATCGCGTTGCGGCCCATCTCGAACATCCCCACGCAGATCATCCCCGCGATCGCCAGCGACGCGAGCGCCTCGAATTTCTCGTGTCCGTACGGGTGGTCTGCATCCGGCGGCTGGGCCGCGAACCACATCGCCACCAGGCCGACGATGTTCGAGCCGCCATCGACGAACGAGTGCAGGCCGTCGGCCGTCAATGCCGTCGACCCCGCCACCAGCCCCAGCGTCAGCTTGGCCCCCGCCACCCCCCAGTTCGCGAGGAGGATCACCCAGAGCACCCGCCGGATCTTCTGCGCGCGGTCTGACCCAGCAAAGAGCGCCGTCATTTCCCCTCGTCAACGCAAAACCCGGGCCGGGGTAGCCCTGACATCATTTGTCGACCGCCGCGGGCGCTGGGCGATGCCGCCGACGGGCCGCGAGCACCAGCTTGGTCAGCTCGATCACCGTCACCACCAGCAGCCCGAGGGCGACGGTGAGCCCCAGCTGCGCGAGGGTCAGTGGCGCCAGCTTGAACAGCGTGCGGGTCACCTCCAGCTCGACCAATGCCAGCTGCAGCGCGAACGTCAGCGCGACCACCCACAGCAGGCCACGGTTGGTGAAGATCCCCGTGCGCCAGAAGATCTGCTCGTTGTCCCGCGCTGAGAGCGCGCGAAAGGTCTGGCTGAACACGAGCACGCAGAACGCCATCGTCCGGGCCTGCGCCAGGCCCAGCGCCGACACCGCCCAGGCATAGACAGCGAGCGCCGTGGTCGCCTCGAGCACCCCGACAGCCACGATGAACAGCCACTCGCGGCGGCCGAGAATCGACGCCCCGGCGCGGCGCGGCGGGCGGGCGAGCGCCGACGTCGGAGCAGGGTCGAACACCAACATCAGGCTCGGCAGCCCGTCGGTGACGAGGTTGATCCACAGCAGCTGCAGCGGCAGCAGCGGCACCGGCATTCCGATCAGCGCCGCGACGAACATCACCAGCAGCTCGCCCAGGTTCCCGCCCAGCAGGTACGTCAGCGTCTTGCGGATGTTCTCGAAGATGCCGCGGCCTTCTTCGACGGCGGCGACGATGCTCGCGTAGTTGTCGTCGGTGAGCACCATGTCGGCCGCCTCGCGCGACACCTGGCTGCCGGTGATCCCCATCGCGATCCCGATGTGGGCCTCGCGCAGCGCCGGCGAGTCGTTGACGCCGTCGCCCGTCATCGCCACCACCTCGCCCGCCGCCTTGAGCTCGCGGACAATCTTCAGCTTGTCGCCCGCGGTTGCCCGCGCGTACACCACCGGCCGCCCCGGCGCTTCGCCCTCGAGGATCCCCAGCTCCTTGGCGATCGCGCGCGCGGTGCCCTCGTGATCTCCGGTGATCATCACGGTGCGGATCCCTGCGCCGCGGGGCGCGGGCCCCCCCCCGCGTGGCCAGGCCCCCGGGGGGGGGGGCCCGCCCCGCCCCCCCCCCCCCCCGGGGTCGCGCGGGCCCGGGCGGGCCCGGCGCCGGGGCGGCCCGGCCCCCCCGCCCGGGCGCGGGGCCCACCCCGGGGGGCCCCGCCCCCCGCGGCGCAGGGATCCGCAC
>JBBRAX010000067.1:0-43915 GCA_038206395.1 Myxococcales bacterium | reverse complement strand
CGCGACTTCGCGAAGGCTCAGCGCAACGCCGGCGTCGACCTACTCGACGACTGGCTCAACAACGGTCCGATGCAGCTCGGCGACGTGCTGCCCGCTGGATGGCGCGAGCGCGTGGAGCGCATCTTCGTGGGACAAGTCCTCGTGCTCAGCACACTGGGCAGGTCCGACCTGCTAAAGAGCAAGCTGTTCGCGCTCTGTGATCGCGGCACCGATCTGCCCGGGAACGAGCTGTGGCCTGCGCATGTGCGTGCGACGGTTGCCGACCTCGCGCGGAGGCTCGGCCATGGCGTTTAGCCGCGCGACCTCCCCAGAGCCGACGCCCGCGCCCGACGAGTTGACGGCGCGCATGGTGGGCATCGGAATGAACTTCGCCGCGACGGCGAAACCCGACGCGGACATCGAGAGCACGCTCGTGCACGCCTCCGTGCTCGGCATGGACGAAGGTGATCTCCGCGTGCTCGCCGTGCTGACCACGTGGCTCGGCGTGCATCACACGCACGTGAACGCCGACCGGCTCGTGCGCCTCGTGAGCGCCCATCCGTCCGAGCGCGTCCGCGCGTACTGGGCAGCGGTCGCGACGTGGCTCAAGAAGGATCGTCGTCTCGCCCGGCTCGCAGGCGCCTACGAGGGTGCCCCGATCGAGCTGCTGCCCACGGGGACAGAGTTCCAGGTCAAGCGCCGCGGGGAGGATGAGCGCTTCACTGGGTCGAGGCTGCGCGTGCCGAAGGGCACCCTCCGTGATCGCCACGAGGACGTGCTCTCGCCGGAGGTCCTGGTTCGACGTCACGCGGGCTACCGAAACCGTGTGCTGATGGGGCCGTCGTTTCGCGCCGACGTGTGGACCGCGCTCGAGCACGCGCCCGACCTGTCCATCGCCGACGTCGCGCGGAAGGCCTCTTGCTCGTTCGCGACGGCGTGGCAGGCGGCTCAGGACTACCGCCTCCTGCGCGCGGCCGGCTCGACCGCTGCGCAGGGGTGAGTAGTCCGGCGCGGTATTGCCCTGCCCCGGACTAAGGTCCGGCTGGTTGCTCACGACACTCTTGATGTAGACGGCAGGCGCGGCCGACTCGCAGGTGTCACGGGCCGTTGCGATGATCTCTGACGCGAGCCGCAGGAGCACCAGGCCGTGATTGGGTGACCAGAGGCAGCTCGGCTCGTCCGATTCCCGCCCCGAGCCAGCCTGCTTGCCCCCCGCCACCGCCCACCCACCACCTCGCCCGTTGACGCCCAGGCGAAGACTTACTTCGCGCCAATGACATCCCTCGCGCTGGGAGTGCACGCCTGCCACGGTGGCCAGCGGCGAGCCCGACGTGCTCCACCCCGTCGAGATCGTGCTCCGCTCCGCTCGGGGTGGGCCCCGGCTGGGCGTGGATCTCGAGCAGCGGCGCATCGACCGGCACCCGCTCTTCGAGCAGCAGCTCGCTGGCCCGCAGCCGAGCGCGCTGGTCCTCGCCTCGCTCGAGTACGTGTTCGCCCAATCGGTGCTGCTGCGGCCTGGCGGGCATGTGCCCGTCGGCAGCGCGACCAGTGAGTGCGGGCCCCAGAGCTCCTACTGGCCGTCTCATGAAAGTGCCGATGTTTTGAAGCGAAGCGGGCGGCGGTCTGGATAGGGGACGGCGTCTGGGCGAACCTACCTCTGCTGGTGCTATAGAAATCGCCCGATGCTTCGCGCCGTGGTCACTTTCGCCCTCGCCTCCTTCCTCGCTCTGGCGAACAGCGGGCTGGCGTCGGGGCTCTGCGAAGAGGCGTGCCCGGACGACGACGCGCAGGGCCAGTGCGCGCCTGATTGCACCGACTGTGTCTGCTGTTCGCATGCGCCGCAGCCGGTGCAGCTCGCGAACGCGGCAGAAGTGGCGGTCGCGGCTGGAAGTCCGGTGCAGGTCGAGTGGACGGATCGCGCCCTGCCGTGGGTTGAGCCGGGCGAGATTCTTCACGTCCCGATAGTCACCTCAACATAGGTTTTTCTGGCTCGTCTTCCCCGGCGGCGCAGCGCGCCCCGCGGGAGCGCCACTCTCATTCTTCACGCGAGGTTCTCGTGCCCACCCGCCTTCTGGCGGCAGCCTTCGGGCTGCTGCTGCCGTTGTCCGTTCACGCCCAGCCGTTGACGCTCGATCAAGCGCTCGCGCTTGCACGCCAGCGGGCCGAAGTCCTCACCCAGCTGAGCCTCGAAGAGGCGCGCGCGCCGATTTCCGCTGCAGGCCGGTTCCTCACCTCGAACCCGGTGATTGGCGCAGGTGCCGGGGCGCGGGTGTCTCCCGCTGCGACGACGCCCGAGCTCGAGGTATCGGTGCAGCAGGGGATCTCGTTTGGAAGGTCAGCGCGGGTCGCGCAGGCGGACGCGGCCGTCGCCGTCGCGGCGGCGCAAGGTGAAGGCCTCACGCAGGCGCTCATGCGAGAGGCGGCGCTCGCATTCTTCGAGGCGCTGCATGCGCAGGAGAGGGCCCGGCTCGCCACCGAGGCTGCCGGCTTCACCGCCGAGCTCGAGCGCGCGTCAGATCGCCGGCTCAAGGCGGGCGACCTGGGGATCCTCGACTTCAACGCCGCCACCGTCGCCGCCGCGCGGGCCGATGCGGCGCGCATCTCGGCAGAAGGCGAACGCGGCGCAGCGCTCGAACGCCTGGGGGCGCTGCTCGGCATCGAGGCGAAGGAAGTGGCCGGCGACTTCGACGCGCCCGTTCATCCCGAGAGCAGTCGAGGGATGAGCCGCCCCGCAGCCCGGGAACCGGCCACGGCCGAGGTTCCCCCCTCGACCGGTCTCGGGGCGAACGGCGCACCTCTCGTGGCGACGCTTCGCGCCGAGCTCGCCCAGGCGGAAGCGACCTCGCGGGTCGCCGCCACCGCCGCGTGGCCCGAGCTCACCGTGGGCGCGCAGTACAAACACGAAGGCGCAGACCACGCGGTGCTGGGCCTGCTCTCCTTCACTCTGCCGGTCTTCGACCGCGCGCAAGCAGAAGCGGCGACTGCGCGCGCCCGCGTGACCCGCCTGAACCTCGAGCTGCAACGGGCCGAAACGAATGCCGCGGTGACCCTGCGCGCCGCCCGGAGCCAGGCGACCGCCGAGGCGGCAGCAGCCGCGCGCCTGACGCAGATCCTCCCCCGCCTCACCGAGACCGAGGCGCTCGCCCAGAAGGCCTTCACCGCCGGCGAGCTGTCCCTTCGCGACGTGCTGATTCTGCGCCAGCAGGTGCTCGACGCGCGCCTCACCCACCTCGACCAACGCCTGAAAGCCGCTGCCGCCTCGGTGCGCGCTGGAGCCCTGCGATGAAACACCTCTTCCTCCTGCTGTTGCTGCTCGCCTCCTGCCGCAAGCCCACCCCCGAAGCGCCGCCGGCCGAGGCCCACGACGAAGCGCCGCACGACGACGCCCACGCTGTCGGCGACGCCCGCACCGTGAAGATCGACCCCGAGATGCTGCGCGATCTGCGCATCACCACGGCCGAGGTCGAGTCGCGCCCCGGTGGCGAGGGCGTCACCGTGCTCGGAGAAATCCGCGTCGGCCAGGACGCGTACGCCGAGGTCGGCAGCGCAATTCCCGCCCGCATCCTCAAGGTCCTCGTCCGCGCCGGCGACAAGGTCACCGCCGGCCAGGCCCTGGTCGAGCTGCAGAGCGTCGAGCTCGGGAAGGCGCGCGCCGCGTACCTCGCCGCAAAGGCCCGCGCCGAGCTGACCCGCAAGACGGCCGAACGCAAACGCGGCCTCGCCGCAGACAAGATCATCTCGGAAGGCGAGCTGCAGGCCGTCGAAGCCGAAGCGATGGCTGCGGCGGCCGAAGTGAAGGCAGCGAAGTCTTCCCTCACCGCGCTTGGCGCCTCGCCGCAGGAGCTCGAGACCGAAGGCGACTCTTCGAAGCTCGTGCTCCGCTCACCCATCGCCGGCGTCGTCATCGATCGCGACGCCTCGCTCGGCCAGGTCGCCGACCCGTCGAAGGCGCTGCTGAAGATCGGCGAGCTCTCTGCGCTGTCACTCGTCGTCCACGCCTTCGAACGCGACGCCGTGCGCGTGAAGCCGGGCACCGTCGCGCGCGTCACCCTGCCCGCCCTGCCCGGCAGAGGCTTCGAGGCCACTGTCGCGGCGGTCGGCCAGCAGGTCGAGCTCGCCTCGCGCACCATCGCCGTCCGCCTCGAGCTGCCCAACCCCCAGGGCCTGCTGCGGCCCGGCATGTCGGCCAGCGCCTTCATCCCCATCGGGGCTGGCGAGGCGAACATCGTCAGCGTGCCCGCGGCGGCGCTGCAGCGCGCCAACGACGGCTGGCTCGTCTTCACCCCGCAACGTGAGGGGGTGTTCGAGCTGCGCGAAGTCGGCCGCGGCCGCGACCTGGGCGGCGAGGTCGAGATCCTCTCGGGTCTGCAGCCCGGCGAAGCCGTCGTCGTCGAAGGCGCCTTCCTCCTCAAGGCCGAGCTCGAGAAGTCGCGCGGCGAGGGCGAGCACCATGCGCACTGAGCCTACGGGCCTCATCGCCGCGATCCTCCGCGCCTGCTTCGAGCGCGCGGGGCTGACCGTGGTGCTGGTGCTCGCACTCTCGTGCCTTGGGGCGTACAGCTTCCAGAGCCTGCGGCGCGACGTGTTCCCCGATCTCTCGGCGCCGATCTTCAACGTCATCGTCCAGAACCCGGCGATGGGCGCGGAAGAGCTCGAGACGGCGATCGCGATTCCGCTCGAGGTCGGCCTCACCGGCTTGCCCGAGGTTCGGCGGGTGCGATCGACGTCGCAGCTGGGCGTGACGCAGGTGACGATCGAGTTCGAGCCCGACGCGGACTACCACCGGTCGCGGCAACTGGTGGCCGAACGGGTGACGCAGGTGGCGCCGCAGCTGCCGGCGGGCACCGACGCTCCGCTGGTGTCGAGCCTCACCGGGCGCCTGAACGAGATCTTCGAGCTGACGCTGGAGGCAGAGCCGGGGTCCCTCGACCTGATGGGCCTGCGCGACCTCGCCGAGTTCGAGGTGAAGAACCGCCTGCTCGCCGTGCCCGGGGTCGCGGGGGTCGAAAGGCTCGGCGGCTACCTGCGCCAGTACCAGGTGCAGCTCGACTCAGATCAGATGTCGGCGCGCGGCGTCTCGTTGAACGACGTCGAGCACGCGCTGGAAGGCGCCAACGTCAACGCCGCCGGAGGCTTCGTCGTCCAGGGCTCGATGGAGTGGACGGTGCGCGCCGTCGGCCGCGCCACCACGCTCGAAGATCTTCGCAACACGGTGGTCGCGATTCGCGGCCAGACGCCCGTGCTGCTCAGCGACGTGGCGGATCTACGCGAGGCCCCCGCCGTGCGCCGCGGGCTCGCCCACCGCCTGCAGGGCGAGGTCGTCAGCTGCCGCGTGGTGAAGCAGTTCGGCGCCGACACCACCCAGATCGCCGCCGGCGTGCGCCACGCGATCGAAGACCTGCAGGCCACGCTTCCCAAAGGCGTCTCGCTGCGCGTCGTCTACGACCAGTCGGCGCTCGTGCAGTCGTCGCTGGGCGGAGTCGCGCGCGCCATCGGCATCGGCGCCGTGCTCGTCGCGCTCGTCCTCTTCCTGCTGCTCGGCAACTTCCGCGCGGCAGCGATCGTCACCCTCACCATTCCGCTCTCGCTCGCGCTGGCCGGCCTGCTGCTCAAGGCGGGCGGCGTCGGCATCAACACCATGACCCTCGGCGGCCTCGCGATCGCCGTCGCGCTGCTCGTCGACGCGGCGATCATCGTCACCGAGAACATGCTCCACCGCCTCGGCCACGGCTCCGCGCTCGAGGCCGCGGTCGAGGTCGGTCGGCCGATCATCTTTGCCACCTTGATCGTCGTCGCCGTCTTCGTGCCCCTGTTCGCGATGACGGGCATCGAGGGCCGCATGTACCAGCCGCTGGCCGCCGCGGTGGTCGCCTCGCTCGCGGCGTCATTGGTCCTCGCCCTCACCCTCGTCCCCGTCATCTCGGGCCGCCTGCTGAAGGGCGGCGCGCAGGACGATGTCCGGGCGATTGCCTGGCTCAAGGCGAAGTACGCCCCGGTGCTCGACGCGGCGATGCGCCACGCCGGCCGCGTGCGGATCCTCGCGCTGCTCGTGACTGTGCCCGCCCTCGGCCTCGCCTTCACCGTCGGCTCGGACTTCATGCCGAAGCTCGACGAAGGCGCGCTGCTGATTCAGACCATGCTGCCCGCCGAGGCGTCGCTGGAAGAGGTCGACCGCCTGAACCACCTCGCCGAGGACGCGCTGCGAAAGTTCCCCGAGGTCGAAGACATCGTTCGCCGCACCGGCCGCGCCGAACGAACCGAGGACCCTATGCCCCACACGGTCTCCGACGTGCTGGTGGTGCTCAAGAAAGACCGGGCGAGATCCATCGACACGCTCGAGCGCGAGATGCGCGAGGCCGTCGAGAAGGTGCCGGGCGTGTCGGCGCTGTTCACCACCCCGCTGGGCATGCGCATCGACGAAGGCCTCGGCGGCACGCCGGCCGATCTTTCCATTCGCATCTTCGGCCCGGACCTCGACGAGCTCGGAAGGCTCGGCGACCGCGCGCGGGATCTGATCGCGAAGACCAAAGGCGTCGAAGACCTGCGCGTCGAAAAGCAGACCGGCATGCCCCAGCTGCAGATCAACGTCGATCGCGCCGCCGTCGCGCGCGTCGGGCTCACTCCAGGCGACGTGATTCGCGCCGTGCGCATCGGCATGGTCGGCGAACGGAAGTCCGAGATCTGGGTGGGCCAGAAGCGGTTCGACCTCGTGCTCAAGCTCGCCGATCACCGGCGCAACGACGTGGCGGCCATTCGCGGCCTGCTCATCGACGGCCACGACGGCGCCCGCATCCCGCTGGGCCAGCTCGCCAGCATCGACGAGACCTTCGGCGCGGGCACCATTCGCCGCGAGGCCGGCAGCCGCCGCATCGCCGTCGAGGCGAGCGTCAGCGGGCGCGACCTGGGCAGCACCGCCGCCGAGGTGAGAGCGCAGCTCAAAGGCCTGCGCATGCCCACCGGCTACTTCCTCGACGTCGGAGGGCGGGTCGAGAGCCAGCAGCGGGCAGCCCGCGCTTTGATGGTGGCGATCGCAGTCGCGATCTTCGCGGTGTTCCTGCTGCTGTACCTGGCCCTTGGCTCACTGGCCGAGGCGCTGGTCATCCTCGCCACGCTGCCCGACGCGTTCGTCGGTGGAATCCTCGCGCTGCTGATCTCGGGCGAGACGTGGAACGTGTCGTCGCTGGTCGGCCTCATCGGGCTCTTCGGCATCGCGGTGCAGAACGGGCTCGTGCTCGTGGCGCAGACGAAGTCGTTGATCGCCTCAGGCCTGCCGTTCGACCAGGCGATTCGCGAGGCCAGCATCGGCCGCGTCCGCCCGAAGATCCTGACCGCGGCCACCGCGATCCTCGGCCTGCTGCCCCTGCTGGTGCTGCCGCTTCACGGCACCGAGATCGAAAGGCCGCTGGCGGTGGTGATGATCGGAGGCCTCGTCACCTCGACGCTCTTCACCCTGCTCGCTCTACCGACGTTCTACGCATGGGTTCACCACTGGCAATCGCGACCCCCGCCGCAGTGAGCGCGAGGCACGCGGCCGACAGCGCGAAGCACCCACCGAAGCGCCGAACCGGTTGGCGAGGCCCGGCACGCGCGGAATGCCCCAGAGCACCAGCATGTGCACCACGTAGGTAGCCGCCGGCGGTCACCTGAGCTCTTCCATGGTCAAAGCGCCAACCCAGTGGCCCTGCAGCCGTTGTTCGCTTTTTCGAAGAACGGTTGAATATGTCTTCTTCTTCGACATATTCGCGGTCGGATGGAATGGCTCAACTACCACCACCTGCTCTACTTCTGGGTCGTCGCCCGTGAAGGTGGCCTGGTGCCGGCCGGCAAAGTGCTGCGCCTGTCTCATCCAACCCTGAGCACCCAGATTCACCGCCTCGAGGACCAGCTGGGCGAGAAGCTCTTCCTGAAGAGCGGCCGGAAGCTGGCGCTCACCGAGATGGGCCGGGTCGTCTACCGGTATGCGGACGAGATCTTCGGCCTCGGCCGCGAGATGGTGGACACGGTCAAGGGCCGCGCGACCGGGCAGCCGCTTCGCCTCAAGGTGGGCATCGTCGACGTGTTGCCCAAGTTGGTGGTGCGGCGGCTCCTTCAGCCGGCGCTGGCCCTGGCCGACCCCGTGCGGCTCGTCTGCTACGAGGCGAGCTTCGATCGGTTGCTCGCCGACCTTTCGATGCACACCCTGGACGTGGTGATCGCCGACACCCCGGTGCCCACGGGTGCGACCGTCCGGGCGTTCAACCACCAACTGGGCGAGACGGGGATCACCTTCTTCGCCCGCCGTGACCTGGCCGGCGCGTACCGCCGCAACTTCCCCCGCTGTCTCGACGGCGCGCCGATGCTGTTGCCGATTGAGAGTACGACGCTGCGGCGGTCGTTGAACCAGTGGTTCGTTCGGCACGACATCAAGCCGAAGGTCGCCGCCGAGTTCGAGGACAGCGCGCTGCTCAAGGTGTTTGGGGCAGATGGGCTGGGGGTCTTCGCCGCGCCCACCGCGGTCGAGGCTGAGGTGAAGTCGCAGTACCGGGTCGAGATATTGGGGCGCGCGCCCGACGTGCGCGAGCGCTTCTGGGCCGTCTCGGTGGAACGAAAGCTCAAGAACCCGGCCGTGGTGGCGATCTGCGATGCTGCCCGGCAGGACCTCTTCGCGCTCTAGCAGCAGCAGCCGGGCCTCGAGGCGAGGCCTGACCCGGCATCATGTTCACAACTCCGACATGACGACGCATTCTTTCGTAATGGTCGACAGTCGCGGGCGGGTTAAGAACGGGGCGTCGTAAAACCTTTCACCACCCCCGAAGGAGTAACCCCCCATGCGTCTGGCCCTACTTTGCGTTCTCACCCTGACTTCGGCCTGTGCCACCCCTCAACAGCCAGTGAGGCTGGCCAAGGTCGTCACCCAGGTCGAGCAGCAGGCGATGACGCTCGACGAGTCGCTCGAGCGCTTGCGAGAGGGCAATCGGCGGTTCGCCGAAGGGCGCCCCCTGCCCCGCGACCTGCCAGCGCAGGTGAAGGAAGCTTCGGCTGGTCAGTACCCGTTTGCGGTGGTTCTCAGCTGCCTCGATTCGCGCATTCCGGTCGAACACGTGTTCGACCAGGGCATTGGCGACGTCTTCACCGCCCGGGTGGCCGGCAATGTCGTCAACCCCGACATTCTCGGCAGCATGGAGTTCGCCACCAAGGTGGCCGGAGCGAAGGTCATCGTGGTGGTCGGCCACGACCGTTGCGGCGCAATGAAGGGCGCGTGTGACAACGTGCAACTGGGCAACCTCACCGCGCTGGTGGCCTCGATTCAGCCGTCGGTCACCGCGGTCGCGGGCCCCGCCTGCAACTCGAAGGATGCCGCGCTGATAGACCGCATCGCCGAGAACAACGTCGAGCGCACCATTGCCCAGATTCGCGAGAAGAGCCCTGTCTTGCGCGAGCTCGAAGCCCAGGGGCAGTTGAAGATCGTCGGTGCGATGTATGACCTCGATTCTGGCAACGTGCAGTTCCGCTGAGCCATGGCCAACCCGGCGAACGTCGTGGCGAGAACAGCTCGGTGGTTGGGAATGCTCGTCGTGGGGCTCGCCGGCGTTGCGAGCGCGCAAGAGGCTCAGCCCTCCCCCATCGAACAGCGCGGGCAGCTGTGGTGGCTTGCCACCGCTCAGGGCAAACTCGGGCCGACCGCGCGTGCCTATTTCGAGATTCAGCCGCGCTTCGGTTTGACGCCCCAATTTCGCGCCGACGCCGCCCTGGTGCGCGCGGCCCTGGGCGCCGAGGTGCTGCCAGGGCTCACCCTCTGGCAGGGCGTCGGGTGGATTCCTTCCTGGGCTGACGCTTCAATCGAGTCGGTCACCACGGGCGAAGGGCGCCTGTACCAGCAGGTGCAGTACGTGCGCGCTCTGGGGCCGGTCGGGCTCGTGGCGCGGCTTCGACTCGAAGAGCGTTTCATTCAGAACCTTGGCGGAGTGCTCCTGCGGACACGTCTGATGGTGCGCTTCACCTGGCGCTTCGTCGAGGTGCCGGCGTTGCAATTGGCGATTCACGATGAGCTGTTCGTGAACCTCAACCAACGCACTGGCAGCCCTCCCACCGGGCTCGACCAGAACCGGGCCTACGTGGGGCTGGGGTGGTGGGTGCTGCCCTCGGTGCTGCTCGAGCTGGGCTACCAACATCAGTTGGTGCGGCGGGCCAATCCTCAGCCGCTCAGGTCGGGCCATACGGCGCTGCTCACCACTGGGTTCACCTTCTGAACTTCCTCCGCGGTCAGCCGCCCAGGCGTGATGACGTTGGCCAGAACCTCGCGGACCAGCGCTGGGCAGGCATCCGCTGCGCTTGGCCGCCTGGCACGGGCCGCCTCGAGCCTCAGGTCGCAGTGAAATGATGCTGCCCCCATCCGTTTCGTCAAAAGGGTTGAGTTGCACGGTCACTCCGGTCAGTTGCTTCCCTGTAATGGTGACAGTCGACCCCGCCGCTCCGGTCGAGGGGAGCAGGACGTCGAACGGATCATCCCCTTCGACGTCTCGATGGTCGTGACGTTTCCCAATGGGGCATTGTCGGCGCGAGGCGTCTCGTTGAACGACGTCGAGCACGCGCTGGAAGGCGCCAACGTTCACCCTGCTCGCTCTGCCGACGTTCTACGCATGGGTTCACCACTTGCAATCGCGATCCCGGCCGCAGTGAGCGCGAGGCACGCGGCCGACAGCGCGAAGCACCCGCCCCAGCCCAGCGAAGGGCCAAGCCGGTAGACGAGGCCCGGCACCCGCGGGATGCCCCAGAGCACCAGCATGTGCACCACGTAGAAGGTGAGCGCGTGCTGGCCCAGCAGCTTCACCGCCGCCGGCAGCCGCTGCGCGTTTGACAAGCCCACCGCCGCGACGCCGACCAGCGCCAGCACCCAACCGAAGCGCTTCAGCAGCAGCGCTTCGGGCCCGTGCAGCAGCGCCATCGCCGCGAAAGACAGGGCCGAGAGCACGAAGAGCGTCAGAAGTGGCTTTGCCTTTCGCAGCCAGAGCCCGCCGCCGATCGCCAGGCCCGCGAAGAAGAAGGCCGCCCACGGCACCAGTGGAAAGCCACCGCCCACGTCCTGCGGGTCGAAGTAGCCGCGAATCGGCTCAGGCCAGGCCGCAGCGAACTTCAGCGCCCACCGCGCGCTGGCCACCGTCACCAGCGCGAGCACGGCGCTCACGCCGACGAACACCTGCGGCTTCCGCACCGCCCACAAGAGGCCCGTGGCGATCAGCAGCGCGACGCCCAGGGTCTGCAGCACGCCCGCCGTGAAGAACGGCGTCCACACCTTCGCCTCGACCGCGAAAGGAAACCCCTCGGCCCAGTACGGCAGCGTGAGCAGGTAGCCCCACAACAACAGCAGCCCGCCCCGCCGCACCCGCCGCCCGTAGTCGACGTCGCCGCGCGCCACGCCCGGCAACAGGCTGACCGCGAAGGCCCAACCCGAGAGCACGAAGAACAGCGGCGCCGTGAAGCCGCGCGTGGCCGCGTACGCCGTGCCGAAGGGACCCTGGTGCAGCGCCGGGGCGAGCAGCTGATCGGTGAAGTGCGCGAACACCATCAGCACGATCGCCACGGCCCGCGCGGCGTCGAGGAAGATCAGCCGCTGCTTGGGCGCCGCCGCAGGCTCTGACACGACCGCGCATCTAGCCCTGTCCCGCGACATTGTCCCGTGACTGCAGCGCCTGTCTCGCCGCTTCGCCCACCTTCACCTGCCCCTGGGTCGCGATCTCCAGCCGCCGCCAACCAATTCCCAGCGCCACGCGATCCCCCGTGCCGTACTGCTCGCCATTCGGCTCAAAGAACTCGACCTTTCCGCCATCCCCCCGCACTGCCAGCAGTTGCACCTTCCCCGCCGAGACCACCACGCACCCATCGGCCAGCCGCTTGACGCTCAGAGAATCCATTCCCTCAGCGCACAGCAACGTTCGTGCCTCTGTGTCGGCACGCGGTGAGCTAGAAAGCCGCCGATGCCGGGAACGCTGAAAGAGGTCGTCGGCGCTGAGCACGCGCCGTTGGTTCGCCTGCTGAACGTGGTCGTCCACTACGACGACGTGCTGTCGCCGCCCGCGATGATCGTCGCGTGGCCCGGCGGCAAGCTGGTCTTCGGCCGCGGCGAGGCCGACGCGCTCGAGAAGGGCCGCTTCCATTTGAAGGATCCACGCGTGTCGACAGACCACGCCGAGCTGACCGCTTCCGCCGACGGCGCCGTGCTTCGCGACCTCGGCAGCAGCAACGGCTCGTGGGTCAACGGCGTGCGCGTCGACGGCAAGGCGAACCTCGAGTCGGGTGACTTGATCGAGCTCGGCCGCACCGCGCTCGTCTACCGCGAGGCCCCTCAAGGGCAGGCCAACCACGTGCTCGGCAAGGCCACGCTGGGCGCTCTTCGCACCTTCAACCCCGAGCTGGGTGAGCTCTACCGCCGCCTCTCGAAGGTCGCCGCCACCAACCAGCCCGCGCTGATCGTCGGCGAAACCGGCACCGGCAAAGACGTGGTCGCCAACGCGCTTCACCAGGCCAGCGGCCGGATAGGCCCCCTCGTTGCTGTCGACTGCGGCGCGATTCCTGACAGCCTCTTCGAGTCGACGCTCTTCGGCCACGAGCGCGGCGCGTTCACCGGAGCGACCGAGCCCCGCGTCGGCGAGATTACCCGCGCGCAGAAGGGCACGCTGCTGCTCGACGAGGTCGGCAACCTCACCCCCGTCGCGCAGGCGAAGCTGTTGCGCGTGCTCGAGACGAGCAAGGTGACCCCGCTGGGTGGCACGAAGACGCAGGACCTCGACATTCGCTGGCTCGCCGCCACCAACCGCTTCCTGATGCAGGAAGGCGACGACTTCCGGTCTGACCTGCTGCACCGCCTCGCTGGCTTCGTGGTCAGCCTTCCTGCGCTGCGCCGCCGCCGCGAAGACCTGGGGCTGCTGATCGCGACCCTGCTCAAGGGCCTCGGCGTGAAGAAGGCGAGCCTGGCTCCCTCGGCCGCCCGCACGCTGCTGAACCACTCGCTGCCCGGCAACATCCGCCAGCTTCGCAACGTGCTGCAGCGGGCCGCTCACGCAGGCGAGGAAGTCATCATCGATGACGAAGTGCTGGGCGTGCTGGAGCAGCCCGAACGCCGGCCCGAGCCCGAAGGGGCCGAAGACGTCTCCGACGAAGGCGACAAGCCCGAGCGCGGCGTGGTGCCGGCGAAAGAAGCGCTCGAGGCGGCGCTGGTCGCGGCCGATGGAAACGTGGCCGAGGCGGCGCGCCGGCTGAACACCTACCCGCGGCAGCTCTACCGCTGGCTCACCCGATCAGGCATCGACCCCGAGACATTTCGCGTGGGCGGGAAGTAACGCATGGACACGTTGCGGGAAGACGAGCCGGCGAAGAACCACCCAGGCCTCATCGGCGTGAAGATCGATCGCTTCGTCATCGTCGAGAAGCTCGGCGCGGGCGGCATGGGCGAAGTGTTCCTCGCCAAAGATCCGCAGCTGAACCGGCAGGTCGCGCTGAAGCTGCTCAAGCGGCTGCCCAGCGACGACGACCGGGCGATGGGCCGGTTGCTCGGTGAAGCGCGCGCGATGGCGCAGGTCAGCCACCCGAACGTCGTCAGCGTCTTCGATGCGGGCATGCACGGCGAGCAGCCGTGGGTCGCGATGGAGTGGATCCGCGGCGCGACCCTCCGCGAATGGCTCTCCACGCCGCACCCCTGGCTGAAGAAGCTCGAGGTGATGATCGAGGTCGGCAAGGGGCTGCAGGCCGCCCATGACGCGGGGCTGGTGCACCGCGATCTGAAGCCCGAGAACGTGCTCATCGGCGAGAACGGCCGCATCGCCGTCACCGACTTCGGGCTCGCGCACGGCGCGTGGGCAGAAGAAGTGCGCCCCGAGCTCGCCACGCCGACGCCCGTCGCGGTGGTCGCGGGCACGCCCGGCTACATGGCGCCCGAGCAGAGCGAGCGCCGCCCCACCGACGCGCGCACCGACCAGTTCGCCTTCGCCACCACCGCGTACGAAGCGCTGGCCGGAAAGCTGCCGCCGGTGCCCTTCGAAGTTCCGCCCGGCAAGGTCCCCGCTCGCACCTGGCGGGCGATCGAACGCGCGCTGAGTCCGAACCAGAAAGATCGCTTCGGCACGATGGGTGAGCTGCTGGCCGAGATGGAAGTGAAGCGGCCGGCTGGCTTGAAGATGTTCGCCGTCGCCGCCGCAGGGGTCGCCGCGATCCTCGCTGCCTCAGCGACCTGGGTCGTCACCCAGCCCAAGCCCTGCGACACCGGCCCGAAGCTCATCGCCGGCACCTGGAACCCGCAGCGCAAGCAGGCCGTCGAGGCGTCACTGAACGGCAGCGCGCAGGGCAGCGAGCGGGTCGTCGCGCAGCTCGAGGCGTACGTGCAGCGGTGGTTGGCGATGGAACAGCAGTCATGCGAGGCGACCCGCGCGGGAAGCCAATCGGCGGCGCTGCTCGACTTGCGAATGGGCTGCCTGCGTCAGCGCCTTTCAGATCTGGACGCCGTCGTCACCCTGCTCGCCAGCCACGGCACCGAGCTTTCGGCGCGGGCAGACCAGGCAGTCGCGGGGATCGCCGGCGTCGATGCGTGCGCGGATCTCGACAACCTCGGTGGGCGCCAGCCGGTGCCCACGGCGGTGAAAGAGAAGGTCGAGGCGTTGAACAAGTCGCTCTCACGCATCAAGGCGATGGAAGACCTGGGGCAGTACCGAGACGCGGTCGAGCCGGCGAAGGCGCAGGTCGCAGCCGCGCGCGCGGTGGGCTACGCGCCGGCGCTGGCCGAGGCGCTGGTAGAGCTTGGTCGCACCCAGAACCTGTCGGGCAACATGAAGGACGCCGAGCCGGTGTTCGACGAAGCGGTGAACACGGCCGAGATCGGGCGCGATGACCGTTTGCGGGCGCGGGCGCGGTTGCTTCGCGCGCAGCAGCTGATCGGGTTCAAGAAGCTCGACGAGGCCTCCCGTGAGCTGAAGGCAGCGGCGGCGGTGGTGCAGCGGGTGGGCGCTCCGGCGTTGAGCCGGGACTTGAAGGTGGCCGAGGCGGATCTGCTGACGGCGCAGGGCCAGTGGGCGGAAGCGCTGAAGGCGGCGAAAGACGCGCTCGACATCGTCGAGCAGCTCGACCCGCCCGATGAACGCCAGCTGGTCTCGGCGCTGGGCACCTACGCGTTCGCGCTGGTCAAGTTCCAGAAGCTGGCCGACGCGGGCAAGGTGTACGAGCGCGCGATTGGAATCGCTGAACGCGTGCTGGGCCCGAAGAACCCGGGGCTCGCGAAGCTGCTGGGCCAGTACATGGCGGTGCAGGGCAAGCTGCGAAAGCTCGACGAGGCGCGGGCGCTTCACGTTCGCGCTCAAGCGATCATCACCGAGTCCCTGGGACCTGAAGACATCATGATGGGCGACGACCTCTACAACTGGGGCATCACCCTGATGATCAACCGGGACGTCGACGGGGCGCAGAAGGCGATCGAAGCGTCGCTGGCGGTGCGAATGAAGAAGCTGAGTCCGGACCACCCGAACATCGCCTCGTGCACCAACATCCTCGGCGTGATCGCAGCGAATCGCGGGCAGTACGCCGAGGCCGCGAAGCTCTTCAAGCAGACGCTGCTGATCCGCGAGAAGGCGCTGGGGCCCACCCACGGCCAGGTGCTCAACGACTTGAGCGACCTCGCCGGCGCCTATTCCCTCGCCGGCCAGCACGTCGAAGCGCTGGCGACCTTCGACGAGTCAGCGGCGCGCGATCTGCAGTCAGGCAGCAAAGCGAGCCCGGCGAACAAGGCGTCGATTCAGATGGGGCGCGGCGAAGAGCTGATTCAACTGTTCCGCTTCGACGAGGCCAAAGCAGCGCTCGCCGCGTCGCGCCCCGCCGCGATGGAGCAAGAGGCCCCCGACCTGCCCGGCCGCCAGCTGCTGCTCGAGTCATGGCTCGCGTGGGACGGCTTCAGCGACAAGGCCCAGTCGGCAGCGCTCGCGAAAGAGGCCCGCCCGTACCTCGAGAAGATCAACGACCCCGAGATGTTCAAGGCGCTCGACGAGCTTCAGGCCCGCACGAAGAAGAACAAGCGGAACACGAAGTAGTTATTTCTTCGACGTCCTCGGCAGAGTCCGCCCGCGCGTGATCCAGCTGATCAATGCGGTCGCTCAGCGCTTGGTGGAGAACGCGGAACCGCGACCGGATCACCCGCAGCCGCGCGAAGATCACGCCCGTCACCGCCAGCCCCACCAGCCCCGCGCCCAACACGACCAGCCCGACATCCTTCATCAGGGTGCCCCGGCCAAATCGGCAGTCCAGGCCCAGAATGCCACTGCAGCCCCTGAAGGTGTCGGTGAGGATCAGCGCGAGTCCCAGGACGGAAGACGCGCCGCTCAAGCCCAGCGCGATCGCCGGGGGCTTCGCGCTCGGCCACGCCGCTTCGATGGCGGTGAGCTGATCGAGCACCTGCATCCGTGGCAGCAACGCGCCCTCGGCCGCCGGAGCTTGAGAGATGAAAGACGCAAGCGCCAGCGCGAGCATCAGGTGACCAACCCTGATCGGCTACACACGAACGAACCAGGCGCCGACGAAGCGATGAAAGGCAGGAGCATGCCCCTGCCCAGTGCAGATCCGCGGCCAGCGCGCGCCCAGGGGAAGAGCGCGCTCGGCCGTGCAACATCGTGCACAACCTGTGCAGCGTGACGCTCAGGTCCCGTTCGCGGCAGGCGCCGAGATCACGTGGAGCACGGCGGTCTTTCCGCGGGCTTCGTTGCTGAGGAACATCGTGCCGTCTTCCGAGAACGCGATGCCTTCGGGCTGCGGGTGAATGGCGCGCTGAAGGCGCTGGATGCGGACGATGGCGCCGCTCGACGGGTCGAGCACCACCAGCACTTCGCCCATGCTGGACACGATGTAGATCTCGCCCGTGCGCGGGTGCACCGCCAGACCTGACGGGCCGAAGGACTTGCCTTTGATCTTCTTGAGGTCGGCCTGCTTCGGGTGATCAGCGACGAACTTGTCCATCGCCGCTGCAGTCACCGCGTACACCGCCTTGTCGCCGAGCTTCTTCGTGCCGAGGTCCATCGCGAACACCTCGAACACCTTCTCGTCGACTTTGCGCGTCTCGGGCGTCGGGCTCTTGCACGACAGCAGCAGGCGGTGTTCCTTCGACTGGAAGCCGAGCCCTTCGACGTCGCACTTCTTCTGCAGCTGCGCCTTGAAGTTCAGCACGTTCGTCTTCCCGTCCTTCGGGTCGATCATCAGCAGCGCGCCATCGCTGCGCGCGACGAACACGTGGGCGCCCACCTCTTCGACGGCCTCGTAGTCGCCCTTCGGCTCGAACGGGACCTCGGCCAGCACCTTTCCGTCCTTCATTCCCAGCCGGTACAGCGTGCCGCGCTCGTCGTGCACGGCCCAGAGGCTCTCGCCGTCGCCCGCCACCGACAGGCCCGAGATCTCGCTCAAAGGGCTCACCAGCTCGAAGGTCGAGGCCGGCTGGTTCACCAGGTACTCGCCCGTGGTCGCCGCGGGGGGTTCGGCTGCAGGCGCTTTGGCGGGCGCGGCGGCCGCCTCGGGCTCTTCAGTCGTCGCGGCCAGCGCGCCGTCCGGCCGAGGCGAAGTCACCCGCAGCCCAATCAGCAGGCAGACGGCCACGATCGCGATCATCGACGCCCACATTCCCCAGTCCAGCCGCTGCAACGGACTCAAGTTCACTTGCCCACGCTCGCTCGATGGTTGTGACCCTGGGGCAAGAGCAGCAGGTGTGCCAGACAGGTGTGAGGGCGCGGACTTGTTCGAAGCTGTGGCGCAACGCCCCAAACCCAGGTCGGCCTGGCAATAGCGCTCAGCGGCTACCCGACGGGTTCGGTGTACGTCATCACCAGGTAGAGCACTGCCTCGCGGTCGGAAAGGTTCCGGTACGCATGCGGAGTTCCGGCCTCGAAGTAGATCGCGTCGCCGGCCTTGAGCACGTGCCGTTCGCCGCCGGTCTCGATCAGGACCTCACCAGCTGAGACGACGAGGTTCTCGGTCGTGCCCGGGGCGTGCGCGTCTGCGTTCTCGACCGCGCGCGCCGCGAGCCGCAGCTCATAGAACTCGACCTTCCGCGCAGCATCGAAAGGAAACAGCGCCCGCGATCCGAACTGCCCGTCGTGCGACATCAGCTTCTTCGCCTGCGCCGCCCGCATCACCTTCGTGCCGGTGGTCGGGTTCGTCGAGATCAGCGAGGAAAAGGGCACGTCGAGCGCGCGCGCGATCTTCCAGAGCACGTTGATCGTCGGAGCGCTCTGCCCCAGCTCGACCTGCCCCAGCATCGCGCGGCTCACCCCCGACGCTTTGGCCAGCTTCTCGAGCGACAGTTCCCGTTTCTGGCGCAGGCGCCGAAGGTTCGCTCCGACCGTGGGAGCGAGATCCGGCGCCGCGTCCGGGTGGGCGACCTCGTAGCTCCAGTCAGGAAGCTTCGCGGCCGCCTTCTTCTTGCTGTTCTCTCGCACGGTCTTCATTGGCGGCCGCACGAATACCACGTCATCCGTTAAAGCAGACGACTCACCGGGGCTGGGGCACGAGCCGCAGGTATGGCTTCACCGCCTTCCACCCGCCCGGGTACGTCTTCTTCGCGTCTTCGTCCGACACCGAGGTGGCGATGATCACGTCTTCCCCCTGCTTCCAGTCGGCCGGGGTGGCGACCTTGTGCTTCGCCGTCAGCTGCAGCGAATCGATCACGCGCAGCAGCTCGTCGAAGTTGCGGCCCGTGCTCGCCGGGTAGGTGAGGGTCAGCTTCACCTTCTTGTCCGGCCCGATCACGAACACCGACCGCACGGTGAAGGTGTCGTTCGCCGCCGGGTGAATCATGTCGTAGAGGTCGGAGACCTTTCGGTCGGTGTCGGCGATGAGCGGGAAGTTCAGCTTCGCGCCCTGCGTCTCGGCGATGTCGTTCGCCCACGACGCGTGGTTCCCCAGCGCGTCGACCGACAGCCCAACCACCTTCACGTCGCGCTTGTCGAACTCGGGCTTCAGCTTGCTGACCCGGCCCAGCTCGGTGGTGCACACCGGGGTGAAGTCCTTCGGGTGCGAGAACAGAACTCCCCAGCTGTTGCCCAGCCACGAATGGAAGGACAGCGGGCCTTCGGTCGTTTCAGCGGTGAAGTCAGGGGCGGTGTCGCCAAGTCGCAGGGCCATCGTTGGGTCTCCTTGAAGCAGGGAGGCCGTATCTAGCGACGTCCGCTATACAAGACAAGCCGCCGTTTTAGTGGATGCCCGGATCGTGGGCGAATTTGCCCCAGGGCGCAGCGGTGTCACGGATCCCCTGCCGGCCGCCGGCGAGAATCCTCGTGGCAGATCGCCCCGAGCCGCGCAGATGCACCACCGCACGAGGCCTTTAATTCGTCTGCAGTGAAATTTTCAGGCGAGACGGCCTTACAGACGCGTTGGCACCACCGTTGCTCATCCAAGAAGACCAGCAAGCCCCTTCACTCAAACAAAAGGATCAAACATGAACCCCGCATACGGAATCATTCTCTGGATCGTCGTCGGTGCGCTCGCTGGTTGGGTGGGCAGCATGATCATGGGCACCAACGCCCGGCAGGGTTCCATCTTGAACATCGTCGTCGGCATTATCGGCGCAGTGATCGGAGGCTTCGTCACCCGCACGCTGTTCGGTGATTCGTCGTCGAACAACGGCTTCATCGCCAGCTTCGGCGTCGCGCTGCTCGGCGCCTGTTTGCTGATCGGCCTCGTCAAGCTGGTGAGCGGCCGGGGTCACGGCCCGCTGCGCTCGTAGTTCACAGCCATCGGCACCACTCAACGGTCGGCAGAGCGAATCTGCCGGCCGTCTTTCATTTGCGCGGCAGCCTGACGGTGAAGGTCGAGCCAGCGCCGAGCTCGCTCACGACGTCGATCGTGCCGCCGTGCGCCTCGACGATCTGTCGGGCGATGAAGAGGCCGAGTCCCAGCCCGCCGTAGTTCTGGGTCGGCACCGCCCGCTCGAACCGGCCGAAGATCCGCTTCAGGTCCTTTGGCCCAATTCCCATGCCTTCGTCCCGCACCGACACCGTCACCTGCCCTTCTGCTTCCTCGACCTTGATCACCACGGGCTTCTGCGGCCCGTACTTGATCGCGTTGCCGACGAGGTTCGTCAGCACCTGCTCGATGCGCGACGCGTCCGCGATCAACCAAACGGGCCCCGCGCCTTCGATCGTCACCGGCGAGGTCGGCGTGGCGTGCCGGTCTGCCACCTCCTGCACCAACGACATCAGATCGAAGTGTTCGGGCCGCAGCTTCAGCTTGTCCGCGTCCAGCTGCGAGACGTCGAGCAAGTCGTCGACCAGCCGGCCAAGCCGAAGGGTCTGGCGATTCGCCGCCTCGAGCCGCTTGATCACCCGCGCATCGGCGTTCGTCTGCGCGACGATGGGCGACAAGCTCTGAAGCTGAAGCTGCAGCGCCGTCAGCGGCGTGCGGAGCTCGTGCGAGGCCACCAGCAGAAAGTCATCGCGCAGGCGAATCGCGCGCTCGGCCTGCTCGTACTGCTGCGCCGCGACGATCGCGGCCGACGCGCGGTCAGCGATTTCCTGCACCAGCGTCTGATCTTCATGGTCGAAACCGGCCACGCCCGGAGGCAGCATCACGCTCAGCGCCCCCAACACGCGCTCGGCCGACCGCAGCGGCACCGACAGAATGCTCGACACCGGGAAGCGTTCGAGAAAAGCGCCGTACGCCGTCTTGGTGGCCGAGACGATGGCGCCTGGCTTCGCCACCAGCTCGACGATGGGCCGCCCCGTCGCGATCACCCTGCCCGAGATGCCTTCGCCCCGCTTCAGTGGCGAGGCAGTCCCCACCTCTCCCATCAGCTGCTGCGCCTCGGGGTTGGAGTGCTTCCAGGCTGCGAAAGTCAGCGAGTCGGCTTGGGGCGACTCCAACACCACCGCGCATGAGTCAGCGAGCCGCGGGGTGATGCTGTCGACCAGCGTCTTCAACACCGTCGAGAGGTCGAGCCGCGCGGCGATGAAGTTCGACGACGCCTCGCTCAGCAGCGCCAGCCGTTCTTCGGCATCGCGCAGCGTGGTCACGTCGGTGTTCGTGCCGAACCAACGAAGCACCTTGCCCGTGTTGTCGCGCAGCGGGCTGACCCGGGTGAGGAACCAGCGAAAGACGCCGTCGGCACGGCGCAGGGGGAACTCCATCTCGAAAGGCTCGCCCGACGCCACCGCCTGCGCCCACCGCGCCGCCACCGCGTCTACGCGCGCCGGGTCGTGCACCGACTTCCACCCCCACCCTTCCATCTGCGCGAGGGTCGTGCCGGTGAACTGGAACCAGCGCTGGTTGTAGTAGTCGATGAAGCCATCGGGCCGCGCGCTCCAGGCCAGCAGCGGCAGGTTCTCGATCAGATCGCGGAACTGCTTTTCGCTGTCGCGCAGCTGCTGTTCGGCCGCGCGTTGAGCGGTGAGGGATCGCGAGACCACGTGTTGAAGCCAGGCGAATCCGATGCCGCTCAAAGAGAAGGCGGTCAGGCCGATGAAGTCGCCGAGGGTGAGCTGTGGGTGCGTCGGAACCTGGATGACGAAGAGCTTCAACGCCAGCGCCGCCGAAATCGCCGTCGCGATCAGGCCCGGCTTGAGGCCTCCGAGCCACGCGACGAAGAAGACCGCCGGGAAGAAGAACAGGTACTGCGAAGAGGTCCCGAGCACGCCTGTCAGCGCCCATCGCAACAGGGCCGCCAGAACCGGGATGAGGATTGCGGCGCCAAAACCCGCCGCCTTCGACTTGAGGGCACCCATCTAAACGGCGCGCAGCGTACCTGAAGTAGTGGCATGGTTCTGACCAACTTGCCTGCCGCTAAGCCCCGCGTTCTCATTCTGGATGACGAGCAGGAAATGGCCGCCCTCCTCAAGCGGGGGCTCGAACGCCAACAGCTGTCTGTGACGGCGGTCACGTCGGTGCAAGCGGCCTACGATCTGCTCAAAGCGCAGGCGTTCGAGGTGGTGCTCACCGACCTCGGCATGACCGAGGCGTCGGGCATACAGGTGTGCGAGGAAATCGGGCGCACCTACCCCGAGCTGCCAGTGATCGTGATCACCGCCCAGGACACTGTCAGCGCGGTCGTCGACTCGCTTCGGGCCGGCGCTTTCGACTTCCACACCAAGCCGGTCAACTTCAGCCTGCTCGCGCTCACCATCGATCGCGCCGTGAGCCACCAGCGCCTCGTGGCCGAGCTGCGCCAGCTGAAGCAGCGGGTCAGCAAGGCTTCGGCCTCGACGATGATTGGCGACTCGACCCCGATGAAGAAGCTCGACGCGCTGATCAAGAAGGTCGCAACCAGCGAGACGTCGGTGCTCATCCACGGAGAGACAGGCACTGGCAAAGAGCTCGTCGCGCGCGCAATTCACGACGCGAGCAACCGCCGCAAGAAGCCCTTCATTGCCGTCAACTGCGCCGCCGTGCCGCTGATGTTGATCGAGTCCGAGCTCTTCGGCCACGCGCGCGGCGCCTTCACCGACGCCCACCGCGATCGCGAAGGCCTCTTCGTTCAGGCCTCGGGTGGCACCCTTTTCCTCGACGAAATCGGCGAGCTGCCGATGGAGATTCAGCCCAAGCTCTTGCGCGCGCTGCAGGAAAGAAAGGTGCGCCCCGTCGGCTCGAACCAGGAAATCGCCTTCGACATCCGCCTCGTCTCGGCCAGCAACCGCGACCTCGAGCAGGAAGTCACGGCCAGCAACTTCCGCGAAGATCTCTTCTACCGGGTGAACGTCGTCACTGTTGAGCTGCCGCCGCTGCGGGCCCGCGCCAGCGACGTGCTGCTGCTCGCCCACCACTTCGTGCGCCGGTTCGCTGCGGCGCTCGGCAAGGAAGAGCTGAAGCTGTCGCCTTCGGCCGCCGAGAAGCTCGTGAAGTACGACTGGCCGGGCAACGTGCGCGAGCTCGAGAACTGCCTCGAACGTGCCGTCGCGTTTGCCCGCTTCGACCAGCTGACCATCGAGGACTTGCCCGAACGCATCCGCGCCTACCGGGCTGACTCGTACGTCGCCTCGGCCAACGACGCGACCGAGGTCATGCCCTTCGAGCGCGTCGAAGAACGCTACATTCAGCGGGTCTTCGCCCTCACCGGCCAGGACAAGGCGAAGACCGCTGGCCTGCTGGGCATCGACAAGAAGGCGCTGTCTGGCAAGCTGCAACGCTACGCCAGCCGCACCCCCGCAACCTGATTCTTCGGGGCGGCTCTTCCTTCCCGTCGCGCTTGACCCTGCGGGTCGCCGCCCACCTCGGGTGTGTCGCGAAAGCCGTTGATGTCTCCCGCGATTTCAACGGCTCGCCGTCTGCACAACCCCGACCCGATGCGTCCTTCTGCCATTCGGGTGATTGCGCCCGCCAGCGCGAACACCGAAGAGGGCAAGGCCTTCACCCTGCTCGGCCTCAGCGGCGGAGCGATCATCTCTGTCTTCCTCCTCGTCTCGGCCTGGGGCCACTGGCACCGCATGGCCTTCGTGATCGGGGTGCTGCTGGTCGTCGGGCTCCTGAACGTGGCGCTGGCCAGTGTGTTGCCGCGGCTGGGTGAAGAGCGAACCGAGTGGATTCGCTCAGGGCTCAACCTCGTCGCGTCGTTGTCGAACGCGTGGATGCTCGACTGGCCGTTGGCGAGTTGGCTCTACCTGCCCTTCATCTGCGCGCTGGTCTCGGGTCACGAGCCGCGGCAGGCGCGCCTGCGCCTCTCGCTCTCGATCGTGATCTGGGACGTGGCGGCGGGCGCGTCAGGAGTGTCCTTCGAGACGATCGCGGTCTTCTCGTTTGCCGGCCTCTTCTGCCACGAGGTCGCCGCGTTCCGAGTGGGGATGATCGAGAAGATGAACGTGAAGCTTCGATCGCTCGAGGCGCACGCGATCGGGCAGGAAAAGCTCGCCGGGCTCGGAATGCTCGCGGCAGGCGTTGCCCACGAGATCAACAACCCGATGGCCTACGTGACCTCGAACCTGTGCACGCTGCTCGACGATCTGAACGACGCTTCGAACCTGACGCCCGCGCTGATCGAGCACCGCGATCAGATCGTGCTCGACTCGTTGGACGGCGTGCGGCGCGTGAACGCGATCGTGTCCGACCTGCGCCGCTTTGCCAGCGGTGAGCGGGAAGAGAACGTCTGCTTCGATCTGCGAGACGAAGTCGAAGCGGCCGTGCGCATCGTGCGGCATCAGCTCAAGCCCAACCAGTCGATGATCGTCGAGCTGCCTACCTCGCTCTCGATGGTCGGCATCCCGCGGCAGCTGGGCCAGGTGTTCCTCAACCTGCTCGTCAACTCGGTGCACGCCCTGCCCGCAGGAGGCAGCGTCATCACCCGCAGCCATCTGCTGGGCGACCACTTCACCATCACTGTCGATGACACCGGGGCGGGAATGGACAAGGCGACCCTCAGCAAGCTCTTCCAGCCGTTCTTCACCACCAAGGGCATCGGCAAGGGCCAGGGCCTGGGCCTCTCGGTCGTCCATGGAATTGTCCTCGCCCATGGCGGCCGCATCGACGTCAGCAGCACCGAAGGCCTGGGGTCGAGCTTCCAGATCACCCTGCCCCTGTCTGGCCGGCCTCAGACTGCGCTGCCCTTCTGACCCGAATCGGCCAATTCGCCTCAGTGCCCAGCCGGCTTCCCGGGCGTGGGCGTCGGCACGCCGGCTGCTCATTGGCCCAACATGGACGGGCAGGTTCCGATGGTGTTGTTGGCAGAAGACGACGTTGATCTGCGGCGGTTGATCGCCATTCACCTCACCCGCGGAGGAATGAAGGTGACCCAGGTCTGCGACGGCGTCGAGCTGCACGACTACCTGGTCAACTGCCGCACGAACGCGTCGATGCCCTGCCCCGACGTGGTGGTCAGCGACGTCGAGATGCCGAACGAGACCGGGCCGGAAGCACTTGCCCGGGTGCACGACGTGGGGTCGCCGGTGGTGTTGATGACGGCCGCTCCGGATCGCATCGGGCCCGAGGCTGCGAGCCAGCTGGGCGTGGTCGCCATCGTGTCGAAGCCCTTCGAGCTCAAGTCGCTGGTGCGCACCATTCGCAACGCGATCAAGCGCTGACGTCGCCTTGAGTAGAGTGCGCGCTCGAGCGCCATGATGGCGGTGACCCATGTGCACCGGCCGATCGAGGGGATTTAAGGGCCGCCGTCCACCGCCCCCGGCTTCATTTTGAACCTTTGTTGGCGTTGGCTGGCTCTATCGAAACAGGAGACAACCCATGTCCAACGTTAAGGAAATCACCGTGACACTCCCGGGAGGACGAAGGGTCGACGCGACGATCGGCGCCCACACCCTTCACACCGACCAGCCGCGCGACAATGGCGGCGCCGACAGCGCACCGTCGCCCTTCGAGCTGTTCCTCGCCTCCATCGGGACGTGCGCGGGCATCTTCGTCCAGGGCTTCTGCGCCTCGCGGAAGATCCCGTTCGAGCAGATTCGGATCATCGAACGGCCAGGCTTCGACGACGCCGGCACGCTGATCACCGTCGATCTCGAGGTGGTGCTGCCCGAGGACTTCCCGGAAAAGTACCGCGGGGCCGTGCTCAAGGTCGTCGAGCAGTGCTCCGTCAAACGGGCGATCGCCGCTCAGCCGATTTTCAGCGTGCGTGCCTCGACGCCGGCAGGCCCCACGGCGCCAGCCCCGCACTGAACCGCGTGGACGGCTACGGGCTGTCCTTCACCAGCCGCCGTTCACCCGGCGCCTCATGCCACGACAACCCCCGGCGCCGCAGCTCGGTCTCGTAGAGCGAGTTGGGCTGCAGCCGCTCGGACACCCAGACCGCGCACGCGCACGCCAGCACCAGCGGCAGCACGATCGCGTAGTCCCCCGACAGCTCGAAGCCCAACACCGCGGCCATGATCGGGGCGTGCGTCGTCGCCGCACAAAGCGCCGCCAGCCCTACCAGCGCGTACGCCGTCGCCGGCGCAATGTGGCCCCCCGCGATCACCTCGAGCCCCGAGCCGAACAGCGCCCCCACACACGCGCCGATCAACAGCGCCGGGGTGAAGACTCCACCAGGCAACCCCGCCGACACCGAGAACGTGGTGGCCAGCGGCTTCGCCACGAGCAGCGCGAGGATCACCAGCAGCGGCATCTTCCCCGACAGCAGCTCGGACAGCGGCTCGAAGCCGTTGCCGACCACCTCAGGCAGGGCGATCGCCATCGCGCCGACCGCAAGCGCGCCCAGCAGAATCTTCGGCAGCAGCGAGAGGCGGCTGTGCTCGGCCGTCCGCTCTCCGCGCTCGAGCAGCTTGATGAAGCCCGCGCCCACGACTCCTGCGAGCACACCCAGCAGAGCAAAGCCCAACAGCTCGACCTCGCTGACCAGTCGGAAGGTCCGGACCCCGTAGATCGGCCCTTCCCCAATCGCCAGGCGGGTGAGGGTGGTGGCGAGCGCGGTCGCCACCGCGGAGGGGATGAGGACGTCGAGGGTGATCACCCCCGCCACCACTTCGACCATGAACAGCATCGCGGCCAGAGGGGTGTTGTACGCGGCCGCAAACCCCGCGGCAGTCCCCGCTGCCACCAGCGCCCGGTGCTGCTTGTCGTCGAGCGCGAACCAGCGGCTCAGCGAGCTGCCCAGCGCTCCGCCGAACTGAATCAGCGGCCCCTCGCGCCCAATCGACGCGCCGCCGCCCATCGCGATCAAGCTCGCCAGCGCCTTGAACGCCGTCGCCGGCGCCGACATCTTTCCCCGGCCGATCGCGACGGCCTCCATCACCTCGCCCACCGAAGCGCTCGCTTTGAAGCGCGTCGCCAGCCGCAGCACGCCCCACGCGAGGGCACCGCTCGCCAGAGGCAGCACCAGACACTCCCACCAGCGCAGCCGCCGAAAGACCTCGAGCAGGCTCCCCGGCCCGAACAGCAACACCGAGACGTGGTGGGCCGACGCGCGAAAGGCGATCGCGAAGGCCGCCGAGCCCAGCGCCACCAACAGCAACGCGGCGAACGCCCTCAGGCGCGCGGGCGTCAGGCCTGGGCCGGCGGGCGGTTCGAGTCCCGTGGCGTCTAGCTGGTCAGCCCGAGTCGGCTGAAGTTTTGGAGACATACTGGAGACGCGTGCCGAGCCGGGCTTACGGCAGTTCCTCAGCAAGCACCTCGATGCCGGAATGCTGTTCCAGCACGAGACCCCGGCCCAGCTTCTTTAGGGTGCCGACGATGCGAACGCGTTGCCCGTGTTTGTGCGCATCGACGGCTGAGTCGTAGTGCGCCCCTGCGAAATCGATTCTCACCCTGGTCTCGCCAAGAGGTTCGACTTGAGTGGCGAGAGTTGCCTTGCCAACGGTTGCGTCGAGGTCCTTGCTCACTGCGATGATGTAGCCCTCAAGCTCAGTATTGGGCAGTGGCGAGGCCTCGCGAAGCGCCTTCGCTGCCGCCCTGAAGCTCCTGAACGACCCCTGCTGCAGACGCACAGGCCGCTCGAACTCTGGCGCGGGCGCCGCACGAAGCCAGTTGACGCTGACTTCGATGGCAGCACGCTGACCGACGGGTTCCATGTCGGCGAGTGCATCAAGCAGGTTTGCACTGACCCCTTGTTCGGCCGCGCCGACCAGAAGCTCAGGATTCCCCGCTGCTCGTTCCGCGGTCTGAAGCGCCGCGAAAAGGGTTCGCGTAGTGCGCCTCCCGAATTCCTCTTCGATGGACAGTTGCCCGAGCGGCGGCAGGACGGGCACCAGAATCGATGCGACACAACTGCCACGTTCACTTTGTCGCTCCCGACAGGCACTCACGAGGTCCATCGCGCGAGTCTGCGACAGACGAGCGAAATGTGGCTGGGGAGCGATAGCCGAATGCGCCGCGGCAAGCAGTAGGTTCTTGAGGCCCTTCCTGAGCTGCAGAGACTGCTGCAGACCCAAGGTACCCGCTTCGGTATTTTCGCCGTCGATGCGAAAACGCAGGTTGTCGCCCGGCGGGGTTAACAGGTCGTTGATCACCGCCACGAACGGTCGCTGCTCAAGACGGCTGATCGTGTCTGCCACTTCGGCCATTCGAAGGGCGAAGTCGCTGAAGCTCTCATCGAGAAGCACCTTCGCCTCAACCGTGCCGCGCTCCGTTTCGCGTTTGTACACCGCAACGGTCCGGTCGCCCGCAGACGCATCGATCCAGCCGTGACTCCGGAGATAGTCGACCACGTTCATCGGACGAATCGCGTCGAGGCCTGAGATCTCGTGGATGTTCACAGGACCTCACCTCGGCTCAACTTCCCCATCATTTGCTCAAGGGCCGAGGGCGAGAAAATGTTGGCCAGCGGTACTTGGACGGTCTTCGACTCCGCCGTGATTGGACCCAGACCCGTCGTCCGGAGGAAATAGGCGCAGCGCCGGAGAATCAGCTCTTCAACCGAGTGCGCGACCCACATTGCCTCGTGTGCAGGAAGAACCAGCACGACAAGAATCTTCGGAACGAACGATTTTGCGACGAGGCGGTCGTACTGTTTTCGTGAGATCTGCAGTGCGACGTGATCGTCTCGCACCAATTCCTGATTTGCTGTGCACTTGAGTTGAACGTCGAGCTTGGGGTCGGCAAGGTTGCCTCCACCCAGCAGCTCAGCAGCGCCCACGGTGGCATCGATACAGCTCTGATCTTGACTCCAGTTTCCAATCGCGAAGCCACACTTCGCCGTCACCGCGTGAAGGTAGGCTGGGCTCAACTCCTCCTGTCGCTGCTCGGGCGTCAACCTCTACCTCCATCGAAAACGTATCAAGCAGGCGCGACTCCTACCGTCCTGCAGCCTCCTGAAGAAGGAGAAGGTGCGGCGCACTGTCGATCCTACGCCTTGATAGCCGCCCCTGGGGCTCGTTTTTTTCCATAGCGATCCCGAAGCGCGCTTTGACATCGAACAGCTGACGTCGATCTCGACGTGGATGCTCATTCGCCGCTCTGCACTGCTGAAGCCGCGGCCAAAAGGAACATCGCCATGGCACCGGCCAAGTTCACCGCCAGCTCGGCATGACGCGCTCCAGGGCGCACCTTTCGCTGGCTGGCCGTGTCCATGGGCGTCGCTGACCCTGTTTCCGAGCGTCCGAGGCCCTCGACCATGGCTTGGCAGCCACCGAGAATCTGCTTGAAGATTTTCTCCGTGTGCTTGCTCGGCGCGAGGCCTAAGCCCTTGGAGACGGCGTTGTAGAGCGCCGGGAGGTCGGCGTTGGGCGCGTATGAGGTGCCGATGTCGTTCAGGCGCTGGCGGGACACAGCAGCTTCTCCACACGGCCAGGTACATCCACTTGTTCGAGGGCGCGAAAGAGCGCGCGATTCGGCTCCTGGAAGGGTCGAAGTTTGGAGACCTGCTGGAGACGGGCACCGAGGAGGAAGTCGAAGCAGGTGCCCAAAAAACGAAACCCCCGGAAACCTTTCGGCTTCCGAGGGCTTCATTTCTGCGACGAGTAGGGGACTTGAACCCCTGACCTTCGGCGTGACAGGCCGACGTTCTAACCAACTGAACTAACTCGCCATATGTGGTGAAGCGCGCTGCGTAGACTCTTAGGCGGAACAGGGCTCGAACCTGTGACATTCGCCGTGTAAGGGCGACGCTCTACCGACTGAGCTATCCGCCCTTCCTATGAACCCCTGATGAAGCGCCGGCGCTTCTAAAGGGTGCGAAACCCAATGTCAACGACTCGCAACTGCCATCACTGAACCGTGAGAAGCCCGACGTTCAGGCCCCCATCCGGAGCGTCCCCGTAGAACCCCGCCCACTCGTTGCTGCCCCCGTTCTTCCCGTTGCCGTTGAGGTCGCCGTAGCACCAGCTGCCCCCGTCTCGAGAGAAGCGGTAGGCGTAGTGGTACGTGCCCGGCGTCTTGAACAGCGTCGCGCTGTACTCGTTGTTCCCACCCGCCGCGGTGTTGAAAGACGCGCTCGTCCACGTCCACGTCATCCCCGGGTCCTCTACTTTCTTCCCCGTGCCCAGCTGCGCCGTCACCGCGAACGCCGGGTTCGGCGTCACCCCCGCCACGTACAGCTGCCCGTAGACGTCGACCCCGCCCCCGTCGAACTGCCGCGTCGCCGCCGCCGGGAACTGCAGGTTGCAGAAGTCGAAGTCCTGGTGATCCGTCACCACCAGCGTGTGCTGCTGCGCCACCTCGTAGCCATTCACGTCGCTGCCGTTCAGATCGCAGTACGTCCACGTCGCGCCATTGTTCAGCGACGCGCGCGCCGACACCGCCCGGTTGCCGTTGTACGCAGGCTGAAAGGCGAGCACGAACTCGTCCGCGCCCGCGGTGTCGATGTTGAACGCCGCCTCCTTCCACCCCCAGAGAAGGCTCGTCGACGCGTTGTCCCCCGCCGTGCCCACGCCCACCTGCACCCGAAGCCCTGGCGTCGGCCCCGCATTCGCCGACAACCCCGGCACCGTCACCCGCGCGAACGCCGTCACCCCATCGCCGCTGGGCACCGTCGCCTTGTCCACGAACTGCAGGTTGCACGCGCTGATCGCCGCGCTCGCCACCGTCAGCTTCGCCGCCTGCGCCACCTGGTAGCCGTTCGCCGAACCGTCGACGTCGCAGTACACGTACGGCTTCGTCAGGTACCGATACCGGTACGCCACGTCGTACGTGCCCACCGCCGCCGGAGCGGTAATCGCCTTCACGTACCGATCAAAGAAGATCGCGTCCGTCGAGAAGGTCGCCGGCTGCCACGCTGTCCACGTCGACGGCTGCGAGCCCACCGGGCCGTAGCCCACTTCTGCCGTCACTCCGGCGCCCTGCCCCAGAAGCTCAGTCACCGTCGACACCCGCACGTGCGAGTTCGTCACCGCCGTCTGCCCCGACGGCTGCGCGAGCAACGCCACCGGCGCGTCCACCTGGCAGTCGTCGATGTCGATCTCTTTCACCGTCGCCGCGCCCAGCTGCGCCAACTGCGTGCCGTTCTCGCTGCCGTCCAGGTCGCAGTAGCTGTAGGCGCCGATCAGGTACTTGAAGCGAAACGCGTACCCGAAGCTGCCCGCCGCCGGGAAGGTCAGGTTCGCCTTCCACTCTTCCGTGCCGTCTGACGCCTCGACGTTGTAGCTGCCCGCCGCCCACGTCCACGAAGCCTCGGTCGGCAGCGCCGTCGCCGGGCCAAACCCGACCTCACCCACGATGCCCACGCCTGCGTCCGCCACGTCGGTGATGCCTGCTGCGAACACCCGGCCGTACACGGCGTTCGGCACCGCGACCCGCGCGTCGAGCGTACTGGGGAACTGCAGCTTGCACCGCTCGACCCCCGGCGCTGTCACCGTCAGCGTGCCCGCCTGCGCAATCAGGAAGTCATTGTCGCTGCCGTCGGCGTCGCAGTACTTCGCCGGGCCATCATTCAGCGTGAACCGGAAGCCGAACGCGTAGACGCCCGCCGCAACCGTGGCCGGAATCGCTGCCTGGAACTCATCGTTCGCGCCCGCCGCGGTGTCTTTGTTGAAGGTCGCGTCGACCCACGTCCACGCGGTCGGATCCGCCGAGGCGAGGCCGTAGCCCAGCTGCCCCTTGATGCCAGGGCCCGCGCCGTTCGCCTGCGTCACCCCCAGCCGGTACACCTGGCCGTAGACCAGCGGGCCGGCCGTGCCGACCTTCACTTTGAGCTGCGGTGGCGGCTGCGTGATTTCCCCGCCCAGCTTGCACCAGTCGACCGTCGGCCGCGTCACGTCGAGCTTCGGCAGCTGCGCCTCGGTGAAGCCGTTGGCGAGCCCGTCGCGATCCGCCAGCACCCACGTCGCGCCGTTGTCCGTGCTGAAGCGCGCTGCGAAGCGGTACGTCTTCGTCACGAGCGCCGTCGCCCCCGCCACCATCACGTCACCCTTGTACGCATCTCGCGCGAGGTCGCCCGTGGCCGGCCCGTCGGCGTCGCCCGTGTAGCTCGCGTCCGTCCAGGTGAAGTCGGTGGCAACCGGAGGGCTCGAGACCATCGCCGCCACGCCGACCTGCGCCTTGATGCCCAGCCCCTGCCCCGCCCCCTTCGTCGCCGGCCCCACCACCTGCGCGAGGATGGTGACGGAAATCATCGCCGCGCCCGAGCCGTCAGCCGCCGTCGCCGGGTTCAACACCAGCGCGTCGTCGATGCCCTTCTGCGCGTCGGCCTCGTAGGTGAAGGAATTGGCGAGCGTGCCCACCTTGCCGTCGAGGTTGGTGACGGTGATCGAGACCTTGCCGACCGCGGCTCCCGCCGGGGCGCGCACCGTCAGCTTCCGCTTCGAGGCCACGATCACCTGGGTGCCCGCCTTGTCGCCGAACTTCACCGACGCGCTGTCGTCGAAGTTCGCGCCGTTGACGGTGACGACGGTGCCCCCCGACTGCGGGCCGCGGTCAGGAGCGACCGACGTGACCTCCGGAGCCGGGCCGCCGCTGCCGCCGCCCGTGCCTCCGTCAGAGCCGGTGCTTCCGGGGCAACCAGCGAGGACGGCGACCGCGAACATTCCGATGGGCAAAATGCGAAGCATGGGCGGCGGAACCTACTCTTAAGCGACAATGGCCCGCCATGAACCGAACCCTGACGCTCGCCCTCGCCTGCTCCCTCACCCTGGGCTGCACCAGCTACCGAGATGACGTCGGCACCATCTGCGACGCCCCCGACAAAATCGGCGACACCTCGAAGATGAAGCCCAGCGAGAAGATGGCGCTGATGGGCAAGTACTGCGAAGAGAACGTGAAGTCGGAGAAGGGCAAAGAGCTGCTCTACACCCTCGCCTCCTCCGGCCGCGGCGCCCGCAACAAGATCCTCCGCGCCGAGGCCGCCAAGGTCGGCATCAACCCCTGCCACCTCGCCGACGTGCCGTAAGCGGCGACTGGCCCTCCACTGCGCTGGGCATGTTCGCGACCCTTCTGGCGCTCACCCTCTGCGCTGCGCCCGACGCCGGCCCCGCGCCGGTGGTCGAGCTCGCGCGCGGCGGCCGCACCGTTCGCCAGTCGCAGCAGGTCCTCGGCACGAAGGTGACCATCGCGATCGCCGACCCCGCCGCGCGGCGAGCTCGCCAACCCCGAGCTCAAACGTCAGCTCGACCTGACGCCGCCCGAAGGCTTTACCAGCGCACCCGAATCCCCAGCGAGACGCTGACGAAGAAGCCCAGCGGCGTGGTGCGGCCCTGCTTCACCACCCCGCCCTGCACCGCGAAGCCGAACAGCTTGTAGCCGCCTTCGATCTCACCGGTGACGCGCTCGTACTGCTCGTTGAGGAAGGGCGTCCACCGCACCGTGAAGAAGAGCCGGGCGTCAGGGCTGTCGAAAGCGGCGAGCGACAGCGTGGGGCCGAGGCCGATCGTGTCGGTGGCAGGTCCCGCCGACAGCTGAATGCGCTGGTAGTCGAACGCCGCCCCCAGCGCGAAGAACCCGAACCAGTAACGAATCTCGGGCGACGCCTGGAGGAAGTACGTCTTCGCGTCGGTCGAGAGGAGGAAGTGCGCGGTGGCACGCAGCTCGACGCCCGAAGCCAGGCCACTGGCCGGCGCCGTGCCCCAGAAGCCCTGCCGCAGCGACAGGTGCGCGCCGATCATCGCCTTCGAGTCCGGAGCGATCGAGAAGTACCCACCCGACACCGCGATCGCCAACGCGCCGTTCAACCGTTCGTCCGATCGATCGACCACCGGCGCCTCGTCGAGCACCTTCTGCGATTCTTCCTGCCGCTTCGCCTCGGCCGTCGCGTACTCGGCGTCAAGCTCGGCCATCCGGCTCGCGCGGTCGGCCTCCGACAGCTCGATCGTGCGCTTCAGCTCTTCGATCTTCTTCTGGTGCGCCGCGTCGGCCGCCGCCCGGCTCGCCAGGAGCTTCGCCTTCGCCGCATCACCCTTCGCGTCTTCCTTCGCCACCAGGTCTTGCCGCTGCTTCTCGACGGCCAGCTTCTTCGCCTCGCGATCGGCCACCGCCTTTGCGTTCGCCGCCTCCTGCGCTTCCCGCGCGGCGCGTTCTTCTGCGGTCTCTCGCGCGCGCCGCTCTTCCTCGGCCTTGTCCTTCTGCGCCTGCTCGGCCGCTGCCTTCTGCCGGGCCGCTTCGTCGGCCGCCGCCTGCTGCGCCTTCAGCGCGTCCGCCTTCACCTTTGCTTCGGCCTCTGCCTTTTCGCGCGCCGCCTTCTCGGCCGCCGACTTCGCGTCCAGCTTCGACTGCTCGACCTGCCGCGCCGCTTCCGCCGCCGCCAGCAACGCCGCCGCCTCGGCCGCTTGCTTGTCTGACCGCACCTTGTCGACCCCCTGCCGATCGGTGCACGCCTTGTATTGGCCGTTCACCCAGGTGATCCACTTCGGGTACTCGGCGGTCAGCTGCTTGCGGCGCTCGGCCTGCTGCTTCCGGCGCTGCGCCGCGGCCTTCAGCGAGTTCGCTTCGGCGTTGCACGAGACGTCATTCGCCGGCGGCACCGACGCGATCGGCACCGTCATCCGGTACTGCTGACCCGCGTACGCAATCAGCATGTCGCGCAGGTACGCGCCTTCGTCGAAGCTCAGCTGCTGCTGCAGCGTCGTCGTCAGCAGCTGCCCGCACCGCACCTTCGCTTCGTCGCACGCCTGCCCTTCCGTCGCGCAGACCGCGGCCGCGTTCTCGAAGCCATTGGCCATCACCTCGTCTTGCGCGATCGCCGTCACGAGCGCGTTGGTGGTGCGAACCTGGGGGCGCGGGCAGTCTTGCGCGAAGGTGGCCGACGAGAAGAGCGTCACCATCAACGCCGCGATGTGAACAGGTGTAGGTCGGGTCATGGGGTGCGAAAATCTAGCCCGCCCCTATGGGCCGGTGGCGCGAATCTGCTCTGCGTCGCGCATCGCTTCGATCGTCTCGATCGTGCGCTCGATGCCCTTGGCTCCATCGGGGCTCTCGAAGCGCTGCGCGGCCCGAAGCTCGGCCACCGACTCGTCGTAGTGCCGCGTCGCCGACAACGCTCCCGCCAGCGCCGAATGCGTCCGCGCCGAAGGAGCGAGCCTCACCGCCGTCCGGTATGCATCCAACGCCCGCGCGGTCAGCCCCGCCTGCATGTCAACGCTGGCCTCGAGCAGCGTCAGCTCGAGCCGCTGGTTCGAGTCGACCGCGCTCGAGCTCGCCCGCGCAATCAACGCCTTCGATTCGTGCCAGCGACGGCCGGCGACGAGGCTGGTGAGCCGCTCGCGGGTGAGCTCGAAGTGCCCGGGCCACCGCTTCAGGCCCTCGTCCAGCGCCTTGTCGACCGCCAAGCCATCACCTGCGGCCTTCTCGAGGTGCGCGCGGGCCAGCGCGAGCTCGGCCGAAGGGGGCAGCGCGTCCTGCGCCTTCTGCAGCACCAGCCGCGCTTCGTCGCCGCGCTTGAGCTGGGTGAGGTTTCGCACCGCGTCGAGCACCACCTCCTGAATGCCGGGCTCGGACGACAGCTCGGCGGCGGCGTGCAGCAGCAGCTGCGTCGCCAGCGCCGGCTCGTGCACGTGGTTCGCGACGAGGCGAATCCACCGCATCGAGCCACCGGTGAGCGTCCACAGCTCGTCGACGTCCTTCGCGTAGGCCGCGGCTTCGGCGAGCAGCTTCGTCGAGTCGGTGCTGGTCGCGATCGCGAGCCGGTACTCGAGCAGCGCCTGCGATCTCTTCCCCAGCTGGCGCAGCGCACGGGCCGCGACGAAGTGGGCGTTGCTGTCGTTCGGGTACAGCCACAGCGCGCGGTTCGCGAAGGCCAGCGCCGGCCTCGGCTCGCGCTCGGCCATCCACGCGGTCGCGACGAGGTCGTAGAGGAAGTAATCCGACGGGTGCGCATCGATCTCGACCAGCGCGGCCTCTTGCAGCCGGGCCGCGGGGAGCTGCTTCACTGCCAGCGCATCGAGCCGGGCGTCGGCGTCACCGGCCGAGTCGGACCCGCGCCACACGCCCAACACCCCGACCACGACCAACGCGGCGGCCACGGGCCACAGCGGGACGCGGCGCGCGATCAGCGACTCGGAGGAGCCCGCGACGACGCCGAGGATCACCGCCATCGGAATCGCGACGCCCGGGTACTCGAGGTTGAAGTCGAAGAGGTTGTGTACCGCGATGCCGATGCCCGCGAGCAGCGCCGCCACTTCCCAGTTCGAGCCGCCCTGGCCGCGCCAGAGGCGGTAGAGGGCAAGGCCGGCTCCGACGGCGAAGGCCATCGCCAACGGCACGCCGACCTCTGACGTCCACTGCAGGATGATGTTCTCGGGGTGGGTGAAGGTCTTGCCGAGGTGGTCGGCGTAGTAGCGGGTGAAGGCGACCTCGTACGCGCCGCGGCCGGTGCCGAACCGCCAGCAATCGCGCACCAGCTCGAGGGCGTGCGGCCACTGCGCGAACTTGTTCACCGCGCTGCTGGTGTCCGAGAAGCGCGCGAAGAGCCTTTCGCCCAGCACCGCGATGCCGGCGAGCGCCGCGACGCTCGCGATCAACGAGAGGCGCACCGCGTTGGGCAGCCCGCCCGACTGGCTCTTGCGCATGCGCCACAGCGCGCGGAAGACCACCAGGCCCTGAACGACGACGAAGGCGCCGATGCCGCCACGCGAGTTGGAAAGCAGCACGCCTCCGCAGCACACCGCCCAGCACGCGCCCCACGCCATGCGGCCCAGCGGCTCGCGCGCCTCGAGCAGCAGGCCCGCCGACAACGTGCCCGCCACCAGCAGAAAGCCGGCGAGGTGGTTCGGGTTGCCAAACGGCGTGAGCAGCGGCGGCGTCGCGTGCTTGAACTTGTAGAGGCCGAAGAGCTCGTTGACGTCGAACAGCGCGTGCAGCCCGCCGAGGACGACCAGCGCGGCGCCGGTGATCGCCACCACCTGCAGCGGCAGCGCGCGGTTCGAACGGGTGTTCTGGGTGACGTGAATCGCGGCGAGGGCGGCGGCGGCGTACAGCGTCCACTTGAGCGCCTCGCGCCAGGTCGCAGACGGATCGAGCGAGATCGGCCGCCACGAAGACAGGCCCAGCGGCACGAGCGCGAAATCTCGAATGCCGGCCGAGGTTGGGCTGAACAGGTCGAGCAGCACAGCGGGAAACGGAATCAGCTGAAACAAGCACAGGGCCGCGACGCCCATCGGCACCAGCGCGAGCATCGGCACCTTCAGATCGCGCCGGCCCCAGACCGCGAAACCGAAGGCCGCCAGCGCGACAGGCAGCAACACCGCGGGCGCCCAGGTCGGCAGACCGCCGAGCAGCAGCGGAGCAAGCACAACCAACAAACACAACAACACGCGTGCGGCCTGCACGCCGCGCACGCGCGTTCTGCGAGAGGTGTTGGCGCCTGGGGTTTCGTTCACGGGACGTGTGGTTCCACCCAGCGACTGGGGTATTCACCCGGGGTGTCCTTACCTGCTTTCGGCCCTGCTGTGCACGCCCTGCTTGGCCGCGAAGCCGCCGTGCGGGAGCAGGAAGAGCGCCGCGGCCTGGCGGCCTTGCTCACGGGCAGACGTCAGGGGTTGGGCGACCTGCGGTTGGCGGCGGAAAGGCACGGGGTCCTGGGGTTGTTGGCCGATGACGTCGCCGCGCGGGCGTTGCAGTCGCGGGGCCTGCGGGCGCTGAAGTTCACGCTGCGCGCAGTCGAAGCGGTCGAGAAGGCGGGCATCGGGTGCGTGGTGCTGAAGGGCTCGGCGGCGGCGACGCGGTGGCGCGAGCCGGCGGCACGGCAACAGTCGGATCTTGATCTGCTGGTCACCCGGGCCGACCTGAAGGCGGCGACGCGGGCGTTGATTGATGCCGGCGTCGCGTCGCACGCGTTCATGGCCGGGGATCACATTCACAACGCGTCGCTGCTGCCGGCGCAGCCCAGCGGGCTGATGATCGAGCTGCACCATGCGCTCAACAGCAACCACGAGATCTCGGTGGACGTGCGGCAGCTGATCAACCGGCGCGTTCACCTCGAGTCTCCGCAGGGCAAGGTCCCGGCGCTCACCTCCGAGGACGACGCGGCGTACCTCGCGATGCACGCGGCGACGCACGCGATCGGCCGGCTCGCGTGGCTGGTGGATCTCGAGGGGCTCGGGCGCGCGGGCGTCGATTGGGAGGAGGCGGCCGGGCGCGCGCGGGCGTGGAACGTGGCCCTGCCGGTGGAGTGCGCGTGGCGAGAGGCGCGCGCGCTGCTCGAGGTTCCGATTCCCGATGCTGCGTTCCGGAAGCTCGGCACGTCGGCGGCGCAGCGCGCAGCGATCGCGGCCCTCTACCGCGCCACCTGGGCCACCGCCGGCACTGCCCACGTCTGGCTCGAGCGCGCGTTTCGGTTGTCGCTCGTGCCGCCGTCTGATTGGCCCCGGCTCGCGGTCCACAAGGCGCGCGCCCGGAAGGAAGAGCAGGACGCCTACGCGTGATCGGCGGTCAGGCCGGGCGGCGAATCGGGATGACGTCAGCCGTGGGCACCGTCTCGCGAATCAGCTCGGGCACCAGCACCTTGATGCGCTCGATGATCTGCGCGGCGGTGGCTCCGTCGGTGAGGCTCGCGAGCTGGGCGAGCTCCTGGGTCACGGTGTCGTACGGCCGCGGAGCCAGGCGCCCGATGAAGATCTTCGGGTGCAGCGTCTTGTCCGAGTTCTCGTCGGCGGCGTTCAGCTCTTCGAAGAGCTTCTCGCCCGGCCGAACGCCTGAGAACTGGATCTCGATGTCGATGCCCGGCTTGAACCCAGACAGCGTGATCAGGTCGCGCGCGAGGTCGACGATCTTCACCGGCTCACCCATGTCGAGGACGAAGATCTCACCGCCGCGGCCCATCGCGCCGGCCTGAAGCACCAGCTGCGACGCCTCGGGAATCGTCATGAAGTAGCGGCGCATCTCGGGGTGCGTCACCGTCACCGGGCCACCGCGCGCGATCTGCTCGCGGAAGATCGGCAGCACGCTTCCCGCCGAGCCGAGGACGTTGCCGAACCGCACCGCGACGAAGCGCGTCTTGCTGCGCTGACTCATCGCCTGCACGTAGATCTCGGCGATGCGCTTGCTCGCGCCCATCACCGAGGTCGGGTTCACCGCCTTGTCCGTCGAGATCATCACGAAGCAATCGACGTCGTGCGCGTGGCTCAGGTCGGCGAGCTTCCGCGTCCCGCCGACGTTGTTCTTGATCGCCTCGCCGGGGTTCGCCTCCATCATCGGCACGTGCTTGTGGGCGGCGGCGTGCAGCACCACCGACGGCTTGTAGCGCTCGAACACCGCATCCATGCGGCGCGAGTCGCAGATGTCGGCGATGCAGGGCACCAGGGCGACGGCGGGGAACTTCGCCAGCAGCTCGCGGTGAATGTCGAAGAGCGCGTTCTCGGCCTGCTCGACCAGCAGCAGCTGCGACGGCTTGAATTTGGCGATCTGGCGGCAGAGCTCGGAGCCGATGCTGCCGCCGGAGCCTGTCACCATGACGACGCGGCCCGTCAGCTGTTCCTGCAGCGAGCGCTGATCGAGCGTGACGGCTTCGCGGCCCAGCAGGTCTTCGATGTCGACCTGGCGAATCTGGTTCACGGTGACGTTGCCGTCGACGACCTGGTCGATGCCGGGGATGGTGCGAATCGGAACGCCAGCGGGCTTGCAGAGCTCGACGATGCGCCGCATGTCCTTGCCGGTGGCGGTCGGGATCGCGAGCAGGATTTCCTCGATCTGCTTCGCCTTGACGATCTCGGGCACGGCGAGCAGCGGCCCCATCACCGGGATGCCGTGAATCGTCTGGCCGAACTTGCGGGTGTCGTCGTCGGCGATCGCGATCGGGTGGTAACGGTGGCCGTAGATCTTCTGCATCTCACGCAGCAGCATCTCGCCCGCGTTGCCGGCGCCGACGATCAGCAAGCGCTTGCGATCGACCTTCTCTTCACGCGCCACGCTGCGCGCCAGCTGCCACAAGGTGCGGATGCCGAAGCGCAGGCCCCCGACGAGGATCATCGTCATCAGCCAGTCGATGATCACGATCGACCGCGGGAAGCCGCGATACCCGCCGAGCCAGAGGTAGACCATGAACACGATCGTCGACAGCGTCGCCGCCTTCAGCAGCGCGACCAGATCTCTTGCGCCGGTGTACCGCCACATGCCCGAGAACAGCCCGAACGAGGCAAACGCGATGCCACGCACCACCAGCAGGCCGACCCACCACGCGTAGCCGATGGGGAAATATTCGTCGGGGATGCTGAACTCGAACCGCAGCAGAAACGCGCAGACGAGGGACAGGGTGAACAACCCCAGGTGAACGAACACCACCAGCAGGCGCCGGTAGGTGAGCATCAGTCGTTCGCTGAGGGTTTGTTTCACGGCGTCCAATTCGCGGCCCCTCCGGGCAGAAGCCGCGCCTGTATACCCGGCCACGAGACCGGGTCAAAACCACCCTGCTTTCGTTGGTTCCCGCAGGGTTGCGCGTGATTCAGCGCGCTCGAACGATTCCAGCCAGTTCAGAGCGCGATTTTCTTCGGGGGCGTGACGCCGTGCTGCTCGAAGAGGCCGGCGATCGCGGTGACCACTTCGTCCTGCTCGGCGGTGGTGAGGCCGGGGAAGATGGGCAGCGACACCATGCGCGGCCAGAGATCTTCGGCCACCGGGTGCAGGCCTTCGCCGAAGCCGTAGGTGCGCCGGTAGTAGGGGTGAAGGTGAAGGGGCATCCAGTGCACGGAGGTGGTGATCGACTTCGCCTTGAGCTCGTCGATGAAGCGGTTGCGATCGATCTTCCAGGCGCCGTGGGCGAGGCGAATGGGGAACAGGTGCCACGAGTGCTGGCGGTCGGGCAGCTCTTCGGGAAGCTCGAGGCCGGGGATTTGGGCGAGCTTGTCGAGGTAGCGGCTGGCGACGGCTTTGCGTTCGGCCCAGAGCTCGTCTGCGCGCTTGAGTTGCTGGAGACCGACGGCGGACGCGATGTCGGTGAGGTTGTACTTGAAGCCGGGAGCGTCGATTTCGTAGTACCAGCTGCCCTCGCTGGTGAAGCGCTTCCAGGCGTCGCGGCTGATGCCATGCAGCGACATGACGCGCATGCGGTCGGCCCACTTGTCGTCGTTGGTGACGGCCATGCCGCCTTCGCCGGTGGTGATGCACTTGTTGGCGTAGAAGCTGAAGCAGGTGATGTCGGCGGTCGCTCCGGCTTGCTGCCAGGGCTGGCCGGAGCCATCGCGGTAGAACGCGGGCAGCGTGTGAGCGGCGTCTTCGATCACCGGGACGTTGAACTCTTTGCCGAGCGCGGCGACGCCCTTCACGTCGACCATCTGGCCGCCGTAGTGCATCGGGATGATCGCCTTCACCGGGCCGTAGGGGCCTTTGAGTCCGGCGATCGGCTTACCGTCGCGCAGCGCCTCGAGCGTGGTGCGCAGCTTCGCGACGTCGATGCACATCGTGCGGGGGTCGCAGTCGACGAGCACGGGAACGGCGTCGAAGTAGCGAACGACCTCGGCGGTGGCCGCGAAGGTCATCGTGGGGACGACGACGCAGTCGCCCCGCTGGACGCCGACCGCTTCGAGGGCGAGGTGGAGCGCGGCGGTGCACGAGTTGAGGGCGATGGCGTGCTTCGCGCCGACCTTCTTCGCGAAGTCCGCCTCGAACTGCTTCGTGCGTGGGCCCGTGGTGAGCCAACCGGACTTCAAGACCGCGACGACCTCGTCGATCTCGGCTTGGGTGACGCTGGGGCGAAAGAATGGGACGGCCATGGGCGCCTCGCTTACCGCACTCGCCCGTCAGTGCCCAGCCAACGCAGCGCCGTTCATCCCGAGACGTCCCGTTCATCCCGAGAGAAGTCGAGGGATGAGCCTCCGCAGAGCTACGAAACCTGGTCGCGACGCCTCCCCGTTCATCCCTCAGAGAAGTCGAGGGAAGCCGGCCCGGGGCTCCGATGCTAAGCCCGCGGGGTGTCGCCTCCTCCCATTGCCTGGACGCCTGATCGCGCAGCAGTCGAGCTGATTGATCAAACCGCCCTGCCCGAGGCGCTACGGCTTATCCGCGCGACGACGCTGGAAGAGATCGCGGTGGCGATCGAGACGATGCAGGTGCGAGGAGCCCCGCTGATCGGAATCGCGGCGGCCTTCGGCTTCGCGCTGGCGATGCGTGCCGACGCGAGCGCCGTCGACGCCACCGCAACCCGTCTGATGAAGACGCGCCCGACGGCAGTGAACCTGCGGTGGGCGGTCGAGAAGGTGCAGCGGCAGCTGTCAGAAGTGCCGGTGGCCGAACGGGCGGCGCGAGCGATGACGCTGGCGCTCGAGCTGGCCGAGCACGAGAGGTCGATTGGCCGGCGGCTCGCGGAAGCGGGACTCCCGCTGCTGAAGGGAAAGGCGGGACGCCCGGTGCAGGTGATGACGCATTGCAATGCGGGCTGGCTGGCGACGATCGAGTGGGGCACGGCGCTGGCGCCGATCTACCTCGCGCACCAGCGGGGAACTGCGGTGCACGTCTGGGTGAGCGAGACGCGGCCGCGGAACCAGGGGCAGCTGACAGCGTGGGAGCTGCGCGAGGCCGGCGTTCCGCACACCTTCTTCGTCGACAACGCGGCGGGGCTGTTGATGCAGCGGGAAGAGATCGACGTGTGCATCGTGGGCACGGATCGCACGAGCGCGAACGGCGACGTCTGCAACAAGGTGGGCACGTACCTGAAGGCGCTGGCGGCGCACGAGCACGGAGTGCCCTTCTACGCGGCGGTGCCCTCGACGAGCATCGACTGGACGCTTTCCGACGGAGTCAAAGGGACGCCAATCGAGCAGCGCAGCGCGGCAGAAGTGGGCGAGCTGCCAGCGGGCACGGCGGTGTCGAACTACGCGTTCGACGTGACGCCAGCGAAGTTCATGACAGGTTTGATCACCGAGCGCGGCGTGTGTGAGGCGTCGCGCGAAGGCTTGCGGAGGTTGTTCCCGTGAAGAAAGCGCGGAAGGCGTTGATGGATGCGGCGAAGCGAATGGTGGCCGATGGGCTGACGCACGGAGCGTCGGGGAACGTGAGCGTGCGGCTGAAGCACGGGTTCCTGGTGACGCCGTCGGGGCTGCCGTACGCGCAGATGAAGGCGAAGGACCTGGTCGAGGTGCGGTGGGACGGCAGCGTGCCGAAAGGGCAGCGCGCGCCGTCCAGCGAGTGGCAGATGCACCGCGACGTGTACGCGCAGCGCCAGGACGTGTCGGCGATCTTCCACCTGCACTCGATGTTCGCGACGACGCTGTCGTGCCTGCGAAAGCCGATACCCGCGGTGCACTACATGATCGCCGTCGCCAACACGTCGGTGGTGCGTTGCGCCGACTACGCGACGTTCGGCACGTACGAGCTGTCGGCTGCGGCCGTCGCGGCGCTTCACGAGAGCAAGGCGTGCCTGCTGGCGAACCACGGGCTGCTCGCGGTCGGCACGTCGCTGGCGGACGCCTACCGGGTCGCGACCGAGATCGAGAACCTCGCCGAGCAGTACTGGCGCGCCCTTCAGGCGGGTGCGCCCGTCATCCTCGACGACGCCGAGATGGCGCGCGTCCTCGAGAAGTTCAAGACGTACGGTCAGCCGAAGCGTTGAGCCTCTCGATCTCTGCCTCGGCTTCGGCGATGGCGGCGTGGCGTCGCGCACCGGGGAGCTTCAAGACCGCGGCGAAGGTGCGGGCGAGAATCGTGGCGTCGTACAGCGGCCCCGAGCTGCGAACGCCTTCGAGCGCGACGCCCAGCTTGGCGGGCATCACGGCCTCGACGTAGGCGCGCTCTTTGTCGTGCGCCGCGGCGAGCAGCTCTTCCTCGTCGCGGAACACGAGCGAAGCGAGGTCGGTGATGCCGGGGCGAACGGCGAGCAGGGGTTCCCACTCGGGGCGGTACTGGCGCACGTAGCGTTCGGCCTCGGGCCGCGGGCCAACCAGCGACATCTCGCCCATCACGACGTTGAGCAGCTGGGGCAGCTCGTCGAGCTTGGTCTTTCGCAGCAGGCGGCCGACGCGGGTGATGCGCGAGTCGCCGGCCGAGGTCACCGCGGGGCCAGAATTTCCGGTGACCATCGATCGCAGCTTGAAGATCCGAAGCGGCCGGCGGTTCCGGCCGACGCGGGTCTGAACGAAGAACGCGGGGCCGGGCGAGTCGAGCTTCACGAGCAGAGCCATCGCTCCGATCACCGGAGCGGCGGCGCACAACGCCGGGACGCCGATGGCGAGATCGACGAGGCGCTTCCAGCTCATGAGACGCGGGCTTTGAACCACGCGACGGTGCG
>JBBRAX010000066.1:0-44580 GCA_038206395.1 Myxococcales bacterium | reverse complement strand
CTTTCTCCACACCCATCAACGCAACGTGCTCGTCGTCGTCGGCGCCGCACCGGTACGTCGCCTACTCGCGCGCCGCAGTCTCGCTCCGAGTTCATGCGGCCGCGGAGACTCGACCCGCAGATCGCGGATCAAGCGTGAGGGGGCCGTAGTCCCGCTGATGGTGGTGCAGAACAACGCCACCGGAGGGAAGGGCTCCTGCTTCAGCCACGCTGGTGAAGAGAGAAGGCGCGAGGGCATGACCGGCAAGTCCGAGTCCAACCACCCCTCGGGGCAAATGCTTTGAGTCAAAGCTCCAAGCTCACAACACCGCTTGGTGTTTGCGGTCGACTCGATCCCGGCCATCTTCGCGATCACGCCCGATCCCTTCATCGTATTCACCAGCAACATCTTCGCGATCCTCGGGCTGCGGGCGCTCTACTTTTGCTTGGCGGCGCTGATTCAGAAGTTCCGGTTCTTGAAGCCGGCGCTGATCATGATCTTGGCGTTTGTCGGCGTGAAGCTGCTGCTGCTGAGCTTGCCGCCGTACCTTGACGTGTTTGGCTTGGCCAAGGTCGATCCGATCAAGATCGACACGACGGTGTCGCTGTTGGTCGTCGTTGGCACGTTGGTGCTCGCAACGGTGTTGAGCCTCATCATCCCCGCCAAAGCGGCGGTGGGGAGTGGGCCACCGACCCCGCCCTGACGACGGCCCTGAGGACAACGCCGCGAAGGCGGCGATGTGAAGAGGGTCTTGCACCATGAATCAGGACCTTCAGCAACCAACCGCCATCCAGCTTCGTAAGTGGGTCGAGTCCGCGCCCTTCAACAACTGCGTCGTCGCCGTCATCATGCTCAACGCCGTGCTTCTCGGCCTCGGCACTTCCCTGACCGACCCGACCTGGCTCCGCGCCATCGCTGTGATCGAGACGATCTGCGTTGGATTCTTCGTGGTGGAGATCGTTTCCGCTGCCTGGTCGACCTGCCCGTGCTGACGCGCCTGCAGAAAGATCACCCCGATGATCTCGAGGTGCTGCTGGTGGGCATGGATCTCGAGGGCCGGAAGGTGCTCGAGCCGTTCGCCGAGGTGAACGCGCTTGTGTCCTGCCGCTGATCGTCTCGAACGAGGCGATTCGAGCAGGGGAAATGGCCTTCGGGCCGATCAAGCAGCTGCCGACGCGCTTCATCTACAAGCGCGACGGTACCCTGTCTTTTGCCTACGCCGGTGTCGCCGACCCGAAGTCTTTGATCACGCTGATCGAGAAAGAGCTGAAGTAGGCGGCTACTTCTTCTTCTTCGGCGGCGGGGCAGGGGCGGGCGCCGGCGCCTTTGCCGCGGCGAAGTTCGTCTCGAGCAGGTTGCGCGCGCTGCTCTTCAACCTTTCCGAAGGCGACTTCTCGGCGATGGCGGTCAGCGCCTCCTTTGCCTCTTTCGACTTCGAGGCCTCGATGAGCTCCATCAGGTCGGCGCGGATGTTCTCGGGGTACGTCTCGTCGAGGACGCCCTCGCGCACCCAGGCGGCGAGCTCAGGGGAGGCCTTGAGCACGTGGTTGCGTTCGAGCCTCCCGAACACGTTGCGGAAGAGCTCGTTGTTGCCCGGGTTCTCTTTGAAGAGCTCCTTGATCGCCTTCACCGCGTCGACGTTTCCGACCGAGCCCAGGGCTTCGGCGGTGTTGCGGTACCAGGCGTAGCCGCGCGGCTTCTGGGTGCGCATCGCCGAGGCGATGGTGGCCAGCGCTTCCGCGGTGCCGAGGTTCGCGACGCCGTCGCTCAGGGCCGAAAGGAAGTTCAGGTCTTGATCCTTCTTCTGGAGCTCGCTGAGCAGGTACCGGTGCCCGTCGGGAAAGTCGATGCGGCCGAGCAACACCATCGCCGCGCGGCGCACCCGAATCTGGCCCAGCGCGTCTTCGGCGAGGTCGGGGCGCTTGGCCAGCTGGAACACCGGCGCGCCGAACTCCGACGGCAGCTTCTTCCACTTCGTGCGCGAGAGCTTCTGCAGCACGGCCTCACGGACGTAGGGCGACGGATCCTTGTTGAGCACGTCGAGGATCGCGTTGAACGCGCTGTCGGTGGGCTTCGTCTCTTCCTTCAGGTCAGGGTTCGCGAGCTCGCCCAGCAGCACCCAGGTCGCCAGCAGGCGCCACACCGGGTCCGGATCCAGGCGGGCGGCGTCGACCCACTGCTGCTCGGGCACGGTCGCGGTGTTGACCTTCGCCAGCGCCGCGCCGTTCTTGTTCCAGTTCACCCACTGCGGAGCGGCCGGCACTTCGATCGTCACCGTCACCGTCGGCTTGTCGACAGTGATCAGCTCTTCCCTGGTGTACTTCGGCTCCTGCTCGCGGTGGATGACGACGGGCAGCTTGAAGACGAAGGGGCCCTTCTCGTCGGCGTGCACGGGAAGCTGGCGCACCGTGATCGTGACGCTTCCACCCGAGTAGTTGAACTCGGGGAAGATCACCGGGTAGCCCTTCTTCTTGAGCCAGGCTTCCTTGAAGGGCTTCAGCTCTTTTTCTTTCTTGGTGCTCGCGAAGACGGCGGCGAAGAAGTCGTCGCTGGTGGCGTTACCCAGGGCATGCTTCTCGAGGTACGCCTTGAGCGCCTTCTTCATCTCGGCGCGCCCGATCCACAGATCGAGCATGCGCAACACCATCGCGCCCTTCGCGTAGCTGACCGAATCGAACATCTCTTCGGGGCTGGCGCCGCCGCGGCCCGTCAGCGGGTGCGAACGCGGGCCCGCTTCCTGCGCGACATAGGTGTCGAAGATGTACGAGGCGTTCTGCACCTCGACCATGTCGTTCTCGAAGTAGTTGTCTTCGGTGAGGCTGCCGAGAAACGTGGCGAAGCCTTCGTTGAGCCAGGTGTCATCCCACCACTTCAGCGTCACGTAGTTGCCGAACCACTGGTGCGCGAGCTCGTGGCAGATGAGGCCCGTGATCTTCGCGCGGCTGACCTGGTCGTTCTTGTGGTCGAGGATGAACTTCGACTCGCGGTTGAAGACCAGCGACGTGTTCTCCATGCCCGACCAGAAGAAGCGGGGCACGGCGACCTGGTCGTACTTGGCCCATGGGTACTTCACGCCGAGGAAGGCGGCCTGGAAGTTCAGCGCGCTGCGGGTCGAGTTGACGGCCTCGAAGGCGCGGTCGGCCTTGCCGGGGGTGCTCCAGACGGTGGCAGGGGTGTCGCCGCCGACCAACTGCGGCTCGAAGAGGCCGACGGCGAGCGCGACGAGGTAGGTCGAGTGCGGCTGGTCTTGCTTCCAGAGGACGCGGCGCAGGTTCTTCCCGCCCTCGGTGTACGTCTCGTCTTTCTCCTTCCGGCCGTTCGAGAGCACCGTGTACTTGCTGTCGACGATCGAGAAGATCTCGGTGGTCGCCTTGTCTTCTGGCGTGTCGTTGCAGGGGAAGAAGGCGCGCGCGTAGGTCGGCTCGAACTGGGTGAAGTAGTAGGGCAGGGCGGATTCGTCGTCGCTGTTGGTGACGGTGAACATGCCCTCGTGCGCCGTGCTGCTGATCTTGCCGGTGTAGGCGAGCTCGATCGTGACCTCGGTGTTGGCGGCCAGCGGCTTGGTGGGCTTCAGCGTCAAGGTGCCGGTGCGAAGGGCGGGCTCGTCGACGGCCTTGAAGGTGGCGGGCTCGCCGTTGATCTTCGCATCGGAAATTTCTAAGCCGCGCGAATCGAGCTCGATCTCGGGCAGCGGCTTCTTCAGCGTCTTCAAGACCATCGTCAGCTTGTTGTCGAAGGTCGACGCGTCCTTCAGCTTGAAGTCGATGCGGTAGCTCACCGCGTCGTAGGGCCGGTTCTTTGGCTGGAAGGCAGCGGTGGGCCTGGCGGCCGAGAGGATCGAGGCGATCAACAGGGAGGTCAGCATGGCCGCGCGTCTTATTCGGTTTCAGGCGCCTTGGCATCGGCTTCGCATAGGGGTTCGCTCATGAGCGCCCTTCACCGTCCGTCAGATCAGTTAAGGTCGGAGCCGATGCAGCTCGCCGATCAATTTCGAGAGCTGGTGGATTCGTTCTCGGATCTGATCGGCAAGCACCTGAAGCTCGCGCGGGTTGAGCTGAAGGAAGACGCGACCGCCGTAGGCATGGACCTGGGTAAGATCCTCGCTTTCGTCCCGCTGCTGCTGGTCGGCTACCTGCTGTTGATGGTGGCCGCGGGGCTGTTCCTGCACCGCTTTCTTGCCGCAGATGTGGCGTTTCTGCTCATCGGGGCAGTGAACGTGGTGGGCGGCGGGCTCGGGATCTTCCTCGCGGTCAGGAAGCTGCAGAAGCGGACCCTGCTCAACGACACGAAAGAAGCGCTCGAGACGACGGCGATCGCGCTGAGGATCGAACAATGAACCAGCTTTCGAAGATCGAGCCGCGCGAGCAGACGGCGGCCGAAGTGAGGGCCGAGCTCGACCGCAGCCGGAACCGGCTCGCGAAGTCGGCCGACGCGCTGCGCGACGAGCTCAAAGACGGCGTGACCGAGCTGCGAAAGGGCGCGCACGCGATCAAGGAAGGCATGACCCTGAAGCACTGGGTCTCGAAGAACCCCTGGGGCTTCGTCGCAGGGGCACTGGCAATCGGCATCATTCTCGGAGCGAGGAATCGATCATGAGCGGCGAAAACACCGGAGCGCAGCACTCGGAAGCGGAAGCCCCCTACCTCGGCGACGCGGTGAGGGATCTGGAAGACCGGTTCGCTCCGCGCATCGAAGAGGCGAAGGAGCAGCTGCAGCACTTCAATACCCGCGCGCAGTCTTTCATTCGCGAGAACCCGGGCACGACGTTGCTCGCGGCGCTCGGGGTCGGTTACCTCATCGGAAAGCTGGCTTCCCGCTAATGAACACCAACGGGCGGGAACAGACGGTGGCCCAGCACGTGGACAACGCGAAAGACGCAGCCCAGGAGTTCGTCGAAGAGGCGAAGGCCTCGGGGCAGGGGTTGATGGACGCGGTGGATCTCACGGCGCGAGTCGAGAAAAACCCCTACGGCATGGTCGCGGCGGCGCTGGGCGTCGGCTACGTGCTCGGAGGCGGGCTGTTCACTCCGACGACCTCGCGGCTGCTGCGGCTGAGCCTCAAGCTCGCCGCGCTGCCCCTGGTTCGCGATGAGCTGATGGGCCTTGCCGAGGCGGCCGTTGATGGCGTCCTCGATCGCACGCGCCCGGCGAAGGGCAAATCCACGAAGCGCAAGGAGAAATGAAATCCATGAACGCCAATGCCGTCTTGAAGAACCTGAATGCCAACGCTGTTCTGAAGAACCTGAAGAACCTCTCGAACTTCGATCGCGATGACCTGCTGGACGCGGTCGGCCTCGAGCAGAAGCCGAGCACGATCGAAGCGCTGGTGCCGGCGCTGGCGATTTTTGGAGCGGGCGTGCTGGTCGGCGTCGGCCTCGGCATGGTGCTGGCCCCGAGTACGGGCGCCGACCTCCGCGCGGACCTGCAGTCGCAGATGAAGCGGGTCGAGCAGAAGGTTCGTGGCAACGGCAGCAATGCGCCGCCGCCATCGGCGCCGGTTCCCAGCCGCTCGGCTTGATTCGGGCGCTCGTCGTCCTCACTGCGCTGCTCGCGTCGGGCTGCGCAAGCCCGAGGGCCCAACGCGAGGCCCTGCTGACGCCTCATGGCCGCGAGCTGCTCGACCGTTATCAACAGTTCATGACGCAGCGCCAGGTCGACGGGTTCCTCGCCTGGGACGACGACGGGGCGCGCGAGACCTACGTCAAGAAGCTCAAGGTCGAAGACCGCCTGGCCGCGTACCCGAAGCCGATTCAGGATGCGATCTGGGCCCGCGACGTCGTGCAGGGAATGGACAAGCCGGCGTTGTTCATGACGTGGGGGATTCCACCTGAGCGCGAGACGTCGAACGCCGGCGGCAACGAGATCGAGACGTGGCTCTATGTGCGCGAGCAACGGAAGATCGCCGTGGTGGTCACGAACGGGTATGTCACCGACGTGATCGATCAAGGGTTCTCGCGTTGACGAAGAAGCCGAAGCCGCGTCCGAAATTGAAGGCTGTCGCGAAGAAGAAGGTCGCGGCCCCGAAGAAGAAGAAACCGGCGCTCCGGCACGACACGCCGCTGGATGTGCCGCCGCCCGAGTCGTCGTTCGACCCGACCGCCGCGGCTGAACAGGCGCTGGCGCGGGTGAGGCGCATCGAGACGATTCAAGGCGCCTACGAGGCGTGGCTTGAGCTGCGGCTGGAACACTCGGGCACGGTGAGCCGGCTCGCCGACGAGAGGAAGCAGCTCGATCAGCAGGGCGAGTTTCTGGTCGGCGCAGTGCGCGCGGCTTCAGACCTGGCGAAGGCTCCGACGGTGGAAGAAGCACTGGCGCTCGCGCGGTCGGGCAGTGGGCTCGACAGCTACCTGCTCGAGACGGCGGGGCGGCTCGAGGCGGCGAAGAAGGCGCTGGAAGAGCGCAGCCGCGCGGTCGAGGCGTCGTTCAGCCACGCGTTCGCAGAGATCCGCACCGAGCTGAAGGGAAGGTTGACGCGGACGCAGGCGCACCTGAAGCCGCGGCTGAGGCTGATGATTCGTTCGCTGGGGCCCGAGAGCCGGATCCTCCACGTCGCGCGGCTGGGGCCGGACGAGGCGGTGGTGCTCGCGTGGGTGCTGATCGGCAAGCTGCCCAGCCGGTACGACTACCTGTTCGATGACTCGACGGATGACGCAACGATCGCGTCGCCGACGCTCTACGCGGAAGAGGGCGTGTCGTCCGGGTTCGTGCGGCCGACCGTCGATCAGGTCAACGCGCTGATCCAGTCGAAGCACGACGTGATCCCGATCAAGAGCGTGATTCCGTTTCTGCTGCCTCGCCTTGACGGGCCGCCGCAGCTGTTCCGCCTGGTCGAGCGCGGGCCGGTGATGGAGGTCGAGGTCGGCGACACAGAGACCTTCCGCAATGTGCTGTCGCGCGACGAGGCCGAGCGCGTCGCCGGCTACTTCTTGAAGCTGAAGCTCGATCACCAGGTCGAGATCGAGCTCGTGAACTCCTGACGCGCCCGCCGACTCAGTGCGTCTTCACGACGCCGACGTCCGCGGTTCCGGCAATCATCGCCGACCCGATGAACAGGTTGTCGGTGTCGGGCCGGCCGAGCTTCGCCGACTGCAGCAGGATCAAATAGTTCGTGTCCTTCTGCGGAAACGCGGTGCCGGGAATCGTGACCGTCGTCGTCTTCCAGTCCGATGGAGCGACGGCGAGCTTCAGGTACCCCAGCGGCGTGCTCGGCACGTTGGTGTACGTCGGCTCGCCCTGCTGCCCTTCTCGGCTGATCGGCACCACGACGACGAAAGCGAGGTTCCGTTCTTTCCCGTTGGGCGGGTCGGGCCGGGCGAACTGGAACTCGGAGCCCGCCGCGAGCGAGATGAAGCTCTTCCCGCCGGGGCGAAAAGCGGCGACCTTTTCCTCTTCGGGCACGTCTTCCACGATGCCGACGAAAGTCGTCCCCTCGGCGCTGGCGGTGAACAGGTACGACGCGTGGGCCTCATACGTCAGGGCCGGCTCTTCCGACGACGTGAGCCCGAAGGAACCCTGGCTCGAGTCCTTGAGGTTCAGCGCGCTGCTGCCTTTCCTGGTCAGCGTCATCGTCGCGCCTTCGATCGCGGTCGGCGCCTCCTGGCTCAGCCCCTCGCCATTGCGCGTGCCGAAGTACGCGAAGACGATCGTCTGCGCGGGCACCGTGACGGCTGCACCGCCGTCGTTGAGGAAGACGCCCGCGTCGAACGGAAAGCCACCGTCGAAGGTGAAGCCGGCGTCGAGAAACGGGAAGCTGGCATCGAAGCCGGCGACCGCTTCGGGCTCGATCTGAATCGGAGGCGTGTGCAGCAGGGTGCCGACGATCACCTTCTTGGCCTGCACCTGGTTGCTGGTCCTATTGATCAGGTCACAGGCAGAAAAAGCGACCACCGGCACCACCACCGCAAACAGTAGCTTCCGAATCTTCATGGGTGAGGCAGCATAGACCAAGGTAATCCCCTGGCTTCCTCACGCATCCAATCAGCGAGCAGACGTTTCGCCCGGCGCTTCGGCGTCTCGTTCTTCTGGGCGCTGATGATCGGCGCGCTGTTCGGAGGCCTGGTCGCGTTCCGCGTTCCCCGGGCGGTCACCGAAGACCCGCCGGTGTGGCACGAAGCGCTGCGCCTCTACGTCGAAAGGCTCGAGCTGATGACCTTCGACTGGCGCATCAAGGCGTACGGCGAGCAGGCAACGCGATCGGACGAGGTCGTGCTCGCCACCGTCGACGACGACACGCTCGCCAGCGCGCGCGAGGCCACCAACCCGTCGCTCGCGATCCGCCCCTGGCCCCGTGAAGTCTACGGCGGGCTGGCCGAACAGGCGCTGCGCGAAGGGGCAGGGCTTTTGCTGCTCGACGTGCCGTTGACCGATCTGTCGCCGCGCACCTGCATTCCCTGCAAGGGCGAGAAGGCGAAGTCGGACGACGAGCTGCTGGGCGCGCGCCTCGAGAAGATCGCAGACAAGGTCGTGCTGCCCGTCGGCTGGTCGACGTCCGCGCCGCGGCCGCCCGATCGCGAGCTGAAGCCGTGGATGCTCAAGGTCGCCGAACAGCCCCTGGCGGATCCGCCTCCGCTCGAAGGGGTGCGGCGCCTGCTGATGGGCCGCAACCAGGCGTACCTGATTCCCGCGGGTGACAAGCTGCAGCTGTGGGCCTCGGCGCTCACCGAACAGCGGGCCCAGGCGCTGAGCACGCAGCTCGAGGTGAAGACGCCCACCATCCGCGCGCAGACCCCCGACGACGCGGCGTTCGAGGTCAACCAGACGTGGCTCTCGGTGAAGTCGGCCGAGATCACCGTCGAAGGCATCGACCCATCGAAGCTCACCCGCGCCCGAACGCTCGAAGGCCCCGTGCCCGCGTTGCAGGTGCCCGGCGTGGTGCTCGGCCCGGCGCGCGTGGTGCCCGACTTCGACGGCGAAGTCCGTGACTTCCCCCACCTCGTCGCCACCGAGCTCGAAGGGAAGCTGGCCGTGCTCGCCTCGGCGCCGCTGCTGGCGGCGATGAAGCTGACCCACTCGACGCACCTGCGTTGGTTCCGGGGCACGCTCTTCATTGGCGATCGCCTCACCGTGCCGATGACCGAAGACGGCCGCAGCGTGCTCGCGTGGGACGCGGCCGAGGTCGGCACGGGCGGACGAGGGACGATGAAGCGGGCGGTGCCGGTGTGGCGCCTACTGCTCAACCTCGACGACGACGACAACAAGCGCGGGGTGCGACACCACGACAACGAGCTGTCGGGCCGCGTGGTCGTGCTGTCAGAGGCCGGAGGCCAACGCGTCTCGACCGCGATCGGCCGCCTGCCCCGTGGGGCCGTGATGGCGCAGGCCCTGGTCAACCTGCTCCACGGGCGCTCGGTCACCCGCACGCCGGCCCAGCTCGACTTCTGGATCACGATCGCCTTCGCCTTTGGTGGGGCGCTGTTCGCCGTCGCCTACGCGAGCCTCTTCCCGCGTTCGGGGTGGGTCGGGTACCTGGCCGTGATCGCGCTGATCGCAGTCGGGGTCGGGTACGGCTCGCGGGCGATTCTGATCTCGCAGCTGCGGTGGGTGCCGGTGGTCGCGCCGGTCGCGGCCGCGTCTCTGACCTTCCTCGCGTCGCTGGGCTACGCGCGCACGCTCGAGAGATCGCTGCGCGAGTTCGTCACCCACGCGCTGGGCCGCGCGCTGCCTGCCCAGGTGCTCGGCAGCGTCGAGAGGAACACGGGCCTGATGAAGCCCGAACGGCTGCCCATCGCGGTCTACTTCTCTGACATCGAAGGCTTCACGGGCCTCGCGCAGACGATCGAGCCGAAGGTGCTGGTTCAGATGCTGCAGGAGTACCTGTCGGAAATGACGCAGGTGGTGATCGACTGCCGAGGCCAGGTGGACAAGTACCTGGGCGACGGGATGATGGCGTTCTGGGGCGCCCCGGTGCGGTTGGTGTCGCCGGCGAAGTCGGCCTGCGACGCGGCGTTGAAGATGCGCGCGAAGTTCGAACGGAAGCGCAAAGGGTGGGAAGCGACGGCGGGCGCGGCGATGATCTTCCGGTCGGGCCTCGACGTGGGTGAGACGGTGGTCGGCGAGATGGGCACCGAGCACCGCCTCAACTACACGGTGATGGGTGAGTCGGTGGCGACGGCCGCGAAGCTCGAGGCGCTGTCGAAGAAGTATGCGGCGGTGATTCTGTGCACCGAGGCCGTGCGCGTCGCCGCCGGAGACTCCTTCGTGTTCCGCGAGGTCGACCAGGTTCGCTTCCACCGTCGCGACGCGCCCGTGCGCATCTATGAGTTGCTGGCTGACGCGAAGAGCTTCTCGGGCGGCACGGCGACGCTGCTGAAGTGGGACGCGGCGCTCGAGCTCTACCGCGCGAGGAAGTTCGCCGAGGCCCGCATCGCTTTCGCGCTCTTCGCCGGGGCCGGGGCCGACGCACTCGCCACCCGGTACATCAAGCGCTGCGAGATGCTTCAGGCCGTGCCGCCGCCCGAGGCGTGGGACGGCGTCTTCGACGGCCCGGAATGATCGCGCAGCAGCCACCACCCCAGCTGCGTGATCAGCAGCATCGCCGCCAGCGCCGTCATCAACACCCGGGGGTTGGCGCCCGTGCGATCGAGCACCGCTCCCGTGCCCCAGGCCGAGACGGCGAGCACCAGCGTGTAGAGCATGAAGTCGAGCCCGAACACGCGGCCGCGAAACTCGTCTTTCACCCAAAGGTTTATCAGCGAGCTCGAGAACACCCACTGCGTCGACACCCCTAAGTGCGCGCAGGTCAGCATCAGCGCCGCGACGGGCAGGTTGGGGGACCAGGCGAACGCGAACCAGAACAGCATCGTCGTCGCGTACGAGGCGCTGATCGCGCGCTGCAGAAACGCTTCGCCGTCACCGCCGAGCCGCCGCGCGATCAACGGCCCGATGAAGGCGCCCACCCCGCGCATCCCCAGCAGCACGCCGACCGCGAGGGTGGGCGAGACCAGCCCCGTGAAGGTGCGCTCGCCCATCACCGGGTACAGCAGCAGCGCGCCACCACCCGCGACGGCCCAGCCACTCTTCACCCAGAGCACGCGCCGCACCCGAGGGTCGGTTCGCAAGAGCTGCACCCCGGCGAAGAAGTCGGCGCTCGCCTGCTTCAGCGTATGCGGGGACGTCGGCGGGATGAATGGAATCGCGGCGCGGCTGACGAAGAAGGCCGACAGGCCGTAGCTGAGCGCGTCAATCACGAAGGCGGCGTCGCGGCCCAGGGTGGCGCTGACGAGGCCGCCCATCACCGCGCCGAGGCCCAGCATCGCGCTCCACGTCGTGGCGTGAAGGGTGTTGGCGGTGACGATCTCTTCGCGGGTCACCGTGCCGCCAATTGACGCCTGCTCGGCCGGGTCGAAGAACGCGGTCATCGTCATCTGCACGAAGGTCAGTGCGTAGACGAGCCAGACGTCGTCTGCGGATTTCACGAGCAGAAAGCCGAAGACCACGATCATCCGCAGCACGTCGCAGATCACCATTATCTTGCGGCGCGACATGCGGTCGGCGACGACGCCGGACAGCGGCCCGAAGATCACCGAGGGCAGCCACCGCGCCGCGAGCATCAGGCCGATCGCTTCCCCGCTGCCCGTGTATTCCTGCAGCAGGCCGTAGAGCGCGATCAGCGAGAACCAGTCGCCGGCGAGACTGACGCATGCGCCCAGCCACAGGTTTCGGAACGCCGGCCGGCGCCGCAACAGCTCGAGGTATTGATTCAAGGGGCGGTTTCGATAAACAGCTTCGCATGAACCTCAAAGACCTGAAGATCATCGTCACCGGCGGCGCGCAGGGCATGGGCGCCTATTTCGCTACGCAGCTGCACAAGGCAGGCGCGCAGGTGGCCGCGGGCGACGTGAACGAAGAGGCGCTGAAGGCCCTGCCGATGGGCGTGCACCGCCGCAAGCTCGACGTCTCGAAGGAAGAAGAGTGCGCGTCCTTCGTCGCCTGGGCGCACGAGCAGATGGGCGGCCTCAACGGCCTGATCAACAACGCCGGCATTCTTCGCGACGGCCTGCTGGTGAAGAAGGACAAGACGACCGGCGCGATCACCAAGCTCTCGCTGGATCAGTGGAACGCGGTCATCGCCGTCAACCTCACAGGCGCGACGATGATGGTGCGCGAGACCGTCGCCAAGATGGTCGAGAAGGATCACAAGCCGGGCGTGATCGTGAACATGTCGTCGGTCGCTCGCCACGGCAACCGCGGCCAGAGCAACTACGTGTCAGCGAAGGCGGCCCTGGCGTCGAACACCGTTACCTGGGCGCGTGAGTTCGCCAACTACGGGATCCGCGTCGGCGCGATCGCCCCTGGCATGATCGAGACCCCGATGACGCAGGGCATGAACCAGAAGGCGCGCGACACGCTGGTCGCGAACATCCCGGTCGGCCGCATCGGCAACACCGAAGACATCTGGCTCGCGGTGAAGTTCATCCTCGAGTGCGACTACTTCAACGGCCGCACCATCGACGTCGATGGCGGCCTGACGATGTAAGGCGCCCCATCAAGACGAACGAACGCTTCTTCAAGTACCACGGCCTCGGCAACGACTTCATCGTCGTCGACCGCAGGCTGCGCGGCGTCGACATCGACGCCGAGACGTCGCGCGCGTGGTGCGATCGAAACCGCGGGGTCGGGGCCGACGGGGTGCTGGTGATCCTGCCCGCGCCGGGCCTCGCGGGAAAGATGGTGGTGCACAACGCCGACGGCTCGATCGCCGAGATGTGCGGCAACGGGCTTCGCTGCGTGGTGAAGCACCTGGCCGAAGGCTCTTCGGCGTCTCCGGTTCCCAAAGAGCTCAGCGTCGTCACCGGCGCGGGCACGCTGGTCTCCCAGCTGGATTGGGAAGGCACGCAGGTCTCGCGGATCACCGTGGCGATGGGCCCGGCGAAGCTCGAGGCGAAGCAGCTGCCGAACGGCGGCCCCTTCATCGACAAGGAAATCGGCGGCGTGCGCGGCACGGCCGTCAGCATGGGAAACCCGCACCTCGTGTTGCTGGACACGCCGCCAGAACGCGCAGGCGAGCTCGGCGCGGCGCTGGAAGTCCACCCGCTGTTCGAGCAGCGCACGAACGTCTCTTTCTGCAAGCCGCGGCCGGAAGGGGGACTTCGAGTGGCGGTGTGGGAACGCGGCGTGGGCCTCACGCTCGCCTGCGGAACTGCGGCGTGTGCGTCGGTGGTCGCCCATGCGCTGGCAGGTCGCGCGCCGTTTGATGCGTGGGTGCCGGTGCAGCTGCCGGGCGGAATTCTGGAAATCAAGGCGGCCGCCGACCTGTCGCAGGTGTGGCTTCGCGGTCCGGCAGAGAAGGTCTACGAAGGGACGCTGTGACGCCCCGCACGCCGCTGGAGCAGCGCTGCCTTCAGCTGGCGTCGTTGTCGGATCTCGAAGCGGTTCAAGAGAAGATCCTCACCGAGTTTGCCGACCTCTGCGGCGCGCAGAGCGGCGCGCTGTGGGTCAGCGGTGAGCGCACGGGCCTTCGCCTGCGCGCCTTCCGGGGGTTGATCGAAAGGCGCGGCCTGCCCGAGACGGTCGACCCGCAGCTGGTGCAGTTGCTGCCCTGGCGCGCGGGCACGTCGCTGCTCGTCCCGTTGATCGGCGGAGGAGAAGTGCTGGGCCTGCTGCAGCTGGCCGACCCACTGAACGGGGTGTTCGGCGACGACGTACTGCAGCCTTCGCAGCTGCTGGCCCAGTTCGCGGCGGCGAGCATCAAGGCGGCGACGCGCATCGTTTCGTTGCAGCGTCAAGGCCTGCGCGACCGCGAGACCAGCGCGTACACGCTGTCGTACTTCACCGACTACGCGACGAAAGAAATCTACAAAGCGCGGCGGTATGGCAGATCTTTCTCGTTGCTGACCTTCTCGCTCGACAACCTGCCGCAGATCCGCGGCCGCCTCGGAGCGACCGCTGCCCGCGCGGCGCAGAAAGCCGTGCTGCGGGTGATCAGCACGATCATTCGCGACTCGGACGTGGTGGCCCGCGCGACTGATCAGGAGTTCCACATTCTTCTGCCCGAGACGGACTACTTCGGCGGGCTGATGTTCCTGCGCCGCGCGCTGGCGACGGTGCGCGAAGACGCCGACTGCCGATCGCTGGAAGCGCGGCTGCCCTTCGGCCTCACCGGCGGAGCCGCCACCTTTCCCCGTGACGGTGACGACTTCGACGAGCTGTTGGTGCGGTGCCGCCAGCGCATGGAAGAGCGCCGCAAGTCGCTGCACGTCGCGCTCAAGCTCGACGGTCTTCCATTCTGGGACGAGGTCGATCTACTGCTCGGCAACTCGCGCTCACCGCGGCTGCCTGAAGCGCCCGGCGAGCCGTCGCGCCGCGGCCGCGTCGCCGATGTCCTCTACGAAGAGCTGCAGACCGAGATCGCCCGAGAGCTGACCCGCGAGCCCGGCACGCGCGGCCTGCTCTACGTCGGCGGCCCCGAGGTGCGCAGCGATCTGCCGATCGTGATGGGCCTCGAGGAAGCGCCGACGGATCTCGGCGCCACCGTCTACGTGCTCGGCCGCCGCACCGACCTGGCCGACCACCCGGTGGTCACTCCTGTCTTCCTCGAGGGCGACGATCGCTTGAGCCGGCACGAGTTCCTGCTGTGGCTGGGCGACGGCTCGGCGTACGGGCTGCTGCAGCGCCGCGGGCGCGGGGTCACCTGGGGCTTTCATACCTCTGACGTCACCCTCGTCGAGGGCCTCGTCTCCCAGCTGCAGCACGCGTACGACCTTCAGCCATGGTGAGCGCGTAAGTGGCCCAGGCACGCAAAGTGTTGATCGCGGATCCCGAGCTGAACGTCGTTCGGCCGCTGACGCGCGCGCTGCGGCAGCGGGGCTACCAGGTCACGTATGCGGCCGATGGCAGCAAGGCGCTCGAGGTCGCGGTGCTTCGCCACCCCGACGTCATCCTCTACGACGAGCAGTGCACGCTGATCGAAGCGAAGAACTACACCCAGATTCTGGGCTCGAACCCTCGCACCGCCGACATCCCTGTCGTGCTCACCACCCACGGCGGCGATCTCGAGAGGCTGCGCACGTGGCGCGAGGGGTTCCTCAAGAAGCCGTACAACCTCGACGAGGTGCTGTCGCGCATCGACCACCTCTGCCGTCGCGTCGAAGCGGCGCGCGGGCTGAAGGGCGACGCGCGGGAAATCGAGGGTGGCCTCTCGCAGCTGCCGCTGGCCGACCTGCTGCAGATCCTCTCGGCCAACAAGCGCACCGGCCGCCTCGTGATCGTGAACGGGCAGGAACGTGGCGAGATCAGCTTGAGTTCAGGCCGCCCGGTGAACGCGCGGGAAGGCGACGTCGAAGGCGAGAAGGCGCTGTTCCGGCTGCTGGCCTGGAAAGAAGGGAGCTTCGCGTTCAACCCGGGCCCGGCGCCGACGCGCACGAAGATCGATCGGGTGATGGAAGACGCGCTGCTCGAGGGCGCGCACCAGTCAGACGAACGCGAAAGGCTGCTTCCCTTGCTGCCGCCGCTGTCGACCCTCGTGTCGCTGTCGGCGTCGGCGGAATCGCCTGTCGCCCCGCACCCCGTGACGGCGGCGGTGCTCGAGCTGCTGAAGACGCCGCGGACGTTGAGGGAAGTGCTGGACGAGGTGGACGCTCCGGATCTCGCGGTGCTTTCGGCGATCAACGCGCTGCTCGATCGCATCGTGATCTCTCCGCTGGACGGCAAGGTCCGCGGCGCCGAGCCCGTGCTGGCCGCGGCCGAGGTCCATGCCCTGCGCGCGAAGCTGCTGCGCGGGCGCGTCGCACGGTCGGCAGTGGTGGCCAAGGTGATCGTGGTCGGGCCCAAGGCGGGCAGGGCGCTGCTTCGCGGCATGCCGGGGCTCCTGGGGGTCGCCACCGAGCCCGGCTCGCTTCGCAGCGGCTTTGGCACGCTGGGCCGCATCGAGCTCAGCGACGCGTTGAAGGTCGACTTCGTGTTGCTGCCCACGGCGGAAGCCGCGCGGCCACTGTGGCGCCCGTTCAGCCACGGAGCCCTGGGCGCGCTGGTGCTCGAGGACGACGAGGCGGCGTTGAAGCTGGCGCGGTTCTGCGGCTTCCAGCTGCGGATCCCCCTGGTCCTGCTGTCGGACGCGGGCGTGGGGCTGCTCAAAGTGGATCAGATTCCGCCCTACCTGCGCGGCGCTGCGGGCTCGGTCGCGCTGGTCGACAACGACTTCCTGCTGGCGCTGAAGACGTTGCTGCGCGCGGCGCTGCAGCCCGCGGTACCCGAGGTGATCGACAAGGTCGTCACTCCTCGCGGGTGACGGCGTCGGCGACTCCCGGCAGCGCGCACAAGAGCTCGAACTCGGCCTGATCGAGCTGGGTCACCCGGCGGGCGTGAAGCCGCTTGAGCTCGAGCTCCATTCGCACTTTTCCTTCGCCGTCTTTCTTCGCGCGCGCGATGGGCCGGCTGCCTTCGGCCTGGCAGCGGGCGATGTCGGCCTGCAGCGACTTGAGGCGCTTCGAGATGCGAAGCGCCGCTTTCCCTTGCGGGTTCTCGAAGGCATGGAAGTGCCGATTTCGAGAGAGCTGCGCGCGGGGATCATGAAGCCGCTCGACGAGGCGGCGAACGAAAGGGTCCATCGACTTCACAGGGTAACACCTGTACCTTGGCCGCCAGATGCGCTTGCTCGTGACGCTCGTTGTCGTCGGGTTTAGCGCCACCGGATGCAAGGACCCCGAGCTCCTGGCTGTCGAGGCCAGCGCGAAGGTGGCGAACGAGCAGCTGATTCGCGGCCGCACGGCGCTGGCCAATGGCGACGCCGAGACGGCCATCGCGGCCTTCAAGCAGGCAGCGAACGCCGCGCCCCAGGACTCGACGGCCTCCCTGCTGCTCGCGCGGGCCCAGAAGCTCGCCGGCAACGACGGTGCGGCCGTCCTCGCTCTCAAGCAAGCCGAAGAGCTGGGCGCGAAGAACGACCCCGCCGTGCGCCGCGAGCGCGCCGAGCTCTACCGCCGCATGGGCCAGACGAAAGAGGCGATCAGCACGCTGCTCGAGCTGCGCGACGCCAAACAGCTGACCGACGACGAGATGCTGCAGCTCGCCCGCCTGCAGGCCCACAACGGCGACGCAGAGGGCGGCTACAAGACGCTGGAGCGCGTTCAGACGCTGCAGCCCGACAACGTCGAGGCCAAGGTGGTCGAGGCCGAGATCCTTCTCATCTCGGGCGACGAAGTGCTGGCGGCCAAGCTGATGGACAGGTTGCTGGACGAGACTCCGACGCTGGTCCCGGCGCGGGTGTTGCGCGCGCGGTACTTCATGCAGAACGGATACGCCGAGGTCGCGCTGCAGGATCTCGAGCTGGTGCCTCAAGAAGCCGCGAACCAGACCGAGATCGTCGAGCTGAAGGCGCGGGTGCTGAACAACCTGAAGCGGTACCAGGAAGCGGCCGACGTGCTCCTGCCGATGGTCGAGGCGAACCCGCGCGACGCGGATCTTGTCGCCCAACTGGCCGAGACCGAGCTGTACCTGGGCAAGGTCGACTCGGCGCAAGCGAAGGTCGACCAGGCGCTGGCGATTCGTCCGAAGTTCGCGCGGGCCCTGTACGTGCGCGGCCGGACCCTGGAAGTGCAGGGGGATCTCAAGTCGGCGGCCGAGCAGTACCAGCACGCGCTGAAGTCAGACCCGTCGTTCGCGCCGGCGCTGTCGCGGGTGTGGCCGATTTACGAGCACCGCGGCGAGAAGACCGAGGCGATGAGCGCGCTCGAGCGGTTGTTCTTCCTGAACGAGGCGACCATCGAGGAAAAGATCGCGCTCGCGACGCTGTACGTGGACACGGGAAGCCACACGGAACGGGCGAAGAAGCTCGTCGCCGAAGCGATTCGTGTGAAGCCCGACAACCCCAGGGCGAAGGAGCTGAAGGCGCGCCTGGGGAAGCTGGGCGGCGGCGCCAACCCGGGCGGCGTCACCATCATCCGGAAGAAGGGGCGCTGAAAGAAGCCGCCCCCTGGGGTGATCGAAGCCAGATCGCCCGGATCGTTTGGCAAGCTGTGGCGAATCGCCACACCCCCCCTCGAGATCAATCGCGGGGATGCGGGTGGCTGGACGTTTGCTGAAGGTGGCTCTCGTGAACGCGCTCGTCGTCTACCTCCTGGTGGGTCTGGCCGTGGGTCTGGTGGTCCCGCTGGTGGCGGGGCGGCAGGCTCTCGGCTGGGTGGGCACCTGTCTGCTGGGAGCCGTGGGCGCGTTCATCGGCGGCGTGCTCGGCAGCTACGACATGGCGGCCGAAGGGTTCATGGTGGTTCGCTCTGCCGGCGTGCTTCACGCGGCCATCGGCGCGGTCGTTACCGTGGTGCTGGTGCTCGCGGCGAAAGAACGCCCGGCTGCACGCCCGACAATGAAGTTGAAGGGCTGGAGCGATGGGCTGCTCGCGTCGGATCATCGATCGTTCGAGACGATCTCGAAGCGGCACCAGCGCAGCAACTGAATGGGTGGTGGTTTCGCGGCCCGGAACAGCAGTCGTCGGGTTGCCCGTCGTTACTTCGTCTTCTTCCGCGGCTCGGCCTTCACTTCGACCTTCTTCTCGGCATTGCTGATGCGGTTGAGCAGGGACTCGCGATCATCGGGGTTCAGCGTCTCAATCGCCTGCTTCAGGGTGCCGAAGTCGAGGCGGGCGACGGTGACGGTGGCGCCGCCTTTGATCTCTTGCACGGTCGGCACGTCGACGAGCTCGCGCACGTAGCGCTCGAACTCGAGGCGCACGTCGGCGACCTGCTGAATGCACTGCTCCTTGGCCGAGATGAGCTCCTGGCTGCCTTCCTGGTAGGCCAGGTCAGGGTTCCGGTTCATCGCCTCGTCGAACTTGGCGCTGCGGACCTTCAGCGACTCGTAGAGCTCGATGTAGTCGTTGACGCGATCGGTCTCTGACTTGTTCTCGTTTCGGGCCTTGGCGAGGTTGGCGCTCGTGTCGTCGCACTTGATCTTCTGCAGATCCTTGGCGCCCAGCGACTCTTTCAGCTCGGACTTCTGGGTCTCGCGCTCGAGGCGTTCTTCCGAGGTGATCTCTTTGACGCAGCCTGTCGTGCACAGGGCGAATGCGGACGCGGCCACCAGCAAGCGCTTAATCATTGGCGCGAAAGTGTCGTAGCGCTATGGCCTCGTGTCAACCATGGCCTTGACGCAAGAGAAGGTACTGATCCTCGACTTCGGCAGTCAGTACACGCAGCTGATCGCGCGTCGCGTTCGAGAGCTCGGCGTCTATTGTGAGATTCACCGGCCCGACCTGTCGGCGATGGAGCTTCGTGCATACGGAGCCAGAGGCGTCATCCTTTCCGGCAGCCCGCACTCGGTCGAAGCGTTGGGATCTCCGCGGTGTGATCCGGCGGTGTTCGAGCTCGGCGTCCCGGTGCTCGGCATCTGTTACGGCCTGCAGCTGATGGCGAAGATGCTCGGGGGCCGCGTCGACAAGAGCGCGCACCGCGAGTACGGCCCGGCCGACGTCGAAGTGACGAAGAGCGTGGGTCCGTTTGCCAACTTCAAGCCGGGCGAAAAGCTGAAGGTGTGGATGAGCCACGGCGATCGCGTCGAAGCACTGCCGCCCGGGTTCTTCCCCATCGGGCACACGCCTTCGGCCCCGTTCGCGGCAGCGGCGCACGAGAGCAAGCCTGTCTTCGGGCTGCAGTTCCACCCCGAGGTCGTTCACACCGCGCAGGGCCGCGAGATGTTGCAGTCGTTTCTCTTCACCACCTGCGGCTTTTCCGGCACGTGGACGATGAAGGGGTTCGCGAAGGAGGAAGAGGCCCGCATCCGCGCGCAGGTCGGCGAGGGCAGGGTGATCTGCGGCTTGTCGGGTGGCGTCGACAGCTCGGTGGCCGCGGTGCTGATTCACAACGCGATCGGCAGCCGGCTGCAGTGCATCTTCGTGGACAACGGTTTGCTTCGGCAGGACGAACGCGAGCAGGTCGAGGCGCTCTTCAAGGGTCGCTTCCACATTCCGCTGATCACCGTCGACGCGCGCGACCGTTTCCTCGCGGCGCTCAAAGGGCTCACGGACCCCGAGGCGAAGCGAAAGGCGATTGGCTACGAGTTCATCAAGGTGTTCGAAGAGGCGGCGCTGCAGGTCGAGGACGCGAAGTTCCTCGCGCAGGGCACGCTGTACCCGGACGTGATCGAGTCGGTGTCGACCAAAGGCCCATCGGCCACGATCAAGAGCCACCACAACGTCGGCGGCCTGCCAGAGAAGATGAAGCTGAAGCTGGTCGAGCCGCTGCGCGAGCTTTTCAAGGACGAGGTGCGCGTGCTGGGCCGCGAGCTCGGCCTGCCCGACGAGATGGTCGGCCGGCAGCCCTTCCCGGGCCCGGGGCTCGCGATCCGCGTCATCAGCGACATCACCGAAGAAAGGCTCGAGGTGGTGCGGAAGGCTGACGTGATCGTGCAGCAGGAAATCAAGGCGGCCGGCCTCTACAACCAGCTGTGGCAGGCGTTCGCGGTGCTGCTGCCGGTGCGCAGCGTCGGCGTGATGGGCGACGAACGCACCTATGAGAACACCTGCGCGATCCGCGCGGTCACCAGCGTCGACGGCATGACGGCCGACTGGGCGCGCCTTCCGTACGACGTGCTCGGCAGGATGAGCAGCCGGATCATCAACGAGGTCGAGGGCATCAACCGCGTCGTCTACGACATCTCGTCGAAGCCGCCGGCGACCATCGAGTGGGAGTAAGGGCCTAACCGATCGTGTTCGCGTCCCACCCCAGATCGTGCTTCTGGGGCGGGCGGAGGATGCGGCCGAAGTTCTCGAGCAGAATGAACTCGCGGCCTCGCGCGATCACTTCCTTCTTCTGCACCGCGCCGACGACGTCCAGCGTGCCGTCGCAAAACTTCGCGAAGGCTTCCTCGGTGAAGGTGAGCTTCAGCCCCGCGTCATCGGCGAGGCCCGGCTTCACTGGCTCCTCGACCCCGAAGGTGAAGGTCCATTGACCTACGCCCGTGATGTCGAAAGACATCACCCCGTCCTGCTCGAGGAAGGAATCGAACTGCTTCACCACCATCGCTGGAAGCAGCTTCTCGAAGAACCGCTGGATGTCCATCGCGCCCAAAGCTACTTCCCGCCGGCCTTCGTGCCGCCAGTGGGGCGCAGTTCTTCGACGATGCGCCTGGCGCCGTAGACCTTATCCAGCGACTCGATCAGCGCGCTGCTGTGCACCGAGACCGTGCGGTTCACCGACTCGTCGAAGCCGAACTCACCGCCCAGCGACTGGATGTTGCCGTCGAACACCAGGCCGACGACTTCGCCTTCCTTGTTCACCACGGGCGAGCCGGAGTTGCCTCCGATGATGTCGTTGGTGGTCGCCATGTTGAACGGCGTATCGAGCGCCAGCTTGCTCTTCGCGTCGAGCCAGGACTTTGGCAGGGCGAAGGGCGCGCGGCCCGTGGCGCGGTCGAAAGCGCCGCCGAGGGTGGTCAGCGGCTTCACCTCGACTCCGCTGTCCAGGTAGCCCTTGACGGTGCCGTACGAGAGGCGAAGGGTGAAGGTCGCGTCGGGGTAGGTGCTCTTACCGAAGACGCCGAAGTACGCGTTCGCCAGCTGCTCTCCTTGCTTGCGCAGCGGGCCGTCGATCTCGTCTTCCCACTTCTTGCGCTCGGCGCGGGCGGGTGCGTCGAAGGCCTTCGCGAGGAGGATCATCGGATCCTTCGACGCGTCGATCTTGTCCTTGCCTTTGCCGTCGGCGAACAGGTCGGTGCGCACCTTCAGATCCTTGAGCTTGGTGTTCTTCACCGCGTCTTTCGCGATCTCCTCGGGGCTGCGCTGGCCGAAGACCTGCTTCACGACCGGGTGATCCGCGCCGAGATCTTCACGAATCTTGGTCAGCGAGAAGGTCAACAACGCCACCTCGAACTCGTCGTAGATGGGGGCCTTGCTGAACAGCTTCTGCTTCAGCTGGGGGATGCGCGAGTCGGCAAACTCCTTGAGGCGGTCGCCGTTCGGCTTCGGCATCTCGTCGGCCGCCCGAATCAGGGTGCGGGCCGTACCGAAGAGGTCGGACCTCACGCCGCCTTCGAGGGCCGCGTACGCCTTGCGGTAGTCGCGCGACTTGTCGGTGGTGGCCTGGATCGCATCCCAGACGCCCGCGTAGGTCTTCTTCATGTTCGCGTCGGCGTTGATCTTCGCCTTGAACGCCGCTTCCGCAGCGACCTTCGACGCGTAGAACTTCCGGTCGGCCAGGGCGCCGTGGCGGCCCTTCAGCGCCTTCAGCGAGTTCTCGACGCCGAACAGCATGCCTTCGCTGTGGCGGCGCTGCTCGACGCCGCGGTTGCCGTACTCGGTGAGCATGCCGCGCATCTCGCCCAGGCGGGTGAGGCTCAGGGGCAGCGCGACGTCGCGGGTGGCCTCGAGCTGGCCGACGGTGAGCAGGCGGCTGGTGCCACCGGGGTTGCCCGAGACGAAGGTGAGGTCGCCGTCTTTCGCGCCGTTCGCCGACCACTTCAGGTAGTGCTCCTGCTTCGCCGGCTTGCCGTCCGCGCCGTAGATGCGCAGGAAGGACACGTCGAGGTCGTAGCGGGGGAACATGAAGTTGTCGGGGTCGCCACCGAAGAACGCGATCTCGAACTCAGGCGCGAACACGAGCCGCACGTCCTGGAAGCGGCGGTACTTGTAGAGGTCGAACTTGCCGCCGCGGTAGAGCGTGACGACGTCGCAGCGCAGGTCGTCGCTGGTCGCGCACGCCTTCTCGAGCTCGGCGATCTTCGCGCGCTGGAGGTCGTTGAACTTCGCTTCCTCGACGCCCTTCGTGGCGTCCTGCACGGCCTTGGTGACGTCCGTGATCTCGACCAGTTGGTTGAGCTCGATCTCGGGGCACTTCACCTCGTCCTTGCCGTCCTTCGCGTAGAAGCCGGCCTTGACGATGTCCTTCTTCGGCGTCGACAGCTGCGCGATGCACGAGTGGGCGCAGTGGTGGTTCGTCATCACCAGGCCATCAGGCGAGACGATGCTGGCCGAGCAGCCACCGGCGATGCGCACCGAGCTCAGGCGAACGTGGTCGAGCCATTCTTGCGTCGGCGACCAGCCGTACTTCGACTTCACCTTGTCGGCCGGGAAGCTGTTGAAGGTCCACATGCCTTCGTCAGCCCACGCGGGCATGGCGATGGCGGCGACAACCAGACAAGCCAGGGTCTTGTTCATGCGGCGGTTCCTACCAGACTCGCAGGCCCTACTGCAGCACCAGCAAGTCTCCAGACGACAGGCCGTCGAGGATCTCGGCGTGGGTGGGCGAGGTCTGCCCGACCTTCACGTTGACCACCTTGCCGGACTTCAGCGTGGCGGTGTGCCCACCGGGGATTTCCTTGAGCGCGGCCAGGGGCGCGATCACGACTCCCTTCGCGAGCACGGTCGAGACATCGGCGCGAAGGGTGCCGCCGGGGCGCAGCGCTTCTTCCGTCTTCTCGAGGTCGAGCACCACCCTCATCTCTTTCAGCGTGCCCTGCGGACCCGACGAGCCGGTGCGTTCGTTTCGGGTCGTGGCGAAGTCGTCCTTGCTGACGATCTTCCCCTTGAAGCCCACGTCGGGAAACATGGTGGCGACCACGTTGGCTTCGTCGCCCAGGCGCACGAGGGTGGCGTCGCGCTGCCGCACGTAGACGACGGCCTTGAACGCATCGAGCTCGGGGATCTCGAGAATCTTGTCGCCCGGCCGCACCACCTTGCCCGGAGCGACCTTCGCCATCACCCAGTTGAGCCGCGTGTACGGCGCGTACAGCACCCCGTCGGCCGGGGCCTTCACTTCCATCAGCTCGAGCTGGCTCTTGATCTCTTTGAGCTTGTCCGACACCGCGAGCACCTTGAGCCTTTCGACCTCGAGGGCGGCGGTGCGCTTCTTCTCGAATGAGGCGAGCGCCTTCTTCTCGAGCTCCAGCTGCAACTCGGCGCGGGCCAGATCGATGCGGGCCTTCTCGAGGTCGAGCTTGCTGATCAGGTTCACGCCTTCCACGACGCCCAGCTTTGCGAGCTCGACACCCATCGTGGCACGCTGAATCGCGAGCGTGCGGGTCACGCGCTCGTCGCCCAGTTGTTCGGTGATCTTGCGCATGTTCGCTTCGGCGACGGCGAGCTCGGACACTTTTTCGCGCTGGTCTTCTTCGAAGGTGCCCTTCGAGAACCACAGCACCGGCTCGCCCTTCTTCACCCGCGTGCCGTCGGCGACGACGTTTTGTACGGTGATCTGCCAGGTGTTGCGGAACTCGGGCACGAAGATGGGGTGGCTCTCTTTCGCCTCGATTTCCCCGTAGAAGCTGGTCGCGAAGATGAGATCGCCCTTCGTCACTTCGACGGTGAGCGCGCTGGGGTCGACTTTGGTGGTCGCTCCGCAGGCGGTCAGGATCAACAGCAGCCACTTACCCATGTTGCAGCGCCTCCACCGGGTTGACCTGGGACGCGCGAATCGCGGGCCAGCTGCCGAAGACAACGCCGACCGCGACAGAAAGGCCGAAGGACACGACCATCGCTTCCCACGCGAAGGCGACCTGCAGGTCGAAGGCCCAGCCGACGACGAAAGAGACGATGAAGCCGAGCACGACGCCGATGCCGCCGCCGACGAAGCAGATGATCACGGACTCGATCAGGAACTGGTTGCGGATCTCTTTGCGGCTGGCGCCGATCGCGCGGCGAAGCCCGATCTCGCTGATCCTTTCCATAATGTTGGCCAGCATGATGTTCATCACGCCAATGCCACCCACGATCAGCGAGATGGCGGCGATCGAGATCAGCACCACGTTCAGGATCCCTTGAGTGGCGCGCTTCTTCTCGAGGATCTCTTCCGGAGCGATGATCTCGAAGTCCGAGATCCCGCCGTGCAGCGCCTTGAGCACCGGGCCGATCGCGCGCTTGGCGATCAGGGTCTGGCTGAGGCTCTCGACGCGAAACGAGATGACGTCGAGCTCTTTGTACGAGTCGGCGACGGCGATTTCCCCAATCGCCGTGTCGAAGGGGACGATCACTGCTCGGTTGTAGAGCTCGGGGTCGAGGGGAAGATCGCCCCCGGACTTCTTGGGCGCGAGCACGCCGACGATCTCGAAGTACGCATAGCCAAGCCGCACGCGCTTGCCGATGGGGTTGCCGTCGAAGGCCTTCGCGGCGATCTCTGAGCCGAGCACGACGACCTTGCGCTGGTACTGCTGGTCGAGCTGGCGCAGCGCCCGGCCCTGAACCACCTTGAGCTTGTGGATCTCGAACAGCTTCGGTTCGGCGGCGACGATCTTCACGTTGTACGTCGAGGTTGGCAGGTCGCTGACGCCGAGGTTCGTCCACCGCGCATAGGTGCTCTCGCCGAGGCCAGGCACGGTGGCCTGCAGGGCGAGAATGTCGTTGCGGTTGAGGCCGCGCGAGTCGTTGACGATCTCGGTGATGCGCTCTTCGGGAATCTCTTTCGCCTTGATGTGAACGACGTCGCCGCCCAGCGCCTCGATGCTGGCGAGGATCTCGCGCTGCGCGCCTTCACCGATGGAGACCATGCCGACGACCGAGCTGACGCCCAGCACCATGCCGAGCAGGGCCAGCGCGGTGCGAAGCGGGTGGGTGCGGAACTGAACGAAGCTGCGGCGAAAGTCGCTCTTCTTGATCATCGCGGCCTCACCAGCTTGACCTTCACTTCCGAGCCGGCCGCGAGGCCCTGGGGGGTGGTCTCAAAGATCGCCTTCACCGCGAACGCCTTCTCTCGCGCGTTGGGCAGGGCCTCGTTCTCCATCAGGAAGCCGATTTCCTGTGGAAAGAAGTCGATGCGCTGGATCTTCGCCTTGAACTCCTCGCCCGACGCCTGGGTCTGGACGGTGATCTCACCTCCTTCTTTCAGCTCGTTCATGCGGTGCTCGGGGACGAAGAAGCGAACGGCGAGCGTGGCGTCGGTAGCGAGGGCGACGATGCGCTGGCCGGACTCGAGCGCGTCGCCTTTCTGAACCTTGCGGCGCTCGCGCGGGTTGAAGGCGTGGCGCACGACCCCATCGCGCGGAGCGACGACTTGAAAGCGCTTCTCGTAGAACGCGTAGGTGGTCAGCTCGTCGTTGGTGTGGGCGACGTTGCGCTCGTGGAACTCGAGCTCGGCCTGCTTGGTGCGGCGAATCGCTTCGAGGCGTTCGGTCGCGGCGCCGACCTCGAACTCGGCCACCTTCTGGACGATCTTGTACAGCTCGGCGCTGCGGCGCGAGACGGCCCGCTCTTTTCCCAGGTCGACGCCGGCGAGGCGGTTCTCGATTTCCTTTCGGCGCTGCTCGATCGCCAGCGTCTCCAGCGCCTGCTCGCCGTTGATCCGGCTCTCGTTGGCCTCGGCCGACGCGCGGCGGATGCGATCGGTAATCCACTGCAGGGCGTCGCGGGCGCCGAACTCGAAGCGGGCGATGATCGCGTCGGCCTTCACTTCCTTTCCGTCTGGGGCAAGCTCGAGAATCTTGCAGCGGCCCCAGTTCGAGTTCCACCCGCCGACCCGGAAGCTGAACTCGGGCGCGTAGAGATCGGTGGCGCTGGCCGCGGCGAGGAAGCCCTGGAACAGGTCTTTATTGTCCTCAAAACCAAAGGCCGGAGCTGCGAGCAACCCCAGCAACAGCGTGCGCCGGTTCATGTCTCGACCCGCCCGTCGCCGATGCGAATGGTGCGATGCCCGAGATCTTCGGCCACCTTCGGGTCGTGGGTGACGATGATCATCGTCGTGCCCAGCGAGGCGTGGATCTTCGTCAGCAGCTCGATGATCACGATCTGGGCCTTGGAATCGAGCGCGCCGGTGGGTTCGTCGGCGAGAAGAATCGACGGGCGGTTGGCCAGTGACCGGGCGATGGCGACGCGCTGCCGTTCGCCGCCCGACAGCTCAGAAGGCCGGTGCGAGACGCGGTGGCCGAGGCCGACCAGCTCGAGCAGCTCCATCGCGCGCGAGCGCTGCTCCTTCGCTGGAACGTCCGAGTACTCCATCGGCAGCTCGACGTTCTCGACGATGGTCATGCCCTTGAGCAGGTGAAAGGCCTGGAAGACGAAGCCAAAGGTGCGGTTGCGGACCTTCGACAGCTGATCGTCATGCATGTGCGCGACGTCGACGCCGTCGAGCAGGTACGCGCCGGTAGAGGGCTCGTCGAGGCAGCCGAGGATGTTGAGCAGGGTCGACTTGCCCGAGCCCGAACGGCCCATGATCGCGACGCGCTCACCGCGAAGGATCTCGAGGTCGACGCCGTTGAGCACCGGCACCGAGTCTTCGCCGCGGCGGTAGGTCTTGGTGATGCCCGTCAGCGCGATGTGGACGTTATTGGTCACTGAAGCGCGACCCCGACGGTGTTGGCCAGCGTGCCCTGCGAGGTGAGCAGGCGCGCGCGGCCGACGTGCACCGCGCGAATGACGCGCTGCGAAGCGATGAGCGCCTCGTCGAGGTCGCGCTGGAACCGCACGACGTCGGCCAGGGTCGAGATGCCGTTCTTGTACTTGTCGTTCTGGGCCGAGAGCTTCAGCTCGGCCAGCTCGACGCGCTTGGTCGCCAGCGACAGCAGCCGCACGTTGAGCTCGAGGTCGGTGATCGCGTTCTCGAGCTCGAACTGCACGCGGGCCTGCTGGTTGCGAAGCTCGACTTCGGCGCGCTCGTTGTCGATGCGCGCGTTCTCGACGCCGGCCGAGATGGCGCCACGGTCGAGCGGGACGGCGAGGGTGAGGCCGACGTTCGCCTCGGGCGTGGGGTAGCGGAAGAGCTTCATGCCCGCGCTCACGGTCAGCGACGGCAGCGCCTGGTTCCACGCGTAGCGGAAGCGTACGGCGGCGAGCTCGGTGCGCCTGGCTTGCGCGAGGATGACGGGGCTCTGCTGCAGGCCGACGTCGACGGTGGGCTGGCGGTCGGGCAGCGACAGCGACGGGCCGACGAGCTCGTCTTCGGCGTCGAGAATGGTCTCTGGATCCAGCGCGAGCAGCTCGGCGAGGCGGCGGCGGGCGAGGCGCAGCACCTGGTCGGTGCGCAGCAGCTCTTGCTCGAAGAAGACGACGTTCTCTTCGACGATGTAGATCTCGACGTCGGCGATGATGCCGCGGCGAATGTTCTCTTTCGTGTCTTCGTACTGCTGCTTCGCGCGGTCGCGCGACCGGGTCTTGATCTGCAGGTCGGACTCGGCGAGCGCGAGATCCCAATAGGCGCCGTCGATGCTCGCGATCAGCGCGTTCAGTTCACCGCGGTAGATCTCTTTCTGCACAGCGGCGAGCAGGTCGGCTTCGCGCAGGGGCAGGGCGCCACCGGCGAGCCACGCGTCTTTCAGCAGCGGCTGGCTGACGGAAAGGCTGAGCTCGTTGGCGAGCGGCGTGTTGCCCCTGACGTCCTGGCTCACCACGACAGCGGCGGCGACGGTGGTGCCGATGATGGAACGCCAGCCAGCGCCGGCGGTGTAGTCGACGAAGCGATCGGCGACGAAGTTTGGGCCGAGGAAGTAGGGCGTCTGGCGGTAGGTGGCGTCGAGGAAGACGTTTGGGCTGTAGGGCCGCCAGGCAGCGCGACCGAGGATCTCGAGCCGGTGCTGCTCGAGGCGCCGCCCGAGCAGGTCGTAGTTGCGGCTGACGCCCTGGTGAATGGCCTCGACGCGCGAGATCTTCTTCGCGTCCGGCAAGGCCAGCGGCACGGTCAGCAGCAGCGCAATCAGGAGGCTGGTGGCCACGGGCGCGAGAACCTACTTAACAACGTGAAAGGCGGGACGGGGCATGGGCTTGTGTTGGGTGACACGAACACGATCCGCCCGCGGTTCCATTCCATTCAGGGAATTTCTAGAAGATGCACCCGGGCACGAACTCGCCGGTCTGCAGGATCAGCTGCCGGGTCTGCGCGCGCTCGCGAACCCAGAAGCAGAGGCTGTCGGCCTCGCGCAGGTAGCCGTACTTGTAGAAGGTTGGGTTCGGCGTGTCGCGGAGGATGGGCTTCGGATCCGGGTCGTGCAGCTTCTTGCGGCGCGCTGAGACGGTGAGCTTCGCCGCGTCGAGCTCGAGGTCGGCCTTCGCCAGCCAGCCGCCGTCGCCTTTGCCATCGGCATACGACTCGGAGGCCCGGTAGAGCGCGTGCACGAACCTGAACCTTCGCGCAGTGATGTCGAAGGCGTCGTTCATCTCGGCGAGGAAGGGGTCGTCGTTCGAGAGGCCGAGGGCTTTGAGCTCGGTGTCGAGCGCGGTGACGTCTTCGGCGAGCTTCTGCAGCGGGGCGAGCACCTCGAGCGCGAAGTCGGCGCGGGCGCCCGGCAGCAGCTTCGCGAGCTCGTCGAACTGGATGCGATCGGGCTGCGAGATGATTCCCAGCGCTTTGCCCGCGTCGATGATCTGATCGCGGCCCGAGACGTAGCCGGCGAGGCGCTTGATGAGCAGACCTTCGTGCTGGGCCTCTCCGAGGCGGGCGATCAGCGCCGCGAGCTTCAGGCCCTGCTCGCCGTACGCCGCGAAGCCTTCTTTCATCGGCTCGTCCCACGTCTTCGGCAGGCCAAAGGTCATGCGCAGCGTGGCGGCGTCGGTCTGCCAGAAACCCCATTCCCAGCCCGAGCTGAAGAGCACGTGGTCGCGCAGACGGCCGGCAGCCTTGAGGCGCTGCAGGTCGGTGAAGCGCGAGCGCATATAAAGGGGCAGGTAGGTCGGAATCGAGTTGTCGAACGCGATCCAGTAGGCGGACTCGGGGAAGTAGCCGACGGGCTTGTTGGCGGTGACGCGCTCCTCGAGGAACGCGCGGTGCTCGCTGAAGTCTTCGTGCAGGTAGGCGAGGCCCGCGTCTTCGTAGAGGTTGAAGTACATGACGGAGTGGATCCACGGCGTGATGGCCGGGTTCGCGTACCGCACCAGGAAATAATAGAGCTGGGTCCGGCCCATGAAGTCGACGCGAAGGTTTGGGTAGTTGCCGACGTGAATCGGGGCGCTGACCTCGACGCCGGGCGAGACTTCCTGCATCGCGGCGTACGCGGCGTTCACCTGGGCGACGAAGACGGCAGGGTCGGCGGCGAAGAACTCGCCGAACGAGAGGTTCAGGTTGTCGAAGGGCTGGCCGTCGAGCAGCAGGTGCAGCCGGCGCTTCATCTCGGGCAGCGGGTCAGGGTCTTCGTCGATCAGATCGAAAGCGTTCTGCAGGTTCGATTTGCCGAACAGCTGCAAGCCGACCCCGACCTTCACCCCGCGGTCGTGGGCGTACTTGAGAATGGCCTGGTTGTGGGCGCGCCAGGGGGTCAGCGCCTCGGGCCTGATGATGTTGTCGAGCGCGCACCACTGGACGTAGTTGCCGCGGTTCTTGATCACGAAATCGATGGTGCGCTTGGCGCCTTCGAGGTTGGCGTCGCCTGGGATCCAGAAGTCGTAGAGGGCTTCGATGGGGTGCAGCGTGTGCAGGTGCAGGCCGCGGCGAAGGTCGACCTCGGGGGTGAACTCGGTGCCGAGCCCGGAAGTCGACGCGGCGGCGAGCGTGGTGGGCGTCTTCGTCTTCCAGGGGTGGAAGAAGCGGTAGCCGTGCAGCTCGAGGGCGTGGGCGAGGCCGTACTGGATGCCCAGCGGCAGCCCGCCGACGACGATCAGGTGCGCGCCGGTGCCTTCGAGGCGGTAGCACTCGGTGCAGTCACTGCGGGCGACCAGCGCGATGCTGAGGCCTGCGCCCTTCGGGTCGGGCGCGGTCTCGGACTTGAGGCGGGCATCGCCGATGGGCGCGAGGCTCGAGGCGACCAACGGGGTCACGTCGGCGGTCGAATAGATCGTCAGATCGCCGTTGGCGGCAGGGGAACAGCTGGCGATCAGGAGCAGGGTGCCGAGCAGCTTTTTCACGGGCAAAGGTTCTAGCCGGAAGCAGCAACGATCGCCGCGAGGTGCGCGCTTAGAAGCACACGGTCGCGCTGACCTCGAAGTTTGTCCGCGGCGCTGCTCTCATTCGTCAGTCAGGCGTTGAACCCGGTAGACCTGGATCTGGCCAGACACCACTCAGTTTACATAACGCTGATTATCAGACTCTGCGGGGTATGGTTCTCCGAGGGAGATGGGCGCGCTTGGGATAAACCGCACGCCGTGAAGCGCCTGGGGATCCTCGCAGCCGCGTTGTTGGTGACCGGCTGCCCGGACGAGAAGCCGTTCGTCGACGCGTCGGTTGCGGATGCGGCCGTTGAGGAAGATGCGGGCGTGATCGATGCAGGTCCGCCGGTGCCGACCGAGCTCGCATTCGCGATCGATTTCTTCAACGTGGATGGCGGCGTGAGCACGGTGCAGTCGTCGGCCGCGACCGCGCAGATCGACCCCGCCAAAGAGGCGTTCATTCAGTTTCCGATTCCCCTGAAGGACTACCGGGTGCGGATGTTCGATGGCGCCGAACAGGTGCTGCCGTCCGATGAAGAGGCGCGAATCGAAGACGGCGGGATGACGTACCGAATCGTGCTGGCCGCCCCGCTGAAGCCTGGCCGTTCGTACACGTTCAGCGTCGAGGCCGAGCTCGGCCACGAGATCGCCGACATGTCCGGGCGCGGCTACCGCGATGTCCGCGTCGCGCTGAAGGTTCGCGGCGAACCCGAACCTGAGCCCGCGGCGAAGAATCAGAAAAAGAAGGCCAAGAAGCGCCGCTGATATTCGACGCTCACAGCGCCAGCAGCAGCTTGGACAAGTCGTAGAGCACATCGCCGCGCCCGAACACGGGCAGCGGCTCGAGCCCCCAGACATTGGTGAGGCTTATCTCGTTCACGGCCCACTCGAGCAGCGCCCGCAGGTTGATCGCGTCGTAGAGGTTGTATTCGACGAGGAACCGCAGCGCCTCGCGGTTGCGGTTGAACTGCAGCTCGCGCCAGAGGCGGATCGCGTCCATGCCGCGCACGCCCTTTAAGTGCGGCGGCCGGCGCAGCCCGAGCCTTTCCTCGATGTCCTTGAGGCCACCGGTCTGCCGCGTCTTTCGCAGCACGACCTTTAGATCCAGGTGGATGATCGGTTTCGGCAGGTCCTCGAAGTGGTGCTTGAGCACCGGCACATCGAACACCAGCCCGTTGAAAGTGACCCAGATCGCGCTCTGGCCCAACCGTTCAGGGAAGTCCGGCAGCGTGACGTCACGAATGAAGGTCGCCAGGCCCGTGCGATCCATGATCCCGGCGACCGTGATCTGGTTCTCACCGTCGGCCTCGAGATCGAAGAACGCCGCCTGGTCTGCGAACGCCGGGTACAGCCGCCAGTGCTCGCGGTTCGGGATCCACCCTGCCAGGCGACCCAGGTCGCGCTGCTTCACCGCGTCGCGAGCCTCTTCGATGCGCTTCAGAGTCTCGACGTCGAGCCGCTTCGACATCACCTGCCCCTTCCGACAAGCCGCTTCGAAGTCGTCCCACGTCGCGATTCCGCGGGCCCAGAGATCCTTCTCGCGCCACGGGCCGACGCCCTTGCTCAGCTGAAACGTACGGACGATGGGCGCCAGCACATCGCCAGGCACTCTAGAGAAACCCGGGCTCGGCCAGCAGCTTCAGCAGCGGAAGATCTGCCTCGCAAAAAGGCAGCGCCTGCATCTGGGCCGGGGTGCAGAACCGCAAGGCCTGCGCCCCCAGCGGCTTCGGATCGCCTGAGACAATCGTCGCCAGGTACAGGTGCAGCTCGACGGTGAAGTCGGCGTACGCGTGCGACGTGCTCCAGAGCTTTCGGCCCGTCTCGATGGTGATCTCGAGCTCTTCCTGGCACTCGCGCACCAGGGCCTCGGCATCAGACTCGCCCGCCTCGACCTTGCCGCCCGGAAATTCCCAGAGGTTCGCTCGGCTCTTGTTGGGCAGCCGCTGTTGCACCAGGTAGCGCGACGAATCGGCCTGGCTTGCGATCAGCGCCGCAACGACCCGCATCTGGCTAGTTGCCGCCGCCCTTCAGGCGCATCGCGAAGACGGTGCCGAGGTTCGACAGCACGTACAGCCGCGAGCCCGAGCGCGTCGGAGTCGCCGTGATCCCCTTCCCCGGGTTCCACGCTGTCCGCGCCCTGCCCGCCGCCGGATCCACGAACACCAGCGAGGTCGACGTCGGGACCACCAGCATCCCCTTCACCATCACCGGCGCTCGCCCTGAGTTCGACAGCTTCTGCTTGTCCGACAGGTTCAGGCTCCACAGCGGGCGGCCGTCGAGCGCGTGCAGCGCCCCGACTTCGCCATCGCCGGCCGTGAAGAGCACGTCGCCACGCGAGATCAGCGACGTGACGCCCGTCTTGTTGCTGGCCCAGACGAGGTCACCGGTCTTCGCGTCGAGCGCGGTCACTCCGTCCTGGTAGCTCGCGACGAACACCTTGCCCGTCTCGTCGAACACCGCAGCCGAGTCGACGTCGAGGAAGTTGGTGCCGCCCGAGGTCGAGATCTTCCGCTCCCACTTCACGACGCCGTCGTCGAGGGTCATCGCGACCAGGGTGCCGTCAGAAAAGCCCTGGTAGACGAGCCCGTCGTGAACCACCGGAGTCGCCGCTCCGCGCACGGTCATGCCGGCCGGCTGATCGCGGCGGTACTGCCACACCCACTTGCCTGTCGCGGTGTCGACGACGAACAGGGTGTCCGACTGCGACGTGATCAGGATCTTGTTCCCGTGAATGACGGGCACGGTGACCAGCTCTTCGCCGGCCTTGTACTCCCACACCTTCTCGCCGTTGCGTACGCGCAGCGCGTAGAGCGTGCCGTCGCCACCAGGGACGTAGACGATGCCCTGGTCGATCGCGGCGCCCGCATAGAAGCGGCTGTACGTCTTCAGCTCCCACTCGACCTTGCCGTCGACGGGAGAAAGGCAGTGGAGCATGCCGTCGCGGGTGGCGACGATGATGCGTTCGGTCTCGGGGTCCACCGCGGGACGCGCGGTCTCGGCCGGGAAATACTCGAGCAGCCCGGTCTTCACCAGCGGCTTCCACCAGTCGATTTCGTACAGCAACGCCGGGCTCACCCGCCGGTCGTGCGCGGGAGCGTTCGGATCATTGGTGAGCGGAATCGTCTTGCAGCCGCAGAGCAACAGCAGCAGTGCGACAGAAAGCCCTCTCATCGATCAGCCGCCGTCTTTCGAAGGCGAGGGCGTCGTGGCAGTCGGAATCGCCACGCCCTGCGAGGCGAGCAGCGCGATGCGGTCGGCCGCCAGACGCGCGGCGGCGGTGTTCGGCGCCATGTTCGGCACCTCGACCAGTTGCTTTGCCCCTTCGGCCGACTTGCCCTGCAGCAACAGCACCCGGCCGCGGTGGTAGAGGCCCATGCCCTTCATGAAGTCCGACGAGTTCTCTTTCGCGAGCTGATCGAAAGCGGCCAACGCCTGATCGAGCTCTTTCTTCTCTTCGAGCGCGTAGCCGCGGCCTTCGAGCGCCGTGGGACGCAGGGGATCCGTTGGATCCGAGCCCTTGAGGTAGTCGTCGAAAGCGGTCAGCGCTTCGGCCGGCTTGCCCAACCGCAGCAGCGCCTGGCCCAGCGGCAGCGCGGCGTTCGCGGCAGCCTTGCTGCCCGACGACCTGGCGCGGAACTCGGTGAGCGCCTTGACCACGGCCTCGTCCTTCTCGAGCTCCGACTTGAAGGGGGGCTCTTCGACATCGGCCGGTTCTTCACCCTCGGCAGGCTTGGTCGCGACCGGGTTCGGGTTCACCGGACGCTGGAGCACCTTCAAGGTGGTGGCGTACTCGTTGGTCGCCGCGGCCTGGCTGCGGGCCATGAAGTGGCTGGCGATCGCGACGACGCTAGCGAGGACGACCGCTCCAATGATGGCGGTGACGATCAGCTTCTGGTGGCTCTCCAGAAACGGCATCGCCTGCGCGCCGAGCTTCTGGAACTCATCGGGAGCTTTGAGTTCCTTCCGGCTCATCTTTTCGGGCTTGTCGGACATGATTTGCGCCGCCTTATGAGGAATCGCCTATGGCCTGTCAACGACGCCGTCGTGCGGTTTCCTTGTGGCCGCGGATGGCCGCCACCTTGAACTTCCGCTTCGCCTTCCCCGGCCTTTCCCGGAAGAAGAGCCGCACGGGCACCTTCAAGAGGAAGGTGCCGCGAAGCTGGTTGGTCAGGTAACGCTTGTACCGGTCGGGGATTGCCGCCGGCATGTTGCACATGAAGGCGAAAGCAGGCGGGCTGACGCCGACCTGGGCGACGTAATACAGGCGCAGCGCCTTGCCGTTCTGCATCGGGGCCGGGTGTTCCTGGGTGACGTGCTCGAGCAGCTTGTTGAGCTGGGGCGTCGGCGCGCGGAAGTGGGCCTGGTCGAAGAGAGACGCACAAAGGGTCGGCACCTTCTCGACGCGCAGCCCGTCTTTGGCCGAGCAGAAGAGCACCGGCGCCCACGACGCCCAGGGCAATTTGTATTTGAGCTCTTCGCGAAAGGCCTCTTCCTTGATCTGCCCGGCGACCGCGTCCCACTTGTTGACGACGATCAGCAGCGGGCGGCCCTTCTCTTCGGTGATGCCGGCGATGCGGGCGTCTTGATCGACGGCGGGCTCGGAGGCGTCGATCACGAGCACGGTGACGTCGCTGTCTTCGATCATGCGCAGCGAGGCGAGCACCGAGAACTGTTCGACGCGCTGAGAGATGGTCGACTTGCGACGGATGCCGGCGGTGTCGGTGAGGATGAAGCGGCGCCCGTCGCGGGTCATCGGGCTGTCGATGGGGTCGCGCGTGGTGCCGGCGATGGGGCTGGTGATCAGGCGCTGGGTGCCCAGCAGGGCGTTGACCAGGGTCGACTTGCCGACGTTGGGGCGGCCGACGATCGCGACCCGAATCGGCTGATCTTTCGCCGGAGCGTCGGGCAGCGCCTCGGGGTCCGGGTTGCGCGGACGGCGGGTGGATCTGCCGGATCGCGGGTGCTCGCCCTCGACTTCGTCGACCTCCGCAGCCGGAAGCAGCTCGAGGATGCGTTCCTGCAAACCGGTGATGCCCAGCGCATGCTCGGCCGAGACCGCGATCGGCTCGCCAAGGCCGGTGCGGTGCCAGTCAGAGATCATCACGTCGGCGCTGCGGTAGTCGTCGGACTTGTTGACCACCAGGATCACCGGCCGCGTCGACTTGCGCAGGTAGCGGGCCACCTCGGTGTCGGCCGACGTCTCGCCGAGCCGGCCGTCGACCACAAAGAGCACCACCTGGCACTCTTCGACTGCCGCCTGTGCCTGCAGCCGGACATGGGCAGACAACGGGTCAGCGCGTTCGGACTTCTCGTCGTCGGGTACGAAGCCACCCGTGTCGACGAGGGTGATCAGGCGATCTTCGAGCTCGCCGTCGGCGTAGTGGCGATCGCGCGTCACCCCTGGGGAGTCTTCGACGATCGCCTTCCTCTTGCCGAGCAGGCGGTTGAACAGGGTCGACTTGCCGACGTTCGGCCGGCCGACGATCGCCACCATCGGGCGAGACTTCCGGGTTCGGCCCGAGGCGATCTCGAGGGGGGCGGTCTCGGCCTTCTGCTTCCCGGGCGGCTTCACCGCTTCATCGGCTCGAGCACCGCGTCGAGCTCCGGGTTGGGCGGTGCGCTTAGCCATGGTCGCCGTATCCCATCTTTGCGAGCCCGGCGGGGTTCTGCGACCACCCTTCAGAGACTTTGACCTGCAAGCCGAGGAAGACGTGGCTGTTGAGCAGGCGTTCGATCGTCTTCCGCGCGTCGGTGCCGATCTGCTTGAGCATCGAGCCGCCCTTGCCGATCACGATCGCCTTCTGGCTCTCGCGCTCGACGAAGATCGAGGCGTCGATGCGAACGAGGCCGGTGAGCCCGCCGCGGGTGGCGGTGCTCGCCTTCCCACCCTTCCCTGCCTTCTGCTTCTTCACGGGCCGCGGCTCGTCGCGCTCGGACTCGTCGAAGTCGTTGATAACGACCGCGACCGAGTACGGCACTTCGTCGCGGGTGTGGCGCAGCAGCTGCTCGCGAATGTACTCGGCCACCAGCGCCTTCTCGGCCTGGTCAGTGAGCATGTCGGCCGGGTACATCGGCTCGGCCTCCGGCATCAGTGAGATGGCGGTGTCGAAGAGCAAATCGAGGTTGTCGCCCTTGAGGGCGCTGATCGGGACGACCTCGGTGAACGGAAACTCTTTGCGGTAGGCGTCGATCAACGGAAGCAGCAGGGGCTTCATGACGTTGTCGATCTTGTTCACCACCAGCACGGTCGGCTTGCGGATGCGCGAGAGCTCGGTGAGCACCATGCGATTGCCTTCGCCGACCTCGACCACCTGGTCTTCGCGCTTGCCGGCGGCTTCGATCAGAAAGAGCACCACGTCGGCGTCTTTCGCGGCCTGCAGCGCGAGCTCGACCATGCGCTTGTTCAGCGGCCCCTTCGCGGCGTGGATCCCGGGCGTGTCGAGAAAGGCGACCTGGCCCTGCTCGCGGGTGACGACGCCCAGGATCTTGCTGCGCGTGGTCTGGGGCTTGGGCGAGACGATTGCCAACTTCTCGCCCACCAGCTTGTTCAGCAGCGTGCTTTTGCCGACGTTGGGTCGGCCGATCAGCGCGGCGAAGCCGCTGCGTTGGGTCATGGGAACTACGGCTTATCCGAGATCTTCAACTTCTTGATCTTGATCTCGGTTTTCGGCCGATCGCCGTCGCCTTTCGGGACGATGTTGGCGATGCGATCGATGACGTCCTGGCCGCCGACTACCTCGCCGAAGATCGTGTGGCGGTTGTTGAGCCACGGCGTCGGGACCACGGTGATGAAGAACTGCGAGCCGTTGGTGCCTGGGCCGCTGTTCGCCATCGCGAGAATGCCGGGCTTGTCGAACTTGCGGCCGCTGGTGAACTCGTCTTCGAAGCGAAAGCCCGGGCCGCCGGTGCCACGGCCCAGGGGGTCGCCACCCTGAATCATGAAGTTCGGGATGCAGCGGTGAAGCACGGTGCCGTCGTACAGCGACTTGTCCTTCATCGCTTCCTGCGTGCCCGGGTGCGTCCACGGCTTCTCGCCCGTCGCGAGCCCGACGAAGTTTTCGACCGTCTTCGGAGCGTCCTTGGGGAACAACCGCACCACCACGTTGCCCTCGGTGAGCTCGAAGGTGGCGTACAGATCATGCCCCGCGCGGGCCTCTTCCATCATGGACATTTTTGGATCTCGAGAAACGGTTGGGAGGTTTTACGGCTGCGTATCGGACAGCGTCACATCGGTCAGCACGACATCGACCTTCGGGCGGTCGGAGCCATCGCGTTCGACCTTCGAGATCTTCTCGACCACGTCGTAGCCCTTCACGACCTCGCCGAAGATGGTGTGCTTGTTGTTGAGGGCCAGCGGCATCGAGGTGGTGATGAAGAACTGCGAGCCGTTGGTGTTCGGGCCAGCGTTGGCCATTGCGAGCAGGCCGAGCTTGTCGAACTTGCGGCCGCTGGCGAACTCGTCTTCGAACCGGTAGCCGGGGTCGCCGCGACCAGTGCCGACGGGGTCGCCGCCCTGAATCATGAAGTTGTCGATCACGCGATGAAAGAGGGTGCCCCGGTACAGCGGCGCCTTCTGCTTCGCCTGCGTGCTGGGGTGGGTCCACTCCTTCTCGCCCGTCGCCAGGCCGACGAAGTTGGTCACCGTCTTCGGAGCGTCCTTCGCAAAGAGCTTCACCACCACGTCGCCCTGGCTGGTCTTGAAGGTGGCGTACAGGTCCGCGCCGGCCTGGGCCTTCGTCATCCACGGCCCGACACCGGTGTTCGCAGTGGTTCCTTCGTTCTTACAGCCCGCAAGCACCAACAGGGCGAGCGTTGCGGCAGCGCAGGCCTTCACTTCGAAGGCCCTTTGGGCGCCGCGAGCTTGGGGGCCTTGTCGGTGATGACGATCTTCGAGATCTTCACGTCTTTGTCCGGGCGATCCTGCGGGTTGCGCTTCACGTTGCCGATCTTCTCGACGACGTCGTAGCCGCTGATGACCTCACCGAAGATCGTGTGCTTGTTGTTGAGCCCAGCGGGGGTCGAGGTGGTGATGAAGAACTGCGAGCCATTGGTGCCGGGGCCAGCGTTCGCCATCGCGAGCAGCCCGACCTTGTCGAACTTCCGGCCGCTGGCGAACTCGTCTTCAAAACGGTAGCCGGGGTCGCCCATGCCCGAGCCAAGCGGGTCGCCACCCTGGATCATGAAGCCGGGGATGACGCGGTGGAAGATGACGCCGTCGTACAGCGCCTTCGTCATCTTCTTGCCGTCCTTCGTCCATTCCTTCTCGCCGGTCGCAAGTCCAACGAAGTTCGCGACCGTCTTCGGCGCGTCGGCCGAGAAGAGCTTGAGGACGATGTCGCCCTCGGTGGTCTTCATCGTCGCCCACAGATCTTTGCCCTGGGTCGCGAGGTCGGTGAACTTGGTTCCAGCCGCGAGCGCCAGCGAGGGCAACAGCGCGGTGGTCAGCACGACGAAGGTTTTGGCGTTCATGAGGCGCGAACCTATTGCGCGACGCCTTCAGCCTCCAACGGGTTTTTCAACGTTCGGTTGCTTCAACATCAGCAGCGTCTTCTGTGCGGCGGCCTGCTCGGCCTCTTTCTTTGATCTGCCGACGCTGCGGGCGAAGACATCGGCGCCGATGGTGACCTCGACCTCGAACACCTTCTCGTGGTCGGGCCCGGTCTCGTTGACGACGCGGTAGCGCGGCGAGACGCGAAGGCGGTTCTGCACGTCTTCCTGAAGCAGCGTCTTGTAGTCCTGCCCTGCCCGGCCTTCGGCGACGCCGTCGAGGATCTCGGTGAAGAAGCGATCGACGAGGTCCATCACGCGCGGCATCCCGCCCGACCTGTAGATGGCGCCGATGACGGCCTCGAGCGCGTCGGCGAGCACCGAGTCTTTCTCGCGGCCGCCCGTGAGCTCTTCGCCCCGGCCCAGCAGCAGCAGGTCGCCGAGGCCGACCTTGCGCGCGATGCCGGCCAGCGCGTCTTCATTGACGATCAGCGCGCGAAGCTTCGACAGCTCGCCTTCGGCGGCGCTGGGGAAACGTTCCATCAGGCGGTGGCTGATCGCCAGATCGACCACCGCGTCACCCAGGAACTCGAGGCGCTCGTTGTCGACACAGTCTTCGTCGCGGTGCTCGTTGCAGTAGCTCTTGTGGGTGAGCGCGGTGAGGCACAGCGGGCGATCGCCCAGGTCGACCCGCAGGCGTGACTCGAGCGCGGCGAGGCGTTCATCGACGGTCAGCTTCATGGCTTCTCGTTCGCCAGCTCTTCGGCGAGCAGGTACGGGTCGGCAGTGCGTTCGGCGATGCGGCGGCTGACGTCGGCGAGGTTGCCCTTCTCGCGTTCGAGGCGCGCGAGGCCTGCCTTCAGCAGGCGGTCTCGCAGCAGGGCGACGAACTGGGTGCCCGCGCGCGACTGCTCGCGAACGGCCTTGTTGCCGGTGCGTTCGAGCCAGTCGCGGTGGCTCTGAATCGCGGCGGCGAGCTCGTCGATCTTCTGATCTTTCGCGGCGACGACCTTCTGAATCGGCGGCTCCCACTCGCGGTCGTCGCGGGCCTGCTTCTCGGCCTTGGTCAGCTTGTGGTGGGCGTCGTGATCCATCGCCAGTGGCGGCGCGCGAATCGCGTGGCGAAGCTCGAGCATCGCGTTGAGCTCACGCACGACGCGATCGGCCCCGTCGAGATCCGACTTGTTGATCGCGAAGACGTCGGCGACCTCGAGGATGCCGGCCTTGATCGCCTGGATGTCGTCGCCCATGCCGGGCACGAGCACGACGACGGTGGTGTGCGCGAGCCCGGCGATGTCGATCTCGTCCTGCCCGACGCCCACGGTCTCGACGATGATCACCTGCCGGCCCATCGCGTCCATCACCCGAATGCAGTCGCCGGTGGCGCGCGAGAGGCCGCCTAAGTTTCCGCGGGTGGCGAGGCTGCGAATGAAGACCTTCGGATCCGTCGCGTGGCCCTGCATGCGGATGCGATCCCCGAGGATCGCGCCTCCGGTGAACGGGCTGGTCGGGTCGACCGCGATCACCCCGACCGACAGGCCTGCCTTCCGGTAGTGGGAAATCAAGCGGTCGGTGAGGGTCGACTTCCCTGCCCCGGGCGAGCCGGTGATGCCGATCACGTAGGCCTTGCCGGTGTGCGGGAAGATCTTCCGCAGCTCAGGGGTGGCCAGCGGAGACCCGTCGTCGATGTGCCGCATCAGCCGCGAGGCCGCGCGAACGTCGCCCTCGAGGATCCGCGCCGCGAGCCCGGTCACGACACGACCTCGATTTGATCGATCGGCACCCCAGTCACCCTCGCGACCAGCGCGGTGATGCCCTTGAAGTCTTCGAGCTCGAAGCGATCAGACCAGACCTTGCCGCGCGGGCCGGCGAGCAGACCGCGAAAGGTCCGGCCGGTGACGCGCGCGGCGGCGAACCGATAGCGCTCGGCACCGACCTTCAGCTCGGCGAGGACCTCGAACGTGCTGGTCGGCGGCAGGCTGCCTTCGGCGCCGAAAGCGGCGAACAGATCTTTCAGGGGAATCGCGTGGACCACGGCGGTCGGCTGCTTCGGCGCGCTCCCCGCTTCGTCGCCGAACAGCGCCCCCAGGTACGCCTCGAGCGCCGACTTCTCGCGGAACTCGGCCAGCTCGAACACCTGGCTTCCGGGCACGGTGAGGTCGACGCCTTCACGGGCCGCGCGCTGCACTCGGAAGTTGCCGAGGCGATCGGTGCCGATGGTGATGCTCATCTGCCCGACCTGCAGCTCAGCGGTGAGCTGCAGCGTCACCGGGTCGACCTTCGGGGTGAAGCCCAGGGCCGACAGCTCGCTGCTGCGTCTTGAAAGATGAATGCAGTGGTCGACCAACGACTTCACCACCGTCTCTTCGAGGTTGGTGGCGCCGGTGGTGTGCGCGAGGTTGATCGGAGCGCAGCCGACGAGCTCGGGCGGGTCGATGGGGATCAAGCGATCGCCCATGACCATGAAGCGGGCGCGGGTGACGAACTGCCGGGTGATCGGGTTGAACGCCTGGGGGCTGGCGATCATGAGCTCGGCCTCGACGACGTCGTCCGACGTCTCGACCGTGAGCCCCAGCTGCTCGAGAAACGCCTTGTCCATCAGCTCTTGAAAAGCTCGCGCGCGATGATCGAGCGCTGGATCTCGCTGGTGCCCTCGCCGATCTCGCAGAGCTTCGCGTCGCGCAGGTAGCGCTCGACCGGGAACTCGCGCGTGTAGCCATAGCCCCCGTGGATCTGCACTGCCTTGTTGCATGCGCGGGTGGCGACCTCTGACGCGAACAGCTTCGCCATCGACGCCTCACGCGAGTACGGCTTGCCCGCATCAGCCAAAGAGGCCGCGCGCCACACCAACAGCTGCGACGCATCGAGCTCGGTGCCCATGTCGGCCATCATCCACCGAAGCGCCTGGAACTCGGCAATCGGCTGGCCGAAGGCGGTGCGGTCTTTCGAGTAGCGCACCGACTCTTCGAGGGCGCCGCGGGCGAGCCCCACCGACAGCGCGCCGATGGTGATCCGGCCACCGTCGAGAATCGCGAGGGTGTTGACGAAGCCCATGTTCGGCTCGCCGAGCACCGCGGATGCGGGGACTTCGACGTTCTCGAGCAGGAGCTCGGCGGTGTCAGACGACCGCATGCCGAGCTTGCCGTGAATCGACCGCTGGCTGAAGCCCTTCATCCCCTTGTCGAGGATGAACGCGGTGATGCCCTTCTGTTTCTTCGCTGCGTCCGTCACCGCAAGGATGACGAAGACGTCGCCGACAGTGCCCTGGGTGATGAACATCTTGGCGCCGTTGAGCACCCAGGTGTCGCCCTTGCGCACGGCGGTGGTCTTCATCCCGGCCGCGTCAGACCCGCTTCCCGGCTCGGTCAAGCCCCACGCCCCCAGCAGCTCGGCGGTGGCGAGCTTCGGCAGGTACTTCTGTTTCTGCTCGGCGTTGCCGAAGACTCGAATGTGGCTGGTGCCGAGGCCGTTGTGCGAGGCGACCGTGAGCGCCAGCGAGCCGTCGTAGCGCGCGACCTCTTCGACCGCGACCGCCACTGCCAGCGAGCCCATGCCAGCGCCGCCGTACTCCTCGCCGACGCGGATGCCCATCACGCCCATCGCGCCGAGCTCCTTCACGACCTTGAGGGGGAACTGCTCGCTGCGATCCCACTCGCGAGACTGCGACTTCACGTTCTTCTCGCAGAAGTCCCGAATGGAGGAACGCAGGGCCTTGATGTCGTCCGGAAGCTCGATTTCCACGTGCCGCTCTTAGCGCGAAGTCAGCCCAGGTTCACCTGCTCAGACCGGCAGGACGCTGTGCTTCTTCTTCGGCGGGCACACGTACGCGTCGCCGTAGATCTTGAGTCGGGCCACCAGCTCGCTGCGCAGGCCATCGCCCGGCACGATCTCATCGATGATCAGCTCGCTGGCGAGCTTCAGCAGGTCGACGTCGGCCCGGTACTCGTCGCGCAGGGTCTTCACGTAGTCAGCGCGTTCGCCTTCAGGCTTTTCCTGGATCTTGTTGAAGTAGACCGCGTTGACGGCGGCCTCGGGGCCCATCACGGCGATCATCGCTCCGGGGAGGGCGAGCGTGCAGTCGGGCGAGAAGCCGGGGCCGCTCATCGCGTAGAGGCCGGCGCCGTAGGCCTTGCGAACGACGACCGAGATCTTCGGCACGCTGGCTTCCGACACCGCCGAGATCATCTTGGCGCCCGCGCGAATGATGCCCGCGCGTTCGACCTTCGTCCCAATCATGAAGCCCGGCACGTCGGCCAGGTAGACGAGCGGAACGTTGAACGCGTCGCAGAGCCAGATGAAGCGCGCGGCCTTGTCGGCGGAGTCGACAAACAACACCCCGCCGAGATGCAGCGGGTTGTTCGCGACGAGGCCGACCACTTCCCCGCGGAGCCGCGCGAACCCGATGATGAGCTCCTTCGCCCACAACGGCTTCAACTCGAAGAACGAGCCGGCATCCACGAGCGCGTCGATCACCTTGTGCATGTCGTAGGCACGACGCTCTTCCTTCGGCACCGTCAACCGGATCGGTCGAGCATTCTCTACGGGCTCGGCCGCCTCGCTCGCCGGCGCGGGATCGTGCCACGACGTCGGGAGGTAGGAGAGGAAACGCCTTGCCGCGTCGATCGCGTCTTCGTCGGAGGCGCATAGGTTGTCACCGCAACCGCTCACGGTCGCGTGCATACGCGCCCCGCCCATCTCCTCGAGCGACACCTTCTCCCCGATCACCACTTCGGCCATGCGCGGCGAGCCGAGGTACATCGAAGCGTTCTCTTCCACCATGAACACCGCGTCGCAGAACGCGGGGATGTACGCACCGCCCGCGGCCGACGGCCCGAACAGGCAGCACACCTGCGGGACCTTGCCCGAGAGGCGCACCTCGTTGGCGAAGATCCGTCCGGCACCCCGGCGGCCGGGGAACAACTCGACCTGATCGGTGATGCGCGCACCCGCGGAGTCGACGAGATACACAACCGGCAGCTCATGGCGCAGCGCGTGCTCGGTGAGGCGCACGATCTTCTCGACCGTGCGCGCACCCCACGAACCGGCCTTCACCGTCGGGTCGTTGGCCATCACGCACACGGGTCGCCCGTCGATCCGGCCCACGCCCGTGACCACACCGTCGGCCGGTAGATCGCCGGCGAGCGCGTTCGCGAGCAGGCCGTCTTCCACGAACGAACCGTCGTCGAGCAACCGCGCGAGGCGGTCGCGCACGAACAGCTTGTGCTGCTCGGCGAGCTTGTCGGCGCCCTTCGCAAGGTTGCCCTGGCGGGCGCGCTCGGCGTACTCCGCGAGCCGCTCGAATTCGTCATTCATGCGGCTTCGACCTCCGACCCTCGATTGCCGTGCGAGCTCCGAGCCGCGCGCGGAGGTCCGGGTCTCCGAATCTGCGCTCGGCCCACCGTCTCATCGGATTGC
>JBBRAX010000065.1:0-45519 GCA_038206395.1 Myxococcales bacterium | reverse complement strand
CCCGTGCTTCCTCGGCGACCCGTGCTTCCTCGGCGACCCGTGCTTCCTCGGCGACCCGTGCTTCCTCGGCGACCCGCGCTTCCTCGGCGACCCGCGCTTCCTCGGCGAGGCGTGCTTCCTCGGCGACCCGTGCTTCCTCGGCGACCCGTGCGACGCGCGCTTCTTCCGCGAGCCGCTCCTCTTCTTCCTCTGCCTGAATCCGCGCGTCCTCGCGCTGCTTCCACTCGAGCGCGGACACGGACTCGAACGCTCCGACCTGGGTCAGCAGCTCGAGCAGCACGCGGCGATCCTTCGCCAGCCCCTGCGCCGATCGAAACGAACCAAAGCTCTCGACGAGCGCTCGCTCATCGGGTGACATCGCCCAGTCCTGGCTCGCCGCGAGATCTACGCAGCGGAACACCGGCGCATCCGCCGAGTCCGAGAAGATCGCCTCGAACGCCGCGCGCACCAACTGCACGCCCGACAGCAACGAATCGCCCGCGACCTCGCCTTCCTCGAACTTCACCGACTCACCCAGCTCGGTCAGCCGCCGCACGTTCGCCAGCGCCTGCTGCACGCGCGCCTCTTCCGGCGACGACCCCAGCTCTTCCAGCGTCTCGCCGTCCGACTTGCCTGCTTCCCCGCGCGCCCAGAGCGCATCGAGCTGCCCGAGGTTCAGCCGCCTCGACTGCAGCAACCCCTGCAGCATCGTCTGGTGCCCGAAGCCCATCTGCGCTCCGACCAGGTCACCGTCTCGCAGCATCAGCCGCGACTCGCGCCCCAGCGTCTGAACCGTCATCCAACCGCTCGCCTTGCGCTGATGCGCGTCGAGCAATGCCTGTGCAATCGAAGGGCCGGCCATGAGCGCGGCGAGTCTACCCACGGATCTGCCTCAACGCCTCGTAACCGGCGATTCCGACCGCCGTCGAGAGGTTGAGCGACCGCCTCTCTTCGAGCATCGGAATCGTCACTGGCTCGCCGCCCGACGCCATCACCTCGGGGGCCAGGCCCTTCGTCTCAGACCCGAACACCAGATGATCGCCCGCTTCGAACTTCACGTCCCACAGCGAGGTCGTCGCCCGCGCAGAGAAGAGGAAGCGCCGCGCCCCGGGAGTCGCCGCCAGGTAGGCCTCGTACGTCGGGTGCAATTTGAGGAAGACCTTGTCCCAGTAGTCGAGGCCCGCTCGCTTGAGCTCCTTGTCGGCGATCGAAAAGCCCAGCGGCTCGACGAGCTCGAGCTTGCAGCCGGTGACCGCACAGAGCCGCGCCACGTTTCCCGTGTTCGGGGGAATCTGTGGGGAAACCAGCACCAGATGAAAAGGCTTCGCAGACGGCTTCAGCACCCCCGCAGGGTACGTGTTGTGGCGTAGGCTGTCGCGGGTGCCCATCAAGGTCGTCAATCAGACCCGGGAAAAGCTGCTCGCCTCCCAGGGCCTCGTCGCCGACACCTTCGTCAGCCGCTTCGTCGGCTTGATGGGAAAGAAAGAACTGCCCTTCGGCTCAGCGCTCCACATCAGCCCCTGCAACTCGATTCACACCTTCTTCATGAAGATTCCGATCGATGCGGTCTTTCTCGACAAGCAGCTCAAGGTGGTGAAGGTTTGCAGCGCGATGGTGCCGTGGCGAATCTCTTCCATCTACTTCGGCGCGCACTCGGTGCTCGAGCTGCCTTCTGGCACCAGCTCGGCCAGCGGCACGGTCGAAGGTGACCAGCTCGTCTTCGAACCCATCGAACTTCCTTTGACCAGCGGGGGACCCCTTGCTTAACTCCGCCACCGCCGAAGCACCCAGCGCAAGCGACGCCGCCCCCCTCATGAGACTCGACGTATTTGGCCTCTCCCACGTTGGGATGAAGCGAAACCATAACGAAGACAACTACCTCCTCCTCCCGGAAGAGCGGTTGTTCGTCGTCGCAGACGGAATGGGTGGCCATTCTTCCGGCGAGATCGCGTCCAAGATCGCAGTCGAAGAGCTCGCCGAGTTCTTCAAGATCACCGCGCGCGACCAGGACGCCACCTGGCCATACAAGATGGACAAGACGCGCAACTATGACGAGAACCGGCTCGCCACCGGCATCAAGCTCGCCAACCTGCGCATCTTCGAGAAGGCGTCGGCCGAGCAGAAGTACAAGGGCATGGGCACCACCGTCGTCTCGGTGCACTTCGCCGAAAAGATCGCCGTCGTCGCCCACGTCGGTGACAGCCGCGTCTACTTCTTCCGCAACGGCGTGCTGAAGCAGGTCACCGAAGACCACTCGCTGCTCAACGACTACCTCAAGGCGAAGAAGCTCACGCCCGAAGAAGTGGAAGCCTTTCCCCACAAGAACGTGATCGTTCGCGCGCTGGGCATGAAGGACAACGTGCAGGTCGACGTCAGCCGCCTCGAGCCGCAGGACGGCGACATCTTCCTCCTCTGCAGCGACGGCCTGTCGGGCATGGTCACCGACCCCGCGATGCAGGACATCCTGAACAAGACGAAAGACCTGAACCTGGCATGCAGCCAGCTGATCGACAGCGCGAACGCGAATGGTGGCAACGACAACGTCACCTGCGTGCTCGCGCGGTGGGGAACGCACTGATGCTGACTGCGCTGTTACTGATGAGCTGCACGGTTTCGCTGACCAACGACTCACCCGCCTACCCGCACGTCCGGCTGATCGCAGAAAGCGAGCTTCCTTCGCGCGCCGTCGAGATGGCCGATCGCGGGGGTGGCAGCCGGAGCCTCGAGAAGCCCAGCCTCGTGCTGCCGATCGTCTTGCTGTCGGCGGCCTTGGGTACGCTGATCCTCGGGATCGTGGTCCTCTGGTACGCGAGCATCATCGTCGGCGTGCTGATCCTCTCGGGGACCATCGTGCTCGGCATCATCGGCACCATCTCTCTTGTCAGTCGGCTCAAAGGGCCAAGTGGGCCCGCGGCCGCACCGGTAGAAGAGCAGTACACGCCGCCGCCGGGTCCCCCGCCTCCTCCGCCTCCCGCGGATCAGCCGCCTGGCCCGCCGCCGCCGCCGCCGCCGCCGCTGTCGAGCTGGGCGCCGTCGACGATGACGACCGTGGCGATCTTCTAGAGCTTTCGGTGGTTCAGCACGGGCAGGTTCTTCCGGATCCGCGCCACCAGCGCGTCGTCGATCTGCCCCAGCGCGATTCCTTCTCCCTCTGACGCGCGCGCCGTCACCAGGCCCCACGGGTCGACCAGCATCGCGTGGCCCCAGGTCATCCGGTCTTTCGGGTGCTTGCCCTGCTGCGCCGGCGCAAGCACATAGGCCTGGTTCTCGATTGCCCGCGCGCGCAGCAGCACTTCCCAGTGATCCTTGCCCGTCGCGAGCGTGAAGGCCGCCGGCACGGTGAGCGTCGTCGCGCCGTCCTTCGCCATCTGCCGGTAGAGCTCGGGGAAGCGCAAGTCGTAGCAGACGCTCAGGCCGACTTTGCCGAACCCCGTCTGGGCCACCACGACTTCGGTGCCCGGAGCGACCGCCGCCGATTCCCTGTAGGTCTGCCCATCACCCACCTCGACGTCAAACAGGTGCATCTTCCGGTAGGTCCCCAACCGTTCGCCGTCGGGCCCGAAGAGGACGCTGGTGTTGTAGTTGCGGCCGCCGGGCGCGCCGGACTCGAGGACGCTGCCGCCCAGCAGGGTGATTTTCAGCTCGCGGGCGAGCGTGGCGAGGGTGCTCAGGGTCGGCCCGTCCAGCGGCTCGGTGGCCGAAGCCCGATCGGCCTCGGGCCCCATCCACGCGAAGTTTTCAGGCAGCCCGATGAAGCGGGCGCCAAAGCCGTGTGCCTGTCGAATCAGGCGGGTGGCCGTGGCGACGTTGTCCGGTTTCGCGGCGGTGGACGTCATCTGCAGCGCGGCGGCGAGGATCATGGGGCTGGTTTACACCTCTGGTGCGTCTGTAGTAGGTCGCTGTCCGACATTTTTCGGCGGTTTCGAAGAGTGGGCCGCTGGCCCATTTTTTTTTGGTTTTGCATGGCCCTGGACAAACAAAACATCGAACAGAAGGTGCGCGAGCTCGCCTCGCCGTTGCTTGACGCCGAGGGCCTGGAGCTCGTCGACGTCGAGTACGTGCGTGAGCGCGAGGGCTTCATTCTTCGGATGTTCATCGACAAGCCGGGCGGGGGCGTAGGCCTCGAAGACTGTACGCGTGCGTCGCAGGCCGTCGACACGGTGTTCGATGTCGAAGACTTCATTCCCAACGAGTACAGCCTCGAGGTCTCGAGCCCGGGCCTCAACCGCCCGCTGACGCGGCCCGAGCACTTCGCAAAGGCGGTGGGAAAGAAGGTGAAGCTGAAGACGTTCGGCCCGCTGTTCGAGCCGCCCCGGAAGAACTTCCTGGGGGTGTTGAAGGCCGCGGACGCCGACAAGGTCATCGTCGAGATTGAAGGAGCGGGCAGCTTCACCGTGCCGCTGAAGGACATCGCGAAAGCGAACCTGGAGTTCGAGTTTTGAAGACTGAAGTTCCTGCAGTTCACATACAGGCCGTGGTCGAAGGCCGAGGAGAAACACCATGACTCCCGTTGCTGCCACTCTGAAGTTGGATGACGTCCTCACCCAGGTCGCGAAAGACAAGGGCATCGATAAAGCCATCCTCGTGATGACCCTCGAGGACGCGATGCAGACTGCTGCGAAGAAACACTTCGGGCAGGATCGCGCGCTCGAAGCGAAATTCGAGGCCGACAAGGGCGTGGTCGAGATCTTCCAGGCCATCAACGTCGTCGAGCAGGTGTCGGACCCGATCAACGCCATCAACCAGCTGACGACCGCGGCCGCGCGCGCGAAGGGCATGGACGTGCAGGCGGGCGACGAGCTCGTTTTTCAGATCTTCTACCGTGACGAAGACGCCGCGGAAGCCAAGGCGCAAGACGAACAGTACGGCGACGTGCTCGGCCTCAAGACCTTTCGCCGCGGGTTCGGCCGCATCGCTGCGCAGACGGCGAAGCAGGTGTTGCTGCAGCGCACGCGCGACGTCGAGCGCGAGAACGTCTTCAACGAATACAAAGACCGCAAGAATGAGATCGTCACGGGCATCGCGCGCCGCATGGAACGCGGAAACCTGATCGTCGACCTCGGCCGCGCGGAAGCGGTGTTGCCGGTGCGCGAGCAGGTTCCGCGCGAGACCTACCGCCCGGGCGACCGCGTGCAGGCGTTCGTGATCGACGTGCTGCGCGAGTCGAAGGGGCCGCAGATCATCCTCTCGCGCGCGTCGGTGAACCTGCTGACGAAGCTGTTCGAGATGGAAGTGCCGGAAATCGCCGAAGGCATCGTGGTGATCGAAGCCGCCGCCCGTGAGCCGGGCCGCCGCGCCAAGATTGCCGTCAGCTCGCGCGATGGTGACGTCGACCCTGTCGGCGCTTGCGTCGGCATGAAGGGCAGCCGCGTGCAGGCCGTCGTGCAGGAACTGCGCGGCGAGAAGATCGACATCGTCCCGTGGGACGAGGATCCGGCGCGCTTCGTTTGCAGCGCCCTGGCCCCCGCCGAGGTCGCGCGCGTCATCATCGACGAGGCGAACCACGCGATGGAGATCATCGTGCCCGACGACCAGCTGTCGTTGGCGATCGGCCGCCACGGCCAGAACGTGCGCCTCGCCGCCCAGCTCACCGGGTGGAAGCTCGACATCAACAGCGAGACCCGCGTGCGCGAGATGCGTGACTTCGCGACCAAGTCGCTGAGCGCGCTGCCCGGCATGAACGAGATGTTGATCGAGACGCTGTACGCCCACGGCTTCCGCCAGGCGAAGGACATCGCCGACGCCAGCCCCGATGTGCTCTCGCAGATTCCGGGCCTCGATCCGGCGCGCATCGCTGCGATGCAGGACAAGGCGAACTCGCAGAAGGACCTCGACGCCACCGAGCTTGCGCGCATGGAAGCCGAGCGCGAGCAGAAGCGCCTGATCGAAGAAGGCCGCCACCCTGATGAGCTGTCGCAGGACGAACGGTTCGCCCGCGTGCGCGGCGTCGGCGAAAAGACGATCGACATGCTGAAGAAGGGCGGTTACCTGACGGTCGAGGACATCGCCCGCGAGACGGACCTGAAGCGGCTGGGCGACGTCGACGGCATCGGCATCAAGAAGGCACGGCAGATCAAGGCCGCCGCCGAGAACTACCTGCTGGAAGAGCAGCGCAAGCGCGCCGAGCTCGACACCCGTAAGGCGGGCGAAGCAGCGGTGGCGGCAGCGAGCGCGCCCCCGGTCGCTCCGCCCGCGACGGCGCCGTAACCCAGACGTCACTTTCAAGTGATTTGGCAGTGAACCCGAAGGAAGAGGCCCGGGCAGTCAGAAGCTGCCTGGGGTGTGGAAAGAAGCAGCCCAAAAGGCTGCTGCACAGATTGGTGCTCGACGCTTCGCACCAACCCGTGGTCGACAAGCCACAGACCGCCCCTGGCAGGGGGGCTTATCTCTGTGGAGCTGGCTGCCTGAGCGCAGCCACGAAACGAAAGGCCTTCCAGCGGGCATTTCGGGGTCTCATGAAATCGCTGGAAACGACGAGCCTGGAGGCCGACCTGCAGCGCTGACTGTTTCACGCAAGACGATGAAGTCAGCACTGTTCGGTGCGACGGCGAGAGCCTTCGCATCAGGCCGCTTTCCACCACACAAATTCTGAAGTACGGGGTCCTGCCTATGTCAAAGAAGCGCGTTCACGAGATTGCCAAAGAGCTCAAAGGCCATGGCATCGAGCTCGACAACAAAGAGGTTGTCACCGAGCTGTTGTCCTTTGGTTACGACGTGAAGAGCCACTCGTCATCGTTGGAAGACGACCAGGCGAACGAAGCCGTGCGAAAGATTGTCGACAAGCGCAAGCCGAAGTCAGCGCCGGCGCCGGTCGCTCCGAAGGGCTTCATGGTTCGCCGGAAGGTGGGCCCGGACCCGACGTTGCTTGCCGCGGTTGCTGCGCCCGTGGCGACCCCCGAGGTTCTTCAGGCGACGCAGGCTGCCGCGACGGATGCGGCCCCGGTGGCTGCGCCGCCGTCTGCGCCGCGCGCCGCTGTGGTGTCCGACCTGCCGCCCGCGCCGATCGTCGAAGCGCCTGCCGCTGCAGTCGCGGCTCCGGCCACCGCCGATGCGATTCCCGCCGCGCATGCCTCGGCCCCTGCGATCGCCGGGCCCCGTGCGTCGGCCCCGCGGTTGGGCGTGACGGCCTCGGCTGCTCCCGCTGCGGCGCCGCACACCAGCGCTGCGCCGATGGCGAACATGGCGGTGCCTCCGATGGTGCGGCACAGCGTGACGATGACGCCGCGCGCGTCGGCTCCCCGCATGGGAGGCGCGCCCGCGACCGTGGTGACGACCCGCCCGCCGGTGGTGCAGAACCAGCGCCCGACCGCGACGCAGGCCGTCGTGATCAGCCGCCCGCTGATTCAGGTCAAGCGCGTGACGCCGTCGTCGACGGCGCACAAGAGCTTCCCGATGGCGCCGGGTCGCAAGGCCATTGGCGAGGTGAAGGAGTTCAAGGTCGTCTCTGACCACCTCGGCCGCGGCCGCGAGCTGGTGGACGTCAGCAAGAACAAAGAGAAGGAACGCCAGAAGGGCCGTGGTCGGACGCCCGACAACAAGGAAGGCCAGCCGAGCCCGTCGGACATCCGCGAGCTCGTCTTCGGCCGCATCGCGATTCCTCTGCGCGGCAAGAAGAAGAAGCCGACCAAGAAGGGTCAGAAGACCATCATCACCACGAGGGCCGAGGACAAGAAGGTCATCAAGATCCAGGACGGGATCACCGTGAGCGAGCTGTCGCAGCGCATGGGGATCAAGAACAACGACATCATCAAGAAGCTGATGCAGAGCGGAAAGATGGCGACCGCCAACATGACCATCGACCCGGACACTGCGGCGATTCTCGCCACGGACTACGGCTGGAAGGTCGAGAAGGTCGGCTTCGAGGTCGAGGACTACCTGCCGGAAACCGCAGACAAGGCGGAAGACCTGGCCGCCCGCCCGCCGGTGGTGACGGTGATGGGCCACGTCGACCACGGCAAGACGTCGCTGCTCGACGCGATTCGCAGCGCGAAGGTGGCCGAAGGCGAAGCGGGTGGCATCACCCAGCACGTCGGCGCGTACACGGTGAAGAGCGCGAAGGGTGAAATCACCTTCCTCGACACCCCGGGCCACGAGGCCTTCTCGGCGATGCGCGCGCGCGGCGCGAACGTCACGGACATCGTCGTGCTGGTGGTCGCCGCGGATGACGGCGTGATGCCGCAGACGAAAGAAGCGATTCTTCACGCGAAGGCGGCAGATGTTCCGATCGTCGTCGCGATCAACAAGATGGACACCCCGGGAGCGAACGCCGACCGCGTGAAGAAGGATCTCGCGGACATCAACCTGCTCTCGGAAGACTGGGGCGGCGACGTCATCATGGTGCCTGTCTCGGCGAAGACGCGCATGGGGCTCGACCTGCTGCTCGAGAACATCTCGCTGCAGGCCGAAGTGCTCGAGCTGAAGGCGAACCCGAAGAAGCCGGCGGTGGGCGCGATCATCGAAGCGCGGCTCGAGAAGGGCCGGGGTCCAGTGGCGACGGTGCTGGTGCAGGAAGGCACGCTGAAGAAGGGCGACGCCCTGGTGACGGGCACCTTCTACGGCCGCGTGCGCATGCTGGTGAACGACCGTGGCGAGCAGATCGAAGAGGTGAAGCCCGGCTATTCGGCCGAGGTCATCGGCCTCTCGGGAGTGCCGACGGCAGGCGACACCATCAACGCGACGCCTGACGAGAATGCGGCGAAGGAAATCGCCGGCCACCGCGCGCTGAAGACGCGGCAGGCGCAGTCGGGCAACACCAGCAAGGACTCGCTGGAAGCGCTGCTGGGCCGCCTGAAGCAGGGCGAAGCCAAGGAGCTCAAGATCGTTCTCAAGGCCGACGTGTCGGGCTCGCTCGAAGCCGTTGCGCAGGCGATCGAGAAGCTCACCACGCCGAAGGTCAAGGCGACCATCGTCCAGAAGGGTGTCGGGATGATGACCGAGACCGACATGAACACCGCGTCGGCGCTGAAGGCCGTCGTGCTGGGCTTCAACAGCCGGCCCGAGTCGGGTGCCGAGCAGGCCGCGAAGGTCGGCGAGGTGAAGTACCAGACCTTCGGGATCATCTACGAGCTGCTGGATGGCGTGAAGGTGATGATGGAAGACCTGCTCGAGCCGATTCGCACCGAACGGAAGCTGGGTCGCGCGGAAGTTCGCAACCTCTTCAACGTGCCGAAGCTCGGGACGATCGCCGGTTCGATGGTGTCGGAAGGCACGATCAAGCGCGCGTCGCACATGCGGCTGTGGCGCGAGAACAAGCAGATCTTCATCGGGAAGATTGCGTCGCTGCGCCGGTTCAAGGACGACGTGAAGGAAGTCAGCGTCGGCTTCGAGTGCGGTATCGGCATCGACGGGTTCAGCGAGCTGAAGCCGGGCGACATCATCGAGTCGTACGAAATCGATGAGACCCGTCAGAGCCTTAGCTGAACGGTCGTCGCCTTCGTGGGCACTGAATGTTCGTCTCGATTGCGCGCGTCACCCTCGACATCCCCGGCGCTTCGTCACTGAAGGCGAAGCGCCAGGTGGTCCGGCGCGTGGCAGACAAGGTCCGGGCGAAGTTCAACCTGGCCATCGCTGAAATCGACGACAGCGACGTGTGGACCCGCGAAGTCATCGGCCTTTCCATCGTCGGCAACGAGCAGGGCTTCGTTCGCGACCAGATGGAAAAGGTGCTGCACACCATCGAAGAGATGTACGTCGCGACGGTGGCGCAGAAGGAAATCGAGGTGGTCGCCTTCAGCGATCTCTTCTCGGGCGAGAACCCGGCCGACCTCGCGATTCCGCGGGGCGAGAGGTCCCTGGCGGAAGCCGAAGGCATGGGTGCCTGGGAAGATCGAAACGGTGAAGCGGCGGCGGCCGCGGCGAATGGAAAGCCGAAGAAGGCGCTGAGCCTGGATCAACGGCGGGCTGCGGCGCGGGCGCTGCGGAAGCCGCGCGAGTGGGAAAAGTAGGTTTGCGGAGACTCATCAATGCCAGAGCGGGTTCGACCAGAGCGGGTGGGGCAGGAAATCCAGGCCGCGGTGGCGGACTTGCTGTTGCGTGGAATGATTCGGGATCCACGCGTCGGCTTCATCACCATCACCGGCGTGAAGGTGACGGCTGACCTGCGAACGGCGAGGGTGTTCTGGTCGATGATCGGCACCGACGCCCAGAAGAAGGACTGCGCGGATGGCCTCGAGAAGGCGAGGGGCTTCGTGCGGCGGGAAGTGACGAGCCGGGTGAAGCTGCGCGTGTCGCCCGAGATTCTCTTCACCTTCGACGCGTCGGTGGGCGAGGGCGACAAGATCGACCGGCTGTTGCGAGAAGTGAAGGCGAAGGAGGGTTGGTAACTGACCTCGGGAATCCTGGTCGTCGACAAGCCGATCGGGCCTACGTCCTTCGACGTGGTGAGGCAGGTGCGCCTGGCGCTGAAGGTCGCGAAGGCGGGCCACACCGGCACGCTGGATCCACTCGCCACCGGTGTGCTGCCGGTGTGCCTGGGCGATGCGACGAAGGTGGCGCAGTTCATCACCGAGAAAGACAAGTCGTACGACGCGGTGGTGAAGCTGGGGGTCGAGACGGACACGCTCGACGCGCAGGGCAAGGTGACGGACACGCGGCCCGTGCCGGCGCTGGACGCGGCGTTGATCGAAGGCGTGCTGGCGAAGTTCCGCGGGCCGCAGCTGCAGACGCCTCCAATGTATTCGGCGGTGAAGGTGGGCGGAAAGCGGCTCTACGAGCTGGCGCGGGCGGGCGAAGAAATCGAACGCGCGGCGCGGCCGGTGACGGTGCATGCGCTGACGCTGGTCGACTTCAGCGCCGACGAGCTCAAGCTTCAGGTCTCGTGCAGCAAGGGCTACTTCGTCCGTTCCCTCGCGCTCGATGTCGGGCGGGCGCTGGGCTGTGGCGCCCACTTGAAGGCGCTGCGCCGCACGCGCAGTGGCGTTTTCACCCTCGCGCAGGCAGTTCCTCTGAAGACGTTGATGGAACAGGGCCTCGCGGCGGCGCAGCTGTTGAGCATCGAGACAGCGTTGTCCGAGCTGCCGGAGTTGACGCTGAACGCGGCGGAAGCCTTGAAGGTGCAGCACGGCGGGCTCGTCGAGACGGCGCACCCCGATGGCGGCCCCGTTCGCCTCGTCGGGCCCGATGCGACGTTGCTGGCGATCGCCGACGTGTTGCATGGCAGACTCAAGTACCGCCGGGTGCTGAACCCGGCGACTTGATGAACGTCACCGTGATGATTCCGCGGCCTTTGCAGGCCGCTTGCGAAGGCCGGGCGCGCATCGAGCTCGGGGTTCCTCCCACCTCGTCGGTCGGTGATGTGGTGCAGACGCTGATGGCGCTGTACCCGGGCCTCCGTGCGTTTGTCTCGAACGAGAAGCGACCGCTGCGGCAACATTTTTCCGTCGCACAGCACGGGCGCATGCTCTTCCTCTTCACGTCAACGGCGAGCGCATCAAAGGTCAGTTGACTGACTGGCCGTTTCGTTCGCAACAGATGTAGGGTCCGGCCCGAAATGGCCGAACCTTCGAGCCGGGAAGACAAGCCAGAGCAATCGCCCGGGGCAGACGCCTCGGCGCCGATGGACGTCCTGGCCGAACGGCTGTCGGTCAGCTCGCTGTGGGCCAACCGCATCGCCTACTCGGCGGTGCTGGCCGCGGTGGCGTTGAGCGCGGCGTTGATGGCGTCGCCGGGCCTGTCGAGCCAGAAAATCCCCGAGCTGAAGACGGACGACGTCGGCAAGGTGTTCCGCGCGACGGGCATGTCGGGCTTCAAGGCGAGCCGCGACTACCAGATTGCCGACGAGGCAAAGACCAGCGTGCAGCGCGAGGAAGCGCGGGCGCGGGTGCGGCCGGTGTTCGACTACGACCCGTCGGTGCAGCCGACCATCGCGCGCGGGGTCGAAGAGGCATTCTCGACGATGCAGGGCCTGGTCGAGCAGTGGGACCTGGACCATGCGCAGAAGAAGCCGGACGACGCGGTGGTGGTGCCGGCGCCAGCTCCCGCCCCGGTGAAGAAGAAGGACTTGAACCACAAGGAAGACGCCGAGCTGCTGCAGCTGCTGCGCGACAACCGCAAGCAGTTCGAGGCGCACGCCCTTCTTTCTGAAGAGGAAGACTTCGAAGCACTGGTGACGAACCGGTTCTCGCGCGAGGCGGCGCGGGCGACGATTGGCCTGATGGACGTGGCGTACCGCGGCAAGCTGGTGACCAGCCGCGACGAGCTCTCGCGCATCGATGCGTCGGGCGTGACGGTTCGAATCGTCGGCGGCAGCAGCGAGCACGTGATGGGCACGGCGGCTCCGGCGGTGCTCGACGTGAAGGAAGCGATGACGGAGCTCGATCGCTTCGCGTCGGTGCCGGGCAACTTGCTGCCGGACGCGGCGCCGATGCTGCGCCGGGCGGTGCTGCGGCTGGCGAAGCGGCAGCTGCGCGCGAACCTGACGGTGAACACGGCCGAGACAGAGAACCGGCGGCGGGCGGCGTTCGACGCGGCGAAGCCGGCGACCATCACGTTCAAGAAGGGTCAGAAGGTCATCGGCGATGGCGAGCTGATCACCGAGACGCACCTGGTCGTGATTCACAGCATGCGCGCCCAGAGCGACGAGCTCGATCTGGTGCAGCTGCAGCTGGGCGGCTCGGGCGTGGTGGTGATCGTGATTCTGGCGGCGTGGTTCTTCTTCATGACCGCGTTCCGCCGCTTCCGCCCGACGCGCAAAGACGCGCTGTTCATGGGCCTGCTGCTGATTGGCATGCTGGGCCTGCTGCACCTGTGGGTCACCATCTCGGACGCGGTGCACGATCGGTACACGGGGCTGCCGATCGAGGCGCTGTACTTCTGCTTCCCGGTGGCCGCGGGCGCGATGCTGGTGCGCTTCGTGCTGACGCAGGAGCTGTCGATCTTCTTTGCGATCGTCTTCTCGTGCCTGACGGGCGTGATGTTGGGCAACTCGCTGGCGTTCACGATCTTCGCGCTGGTGACGTCACTGGTCGCCGCTGACCGCATCTCGCGCGCGAAGGACCGCAGCGGAATCTTCCGGGCCGGCTTGTGGACGGGTGGCGCCGCGGCCCTGGCGGTGCTCTTTCTCGGGCAGGCGGAAGGCAAAGGCATCGGCGACACGTTGATCGCCGCCTGCTTCGCTTTTGCCGGAGCGTCGTTTGCGGTGCCGATGCTCGTGATGGCGCTGACGCCGCTGACGGAGGCGGGCTTCGGCTACGCCAGCGACATCAAGCTGCTTGAGCTGGCGAACCTGAACCACCCGGCCCTGAAGGAGCTCGTGCTGCAGGCGCCGGGCACGTACCACCACAGCATCATCATGGGCAGCCTGGTCGAGGCGGCGGCAGAGTCGATCGGCGCCAACGCGCTGCTCGCGCGCAGCTGCGCGTACTACCACGACATCGGTAAGGGTCGGAACCCGGCCTACTTCGGCGAGAACCAGAAGGGCGAGAACCGGCATGATCAGCTCGCTCCGGCGATGAGCGCGGTGATCATCAAGCGGCACGTCACCGATGGCCTCGAGATGGCGCGCCAGTACAAGCTGCCGCAGCGGGTGGCCGACGCGATTCCGCAGCACCACGGCACGCGGCTCGTCGGCTACTTCTTCCACAAGGCGCAGAAGGAGCTCGAAGGGAAGGAAGGTGCGGCGCCGATCGACGAATCGATTTATCGGTATCCGGGCCCGAAGCCGCAGTTTCGCGAGGCGGCGTTGGTGATGATTGCCGACGCGGTCGAAGCGGCCAGCCGGTCGATGCCCGAGCCGACGACGCCGAAGCTGCAGACGCTGGTGCAGAAGCTGATCAACATGATCTTCAGCGAAGGCCAGCTGGACGAATGCGACCTGACGTTGAAGGACTTGAACCTGATGTCGCAGTCTTTCGTGCGGACGCTCGAGGGCATCTACCACGCGCGTCCCGCGTACCCTCCCGGTGCGATCGGTGGCGGCAAGCCTCCGACGTCGGAGATCGTTCGCACCCCGCTGGCGATCGCGAAGCCCGAGCAGGCCAAGCGCGCTGGCAGCTGACCGTGGCAGTGCTGGTCGATACGTCTCGCGGCGGGAAGGGGGCCGAGGCCTTCGAGCCGCTGCTTCGCAAGAAGGGCAAGGCGTTCATCAAGCGGCTGAAGCTCGAAGACTGCGAGCTGTCGGTGACGCTGGTCGGCGACGCGGAGATCCGGAAGCTGAATCGCACCTGGCGGAAGAAGGACAAGGCGACGGACGTGCTGTCGTTTCCCGCGGGCGACTGGCCGGGGCCAGGGCCGAGGCCGCTGGGCGACGTGGTCATCTCGCTGGCGACGACGCGGCGGGCCGCGAAGGACTATGGGCACACGGTCGAGCAGGAGCTGACGCGGTACCTCGCCCACGGGCTGTTGCACCTGTTGGGGCACGACCACCTGAAGAAGGGTGAGGCGGCGAGGATGCAGCGCGCCGAGGCGGCGCTGCTGGGTGGCCCGGGAATGCTGGGTTCGCCTTGCCTGCCGCCCTGAGGTTCTGCAATGAGCGCGCACCATGAGCGCACTCGCGATCGACGGCACCCCTGCGAAACACCCGAAGGGGCTGAAGTGGTTGTTCCTCACCGAGATGTGGGAACGCTTCAGCTTCTATCTGATGATCGGGATTCTTTACCTGTACCTGGTCGACTCGCAGAAGGGCGGCATGGGGTGGGACGGCAAGAAGGCAGCCGGACTCGTCGGCAGCTACCTGGCGCTCGTCTACTTCACGCCCTTCATCGGCGGCATCATTGCCGACCGCCTGCTGGGCATGCGGAAGACGGTGATCATCGGCGGCATCTTCATGGCGATGGGCCACGTGCTGCTCGCGTTCCCCAGCGAGACGATGCTGTACCTCGCGCTGCTGTGCCTGGTGCTCGGCAACGGCTGCTTCAAGCCCAACATCTCGACCCTGGTCGGAAACCTGTACCCGAAAGACAGCCCGCTGCGCGACGCCGGCTACAACATCTTCTACATGGGCATCAACGTCGGTGCCTTCGCGTGCAACTTCGTCGCGGCGATCGTGCGCAACAAGTGGGGCTGGCACGCGGCGTTCGCGTCGGCCGGCATCGGGATGGTGATCGGCCTGATCATCTTCATCATCGGGCAGAAGGACTTCGCCCACGCGGACGTGAACCCGAAAGAGAACAAAGACCGTGAGAGCCTGGCGCCGCTGTGGCTGCGCTGCATCGGGCCGGCAGTGGCTTTGGGCATCGCGGGTTGGGTGCTGGGCGGCCTCGGCGACGGCGGCATGGGCACCGGCAAGGGCATCTTCGGCCTCGGCCCGCAGACCACCGCGTTCCTCTTCGCCTGTATCCCGGTCGTCTACTTCTTCATCTGGATCCGCGGGACGCTGAAGGACGAAGGCGAGCGGTCGCGCACGTCTGCGCTGCTGGTCATCTACCTGGTGGTGGTCACCTTCTGGGCGATCTTCCACCAGAACGCGACGGCGCTCAGCGAGTGGGCGTCGAGCAACACGGATCGCACGCCGAACGCGTTGGTGCAGCCGCTGGTGAACCTCGCTCCCGACTTCGCCGAGACGGCGCCGCCCGCGTACTACAAGAACGCGTCAGCCCAGACCGCCCGCCCGGAAGAACGGATGTTCGAGGTGGTGCCGGACGACACGTACAAACAGCTCGAGAAGGAAAAGAAGCTGAACGTCGAGCCCGGCAAGCCGACCCAGGTGACGCAGAAGCTCCACGACGAGATCTACGCCAACGCCGGAACCGAGCGCGTGCCCGACCACCTGCTGTTGGTGAACGCCGAGCTCTTCCAATCAATCAACGCCGGCTTCGTCATCCTCTTCACTCCGCTGGTGGTCGGCTTCTTCGCCTTCCTGCGGCGGAAGAAGAAGGAGCCGTCGACCTCGGCGAAGATTGGTTTCGGCCTCTTCGTCACGGGCTGCTCGGCGCTGGTGATGCTGGCGGCGGTGCTCGCGACCAATGACGCCAACCCGAAGGCGAGCGCGTGGTGGCTGTTCGGCGTCTACGGCGTGGTGACGATCGGTGAGCTGCTGCTGTCGCCGATGGGTCTGTCGCTGGCGAACAAGATGGCGCCGAAGAGCATCCGCGCTTTCATGATGGGCGGCTGGTTCCTCTCGACGTCGATCGGCAACAAGCTCTCGGGCCTGTTCGGCGAGGTCTACCACTCGTGGGATCACCGGGTTTTCTTCATCGTGAACGCGCTGGCGGTGTTCGCTTCGGCGGCGGCGATCTTCGTGTTGTTGCCGTGGCTGCGCCGGCAGATGGGTGAGGGCACGGAGCCTGCGAGGCAGCCGGCGCTTTGACGATCGATCTCACCGATGTCTGCATCGCGCTCTCGGGCGAAGGGGGGCGGCTGCGGTGGTTTCTGGACACCCAGACGGGGTCGACGCTGCTGCTGAACGTCGAGTACGACCCGAACCAGAACGGGGGGCTCACGGCGGCGCAGATCGAAGCCGACGGCGCACGCTTCAAGCCGATTCCCACCGCAGACCCGCACCTCATTCTGGCCGACATGGAGTCGTTCGCTGCGCAGACGCCCGACGCGCAGCTGCGAGAGTCCTTCGAGCTGGCGCTGGGCGCTCCGCATCCAGAACGGCGGTTCCGGGCGGTGCTCGGCTGGCTCCCCGAAGAGAACGCCCGCTGGCACGCGTACCGTCAAGGACAGCTGGAAGCGCGGGCGCGCGCGTGGCTGAAGAAGCTCGGCCTCGAGCCCTGACCGTCGGTATTGTGCGCGAATATGCGCGTGCTCATCGCCGATGAATTCTCGAAGCGTCACCTCGATTCCCTGCGCGGGCTCGGCCTCACCGTCGACTACAAGCCCGACGCCAGGGCCGATGACCTGCCGGCGCTGACGGCGAACGTCGGAATCCTCGTGGTCCGCAGCACCGAGGTGAAGAAGGCGGTGTTCGAGGCGAGCCACGCGCTGTCGCTGGTGATTCGAGCGGGCGCCGGCGTCAACACCATCGACGTCGCGGCGGCGAGCGCGCGCGGGGTGTTCGTCGCCAACTGCCCGGGGCAGAACGCGATCGCGGTGGCCGAGCTGGCGATGGGGCTGATGGTGGCGACCGACCGCCGGCTGCCGGACAACGTGCAGCAGCTGCGGGAAGGGAAGTGGAACAAGAAGCAGTTCTCGCAGGCGCGCGGGCTCTATGGGCGGACGCTGGGCCTGGTGGGCCTGGGGTCGATTGGCGTGGCGACGGGCGACCGGGCGAAGGCCTTCGGGATGCGGGTGGTCGGGTACTCGCGAAATTTCACTGCGGCGCGCGCCAAGGAACTCGGGTTCGAACGTTCTGAGTCGCTGCTCGAGCTGGCGCGGCAGTCGGACGTGCTGAGCGTTCACGTGCCGGGCGGAAGCGAGACGAAGGGGTTGATCAGCCGCGCGGTGCTGGTGGCGCTGCCCGACGGAGCGCTCTTCGTGAACACGTCCCGCGCCGATGTCGTCGACCAGGCGGCGTTGCTGGAAGAGGCGACGGCGGGGCGGATTCGGGTCGCGACCGACGTGTACGCGGACGAGCCGAAGAGCGGCACGGGGGAATGGTCGAGCCCGCTGGGGCAGCTGCCGAATGTCTACGGCACGCACCACATCGGCGCGTCGACGGATCAGGCGCAAGAGGCGATCGCCGACGAGGCGGTGCGCATCGTCGAGAGCTTCTTGAACCGCGGTGAAGTGCCGAACTGCGTGAACGTCGCGAAGAAGACGCAGGCGCGGTACCAGCTGATCGTTCGCCACCAGGACAAGGTCGGCGTGCTCGCCAACGTCCTCGGGGAGCTGCGCGAGGCGGGCATCAACGCGCAGGAGCTCGAGAACACCATCTTCGAAGGCGGGCTCGCCGCGTGCTGCAAGATTCAGATCGCGTCCAGGCCGGATGACGCGGTGATTGCGAAGATCGCCGGGCGCACCAGCGAGGTCATCTTCGTGAACCTGGTCGAGCTGAAGGCCTGAAGTTTCCGAGCTCAGGCGGGGTCGGCTTTCCGGAAGTGGTCGACGACCACGTACTGCTTCGCGATCAGGCCCAGGGCGACTCCGGCGACAGCGGCGCAGCCTGCGTAGAAGAAGAACAGCGACGCGCCGGTCAACGGCACCAGGGTCGAGAGCCGCGCGACCGCGAGGTTTCCGATCGCCGCGGTGAGCAGCCAGAAGCTCATCAGCGTGCCCTTCATCTCGATGGGCGCCTGGCTGTACGCGAACTCGAGGCCGGTGGTGCTGACGAGCACTTCGGCGAGGGTGAGCAGCACGTAGGGGCCCAGCTGCCAGAGGATGGAGAGCTTCTCACCGCCGTCGATCGGCACCTGAACGGCGCCCGCGGCGATCCACGACGCGACGGCGACGAACATGCCGATCGTCATTCGCCGCAGCGGCGTGAGCTCGAAGCCCATGCGCTTGAACGCCGGGTACACGACGCCAGCCATCAGCGGGATGAGGATCATCACCAGCGCGGGGTTGATGAACTGCATCTGCGACGGCTCGAAGATCATGAAGCCGAGATCGCCATCCATCTTCCTGGCCTGCAGCACCCAGGTCGACGCCTTCTGATCGAACAGCGCCCAGAACAGCGGAATCGGCGCGAACACCAACAACACCCGTAAGACTGCCTTCACGCCATCCACGCGCGCCTGGGTGTGAACGGCGCTCGCCTGGTTCCAGCCTTTGCGCATCGCCGAGTAGAGAACGGTGGCGAACGAGTGCGGGTTCGGGCCCGACGGCGGCACCTTCACGTACAGGTCGCGGCCGAGCCAGAAGATGATCGTCGCGATCAGCATCAGCACGCCAGGGATGCCGAAGGCGACTGCGGGGCCGTGCGACTTGAGCAGCTTCGGGATGAAGAGCGAGGCGAACAGCGAGCCGAAGTTGATGCTCCAGTAGAAGGCGCCGAAGACGCGGGTGACGAGGTGCTTGTTGCGCTCGTTGAACTGATCGCCCACCAGCGATGACACGCAGGGCTTGATGCCGCCGCTGCCAAAGGCGATCAGCGCGAGGCCGCCGTAGAAGCCCCACTTGTTGCTCTCGAAGAACGCGAGGCACGCGTGGCCCGCGACGTAGACGAGTGAGAGGTAGAGGATGGTCTTGTACTTTCCGAGCCAGCGATCGGCGAGCCAGCCACCCAGCAGCGGAAACAGAAAGACGCCGACCACGAAATCGTGGAAGTGCGTCTTCGCAATCTGTTCACGAACAGCAGGATCCGGCACTTCATGACGCAGCAGGTAGTCGGTGAGGAAGACCACCAGGATGTTGCGCATCCCGTAGAAGCTGAAGCGCTCGCACGCTTCGTTTCCGATGATGAACGGGATTTGCCGGGGCAGCTTCGCCGGGACGTCGTCGATCACTCGTCGCTCACCGACTGGCACGAGAAGCCGACGATGTGATCGATCGTGTACTGGCCCTGCTGGAAGCACGCGGTGGCGCCGCCCGAGTAGGGCGTCAGCTGCTGGAACATGCCCAGCTGGTAGGTGGCCGCCGCGCCGGGCGCCTGCGCAAAGGCCCACTCGAGGTTGTATGGGGCGTCGTAGGTGCCGCCCGGCTGGAGGGTGACGTTCGCGGGCAGTGCGCCGAGCGCCGGCGCCGAGTTGCCCGTCGGACCCGCGACGTAGACCCCGGCGGAGTAGTTGCCCGCGCCGCAGGCGGAGCTTCCGCCGGCGGTGGTGATGCGGGCGCGGCCGTTGACGCGGCAGACGACGGTTCGGCCCGAGACCGAGGTGTCGGCCGGGACGATGACGCGGCGAGTGAAGACGATCTGATTGCAGGGTTCGTTGAAGCCGTTCGCGATCGTCATCTCGCACGAGCCAGTGGCGAGGCTGCCGAAGAAGGTGCTCGGGCCGGCGGGGCCGCGCGAACCGACGGGGCCCTGGGGACCCGTCGCGCCGGTGGACCCCGTCGCTCCGGTGGACCCCGGGTTGCCCGTTGCGCCGGGGTTGCCCGTTGCGCCGGTGTTGCCCGTCGCGCCGGTGTTTCCTGTGGCTCCGTTGCACAGGTAGCGATCCGTCTGGCCGGCGAGCTGGAGCCGCACGCCGCCCGTGGGGCAATTAGCGTTGCCGACGGCGACCGAAGATCCGATCACCGAGTTGCCGGCGGTGCCTGCCGCGCCCGTCGCACCCGCAGGCCCCACTGCGCCCGTGGCTCCGGTCGGGCCAGCGGCGCCGGTCGCTCCCGTGTTGCCAGTCGGCCCGGCGGGACCTTGCGGGCCGACTGCGCCGGTCGAGCCGGTGTTTCCAGTCGGGCCAGCAGGGCCCTGCGGTCCGGTGAGCCCGATGGGGCCGGTCGCTCCGGTTGCTCCCGTGTTGCCCGCGGGGCCTGCGACGCCCTGGGGTCCAGTCGCTCCGATGGCGCCGGTCGCTCCAGCCGGACCCACCGCGCCCGTGGTTCCCACCGCGCCCGTGGTTCCCGTCGCGCCAGTGGTTCCCGTCGCGCCAGTCGGACCCGCAGGCCCCTGCGGACCCACCGGCCCGAAGACGATCGCCACGCCGCCATCGACCACCACCCGGCCGCCGTCGGCCGCGCTGATGACGACGACGTCGCCCTTGTCACCCTTGGGGCCGACGATGGTGCCGCCGTCGACGACAATCACATCGCCTCGATCGCCCTTGTCGCCTTTGTCTCCCTTCTCACCTTTGTCGCCGGCGTCGCCTTTGACGCCCATCATGCCGCTCGCCCCTTCGCTGCCGATCGGGCCGATCGGGCCGACGTCGCCTTTCGCACCCTGGACGCCAGCGGGGCCTTGAGGGCCGGTGTCCCCTTTCTGGGTAGCGTTGCTGCAACCGAACAGCGCGACGGCGGAAGCGAGGACGATGGCTTTCTTGAACATATGGGTGCGCCTCCTACCCAAAAGCGGGCCCGACTGCACGTCCCCGCCGTACGATCTGCCCTGCGATGCGGCTCGAGCTCAAGACCCCGGGGGTGGCCCGCTTTCAAGACTTCACCCTGGATGGATGCCGGCTCACGACGCGGTCGGGCCGGCTCGGCACTGCAGGCGAGGTGAAGGTCGAAGAGCTCGCCACGCCCACGGCCGCGCGCGCTGCGTACGAAACGCGATTGTCGGCGCTGCTCATGAAGGGGTATCAGCTGGCGCCGGGGCAGTTGCCGATCATCCCCCGCGGCAACGTCGACCCGCATCTCGAAGAGCTGGTGCAGCAGAACCCCGAGGATCCCGCGCCGTACCTCGTGCTGGCCGACGCGCTGAACGAGGTCGGTGATCCGCGCGGAGAGCTGATCACCGTACAGCACGCGCAGGCCGAGCATCCCGCCGACGCGAAGCTGCGCGCGCGCGAGCGCAAGTTGCTGTTGGCGTTCAACCTGCCGGACCCGGCGCACGTGAAGCTGCGGTGGCGGTGGGGGTTCATTCAGCAGGTGAGCTTCCGGCACGAGAACCCGGTGGACCTGCACTTCGACCCGACGGGCCTCGCGCGCGACGTGTTTCAGATGCCGATGGCGGCGGTGATCGAGAAGGTGTCGGTGGGGATGATGCGGTGGGACAACCTGGCGTTCGATCTGCCGTCGATGCTGCGCGAGGCGGCGAAGCACGGGTGGGCAAAGCGGTTGCGCGCACTGCAGCTGGGCCACTTCAATGGGGCCGAGATGCTTCCGCACCCGATTGGAGACGTGTCGATGATCGCCCGCGCGTTTCCGGCGCTGCAGGCGTTGGGGCTACGAAGCGGGGAGTTCACGGTCGGGCCGCTGGATCTTCCGGCGCTGAAGGATCTGCAGATCGAGACGTGCTGTTTGTCGAAGGAACGGCTGAGGGCGGTGACGCACGCGCAGCTGCCTTCGCTCGAACGGCTCGAGCTGTGGTTCGGCTCTTCGTCGGCGGGCTGTGACGTGGGCGTCGAGCACCTGGCGCGGATTCTGGAAGGCGGTTCGTTTCGAAGTGTGAAGCACCTGGGCCTTCGGAATGCGGAGCTGACGGACGCGTTGTGCGAGGCGATGCCCGACGCGGGAATCCTGCCGCAGCTCGAGGTGCTCGATCTGTCGATGGGGATGATGACGGATCGCGGGGCCCGCGCGCTCACGAAGCGGGCCGGGGCGTTCGCGCATCTCGCTTCACTGAACGTCGACGACAATTTCCTCACCGAGGCGGCGAGGGCGATGCTGCTCACCCTGGGTTGTCCGATCGAGTGGGGCCGGCAGAAAGACCCGAAGGCCGGGTATCCGGCAGTGACGGCAGCCGACTGATGCAACCCATCGAAGAACGTGAGATGCGAATCGACTCGCTCAAGCGCACGGCCGACCGGCTCGCCTTCGAGCTCGAAGCGTTGGCGACGGAGTCACCGAACGCCAAGACCCGCGCGCTGATCGACGCGCTGCTTAAGTCGAAGGAGCTCGATCGATTCCTCAATTCGTCGGGCATCTCGTGCCGCGCCGGGGTCGTTCATGCCCTGCTGGCGATGGGCTTCCCTCACGCGATGGAAGTTTCGGCGGACGACCTCAGGCTGACCCGCATCGAGAAGCCGGTGCCCACCGGCATCCAGGGAACCATCGGGGTTCGGCTGCTGGCGGCGGTGTCTGGGTTGTGGAACGCACTCTTTGCGCTGGTCGCTTTTTTCCTCTCTGACGACAAGTACCATCTCGATCTGTGGGGGATGTTCGCCGGGGGCGCCTTCGTCGTTGCCGCCGCGCATGCGGTCGCTGCGTTCATCGCGTTGACGGTTGTGCCGCGCACCTCGACTCGGGAATTCAGGCGTTCGCTTCGAAGGAACCTGCAGCTCCTCAGCTGGATGTTCCTGCTCGGCCCGGCCACTGCGGGGATCGCGTCCGTGGTTCGTGGCGTCGACGTCGTCCCGATCGCCTTCCTTCTCGCACTTCCATTCATGGTCACGTGCGCGGGCGTCGTCTACCACGCGTCTGAAATTCCGGACGAAGGCTGACCCTGCGATGCTGACGACCGAACAGAAGAGGGTGGATCCGGATCAAGCCACGCCGTCGGTGGCGGATCGCGTGGCGAAGATCTTTTCGCTCAAGGGCAGCATTCTCGCCGGGGCGAATGGGCCTGAAGGCACGCAAGCGGCTGGTCGTTTTGCCGCGGAGCTCGACGCGCTCGCGCGGGAAGCGCCGACCCAGGACACGCGCGATGTGCTCGATGCGTTGCTCTCGACGGAAGAGCTCGATCGATTCGTCGACGGCGCTGGCGTGCCGTGCCGCGTCGCGGTGGTGAATGCGCTGCTCGCGCTGGGCTTTCCGTATGCGCTCGAGGTGAGCCCCGATGATCTACAGCTCGCCCGGAAGCACGCCCCGAAGTGGGTTGGGGTCAAGGGCGTCGGGTGGCTTCGGGGTGCCGCGGTGTTGTCGATGGTCTGGAGCTTCGGGTGGATAGGGATGATCGCGAAGCAGGCCCCGGGCCCGTTCTTCGGTTGGGGGCTTCTCGTCAGCGCACCGTTCTTGATCGCAGCGGCGCACGGGTTGACCGCCTTGATCACATCTTTCGTGGGGAAGCCGCGCACGCAGCAGAAGGTCTACAGCGCGCTGGCGTGGCTGGGGTTGCTGGGCCCGGCGGCAGCCGTTCTCGTCGGGACGTTCGGGCCGGGGCTGCTGTTCTTCGGGGGGTTATTGATTGCGGGGCCGGCGATGGTCACCGCCTGGCTCGCGCGCGCCGAAGAGAGGAAGCTGCGCGACGGGCTTTGATGGGAACGCACCTGTTGTTCTGGGACGACCGCGTGCTGCGGCACGTCTACAAGCCTTAGCCCGCGACACGGCGTCCGACCCGCAGGCGCCGCGACTTCTCGAGCACCTGCTTCAAGTACTGACCGGTGAAGCTGCCCTTCACCTGCGCGACCTCTTCCGGCGTGCCGGAAGCGAGCAGCTGGCCGCCGCCGAACCCGCCTTCGGGCCCCAGGTCGATCAGGTGGTCGGCGCTCTTGATCACGTCGAGGTTGTGCTCGATCACCAGCACCGAGTTGCCAGCGTCGACGAGCCGGTTGAGCACCTTGAGCAGCTTGCGAATGTCTTCGAAGTGCAGGCCGGTGGTGGGCTCGTCGAGGATGTACAGGGTGCGGCCGGTGGCGACGCGCGCCAGCTCGCGAGACAGCTTGATGCGCTGCGCTTCACCGCCCGACAGGGTGGGCGACGGCTGGCCGAGGCGAAGGTACGAGAGCCCGACGTCGTCGAGGGTCTTCATCACGCGGCTGATGTCGCGGTGCAGCTCGAACACGCCCATCGCTTCACGAACCGAGAGATCCAGAATCTCGGCCACGTTCTTGCCCTTGTAGCGAACGCGAAGGGTCGCATCGTTGAAGCGCTTGCCGCCGCAGACTTCACACGGCACATAGACGTCGGCGAGGAAGTGCATCTCGACCTGCCGAACGCCGTCGCCCTGGCACGTCTCACAGCGGCCGCCCTTGATGTTGAAGCTGAAGCGGCCGGGCAGGTACCCGTACGCGCGCGCTTCGGCGGTCTGTGCGAGCACCTCGCGAATCGGGTCGAACACCTTGGTGTAGGTCGCCGGGTTGCTGCGCGGCGTGCGGCCGATGGGCCGTTGATCGATGTCGATCACCTTGTCGAGGTACTCGAGGCCCTTGATCGAGTGGTGCGCGCCGGGCACCTCGCGCGAGTTGTAGAGGGCGCGGCTCAGCGCGGGAAAAAGGATCTCGTTGATCAGCGTCGACTTGCCTGCGCCCGAGACGCCGGTGACGGCGACGAACATCCCCAGCGGGATGTCGATGTTCAGGTTCTGCAGGTTGTTGGCCTTCGCTCCGAGAATCTGCAGCTTCTGTTTGCCGATCGGCCGGCGCTTGGCGGGCACTTCGATCTCTTCGCGGCCCGAGAGGAAGGCGCCGGTGAGGCTCTTCGGATCCGCCATCACCTGCGCGGGCGTACCGGCCGAGACCACCGACCCACCGAGCTCGCCGGCGCCGGGGCCGAAGTCGACCAACCAGTCGGCGTCTTCCATTGTTTCCTCGTCGTGCTCGACGACGATCACCGTGTTGCCGAGATCGCGAAGGCGCTTCAGCGTCGCGAGCAGCTTGCCGTTGTCGCGTTGGTGAAGGCCGATGCTGGGCTCGTCGAGAATGTAGATGACGCCGGTGAGCTCACTGCCCATCTGAGAGGCAAGGCGGATGCGCTGGCTCTCGCCGCCGCTCAGGGTGGACGCGGTGCGATCGAGCGTGAGGTAGGTGAGGCCGACGTTCTCGAGGAAGCCGAGGCGGCTGCGAATCTCTTTCGCGAGCTCGGCGGCAATCTTCGCGTCGGTGGCCGACAGCGGCATCTCGTCGAGGAACTTCAGCGACTCGCCGATGGTGAGCCGCGAGAGCTCGACCAGCGTCTTGCCGGCGACCTTCACCGCGCGCGACTCGGGCTTGAGCCGCTCGCCCTTGCAGGTGGGGCACGGCTTGTCTGAAAAGAACTTCAGGTAGTACTGCCGCATCGGCTCGGAGCCGGTGGTCTTGAAGCTCTTCATCAGCTTCGCGACGAGGCCTTCCCAGTTCATCCGGAACTTGTAGTCGCCCCACTTCATCTTCAGCTCGGCGCCCTGGGCCCCGTAGAGGATGACGTCGCGCGACTTCTTGGGCAGCTGACCCCACGGGGTGTCGAGATCGATGTTGAAACCTTTGCTGAGCTGGTCGACGAGGTCTGCCGTCCAGCCTTCGCCCTTCGCCATCCCGGACGCCCAGACTTCGACGGCGCCGTCGCGAATGGTGCGGGTCTGATCAGGGACGATGAGATCAGGATCCATCTCGGGGCGGGTGCCGAGGCCGTTGCAGTCGGTGCACATGCCCAGCGGGTTGTTGAAAGAGAAGCTGGCGGGCGTGAGCTCGGGGAAAGAAAGGCCGCAGTGGTGGCAGGCGTTGAGCTCGCTCATCGCGCGGTCGGACTTGGGGTTGGCGGTCTCGTCGGTGACGATCAACACGCCTTTGCCTTCTTTCAGCGCTGCCTCGACTGAATCGGTGAGGCGCGGGCGCAGGTCGGGCTTGAGCACCAGGCGGTCGATGATCAGCTCGACGTCGTGCTTGCTCTTCTTGTCGAGCTCGATCTTCTCGTCGAGGCCGCGAACCTTGCCGTCGATGCGCGCGCGGGTGAAGCCGCGCTTGAGCGCCTCGACCAGCAGGTCTTTGTGTTCGCCTTTGCGGTTGCTGACGATCGGCGCGAGCAGCTGCACCTTCGCCCCCGGCGGCGACTTCATGATCTCTTCGACGATCTGCTGCGCGGACTGCTTGCCGACCTTGCGGCCACAGTTGCTGCAGTGCTGGACGCCGATGCTCGCGTAGAGGACGCGCAGGTAGTCGTGGACTTCGGTGACGGTGCCGACGGTCGACCGCGGGTTGTTGCTGGCCGCTTTCTGCTCGATCGAGATGGTCGGCGAGAGGCCGCGCAGCGTGTCGTATTTCGGCTTGTCCATCTGCCCGAGGAACTGGCGCGCGTAGCTGGAGAGCGACTCGACGTAGCGGCGCTGGCCTTCGGCGTAGAGGGTGTCGAAGGCGAGGCTGCTCTTGCCGGAGCCCGAGACGCCCGTGAAGACGATCAGCTTCTTCTTGGGGATGTCGAGCGAGACGCCCTTGAGGTTGTGCTCGCGCGCACCGCGGACCGACAGGAATTCCGGTTCAGACATGGGGCCGCCTCAATAACACCGCACGGGCGTTCAGGCCCGGACGAATCTCTTTCTCGGAGTCCGATAAAAGAGCAATGAAATCAATTGGATGGGAAACAACTTCGAAAAAGCGGTGTCGGACGATTCATGCCTCGGTAGGTGCTGCACTTCCCCACTCGCTGCACACTGGAGATAAGCATGGCGGGCTCATCCATCAACGCCTTCGTGAAGTCGATTCGCAGCTACGTCGCGGTCAACGTGAAGAAGGCGAACGCGGACGGCAATACCTACCTGACGAAGACGGAAGGCAAGGCGCTGCCGAAGGATCTGCGGGACAACTTCGAGAACCACCGCGTGCTGGGCAACGGAAACGCCACGGTGACGGCGAACAAGTTCGTCCAGAAGTCCGGGGACTACGTCGCGGTGCAGGCTCAAAAGGCCGACGCGAACGGCGACGGGTACCTAACGACTGCCGAAGCGAAGAAACTGCCGAAGGACGTTCGCGATAATTTCGCCAACTTCCTCGCCTGGCGCTGAGGAACCTACCTTCAAAGCTTCACCCGTGGACCCGCGATGAGTGGGTCCGCCATTTTGTGTTCCTGGGCCCTGCGGTGTCTAAGCTTGCGTGATGATCCGTCGCGCGCTCGTGGCCTTTGTTCTGGTGATGACTGCAGGGTGTTTCCAGCCCGTGGATGAGCGGTTCCTGGTGGGCGGCGCAGGGGGAGCCATCGGAGCCGGCGGCGGCGTTGGCGGTTCGGCGGGCGTTGGCGGCTCGACGGGCACGGGCGGCTCGGTCGGCACGGGTGGTTCGGTCGGCACGGGTGGTTCGGTCGGCACGGGTGGATTCGGAGGAGGCGGCTTCGGCGGCGGAGGCGTCGGCGGAGGCGTCGGCGGAGGCGTCGGCGTCGGCGGAGGCGGTGGCGGAGGCGGTGGCGTGGGGCTCTGCAACGGGGTGTCTTGTGGGGGCTGCTGCGCAAACGGCGGGTGCATCGCTCCACCACTGCAGTCGGTCGCGTCGTGCGGGCTGATGGGCGCGGCGTGCCAGGCGTGCCCCCCGAATCAGCTGTGCATCCAGGGGTCGTGCAAACCTTCAGGTGTCGGCGGCGGCGGAGGAAGCACGGGCTGCAACGCGATGAGCTGCAACGGCTGCTGTTCGTTCGGCATCTGCGTGGGGCTTCAGTTTCAGAGCCAGTTCAGCTGCGGCTCAAACGGTGCGACGTGCGCGCAGTGCCCGAACAACAACACCTGCGTGTCGGGCACGTGCAAGCCGTCGGTGGTCGACGCAGGCATGAACATCTCGACGGGCTCGGCGTGTCAGTTCGACGGCCAGTGTCAGCCTCCGGCGAACGGCGTCTGTATTCCGCAGACGGTGGTGGGCAATCAGACGGGCTGGCCAGGCGGCTACTGCTCGCAGGGCTGCGGGAGCTCGCCGTGTGCTGCGGGCAGCTCGTGCTTGAACGTGTCGGACGACGTGGCGGCTCCGAATTTTCTGTGCATGAAGAGCTGCGTCGGGCCGCGCTCGGGCCAGTCGAGCTGCCGGGCGAGCTACGTCTGCGAGATTGATTTCGGCAGCGTGGCGGGGCAGGGCATCTGCTTGCCGCGGTGCGACTCGCCGGGCTTCACGTGCTGGCCCGGCACGACCTGCAATCTGATGACGGGCTACTGCATGACGTGACGGAACTCCCGCAGGAAGCAGTCCTCCGACGACGCGGTATCGCTGCGCCAAGGCACGGGCGCCAATGGCCGCAAGCCTGGCTCCTGAGCTCTACGCGAAGCTGAAGGCCGAGGCGGAAGAGCAGAAGCTGCCGCTGTCGGCAGAGCCCCGCATCGAGAAGGCGCCCACCGGCGATCCCTTCAGAGAAGACTGACGACGAGCTCGCGGGCCTTCTCGGCGCGCTTGCGTGAGAGCTCGACGCCGATCGCCGACATCCCCAGCGCGTTGGCGACGGCCAGCGCGCTGCCGTGCCCACAGAACGGATCCACCACGGTTCGCGCGGTGGTGTTGTCGAGCAGGAAGCGGCACGCGACGACGCACGCCTCGATGCCCATCGCGCGCGCCCACGTCATCTTTCCAAGCTGCGGAATCACGTCGGCGGTCGACCTGTCGAGGTCGGCCTTGAGCCCCTTCGAGAACGCGAGCAGGTGCGCGTACGCAGGGCGCCCGAAGGTGATGGTTCCTGCGGGCGCGCGGCAGACGACCTTGTGCCAGAGCAAACGCGCCCCTGCCGCTTCGCCGCCGAGCTGGACGAGGAAGCCCTTGTCGACCCACGCGCCTTCGCGCTTCACGTCGGTCTGGAAAAAAACGGCCGCCGAGTCGTCGGGGCACGCGTCGATGCACGCCTTCACCGCGCCGACGAACCAGGTGCGCCAGCCTTCGTAGCCGAGCACCGGAATCTCAGAGCTGTCGGGCAGCGAGGTGATGATCGCGTGCTGCAGCGGCAGCGGGTGCTCGCGGAGCCACGCGACGCCGTCGGTCTGGTGGACGACGCGGTTCTGCATGCTCGCGCAGATACCCCAGATCGACATAGACCGCGCGGATGGCGACCGACTTCACCATTCCCGCGCGTGATGGCTACCCGTTGGCGGCGTCGTTGTTCGAGTCGACGGCGCCCGCGCGCAGAGGAGTGGTGGTCATCAACTCGGCGATGGCGGTGAAGCGTTCGTTCTACGCGAAGTTCGCGACGTGGCTCGCCACCCAGGGCTTCGACGTCGTCACCTACGACAACCGCGGCATCGGCGGCTCGCGGCCGAAAGACGGCTTGCGGAACTTCAAGGGCTCGCTGAGGCAATGGGGCGAGGCTGATTTTCCGGCGGTGCTCGACTGGGCTCGCGGTGAACGCAAAGTCGAAAGCGTCTTGCTCGTCGGACACAGCGTCGGCGGCCAGCTGCTTGGCCTCGCGGACAACGTCGACAAAGTCGCGGCCGCGTTCTGCGTCGCCTCTCAGAGCGGCCACTGGCGGCTGTGGCCCACCCTCGGCGGCAAGGCAAAGATGGTCCTCTACATGTACGCGATGCTTCCCGTCGTCGGCGGCGCGCTGGGCTACGTGCCGGGAAAGCTCGGAATGGGCGAAGACCTGCCGCACACCGTCGCGGGCGAGTGGGCGCGGTGGTGCCGCACGAAGGGCTACTTGATGGGCGACGATGCCTCGCGCCGCGAACGGTACGGCCGGGTCACTTTTCCGATTCAGGCGTTGAGCTTCTCGGACGACACGTACGCGCCGAAGGAGACGATCGACGCGTTGCTCGGCTTCTTCACCAACGCGAAGACCGCGCACGAGCACGTCGTGCCGCCGACGCCGGTCGGACACTTCGGCTTCTTCCGTTCAGCCGCCGAGCAGACCTACTGGCCAAAGGCTTCGAAGTGGCTCAGCGCGAACGCACCCTGATTCACTCGCAGGAGCCCGGGTCGTTGGCTCCCCACCCGATGGGTCTGCAGGTGCCGCTGATGCAGGGCTTCTGCGGTGAGCAGGTCGCTTTGCACTTGCCGCTGCGGCAGCTGAGGTCGGTGCCGCAACCAGAGCCCGCGTCTTCGAAGCCGCTCGTGCAGGACGAGCCGGCGTCTTCGATGCCGTCGAACTTGCAGTAGCTGAAGCTGTCGCGGCTGATGTTCTTGTTTGGCGTGCACGACTTGCCGGGTCCGCACTCCGTGCCGCCGATGGTGCAGCCTGGTGACTTCACGCACACGCCCGCGGGAGGAAAAGTCAGGCCCGAATACGCGCACGTTTCGCCGGCGGCGCATACGGTCAGCGCCGAGCAGATCTTGTGACAGCGCGGCTCGCCACGGACTTCGCCAGCGGTGTCGCAGACGAGGCCCAGGCCACAGTCATCGCGCCCCCTCATCAATCCGCCGTCGGCCGCCGCTACCCGCCTGCACGTCTCTCCGCGCTGCCGGTTCCCGAGCAGGTCGGTGCACACGGGACGATCTCGCTTCAGCGACGTGGGCATCGTGTCACCCGGAACGTCGAAGGCCAGGCCGCACTTCTTGGTCTGCTCCGGGCAGTCAGAGGCCGCGTAGTTGCAGCCCGTCGCGCAGCGCTGCTCACACGAATCCGTCTCTCCACAGATGAACGGCAACAGTCGCCCGTCGGCGCATTGGCAGGTGCCCGCGCTGCCGTGAGGCTCGGTGGTGCATGTCTCGGCGATGAGCTCGGTTGCGTTGCAGGAATAGACAGTGTTGTTGTCGCAGACCGTCGACCCGTTGGGCTGTGCGCAGCGCGTGCCGTCGCAGAGAAAGCTGTCAAAGCCCGGCTCGCAGTAGCATCCGAAACCGCCGGCTTCGGTGATTCCGCACGTGCTGTTCGAAGGGCACGCCCGGCCGTCTTCACAGATGGAGGTGAAGTTCGACTGGCTGCACGTCGTCGTCGTGCACGGCGTGACGTTCATCACCGACCTGCACGCGCCGAACAGCGGGGCCTGGGCGCAGACCCGCTGGCGGGTGGGCCAGAAGGTCTGGCAGGCGGAACCGGCGGCGCACGTGTCGCCGTCGCAAAGAGAGAGGCAGCGCTTCTTGCCGCCAAGCTCGCCGCAGACCTCGTTGTTTCCGCACGGCTGGGTGTCGCTGCAGGCGCGTGAACAGACGCCGAGCGTGCAGCTGAAGCCCGCACTGGTCTGGCACTGGCTGGCCGCTTTGCACGGCGCGCCCGAGGTGCCGGGGCCACCGCCCCCCGCATCGATCACCGGCGACGTCGGGCCCGAACACGCGGCAAGGAGCAACGCGATCGAGAATCGAAATGTTCGCACTCGGCAGACCATGACAGGTTCGGCGCATGGCTGAGCTGACCAACGACGCGGCGTCGCTGCGCTTCACCCTCACTCCGGCGGGCAATGACCTCGCGAGCGCGGGCATCGAGTTCTACGACGCACGCGACAAGAAGTTCTGGCCGCTGGTGCAGCTGCCGGTGCTGCACCTGCACCTGCAGAGCATCCGGGCCCTCGGAACGATGGTGGGGCCGCTGCTCAGTGGCCAGACGGACGCGTTCGCGTGGCGAGGCGGCCACGGCGAGGAGCTCGCGCTGTCGGTGGCGAAGAGCACCGAAGAGGAAACGCGGTGGGTGGTCGAACTCGGCCTCGACCTCTCGGCGTACCTGCGAGAGACGGCGCACCTGTACATCGCTCCGAAGCGCGAGCTGGCGCTGTTCCGGTTCCACACCACGGCGCCGCGTTTGCAGGAATTCAGCGCTGCGCTGGCCGGGTAGCGGGATAAGACCGCGGCGGTTTTCCACGCTTCGGGGGTTGTTCAGTGAGCCACAAGAACTTCGCAGTCCTCTTCGCTGCTGCGCTCGTTTTCGCCGGTTGCACCTGCGGCAAAGACGACAAGACGCCCACCGACAAGCTCGGGGTGGGGGAACCGCCGCCGCCGATGAACTTGAAGCCGTTGCCGGTGCCTCCGCCGCTGGACGTCGCTCCGGAGTCGTTGCCGGGGGCCGGCCAGGAGCTCGCGGTCGCCGCCAAGCATCCCACGGGTGATGTGCCCGGCGAGGTGAGGCCGACCGTGACCTTCACCCGCCCGGTGAAGAGCCTCGAGCAGGTCGAAGCGCAGCGTGCCGGCGACGCCGCGAAGCCGTTCGCGAAGATTGAGCCCGCGCTCAAAGGCGAGTGGCGCTGGCTCGGCTCAGCCTCGGCGGAGTTCGTGCCCGAAGGCCTGGTGCCGATGTCGACCCAGTACACCGTCACCGTCTTCAAGGGCCTCAAGGCGCTCGACGGCAGCGAGCTGAAGGAAGACGTGGTGTGGAACTTCGCGACCCAGCCGCTGGTGCTGCAGCAGGTCGCTCCGAACCGCGACTACCGCTGGATGAAGGCGGACGACACGGTGAACCTGCTCTTCAACCAGCCGGTGAAGGACGCCGACCTGCTGGCCGCGACCCGCTTCGAGGTCGACGGCGCGGTGTGGAAGGCGCAGGTGATGAAGAAGGTGTCGATCGCCGAGGAGCGCCGCGAGCTGTTGGAAAAGGCAAAGAAGGAAGGCCGCCGCTACGACCCGATCGACCCTGAGCAGCGCGGCTACAAGAACCAGCAGTGGCGCTACACGCTCGCGCCCGAGAAGCCGTTTCCGCTGGGCGCGGCGATCGCACTTCGGCTCGACCCCGAGCTTCTTCACGGCGAGGAGGGCCCAATCAAGATGCGGGCGCCCGAGCCGATCAGCTGGCGCACGTATGGCCCGATGAAGATCAATGGCATCTCGGCGTGCAGCCAGGGCGACCGCTGCCCGTGGGGCCCGCTGCGCATGCGCACCTCGAACGAGCTGGACCTGGCGACGTTGAAGGACAAGCTGAAGGTGACCCCCGCGGTAGAGATCGATTGGGACGGGTCGCGCGCGTACAAGTACGGCGGCGGCGGTGAAGACCCGGCGGTGCAGCTCTCAGGCAAGTGGCGCCCGGGCACGAAGTACAAGATCGAGATCGCCGCCGGCTCGAAGGACGAGTTCGGCCAGTCCGATTCATCCGGGTACAGCGAGACCGTCACCTTCAGCGATCTCAACCCCGCGCTCGTCACCGGCGGCTACCTCGCGCTGGTCGAGGCGACGGCCGACGCACCGAAGCTCCCCGTCGAAGTCAGCAACCTGAAGAGCCTCGACGTGAAGATGTGGAAGCTGAGCACCGAAGAGCTGGTGAAGGCCGTGTCGCGCAACGCGTACGACGAGTCGGCGGTGCTGACCCGCGCTCCGGACTTCAGCGAAAGGCAGGACCTCAAGTATCCGAAGAACCACGCGCGCGTTCACCCGTTGGAGCTGAAGAAGTTGTTCGGCGACTCGAAGACGGGCGTCGCCCTGGTGAGCGTGAATTCAGATCAGCTCGAGTACCAACCGAAGGAAGGCTCCCGGCAGCTGGCGCAGGTGACGGACCTCGCGGCCCACATCAAGGTCGGCCCGAAGAAGTCGCTGGTCTGGGTGACGCGGCTGTCGACCGGCGCCGCAGTCGCCGACGCCGACATCACCGTCTACGACCAAGCGGGCGTCGTGAAGTGGAAAGGCAAGACGGACGCGAACGGGTTCGCGGACCCGCCGGGCACTGTCGCGATGAAGCTCAGCAACCCGCAGTACCAGTGGGAGTACCCCTTCGCGTTGATCACCGCCGCGAAGGACGGCGACCTGTCTTTCACCGCGAACACATGGAGCAGCGGCGTCGAGCCGTACGAGTTCGGGTTGAGCCAGGGCTGGGAAGGCGAAGCGCCGAGCAACGCGTCTTTCATCTTTGCCGACCGTGGCATCTACCGGCCGGGCGACACGGCGTACGTGAAGGGCGTCATTCGCTACCGCACCGTCGGTGAGTTGCGCGCGCCCGCCGAAGGCTCGGAGCTGCAGGTCACCATCACCGACTCGCACGGCGAAAAGGTGAAGACGCAGAAGGTGAAGGTGTCGAAGTACGGCACCTTCGCGATCGAGGCGGTGCTGCCGAAGGAATCGCCGCTGGGCTACTGGGGTGTCGGCGTTCAGGGCGTGACCCCGGGTGGGCCGCTCGAAGCAAACGGCAGCTTCCGGGTCGAGGAGTACCGCGCGCCGCAGTTCAAGGTCGACGTCGAGGCCACGAAGAAGCAGTTGGTGATGGGCGACACGCTCGAGGGCAAGGTGTTCGCGCGCTACCTGTTCGGCGGCACGATGAGCGACGCAAAGGTGAAGTGGTCGGCCAACCGCAGCTCGACGATGTTCACCAGCAGCGCGGCGCCCGACTTCACCTTCGCGCAGGAGACCTGGTGGTGGGACGACCGCGAGCCCGAGCAGACGTCGGGCTTCTTCGGCGCTGGTGAAGGCCGCGTCGACGCAAAGGGCGAGCTGGCGATCAAGGCCGGGCAGGTCGAGGCCCCGGGCGAGAAGCCCTTCTCGTACACGATCGAGGCGGAGGTCGAAGACGTGAACCGGCAGTCGGTCGCCGGCCGCGCCGAGGTGACGGTTCACCCTGCGTCCTTCTACGTGGGCCTTCGGTCGAGCAGCGGCTTCATGAAGGTCGGCACCGAGGTCGCGCTCGACACGGTCGTCACCGACGTCGAAGGCAAGAAGGTCTCGGGCCGCGCGCTGGAAGTCACGATCGCCTCGCGCACGTGGAAGTCGGTGAAGAAGAAGGACGCGACGGGCGGCTTCAGCACCGTCAGCGAGCCGGAAGAAAAAGAAGTCTTCAAGTGCACGCTGCAGAGCGCGGACGCGGCGGTGCCGTGCAAGTTCACTCCGGCGAGCGCGGGCTTCTTCATCGTCACGGCGGCGGTGAAGGACGACGCGGGGCGGCGGCACCGGTCGTCGCTGGGCGTGTACGCGACGGGCGATGCGTTCGTGGCCTGGCAGCGCAACGACACCGACCGCATCGAGCTGGTGGTCGACAAGGCGAGCTACGACGTGGGCGATGTCGCGCGCGTGCTGGTGAAGTCGCCATACCCCGAAGCGGTGGGCGTGCTGACGGTCGAACGCGAAGGGGTGTTGGAGCGGCGGCCGCTGGCGCTGAAGGGCAGCGTCACTGCGGTCGAGATTCCGATTACCGAGGACATGGTGCCGAACGTATTCGCCGGCGTCGTGCTGGTGCACCCGCGGGTGGCGAAGGGCGGGCAGGAGACGGGCGATGATCCCGGTCGTCCCGCGGCGCGCATCGGCCTGGTGAAGCTGTCGATCGAGAAGAAGACCAAGCGCCTCGCCGTCGAGGTGAAGGCAGATCGCGCGGCGTATCGGCCGGGCGAGGAGGTCTCGGTCACCGTCAACGTGAAGGACTCGAAGGGCAAGGCGCAGGACGGCGAAGTGACGCTGTACGCCGTCGACGAGGCGGTGCTGCGGCTGACCGCGTACGAGACGCCGGACCCCATCTCATCCATCTACCCCGAGCGTCCGCTGTCGGTTCGCCTCGGCGAGCCGCTGCTGCATCTGGTTCGTCAGCGGAACTACGGCGAGAAGGGCGAGACGCAGGGCGGTGGCGGTGGCGCTTCTGAAGGCGCGGGCTTCCGCAGCAACTTCAAGACGACGGCGCTCTGGCTGCCGGGGCTCGAGACGAAGGGTGGCACTGCGACGACGAAGTTCAAGCTGCCCGACAACCTCACCACCTTCCGGCTGATGGCCGTCGTGGTGACGCAAGGTGAACGCTTCGGCTCGGGGCAGAGCGACCTGCTGGTCAACAAGCCCGTGCTGGCGCTGCCGGCGATGCCGCGGTTTGCGCGCGTGGGTGACTCTTTCGAAGCGGGAGTGGTGGTTCACCTGCACGACATCACGGGCAAGGGCGACACGACGGCGGCGCAGGTCACCGTGACGGCGAGCGTCGAAGGCGCGACGGTGAAGGGGCCGGCCGAACAGACGGTGACGGTGTCTCCCACTGCGCCACGCGAGGTGCGGTTCACTTTCGTCGCTGACAAGGCGGGCACCGCGAAGTTCAGGTTCAAGGCTGCGAAGGGAACCGAGAGCGATGGGGTCGAGCACAAGCTGCCGATCGAGCTGCCGGTGGCGATCGAGACGGTGGCGACGTACGGCGACACGACGGACACGCGGGTGGAAGGCATCACTCCGCCGAAGGACGTCTACGAAGACACGGGCGGGCTCGAGGTGACGCTGGCGTCGACGTCGCTGGGCAACTTCGGCAAGGGGTTCCAGCAGCTGGTCGAGTACCCGTACGGCTGTCTCGAGCAGCAAGCGTCGCGGCTGGTGCCTTTCGTGGCGATGCGCGAGATCGCGGGGCAGTTCGGCATCCCGTGGCCGGGCTCGAACGCGAAGAAGCAGGCGCGCGAAGACGAGTTCAACGCGCTGATGCGCACGTACCTGTTCGACACGCTGGACGTCAGCGGCGAGAAGAACCCCGACGCGGTGATCGCGAGCACGGTGCGTTCGATCGTCAACTTGCAGGACTCCGACGGCTCCTTCCGTTACTGGCCGTCGTCGACCTGCGCGTCGAGCTGGCAGAGCGCGTACGCGACGATGGCGCTCGCCCGCGCGAAGGAAGTGGGCTTCGCGGTGCCGGCGGACAAGCTGGCGAAGGCCGAGGCGTACCTGGGCAAGGTGGTGGGCGGCACCTGCCACCCGTGCGAGCTGACCTGCCCTGATGAGGTGCGGGTGTTCGCGGCCTACGTGCTGGGCCGCAGCAAGAAGCCGAAGGCCAGCGTGTACCCCGAGTTCTTCGCGCGGCGAGAGAAGCTCTCGCTGTTCTCTCGCGCGCTGCTCGCCAACGCGATGTTCACCGCGGGGGGAGATCGCAAGCAGGCGAACGTGTTGATGGGCGAGATTCTGAACTACGCGAAGGAGTCGGCGAAGGGCCTTCACTTCGAAGAGGCCAGCTCGAGCACTTACGCGACGCTGTGGCAGTCGGACACGCGCACCACCGGGGCCGTGCTGCAGGCGCTGACCAACATCACCCCTGACCATCCTTTCGTCTCGAAGATGTCGCGCTACCTCACCGGCGTGCGGCAGGGCGATGGCAAGTGGCGGTCGACGCAGGAAGCGGCCTTTTCCTTGATGGCGCTCACCGAGGTGCTGCGGACGAAAGAGAAGGACACTCCGAACTTCAACGCCACGGTGGCGATGGGCACGACGCCGGTGATCGAACAGAAGTTCGAAGGGCGTTCGCTGAACACGCCAGTGAAGAACCTGACGATGGCCGAGCTGCTGAAGCTGGGCACGGGCCAGCCGCAGAACCTGACCTTCAAGAAGGAAGGCGCGGGCGTCCTCTATTACTCGGCGACGATGAAGTACGCGTCGAAGTCGATGCCGACGGCGGCGCTCGACAACGGGCTCTTCGTGCAGCGGTGGTTCGAGCCGTATGCGGGTGGCGGGCAGACGTTGAAGTTCTACGCGGGAGACCTGGTGCGCATTCGGGTGCGCGTGGGCTCGAATCAGGAAAGGCACTGGGCGGCGATCGAGGTTCCGCTGCCCGCGGGGCTCGAGCCAGTCGACACGTCGCTGGCGACGACCGCGAAGCTGCAGTCGTCCCCAAACGAAGAAGGCCGCGGCATGGAGTACGAGTCCGAGAGCGGCGGCGACGAGTACGGCGGTGAAGCGGAAGAGTCGGAAGACCTGGGCCCGTGGGCGATGGGCTTCTGGACGCCCTTCAACTTCACCGAGACGCGGGACACGAAGGTCGTGTTGTTCGCCGACCACCTGCCGCCGGGCGTGCACACGTCGAGCTTCGTGGCGCGCGCGACGACGCCGGGCACGTTCATCTTGAAGCCGGCGCGGGGCACCCTCATGTACGAGCCAGAGGTCTGGGGCCGCAGCGAAGGTGGTTCGTTCGAGGTGGTGCTGCCGACGCCGGTGAGCGCGAAGTAGCCGATGGTGCGGCAGGGCCTGCGCGCGTTGTTGGCGGGGGTATCGATCGCGCTCTGCGCGGTGGCGGCGTTCATTGCGGCGCCGCTGCCCAAAGGCCTCGTCGACTACCGGCCGGTCGCGTCGGTGCGGGTGTTGGATCGCGCGGGCGGGTTGCTGCGCGAGCTGAAGTCGGACGCCGATGGAAGAAGCACTCCGCTCGCCAGCGCAGAGATTCCGGCCCACGTGCGCGACGCGTTTCTCGCCGCGGAAGATCATCGCTTCTATGGGCACTGGGGCGTGTCGCCGGTCGCCCTGGTGCGGGCGGCCTGGCAGGACGTGAAGGCCAGGAAGATTGTCGCGGGTGGCTCGACCATCTCGATGCAGCTGGCGCGCACGCTTGTCCCGCGCGAACGGACGCTGGCGGGCAAGGCGCAGGAGGCGCTTTGGGCGCTGCGGCTCGAGGCGCACCTGACGAAAGACGAGCTGCTGGTGCAGTACTTGAACCGCGTGCCCTTCGGGAACAACACGTTCGGGCTCGAGGCGGCGTCGCAGCTGTACTTCGCGCGGAAGGCGGCGCACCTGTCGCTGGGTCAGGCGGCGCTGCTGGCGGCGATTCCGCGGGGGCCGACGGCGTACAACCCGTACCGCAAGCCGGGCCCGCTCGAGCAGCGCCGCAGCTGGGTGTTGGGCCGGCTCGAGAAGACGGGGCTCGCGACGAAGGCGGCGGTAGAGGAAGCGCGGGTCACTGCGCTCGACTTGTCGGCGTTCGAGTCGACCTTCCGCGCGCCGCACTTCGTCGAGTACGTCAGCTCGCACCTGAAGGCGTGGGGCTTAAGCGATGCGACGGTGGTGAAGACGTCGCTGGATCCGCGGCTGCAGCCGGAAGTCGAAGAATTGATTCGCGAAGAGCTGGCGCGGCTTTCCGAGAGGCGCGTCGGCAGCGCGGCGGCGGTGGTGATCGACAACGAGACGGGCGAGGTGCTCGCGTACCAGGGCAGCATCGACTTCTTCGAGTCGGCGGCCGGCGGGCAGAACGACGGCATTCAGATGCACCGGCAGCCGGGCTCGGCGCTGAAGCCCTTCGTCTACGCGCAGGCTTTCGCGCACGGCTTTACGCCGGCGACCGTCATCGCGGACCTCGAGACGCACTTCACCGCCCCAAAGGGCACCTGGTCGCCGAAGAACTACGACCGCAAGACGCACGGGCCGGTGCGCGCCAGAGAGGCGCTGGCGAACAGCTACAACGTACCAGCGGTGAAGGTGGCCGAGGCGATTGGCGCCGAGCCGTTGCTGAAGCTGCTGCGGCGCGCAGGGTTCGATTCGCTCACCGCGACCGCCGAGCACTACGGCCTCGGGCTCGTGCTGGGAAATGGAGAGGTCTCGCTGTGGGAAGCCGCGCGCGCGTACCGCGGCCTCGCGCAGGGCGGAGTCGTGCGGCCGCTGCGCCCGGTGCTCCAGGCGTGGAGGGCCGACGGGACGGAGCTCGAGGTGCCGGACGAGTTGAAGCCGCGGCGCTTCGCGCAAGCGCAGGCCTCGGCATTGGTCACGCACGTGCTCGCTGACAACGCGGCGCGCGCCCGGGCCTTCGGGCTCGACAACGCGCTGCGGCTGCCGTTTCCCACCGCGGCGAAGACGGGCACCAGCAAGGGGTACTCAGACAACTGGACGGTTGGGTTCACGCATGAGCGCACGGTCGCGGTCTGGGCGGGAAACTTCGACGGCGCGCCGATGGTGCGGGTGTCGGGCATCACGGGGGCGGGGCCCATCTTCAGGCGCGTGATGACGGAGGCGATGGAAGGAGTCACTGCCGCGCCGTTGGTCGATGAACGGGGGCTGACCACCGCGCACATCTGCCCGCTGTCGGGGCGCCTTGCGGGTCAACACTGCCCGGCGCAGATGGAAGAGCACTTCACGCGCGGCACCGAGCCGGCCGAGCGGTGCCAGATGCACGACGCGTCGTCGCCCAGGCTGCCGCCTGAGCTGGCAGTGAAGTGTCTGCAGCTCGAGGCGCGGCAGGGGCGGCTGGTCGACCTGGGCGTCGAGTACTACGACTGGGCGCAGGCGCAGGGGCTGGCCGATGAGCCGTGGCTGGCGGCAGCGTGCCGCGGCGGTGGGGCGGAAGGCGAAGCACCGCGGATCCTCTTCCCCAGCAACGGTGACGAGTTCGTGCTGCTGTCCGACCTGCCGTTGAATGACCAGGCGATTCCCGTTCGCGTGCGTGCGAACCCGGGGCAGGGCGCACTCGAGCTTCGCGTCGACGGCATCGTCGCCCAGGTGCTGCAGCCGCCCTTCACGACCCGCATCCCCGCCCGCCGCGGCGCGCATGTGCTGTCGGTGCATTCACCGGGCGATGAACGGGTGCTCGGTGAAGTGAAGTTTCAGGTGCGTGCCGAGTCGGCGCTCTGAAATTCCATATCAAAGCTTAGGGGTCAAAGCTTTGATACAGTAACGCCGTGTCAACGCTCGTCCGACAGCACTGGCAGGCCGATCTCGGCGCCTTCGGAGGCCGCCGGGCACGCCAGGGTTTCTTTTACGACGCCTACGTCCCCGACCCGATCGCGGGCCTCGACCTTCACCTGCCGAACGACATCGCGCAGATTTCGGCCGAGGCGGAAGAAGCGATTCGCGCGCTGAACCGGGTTCCAGCGCGGCACGGCTCACTGGAGTCGCTCGCCCGCCAGTTGCTGCGCGCCGAGTCGGTTGCATCGTCCCGCATCGAAGGATTGTCGCTGTCGCACCGGCGGTTGGCGAAGGTCGCCTTCTCGAACGATGGCTCCGATGTCACCGCTGCATCGGTGATCGCGAACATGCGTGCGATGGAAGAGGCGGTGCGCTTGTCGACCACCCGCCGACCGCTGACCGTTGCGGGCCTTCAGAAGTTGCACCGCGTGCTCTTCGAGGCTTTCGGAGGTCACTCGGGCGGCAAGCTGCGCGAAGAGCAGAACTGGATTGGCGGCGCGTCGAGCAGCCCGCGCGACGCGGAGTTCGTGCCGCCTCCGCCCGAACGGGTTCCGGCGTTGCTGAAGGACCTCTGCGCGTTTCTCGAGCGTGACGACCTGCCGGCGGTGGTTCAGGCGGCGATCGCCCACGCCCAGTTCGAGACGATTAACCCGTTTGCCGATGGCAACGGCCGCGTGGGCCGTTGTCTCATTCACGTGGTGCTGCGGCGCAGAGGGGTGGCTCCGAACTACGTGCCGCCGATCAGTCTGGTGCTCGGCTCCCGTTCAAAGGCCTACGTCGGCGGTCTTGGCGATTACCGCGCAGGGCGGGTGATGGATTGGTGTGGCGCGTTCTGCTCAGCCGCACGGGTCGCGAGCCTGTCGGGCGAACGATTCGCCGCGAAGGTCGAGAAGCTTCAGCAACGCTGGCGCGAGCAGGCCGGCAACCCGCGCGCGGATGCCGCCGCGAATCGAATCATCGAACGCCTTCCCGCCTTTCCCGTGCTCGACGTCGCGACCGCAGAAGGGTTGGCGGGCTGTTCGAACCAGGCAGCCCGGCTCGCGCTCGCGCAGCTCGAGGCCGGCAAGGTGCTCGGACGGGTGAACGTCGGAAAGCGAAACCGCGTCTGGGAAGCGCTCGGGCTCTTCGAGCTCGTCGACGCGTTCGAGAGCGCCCTGCGTCGCTAGGACGGCGTCTCGAGCGTCTTGCGCTTCTTCTCTGCCTGGTCCTGCTTCCAGCCAGCGTAGAGGAGGAAGAGGATGCCCGCGATGATCGCGAGGTCGGCGATGTTGAAGATGCCGGTGCGCAGGCGCCCGATGCCGAGGTTCATGAAGTCGACCACCGAGCCGTCGTTGCGCGCGCGATCGACCCAGTTCGACAGGCCGCCGCCGGCGATCATCGCGTAGCCAGCGACCTGGACGTTGTTCAGCGTCGCGCTGACCGCGGTGAAGATGACGATGCCCAGCAGCAGCAGCCCGACCGCGACCGTGAGAATCAAGAACCGAAGGTCGTCGGGCAGGTTCGCGCCCAGCGAGAGAAATGCGCCTTCGTTGGTCGCCCACGCGAGCCGGAACGTGTCGCCCAGGTACGAGCGCATCGGAGCGCCCTTCAGCGTGGCGTTCGCGAGCTGCTTCGTCGCCTGATCGCACCCCACGGAAAACCCGAGGGTGATGAAGAGCAGCAGCAGGCGGTTGGGGAGCTTCACGGGGGCGACTCCTGCCAGATTCAGAAGCGTCCCGCCAGTCCGATGCCACCCGGCGCCGGGACGAGACTGAGCGCGTGGGGGTTCGATTCGACGTTGTACGCCCGCGCGTTCACCCCACCACCACGTCGCCAGCGACATCGGCACCGCGACCGCGAAGACCACCCAGCCCAGCCGGTAGTTGCGAGCGTCGTCGTGAAGGTCGCGTGCCCGCTGTAGAAAGAGAGGTTGTTGTCGTCGGGGTTCGCAGTGGTTCCCTTCTCATCGGCTGGCAGGTGCCCGACGAAGGGCCTTTCGCGCGCGACCAGGAACTTCACCGTCTGGTTCACCACCATCGAGGCGAACACCGTCTCGAGGATGATGAGGGCGTCGATCGGGAACTCGCGAATCGCTCCGTCGCGGTAGGCGAGCAGGGCGTGGATGCCGAGCGTCGCGACGCCTCCCGCAACCCAGACCACGTTGCTCGCGTCGTCCGCGGTCGAGCCACCGCTGGGGCCGACGCGCGGCGAGAAGAGCGTCTGAAACGAGCGATCGAGGTTGTTGCCCTCGCACCAGATGCACTTCGCCGGAGCGAGCTGCTTCTTGATCCCGTACTCCGAGACCAACCAGCCCGCGCCCAGCAGGCCCGTGGCGGTGAGGTCGATGGGCAGGCTCCACTTCAGCGGGCGCACATCAGGGGCATCGAGGTGGCTCATCCCTCGACTTCTCTTCCGGATGAACGGGGGGCGTCGCCTGCGCCAACGCGACGGCGAGGATTATCGCGACCATGGGTCGACCCGGTAGTAGCGGTGCAGCTCTTCGTACAGGTCGGGTGCCTTCTGCTTCAGCTGCACGGGCTTCTCGAAGAAGGCCTCGGTGGCGACGGCGAAGAACTCGGCTTCATTGGTCGCTCCGTAAGGGCGCAAGACGTTCTTGTTCGGGCGTTCGCGCAGGGCGAAGTAGCGCTGCGAGAAGACGCGCGTCCACGCCTGGTAGTCGCGGCGCTCATGGAGCTCGGGCGTGCCGTCGAAGGCGCCGTCGGCCGAGTCGAGCACGTGGGCGAACTCGTGGAGCGCCGTGTCGTGGCCGTCGCCCGCGTTGGCGAGCCCTGACAACACCGCGTTCCAGCTCAGCACCACCTGGCCCCAGTGGTGCGCCTCGCCGAAGACGAACGCGTCGCTGTCGGGGTGCTTGTAGTGGCTCGGGTAGAGGATGATCGTCTTCAGCTTGTCGTAGAGCGCGAGGTCGAGGTTCCGCGTCAGTCGCGCGGCCTGGCCCGAGACGACCACCTTCATCTCGTCGGTGACCGTGAGGCCGCCCGCGCCGACCCAGGCTTTGTCGAAGGCGAAGATCTTCAGCTGCAGACGGAAGCGGTCGGCTTCCTCGGCGGCGACATGCGCGAGAAACGGGAAGCGCTTCTCGATGATCGGCGCCCACGTGTCCGGCATTGGTCGCTTGCCGAGGCGCTTGCGGCGCAGATCGCGAAGGAACCAGAGCATTCAGTTCGAGCGGTTGAAGACGAACGGGTACTTCACCTTCACCGGTGCGCCGCCATGGGCCGGGAACTTCAGGCGCTTGAACTCAGCGAGCACGCAGCTGCTGACTGAGTCGTCGAGGAAGGGCTCTGCGGCGAGCGCCTCGGAGACGGATCCATTCGCCGCGATCATGAACTGCACGGTCAGCTTCCCTTCGAGCCGCGGGTTATTCCTCAAACCCCGCTCGTAGCAACGGCGAATCGCCGCGCTCGACTTCTTCACCACCGGCGCCACGTCGCGCGGACTGAGCCCCGGCGGCTCTTCCTTGAAGAGCTCCTTCATCGTTTCGGGCGGCGACAGTCGCAGCTTCACTTGTGCGCGGCGGCCTTCGTCTTGAAGCAGCGGGGAGGTGAGCAGCCCTTCTTCGGTCAGGCCCAACGAGTCTTTGCCTTGCAACCATCGATCGATGCAGGCGTCCGCGGCCGGTCGCCAGATGAGCGAGGCGGGAATCGGCCGCGGAGGAACGTTGAAGTACGGGGTCAGGGCCTGGTCGAGCCGACCGCACCCGTCTGGGGTCTCTTCCGGAAGCTCCGCGAGCGCGGTGGCGAGATCCCAGGCTTCGCGATCGTCGACGTCGAAGTCGTACCTGCCGGCCGGGATCGCTTGCCGCGAGAGCACGAGGGCGCCAGCAGCAGCGAGGCCGGCGATGCCGACGAAGGCGAACCCCGACAGGTTGACAGCAGACGTGTCTTCCACCCGCACTTGCATCAGCGACGCCACGACGGGCGCCGCGCTGCGCGACTTCGCCCGGGCGGAAAGAAGCGCGAGCGTGCCGAGCAGCAAGGCCGGAAGCGCCGCCGCGAACCCGACCAGTGACGCACCCTGCGCCTCGGCGTACCCGATGCGGCGAATGCGATCGCCCATCACCGGGCCGACGCTGTTCAGCGCCTGCTCTACGCTGCGCTTCCCGTGAAGCGTGCTGCCGATTCCCGCGGCGGCTGCGCCCGTCGCGAGCAGGAGCGTGAGAATCGCCAGCGGTGTCCGGCGGGCTCCGAGCCCGAGCACTCCGAGGAAGAGGCCGAAACCGCCCATCGCCACCGCCACCAGCGCCAGCGGGCCACCGTTTCGGATCAGTTCGAGGATCACGTGGGGACCCTATGCTAACTGGCACCCCCATGAAGCTGCGGCTGGCAGTCTCGATTCTCGCGTTGGCGCTGGCGGCCTGCCGCAGCGTCCCCGTGCCCGACTACATGCGCGCGGTCGACCCGGTGCGGCAGCTGAAGGCGCCGGCCGAAGAATCGCTGGTCGTCTTCGTGCGCCCGTCGTTCGAGCAGTCGGACCTTGCCGCCCACGTGATGGACGACAAGGGCCAGTTCCTCGGCTCGGTCGTCTCGGGAGCGCACTTCTCGGTCGTCCGCCCCACCGGCAGGCAGCAGTTCATCGTCTTCGCCGGGAACCTCGCCGATGCGCTGGTCGCCGACCTCGGCGCAGGGCTCGTCTACTTCGTCGAAGTCACTCCGGTGATGTCAGGGCCGCCGCGGTTCACGTTGAAGGCGAGCGCGCGGGGCACGAACCTCTTCCCGTTCAAGGAAGCGTGGCTCGAAGGCACGGCGCAGTACCGGGTGGACGCGGTGGCGGCGCGGAAGGAGATGGCGGGCGAGACTGAGAAGCGGCGCGACAAGGTGGTGTCGGACGCGAACGATCGCCTGCGGAAGTATGCGGGGCCTGACCTGACGGAGCACACGCTCGCGCAGACCGATGGCCACTCGAAGGTCGGGACGCCGGGGAAGCTGCGGTACGCGACGCCTGCGCCGTTGCCGGTGCCGATCGTGGTGCCGGGCAGCGGTCGCGCGGTGACTCCGCCTCCGCTCACGGCCGCTCCTGCGCCCGAAGGCTTCAAGCCGGAGGATTATCCGACCCCTGCTCCGGGGCCTGCTCCGTTGCTCACTGCCGAAGATGGGATTCGTCGCGGCTACGCGAAGGGCACGCTGGTGCGGGTCAAGCTGAAGGACGGCGCGACGTGGATCGGCGAGGTGCTGAAAGAGAACAAGACTGAGCTCAAGATTTCGATCGGCAACAGCGCGCAGGTCATCTTCTTCGATGAGATGACCGGCATCGAAGTGCTCGCGCAGCCGAAGTAGCCGCCCGTTCAGTCGGGGCTCGGCGTCCCTCGACTTCTCTCGGGATGAACGGCACTTCTCTCGGGATGAACGGCACTTCTCTCGGGATGAACGGCACTTCTCTCGGGATGAACGGCACTTCTCTCGGGATGAACGGCACTTCTCTCGGGATGAAC
>JBBRAX010000064.1:0-45754 GCA_038206395.1 Myxococcales bacterium | reverse complement strand
AGGGAAGACAGGTTCGTCGTGAAGTCCGTGCTGCTCGGCATCAGCGCCGCGCTCACCCTCGCCATCGCCGCGCTCGCCGTCCTCGCCCAGCGCCGCAAGCTGCGCTTCGTCGAGCTGAAGAGCGATTTCGTCGCCACCGTCTCACACGAGCTGCGCACGCCGCTGGCCTCGATGCGCGTCATGGCCGAGACGTTGGAGCGCCGCCTCAAGGGCCACCCCGGCGCGAAGGACTACCCGGCCCGCCTCGTGCGCGAGGTCGACGGCCTCACCCTGCTCGTCGAGAACATCTTGAGCTTCAACCGCCTCGACAAGGGCCGCTGGCAGCGCCGCGATGGCGACGTGCCGCTGACCGCGCTCGAGCCCGCGCTGCGCGAAGAAGCCGAGCGCTACCCGCAGGCAAAGGTCGAGCTCACCTTCGAAGGCTTCGAGGGCGCCGTGCTTCGCGCCGACCGCGAGCTCTTGCAGTTGCTCTTCACCAACCTTCTGCGCAACGCGTGCAAGTACAACGCAAACGACCCGGTGCGCGTCGCCTTCACCTGCGACGGCCGCACCGTGCGCGTCACCGACAACGGCGTCGGCATTCCCCCTTCCCAGCTCGCGAACGTCTTCGTCGAGTTCCACCGCCTACCGGGTCAGCGGGGCAGGGGCGGCGCTGGCAGTGGCCTCGGGCTCGCGCTCGCCCGCCGCATCATGGCCCTTCACCACGGCACCATCGACGTCGAGCGTTCCTCGAACGAAGGCACCACCTTCGTGATGAAGTTCCCCGCCGGATGAGCGCCCTGCTGCTGGTCGAGGACGACGAGAACCTTCGCGTCACCCTCGCCGACAACCTCGAAGAGCAGGGCTATGCCGTCACCCAGGCTGCCACCATCGCCGCCGCGTGGAAGGCGCTCGAGGCTGGCCGCTTCGAAGTTCTTGTGCTCGACCTCATGCTGCCCGACGGCGACGGCTACGCGCTGTGCCGGAAGTTGCGCGGGGCAGGCCACGGGTGCCGGGTGCTGATGCTCACCGCCCGCAGCCTCGAAGAAGACCTGGTGCGCGGGTTCGACGCCGGCGCCGACGACTACCTCTCGAAGCCGTACCGCTTACGAGAGCTGCTCGCGCGCATCGCCGCCCTCGCTCGGCGGCCTTCGGTCGCATTGAAGGGCCACACGCTGGGCGCCTTTCGCATTGACCCGGCCGCGCGGACGGTGACCGGGCCCGACGGCGCGGTCGAGCTGACCCGCAAGGAGTTCGACCTGCTTCTGTGCCTGCTCGCGGGCGGCGACAAGGTGCTCAGCCGCGACGACATTCTCGACGCCGTGTGGGGAAAAGACGTCGTGGTCGACACCCACACGGTGGACAACTTCGTCAGCAGCCTGAAGAAAAAGCTCAAAGGTGACGGGTTCGAGCTGAAGACGGTGCGCGGCGTCGGCTTCCGCCTGGTGCGAAAACAGACCTGACCGCAGCCCGTGGTACCCTTCGTTCCCCCCGATGCGCGTTGCCGTTCTCTTCATTGCCGCCCTCGCGTGCGCTGCCTGTTCCGGCGCCTCGGGAGCGGCCTTCGCTGTTCGCATCGACGTCGAAGATGCGCTTTCCGCCACCTGCATCGCCTTCGAGCTCCAGACCTCTGAAGGCACGCTGCTCCAACAGGCGCTGCTCAAGCGCCTGCCGGGCAAGAAGCAGTACGTCATCGGCATTCGACAGGGCAGCTTCCCCGCCGACGTGAAGCTGAAGGCCAGCGCGCAGCTGGGCGCCGACGGCTGCAACGGCACCCTCAGCACGGTGCTCTTCAACCAGCAGTCGGCCTCTTTCCTTCAGGGACAGGTGAAGACGGTGACCCTGCCGCTCGCTTGCACCACCGCGAAGGAGACGTGCGGAGACGGCGTCGACAACAACTGCAACATGCTCGTCGATTGCGCCGACCCAGGCTGCGCCGGCCTCACATGCGGCGGCGAAGGCACCTGCCAGGGCTCGACCTGTTCATGCCCCACGGGAAAGAAGACGTGCAACGGCGCGTGCATCTTCTCGGGCAACTGCTGTGGCGACACCGACTGCTCCGTCGTACCCGGGCAGACCTGCCAGACCGGGCTTTGCGCGTGTCCTGCGGGCCAGAAGCTCTGCGGCAACGCGTGCATCGCGAGCAGCGCGTGCTGCACGACTTCTGATTGCGCCGCCGTCAGCGGGCAGACGTGCCAGAGCGGTTCCTGCGCGTGCGCGACAGGCGAGAAGCTGTGCGGCAACAAGTGCATTCCCAACGCGAGCTGCTGTGGCAACACCGACTGCGCGGCGACCCCCGGGCAGACCTGCCAGAACGAAACCTGCGCGTGTCCTGCGGGCCAGCGCGTCTGCGGCGGCAGCTGCGTCACCGGCGCCGGCTGCTGCGTCGACGCCGACTGCGGCGCAAGCGGCACGTGTGCAGTGGCGACCGGTGTCTGTAGCTGCGGCGGCGGCACGAAGCTCTGTAACGGCGTCTGCATTCCGAGCGCGGCGTGCTGCGCCGCCGCCGACTGCACGACGCCTGGCGTCTGCAAGACCGTCGTCGGCGCCGTCTGCAGCACCGGCGTCTGCTCGTACGGAAACGCGCCGTCGACCACCAGCTGCGGCTCGGCCGACAACACTGGGTGCGACGCGCCTGACACCTGCGACGGCGCCGGCGCCTGCGTCGATCAGCTGAAGCCCGCCCTCACCAGCTGCCGGCCCGCGGGAACCGACGCCACCTGTGACCCCGCCGAGGTCTGCAGCGGCGCCTCGGCGGTGTGCCCCGTCAATGGGTTCGCTCTCTCGACGACTGCCTGCGGCTCGGCCGACGCCACCGCGTGCAACGCGGCCGACACCTGCGATGGCGCCGGCGCGTGCGTGAATCGCGTCAAGAGCTCCGCGAGCGTCTGCCGCCCCGCCGGAGCGAGCCCCGAGTGCGACCCCGCCGAGAGCTGCGACGGCGCCTTGCCCACGTGCCCGCAGAATGTGTTTCCGACGTCCGCCGCACCGTGCGGCTCGGCCGACAACACCGACTGCAACGCCCCCGACTCGTGTGACGGCGCAGGCGCGTGCGTCGCCCGCTCCAAGGCAGCGAGCGCCATCTGCCGCGTCGCCGGCGCGAGCGAGACCTGCGACCCGGCCGAGAGCTGCACTGGCAGCAGCGCCACCTGCCCGGCCAACCAGTTCGCCGCCGCCACCGTGGCGTGCGGCTCCAGCGACACGACCGACTGCAACGCCGCCGATGCCTGCGACGGCCTGGGCGCCTGCAAAGACAACGTGAAGCCCTCGACCACCGTCTGTCGCATCGCTGGCGCCAGCGCCACCTGCGACCCCGCAGAGAATTGCCCGGGCACGAGCGCCACCTGCCCCGTCAATGCGTTTGCGGTGAATGGCACCTCGTGCGGCGGCTCGAACGCCTGCCAGAACGGTGCGTGCACTGCGTTCCAGTACACCCCCAGCAACTTCAACCCCGCTGCGCTCACGCCGGTCGGGGCAGTCACCCTCAACTGCGGCATCACCACCTTCAACTCGCAGACGCTGGTCTTCGGCAACTGGTGCAACGGCCAGCCGCAGCCGACCCCCTTCGTCCTCACGACCGCCGGAGCGCCCGACGTCATCGTGCTCGCGATGGCTTCGCTCACCATCCCGGTCGCGAACCTCTTCGACATCACCGGAAACCGGGCTGTCATCCTCGCGGTGTTCGGCAACGCCACCATCAACGGCACCATCACCGCCGACGCGTCGGGCACCACCCCCGGCCCAGGCGGCAACAGCACCGCCTGCGGCACCAGCACCGGCAACAACGGAATGAAGTCGGGCACCGCGGGCGGCGGCGCAGGCGGAGCGGGCTTTGGCACCGACGGCGCCGACGGCGAAGTCGCCGCCACGGGCGGCTCGAAGGGGACGAAGGGTGTCATGGGCGGAGGCCCCACGCTCATCGCGCTGCGGGGCGGCTGCGCGGGCGGGCAGGGCGGCGACGGCACGGCGACGGGAGCGCTCGGCGGTGCCGGTGGCGGTGCGCTGCAGATTTCAGCGGCCGGCGTGCTGGCCCTCAACAACCACGTCTCGGCGGTGGGTGGCGGCGGCCGCGGGGGCCCGAGCCGAACGGGCGGCGGTGGCGGCGGCAGCGGCGGCGCGTTGTTGTTCGAGGGCGAGACCATCACCTTCACCACCTTCACCCGCGTGAGTACGAACGGCGGCGGCGGCGGAGAGGGTGGCGACGACGGCGTGGCCTCGGGCAACTCGGGCGGCGATGGCAACCAGACGCTCGCCAATGGTCCGAACAACGGCGGAAGCGGCGGCGCGAACTCCGGCGGCAACGGTGGAGCGGGCGGCCGGTTCAACATCGCTCCCGTCGCGGGCGGCGTCGGCACGAGTGGGGACGGTGGCGGTGGCGGTGGGGGCGGCGCGGCCGGCCGCATCCGGTTCAATGCGCGCACGGGTTGCGGCACTCCGGCCGTGGGGATGGTCATCACCCCGTTGCCGACCGGCAGTGGCCCGGGGTGCACCTGATGCCGCGGGTCGCGCTTCTCACCGACGCCGAGCTGACGGCGTTTCTCCTCGCGAATCCGCTGTGGAAGAAGAACTCTGCGGGTGAGCTCGAGCGAAAGTTTGAGCTCAAACGATTCATCGACGCGATTTCTTTCGTCGGCAAGGTCGGCGCGGTGGCCGAGGCCAGCGACCACCACCCGGACATCGACGTCCGCTATTCGCAGGTGACGCTGCGGCTTTGCACCCACGACAGCAAGGGCCTCACCGCGCTCGACGTGAAACTCGCTGGCGAGTGCGACCGGATTTTTGAGTAGGAAGGCGGTCGCTTGCCCGCGTCCGCTCCGTTTCGCCGTTTCGTCGCGCTCGCGGTGCTGCCGCCGCTGCTGGTGTTCGCCGTTTTGATGTGGTTCGCGATGTCCGCGTACCCGGGTGGCACGTGGGAAGAGCCGACGGCGAAGGGGCACTCGCAGAGTCGCAATTTTCTCTGTGACTTGACCCGGCCGACCGCGCTCAACGGCACGTCAAACGCGGTAGGCGCGCAGTACGCCGAGCTCGGGTTGCTCGCGTACGCGCTGGCGTTGATTCCGTTTTTCCTGATTGTGCCGGCGGTGTTTCCGGACCGGCGGAGGACGGGGAGGCTCGCGACCATCGCCGGCGTGATGGCAGGCATCGGTGGCGTCGGAATCGTGCTGGTGCCGTCGTACAAGTACGGGCCGATGCTGCACGGGCTCGCGGTGTTGCTGACGGCGGTGCCAGGGCTGACTGCGGGGCTGGCGGCGACGCTGGGGGTGCTCGGCACGACGCAGTCGATTCGGCCGATTCGGATCGCCGCGCTCGCGACCATCAGCGTGACGGCCCTCGCGGTGGTGGTGTTCGCGATTCAGCTCGCGCGGCAGGTCGAGACGACGCCGGGCCTGCCGGTGCTCGAGAAGCTGGCAATCGCGTGCTCGATTGCGTGGATGCTGTTCACTGTCGCCACCGTGTTGCCGCGCGCTCCGAGCCCTTGATGAGTTTCTTCGTCGTCGCGTTGCTGCTGGCCGCCGAGCCCGTGGCGCTGTGCAATCAGGACCTCGACTGCTTCGTGCTCGCGGCGAAGACGTGCCAGCGGGCCAGCTACTCGGAGCCGAACGTCGAGAAGGTGAAGCTGGGCCAGCGGCAGGACGAGTCGGTGAAGGGCGAGACGCAGTTCGTCATCACGGGGGCGAAAGACGGGAAGTGCGAGGTGACGGTGCAGACGCGCATCGACAGCTTCGAGCTCGGGGTCTTGCTGACGACGCAGCTGGGCCGCGCGGCGACGACGCGGCGGGCCGTGGGGCTGCAGACGGCGAAAGACCTGGGCGTGCTGCAGCGCTGCGTGATGGGCCCGGAGCAGCTGAAGTCGGCCGCCGAGCGCCAGCGCCGCGGTGAGGCGGTCGAGTGGGCGGGCTGCGTGAAGGTGGGCTGCTCAGGCGTGCTGCCGGCTGACAACACCTGCGCCTGGTCCGAGTGTCGCGACGCAGCGCAGTCATTGAAGTGTGGCGAGCAGACGTGCGCCGTGGCGGATGCGGTGCTCCTTCGCGAGCATGCACGTGACGAGCGGCCGTGCCTCGCCACCTGCACCGCCGGGAAGCCCGAAGCCTCGGCCGTCTGTCGCTGATTATTTGTTCGAAGCAACTGCACCGCTGACATCGCTGACACAGACGTGCTCGGCGGCGGCCCTGGTCTTCTTGCCGAGCATGATGTCGGCCGCGTAGTAGCCGGCGCCCCGCTTGATGAAGACCTCGCCGGTCTGCGCGTAGGTGCAGCCGGTGATGACGTCCTTGCGCCACTCGAGGTCCACGTCGTCAATGGCCCAGCCGTGTCGCGCATCGATCGCGAAGGTCATGAACCCCTTCCCTTCACTGTCCTTCTGGGGATGTTCGTCAATGACGCGCACCCGGCGCGCCTGAGCCGGCTGGCGCGAGCGCGAGAAGCGGCTCTGCTTCACTTCCCGCACTGACAGTGGGGTGAGCAGCACCTTCTGGATGATGTCCTTCGTCGCAGTCGTGTCTGGAGTTTCAGACGCGGGCGGCGTCGCGAAAGCCAGGGTCGCGGCCAACAGGGGGACGAGGCTCAGGCATCGGTTCATGGTTTCTCCGGGAGGCGGGGACGTACAGGTGGACAACGGCGGCGCTGGCGACGACGGGCAGCCAGAGGCTGAGGAGGTACGCCCGGTCGGGGTCAACGTTCGCGGCATCGAGCCCGAAGAGCATCGCGCGAGAAGTGACTGCGACGCTCAGCTGCGCCAGCACGTGCAGCGCGTTGCGACGGTGGGCGACAAAGTTTCCTGCGCGCGCGGTGCGCACGGCTTGAACCATCGCCACGACGACGATCAGCCCCGAGAGCATGAAGCCCAGCGTCGCGAGTACCCCGCCCTTCGCGAACAGCGACAGGTAGAAGCCGGTCGGGGCGAGGGCGAAGAGGACGACCGCTCCGCTCGTGCGGCCCAGCCACCGATGCACCCGCGGCGCCCGACGCAGCAAGGTCGTGGTCGACAAAGCCAGGCACGCCGGCAGCGCGAAGGCCGCCGCGACCACGTGAAGCCGCAGCGCGCTGAGCCACAGGTCTTCGAAAGGCAGCGGCAGCTTCTCGATTACGAACGGAGGCAGCTCGTCATCGTTGAAGTAGACGAGGCTCGTTGCCGTAATCGCCGCAGACCCCAGGGCCATCACCAGCCACAGCAGGGGTCGTCCGAAGGCCAGGAACTGTCGGGGTGCGCGCATCGTCAAAACACAAACGCGTCAGCGGCCGAATGGATCTGCTCCGGGCCTAGAAATCTGAAATCTCGCGAGGTACCCCTCGTCGAGCAGCCCCCGCTGCGCTCGCAACCGCGGCGGCTCTGGTTCCGCGCAATCACGCTGGTGAGGCTGTTCACGGGCTCCGATCTCGGTGTTCACGGTCGAGCGATCCAGGCGTTCGCGCCGGAGCAGTCGGTGTTGCACGAGGCCTTTCGGCGGGGGTGGCCCGAGGTGGGGCGGTACCTTCAGTGTGGAGACGTCCGCTATGGCTTTGCGGAAGTCACGTGCGAGTCCTGCGACGAGTCGAGGCTGGTCGCGTACTCGTGCACGACGAGGCGGGCCATCGACAGCGCGAGCGTGTCACCTGGCTTCGCGCCCATCGCCTTCGCCAGCTCGGCGACCAGCAGCGCCCCGTTCGGCTTGTCGGCGCGGACGATGGAGCCGCGCACCTCGCCAGTCTGGAAGGGCAGCACGATCGGCTCCTGCACCGGGTCGACCGCCTGCACGATCACCGTGGTCGCCTGCGCCCGTTGCTGAGCATTGCGGCGAAGAAGATGCGGGCGGTGACCGCCGCGACGCCTTCGGTGGCGAGGATCTTCTTCTCGACCTCTGCGTGCTCCTCGATGTCGAGCTTGAGCGGCTGGTTCTCCTTCACGTCGAAGTAGCCCTTGCGGTGAACCTGGAGTGCGCCGGTGCGGCCCTTGATGGTGTCGTCTTCCATCACCCGGGTCAGGCCGCGCGAGAAGCCACCGAGCAGCACCGTCATCATCACCCCAAAGCCGATCGCGCCCAGCGTCAAGCCGGTGCGCGCGCGGTTCCGCCCGGTGTTGCGCAACGCCAGGCGCAGGATGCGAGCGAGCAGGCTCATCGGGTCCTCACTGTCCCGCCAGCGCTTCGACCGGCCGCAGGTTTGCGGCGCGGCGGGCGGGGTAGAGCGCGAAGATCGCCGCGCCCAGCGCGCCGATCACGACCATCCGCAGCAGGTACTTCAGATCGATCGACGGCTTGAGCACGAAGGGGATGTTGGAGGCCGGGGCCAGCACCTCGAGGCCCCACACGTTGAAGAACAGCAGCACGCCCGCGCCGACCAGCGCGCCCATCGCTCCGACGGTGAGCGCCTCGCGCACCCGGGTCGCCACCGCGCCCACGTCGTCCAGCTCTTCCACCGAGATCGCCAGCTGCGGTAGACGACCCCGTCGATCGAGGCGCGCTGGAGCGCGTCGAGCAGCCCGTGGATCGACACCGTCACCCCGATCCCGACCACCAGCGCGGCGAGGGTGATGCCGGTGCGGCGACGGTTCCGCAGCTCGTTGCGGATCGCGAGCTGAAAGAGTCGGCCCATGGGGTGTCTCTCTGTTTTGCCGCCGCGGGCGTCAACCCCGAAGTGCGCGCAGCCAGCAAGAGGCAGTCGATGGGCGAAGGTCGAGCGTCAGGGCAGCGGCTTGCCGAGATTCAGGATGAAGCGGCGGTTGTCGCCCGACTGCATCACGTACCCGAAGATCGAGCTGTCGGCGATCGCGACGGTGTCCCCTTTGCCGAGTCGCTGATAGCCGATGACGCGATCGCCACCGCTCACCGTCCCGAGCGCGGTACCCCCATCGACCGAGCCCGAATAGAACGCGACGATCTGGTTGACGCCATCGGTCAGCGGCGGAACCGGCGCCACCACGAGCGAGGTCGAGGCGAGCGGAGCGCCGCCCTGCCCTGAGAACGTGAGCGAGCTGCCGAGGCTTCCGAGCAGAGCGTTGTCCTCGGCAGCGTTGCCCCAACAACCGTTCTTGCAGTGCTCCATGACGACGACGACTCGACCGCCCCGCTGAACGAGGTCCTTCGCCGCGTTCTTCACGTCGGCGGGGAGCGCCGTCATCGGATTCAGAAACAGCACGACGCCAATCCGAGTCGCGAAATCGACCGGAAGGACGGTGCTGATCTGCGCGGAGATTCCTGCGTCGACGTACAGCGCACGGACCGACGCCGGGTAGAGGTCCGTTGCTGGCAGCCCTCCGTTGGCTCCCGTGTACAGGAGGACTTCGCTCCCGACCGGATCGATGACGGCACCGCCGCCCCCGACTCCACCGCCACCGACTCCACCGCCACCGACTCCACCGCCACCGCCACCGCCACCGCCACCGCCACCGCCACCGCCACCGACTCCACCGACTCCACCGCCGGCTCCACCATCTTCTGAGCCGGTCGGCGTCCCGGAACAGGCCGACCCGACGCTGAGAATGACGAGGAAAAGAAGCGAGAGCAGTTGGCGCATGTCTGTGGAAACCCCGGCTCGCTCCGAGTGTGCAGATTGGTTTTCGCTGTAAACCTGATTCGAATCCCTCGGTCAACGCCGCGCTACTTCGAGCCCGCGCCGAGCCGCTCGAGCGCGCGCCGCGCAACCGCCACGAACGCCGGGCTGTTTCCGGTCGCGCTTCCGACCCAGGCCGGAAACCCGCCGGTGCGCACCTCGAGCTGGTTGACGCCGGCGCGCAGCACCCCGAGCCCGGGCTCTTCGAAGTGAAATGCTCCAGACTCGGGAACGTCGAACGCATGGCCGTTGACGGTGACCCTGGTGTCCGCGGCCCACGATGAATCAGGGTAGAGGTCGAGCGACACTGTGCCGTCGTTCCATCCGGCAGAAGCGCCACTGACGATCGTCTCGCGCACGCCGGCGATTCCACACGCCACTTCGTCCCGGCCAGCGCTCGCTCCGCGACACGCCAGCAAGCTCAAGCGGTCGTCGTTCAACAGAGGGAAACGCGTCTGCGGCATGGCGAAGCCGCGCCCCAGCCAGCAGGCGTCATGGAACAGCAGCTCGTTGCCCTGCCGCGGCTCGACCCGGTTGAGCAGGCGCGACCCGGTTGAGCAGGCGCGCCCAGGATCCGATCGACGATCCACAACAGCGAAAGCTTCACCGCGCCGGTGCCGGGCAGCGCTCCCGTCAGCGTCACGGTGCCCTTCAATTCCCCGGCTTCGTTCGCGCTCGCAGTCACCTCGCCCAGCTCGGCGGCCGGTGTCGGAATGTTCCAGACGGGCAGGCGGTCAAACAGGCCAGAACGCAGAGGGAAATGAGGCGCATATCGGTCGTATGCCGGGGAGGTTGAAAGCGGACAACGCCGCCCTGGGGTGTCGTACCCTGCTCGCGATGAGACTTCATGCGGCCTTGAGCCTTGTGGTGCTGTGCGCGTGCTCCGGTGGAGGGGGCGTGACCGACTCAGGCGCCTCTGACGGAGGCACCGGCGGTGGGACGGGAGGCGGAGGCGGAGGCGGAGGCGGAGGCGGAGGCGGAGGCGCGACGACGGACGCCGGCTTCCCCGCGTGGCGCCAGGGCGTTGCGAAGTGGCAGTGGGTCGAAGTGCCTGGCAGCGCGCTGTCGAATCAGCCAGTCGCTGATCCATTCAATGCGGCGATGGTGACTCCGACCCAGCGGATCAATGCGTGGAACGGACTGGCTGCGAACCGCGACAACGGGAAGCTGTACCTGGCCTGCGCTGGCGGCCACGCCGACTGGGCAGGCAACGAGGCCTACGAGATCGATCTCGAGCAGGCCCTGCCGAAGTGGCGCCTGCTGCGTGGCCCGACGCCTGGAGCGTCGATCGTGATGAACATGCCGTACTACTCGGACGGCCGGCCGAGCTCGACGCACCTCTACTATGCGCTCCACTTCGTGCGGTCGCGCGCGCGGATCTTCAAGCTGTCCGCGGGCTCGGTGTGGGGCGACGGCAACTCGAACAACAACAAGGTCGACGCCTTCAATCTGACCACCAACGACTGGGAGCCGGCCGGCACCTACCCAGAGGCCTCCGCGAGCGGCAACGCCATCGATCGCCCTTATGCCCAGCATCCCCTCACCGACGACCTCTACACTTTTATCGCCGGCTCCTTCCGTCGCTGGTCCGCGGCGACCGCGACCTGGCAGACGCTCGCCGCGCGGCCCAGCTACGCCAATGACGACGTCGTCAGCGCTTCGGCGTCCGCGGTCGACCCCACCCGGCAGCGCGCGATCTTCGTCCGCAACGCCTACCGGGTGCCCCAGCGGCAAGGCCTTCAGCTCACCTTCGCTGGAGCCCTCAGCGACGTGACCTTCACCGGCGCCGCTGCGGCGAGCGTCGCGTCCGCCGGAGCCGGCATGGAGTACCTGCCCGGCGAAGATGCGTTTCTCCTCAAGACTTCGAGCGGGGGCGAGGTGCTGCTCATCGACGCCGCGACCTTCGGCGTCACGGTGCTGGCCACCACCGGCGCTGCGCCTCCCGCTCCAGTCAACGGCGTCTACACCCGCTGGCTCTACCTGCCGCGACTCAAAGGCATCGCCTACCTGCCCAGCGGCTCTGCCAACTTCTGGTTTCTCGCCACCGAGTGAGCTCTGCCCACAGTCAGTCAGCTCGACATCGGTCAGCTTCCCGAAACAGATGCCTTCGCTTTTGGCGGTTGCGGCTCAGACGGGTCGGCGGCGAAAATCACCAACAACAGAAGGCTCATGAGGCCACCGAAATCCGAGCTGGCTGTCTTCAGAAAGTGCCCGCTGAGGGAAAGTCAGCGCCGAGCGTCTCAATCAGCGCTTGCCGATGACTGTCTTAATCTGGCCGAGCTTCTGCTGCGCTTTGCCCGCGAGCTTCTCGGCGACACCCTTGGCCTTGAGCTTCGGGTTGTCGGTGATTTTTCCAGCGATCTCCTTCACCTTGCCTTTGGCCTGGTGAAGCGCACCCTTCAGCTTGTCTTTCTCTGCGGACGCCATGGCTTTTCTCCTTGTTGGTGTTCGTTTGCGCGACGCCTTCTAAATTTAGAGCAGGTGATGCAGCGAGTGGAGAGTGCAACGCGCGCGCCGCGTGCGCTGCGCGGGGGACCCTGAGGCGCTCGATGGAAATTGCTGCGGGGCGCCTTGCCGCGCGCAATCTTTGCGTGCGGGCCGCAAACCTTCTTTGCGACCTGAAGCGCGGGCCTCGTGCGAGAACGCGGCCTTGCGTTCTCTCGTCCTGGTCTTCGTGTTGTCTGGCTGTTCGGCCGCGGTCCCCGTCGTGCGGGTCGAGCCGTCTGTACCCTCTACCGCCGCGACGAAGCTCGAGGTCTGTCGGCTCGACAGTGAAGTGCATCACCGTGGGCTGTGGGCAGCGATCGACGACGTCTCCTTCGAGCCATGGCACCAGGTGATTGGCTCAATCGTGGTGAAGCACGAGCGCGGGCTGCTGATCATCGACCCGGCGTTCGGTGAAGAGATTGCCGCCGACCTGCGCCAGGCGCCGCTGTGGTTCCGATTGGTGATGGGAGGCGGGCACGGCAAGACGCCGCTGGTGAAGTTGATGGACGCCGCGGGGCTCGATCCGCGTGCGGTGCGGTGGGTCGCGCTCACCCACGCGCACTGGGATCACGCCGGCGCCCTGCGCGATCTGCCGAGGACGGCGATCTGGCTCTCCGCGGAAGAGTGGACGTTCGTGAAGAGCCTGAAGGGCCACCTGGATCGCGGTGCCATCCCCCGGCACTTCGAGATCGCTGCGGTGCGGTTCGCGCCGTTCGAGTTCGATGAGGGTCCGCGCGACGGCTTCGATCGATCTCACGACTTATTCGGCGACGGCAGCGTCGTCGCGGTTCCACTACCCGGTCACACCCCGGGCAGCACCGGCTACCTCGTGCAGGGGCTGAAGGATCGCTGGCTCTTTATCGGCGACGCCGCGTGGCACCTCGAGGGCGTCAAGCGGCCCTCCTCGAAGATGGCGCTCGCTGCTGCCGCGGTGGATGGCGATTCCGAGCAGACCGCGCAGACGCTCGGGCTGCTGCATGCGCTGCATGAGGCGCGGCCCGACATTCAGATCGTCCCCGCGCACGACCTCGACGCGATGGCCAGCGTGCCGGTGTGCTCACCCCCCAGGCCGCTGTAGCTGAACCAGGCGGCTACTTTCGCAGCAGCACGCCTTCGAAGAAGAACGCGAGCACGGCGATCACAATCAGCCAGGTCCACACCGGGACCTTCGGCGACGGCCCCGACGGCCCGCCCGCATCCCGCACCGTGTCTTCCCCGAACCAGGCGGCGAGCGCCTCGGGGGTGTGCCGCGACAAATCGGACTCGGCAGAATCGACCGTCGCCGCAAACGACAACGACGGAATCGGCGCGTTCTCGGCATCGCGTGACAAGTGCGCCCCCGGCTCGGTGACTGGCCCGACGAGGAAAGTTCCATCGCGCTGCTTCGCCTGCGGCAAGTCCAGCCCCGAAGGGCCCTTCACCGCGTGAAGCACCAGCGGCGCTTCCGGCCGCAGCAGCGGCGTGTCCCCGACCTTCACCTTCAGCGACTCGTACTCGTCCAGCGCGCCCGCGAGCCACGCCGCCATTCGCTGAATCAACGGCAGGAAGCTCGTCCGAATCGCGAAGTCCGACCAGTCGCGGTCGACCGTGCTGGTGAAGAGCGCGACCCGGCCCTTGCCCCGCCGCGCCACCGCCAGCACCGGCGCCCCGTCATCCAGCGACGCCAGCACTTCCCCCGAGCCCGCCTGCGCCGACTCTCCCTCGAGCAGCACGTACCGGAAGAACCGCGCCGACATCAGGCCCTCGCGCGCCCGCCCGCTGAACGGCGCCAGCACCGGGTGCGTCAACGCCACCTGCGACAGCTTCGCTGCCCGCGTCGACGCATCCACCGCCGTCGGCTCGACCGCCGTCTTCACCACCCGCAACTGCCGCGGCAGCACCGGGCCCAGCGCTGCATTCCACGCGTCTGGATCCACCCGGTCACCCGCCGAGATGAAGAGCCCTCCGCCCGCTTCCACGAACGCCGCGAGCTTCGCCGCCACCTCTGGCCCAGGCACCTCGACATTCAGCAACAGCACCACGTCGAAAGCCGCGAAGTCCTCGCGCCACGCCGCTTCCGCATCGCGCGTCACCGGCCGCACCGGAGACCCCGCCGCCGTCAGCGCTGCCTCGGTGAAGAACGCCTCGTCGCGCGTCTTCTGCGGGCTCGGCGCGCCATTCACCACCAGCGCCTTCAAGTCCTTCGGCACCGGCAACACCACCACCCGCGTGTCGTCCGCCGGCAGCGCATCGGGCGCCAGCACGCCCTCGACCACCGCCACCTTCCCGGTGCCGTCGAACCGGTGGCTCAGCGTCTTCTGCGCCGTGCCGTTCGCTGGCAAATCGAGGAAGCCCTTCGACACCACCACGCCGTCGACCTTCAGCTGCAGCTCGAGGTCCTTCGCCGCTTCACTCGAAAAATTCCGCGCCGTGAAAGTGAACTGCCACGCCCGCGGCCCCACCTGCAGCGCCGGCTCGGCCTTCATGTCGACCAGCGCGTGGTTCGGAAGCTGCTCCTTCGCCGCCGCATCGCGCAGCACGATTTCGGGCCGAAGCTGTTCCTCTTTCAACCCCTTCACCGTCGGAGGCGCTGCCTCGAGCCGCATCGACGACATCGCGAAGTCCGAGACCACCACCATCCGCTTGCCCGGCAGCGGGCTGTCTTCCAGCGCCCGCGCCGCGAGCTCGAGACAGCGATTCAAGTCGGCCGGCTCGTACGTCGGCTGCACCTCGTCGAGTCGCGCCATCAGCCGCTGCCGCTCAAAGGTGGGAGCGCCGGGCGGCACCGGGTGCGCGTCGCACCACACCAGCGTCGCCGGCTCTTCCGGAGCGAGCTCCCGCAACGCCGCCTTCGCCTCGTCCCGCGCCCGCTCGAAGTTCGAGGTCGCCGAACCAATCGTCGCCGCCGCCGTCCACCGCATCGACAGCGAGCCATCGAGGATGATTGCCGTCGCTGAGGGACCTGCCGAAGACGTGGACGCCACCGTGTCGCGCTTCCACTCGGGCCGCGCGAGCGCAATCGGCAGCGCGAGCAGAATCAACGTCCGCAGCGCGTAGATGAGCAGCCGCTTGAGCTTCAGCCGCGAGGCCGTGCGCTTCTGGCTCTTGAGGACGAAAGCAATCGCTCCGAAGGGCACGTGCCGCGGGCGCCGGCGGTCGAACAGGTGCACCAGCAGCGGGATGAGCGCCGCCAGACAGCCGAAGAGAAAGGCCGGGTGGAGGAAAGTCACCGGCCGCCCATCCGCCGCGAGAGAAACCGCAGCAGCACCTTGTCCAGCGGCTCATCGGTGCGCACCAGCTCGTAGTCGACGTCGGCGGCCGTGCACGCTTCCTTCGTCTCGACCAGGAACCTCCCGAACTCTTCGAGGTAGCTCTGCTTGATTTCCCGCGGGTGCACCTCGACGCGCCGGTCGTCTTCCATCGAGAGGAAGAGCGTCGGGTCATCGAAAGGAAAAGTCAGCTCGGCCGGGTCGACCAGGTGAAACACCGCGACGTCGTGGCGCCGCGCGCGAAGGGCCAGCAGCCGCTGCAGCGCATCCTCGCGGTCGTCGAACAAATCCGAGAACGCCACCACCAGCGCGCGACGCGGCAACTTCTCGGCGAGGTGGTCTGCCGCAGAAAAGAGATTTGTCGCGCCTTCCGGTTTCACCGCCTCGAGCGTGTCGAGCACCGCATTCAGGTGGCTCGCCGCCGCGCGCGGAGGCACGTCGCGCACCGAGTTCCCGGCGAGAATCGAGACGCCCGCCGCGTCCTGCTGACGCACCAGCAGGTACGCCAACGCGCCGGCCAGGGTCCGCGCCACGTCCATCTTCGTCAGCGCGCCACTGCCGTACGCCATGCTGCCCGACGCGTCGACCACCAGCGCCGCGCGGAGGTTCGTCTCGTGCTCGTAGCGCTTGATGTAGTACTTGTCGAAGCGCGCCAGCGCCTTCCAGTCGAGGTGGCGCAGCTCGTCGCCCGGCGCGTACTCCTTGTGCTGCGCGAACTCGACCGACTGACCCTGGTGCGGCGACTTGTGGAGGCCCGACAGCACGCCCTCGACCACCGCCCGCGCGCGAACCTTCAGCCCGTCGAGCTTTGCGAGGGTCGCAGCGTCCAGGGCCATCGGTGCTCAGCCCTTCACGCGCTCGACAATTGAATCCACCAGCTTCGCTGACGTGATGCCTTCGGACTCGGCGGCGAAGTTGGGCAGCACGCGGTGGCGCAGCACCGGCCGGGCCAGCGCCTTGACGTCTTCCACCGTTGCCGCATACCGGCCCGAGAGAATCGCGCGCGCCTTGGCTCCAATCACCAGGTACTGGCTCGCGCGCGGCCCGGCACCCCAGCCGACATTCTTCTGCACGAAGTCGAAGGCGCCCGCTTCTTTCGGGCGCGTCGCCCGCACCAGCTCGACCGCGTAGCGCACCACGTGGTCCGGCACCGGCACCCGCCGCACGAGCTCCTGCAGCGCGAGAATCTCACCGGGCGAGAGCACCTTCGTCAGCGGCGCCTGCTGCCCCGTCGTCGTCTGCTTCACGATTTGAAACTCTTCTTCCGCACTGGGGTAGCCGACGTCGACCAGGAACATGAAGCGGTCGAGCTGCGCTTCGGGCAGCGGGTAGGTGCCTTCCTGTTCGATGGGGTTCTGCGTCGCGAAGACGAGAAACGGAGGCTCCAGCGGCCACGTCCGCCCGCCCGCGGTCACCCGGTACTCCTGCATCGCCTGCAGCAGCGCCGCCTGCGTCTTCGGCGGCGTGCGGTTCACTTCGTCGGCGAGGACGATTTGCGCGAACAGCGGGCCCTTCATGAACCGCATCTCGCGCCGGCCCGTCGACTTGTCCTCTTCGAGCACGTCGGTGCCCGTGATGTCCGACGGCATCAGGTCGGGCGTGAACTGGATGCGATTGAAAGAGAGGTTCAGCACCTCGGCCAGCGTCGAGATGAGCAGCGTCTTGGCGAGGCCCGGCACGCCGACGAACAGGCAGTGCCCGCGCGAGAAGAGCGAGATGAGCAGGTGGTCGATGACGTCACGCTGGCCGACGACCCGCTTCTCAATCTGCTCCAGGACGTCGGCCCGGGCGCGGGCCAGTGCTTCGACGCCCTTCAAGTCGTCGGTCGAGGTTTCCATGTCGGGGAGTCTCTTAGCGCCCTAACCCCTCTGACGCAGGTGCAATTCCTTGGGTTGTGGATCAAGCCCTACGGCGAGAACTGCACCACGACTGGGCTGAACGTCGCCGTGCCGAGGTTCAACGCCGGTCGGGTCACCGTCACCTGGTTGGCCGCCGCGTTGAAGGTGGCAGTTCCCACCACCGCGCCGATGATGTCGTTCGACGCGAAGTTGCTCTCACCCGCCGCCTGGCCACCCATGCCCTGGCCCGCCATGAAAACGACGCTGCGCGAGAGGTCGACCGCGGTGATGCTGCCTGCGCCCGTGTCGGCGTTGTTCGCGTGAAGCACCGTCGGCGCCTGCACTGAATTTCCGGTGGGCAGCTCGATGCGTTCCCACGCCAGCTCGACGAGGTCGGAGTCGGCACAGACGCCGCCCGCTCCGTCGCCGCGGGTGAAGGTGAGCGCCGTCGTACTGGCCACCACGCCTCGCAGCTTCCGTTTGCAGATGGCCCCGTTGTCAGCCACCGCCGACGTGCGCGCCGAGAAGAGCGGAAAGGTGCGGGCCACTGTCGCCGCGACGAGGCCCGTCACCGGCACCGACGCCGCGCCCACCGCCGCCGTTTCTGAGCCACGCACCACGTTCGCGTTCGCGAGGCTCACCACCTGCACCGAGAACCGCCCCGCAGCGGTGAAGTTGCCGCCTGCCGTCTGCGCCATCGTTACCTGCGTCGTCGAGCTCAGCCGCGCAGTGAAGAAGTCGTTTTGCAAGTTGTCGGTGCCAGACGTCGACGAGCTGAAGAGCACGAAGCTCCGCGCGAGGTCGACGGCGGACACCGTGTAGACCAGCGGGTTCGCCGTGCTGCCGCTGAAGGCCGAGCCCAGGTGCTCCACCGTCGCGCCGCCTGCCGCGAAGCCGTACGCGAAGGACACCGTCTGCCAGCTCACCGTCACCGCGCCTGAGTTGCCCTCGCGGTGACAAAGCACTTGCACGCCGACGCCCGCGACCAGGCCGCAGCTGATGTTGTCGTTGCTGGGATTCGCCGTCGCGCCCGCCGCCTGGAAGAGCAGGAAGGTGCGGGTCAGATTGTCGCCCGGAATCGCAGGGCTCACCGTGCAGGCCGAGGTGTCCGTCTGGCCTGCCGCAATCGTGCACGTGCCGCGGCGCACCATCGGCTGCACCACCACGTTGATGATGCCGTCGGTCAACGCCGTCGCGCTCGCCGTCAACCCGAACGTTCGCGCGGCAGGAATCGTCGCCGTCACAGTGGTGCTGATGCCCTTCGCGTAGATGACCGTGGTGCTCGCGCCCGAGAGAATGTCGAAGCTCGCCGCCAGCGCCACGGTGCAGTTCGAGTCGCTGAAGAACTGCATCCCCGTCACCGCCGCGGTGTTCAAGGTCACGGTCGTCGCAAACGTCGGGCTCGTTGGCCGGTCGGCCGAGTCTTCGCGCTGCAGCGTCAGGTCCTGGCAGAAGCCCGCCTCGATGCTCGGCGGCGCAGTCGTGAAGGCCAGCTTCACCGGCGTCGCCTGCGCGATGACCGCCGCCTGCGTTCCGTCGGTCAGGCTGCCGCCGTTGGTCGCGGTCAGCGTCAGCGCCGGGGTCGCGTTCTGCGCGAGGAAGTAGAAGGTCGTCTGGCTCGCTCCTGTTCCAATGGTGCGCGACGCCGGCGTGCTCAACGTGCTGCACCCGGGGTCCGAGTAGAAGGTCATCGTCGCTGAGCCTGGATTCGCGGCGTACGTGAGCGGAATCGGCGCTGCGGCGGGCACCGGGTTTCCGCCCGCGTCCTGCAGCTCGACGATTCGAGCGACCGAGCAGCTGAGCGCCGGCAGGGTCAGCGGCGAGCCGAGAATGACGAGCTTCACCGCCGCGCCCGCCGTGATGCTGAAGCTCGCGCTGGCGTCCGTGAGCAGCCCGGCCGCGGCGTTGAGCGTGTAAGTGCCGACCTTGTCGATCGACAGCGTCGGGAAGGACGCGACGCCTGCGACTGCGCTCACCGTCACTGCGCCCGAGAGAATCCCCGTGCCGCTGGCGAGCGTCAGCTGAATGCTCGCGGTCGAGCTGGTCACGACGTTTCCCAGCGCGTCCCGCACCGCCACCTGCACTGCGGGAGCGATGGCTGCGGTCGAGACTGCGTTCGTCGGCTGCACCGTGAAAGCGAGCGCCGCCGGAGCGCCGGGCGCAATGTTGAACGCAACGCTCGTCGCCTGCGTCAGCGTGCCCGACGTCGCGACCAGCGTGTAGCCCGTGCCCGCGCGGTTGATGGAGATGCCGGTGAAGGTCGCGACGCCCGCGACTGCGGCCACCGACGCCGGGCCGCCGAGGCTGCCGGTGCCCGGGTTGTTGCCGATGTCGAGCTTCACGCTGGCCGTCGACGCCGTCTGGTTCCCCGCCGCGTCGCGAATGGTGACCTGCACGGACGGAGCGATGCCCGCTCCGGCGACCGCGTTCGACGGCTGCACGGTGAAGGCCAGCACCGCCGGCGCGCCCACCGCGATGTCGAAGCTGCTGCTCGTGCCCATCAGCGTCGAGCCCGACGTCGCGGCCAGCGTGTAGCCCGTGCCCGACCGGTTGATGGAAAGACCTGAGAAGGTCGCCACGCCCGCAACCGCCGCAACCGTCGCCGTGCCCGAGAGCGTGCCGCCTGCCGGGTTGTTGCCGATGGCAACCGTCACGTTCGCCGACGACGACACCGTGTTTCCGAGCGCGTCTCGAATCGCCACTTGCGGTGCAGGTGTGAGGGCCGAACCCGCCACCGTGTTCGACGGCTGCACGACGAAGACGAGCGTCGCCGCGGGGCCGGCGGCGATGTTGAAAGCCGCGCTGGTGTCGCCCGTGAGCCCCGTGGACGACGCGGCCAGCGTGTAGCCCGTGCCCGAACGGTTGACTGAGAGGCCGGGGAAGGTCGCCACGCCCGCGACCGCGCTCTGCATCACCGTGCCCGACAGCATGCCGGCCGCGGGGTTGTTGCCGATCGCCACCGCGATGGCTGCCGTGGAGGAGGTGAGGGTGTTGCCGAAGCTGTCCTGCACGGCGACCGCAACAGTGAAGGCCGCGCCTGCGATGGCGTTCGTGGGTACGGTGGTGAAGCCGACCTTCGCCGCCGCCCCCGGCGTGACGGTGTACATCTGCATCGCGGCTGCGAACGGAGCCGTCGCCGTCAGCGCCTTTGCTCCCGCCACGGCGGTGCGCACGAAGAAACTCACCGTCGTGCCCGACAGCGTGACGTTGGTCACCGTCGAACCGCAGCCTGCGACTGCCGAGAAGGTCACCGCCGGGGTCGACGTCAGCGTGACGGAAACCGGAGAAGCGGGAGCGGACGGATTGCCGAACATGTCGCGCGCCTCGAGGTCGAACTGCGCGCACGTGTTCACCACCTGCGTCTGCACCGGCGAGGTGAAAATCAGCTGACTCGGCGCCGCCGGGTTGACGAGCATCGTGCCGTTCGCCGGGCTCAGCCCCGTCGCGGTGCCGTTGATTGCCTGCACGCCCGCCGCAGTGCCGACGAAGTAGAAGTTCGCGCGCGTGCTGCCGACGGGAATCGTCAGCGGGGCGGTGACCGCGCTCATGCAGCCTGAGTCACTGAAGAAAGTGAAGCCCACCGCAGGGCCCAGCAGCGTCACCGCCAGTGGAGTGCCCGCCACATTCGACGGGCTTCCGTTCAAGTCCTGCGCCTCGACGCTCGCCGCGCCGCTGCACTGCCCCGCAGTCACCGTCTGCTGCGCGCTGAAGGCGAGCTTCGCCACCGGGCCGACGCCCACGCTCTCGACCTGCACCGCCTGACCCAGGCCCGCAACGGTCGCCGTCAACGTCGCCATCCCCACCACCGAGCCCTTGAAGTGGAAGGACACCGACGCCTGCCCCGTCGCCAGCGGCAGCGGCGCCACCAGCGGCACCGTGCAGTTCGAATCAGAGAACAACGTCACCGCGACGCCCGTCGCCGCAATCGTCACTGCCGTCGCCGCGCCCACCGCAGCGGGGTTGTCGAGCGCATCGCGGGTCTCGACAGTCACCACGTTCGAGCACGCCCCCGTCTGCACGCCCTGCGCAGGCGTCGCGAAGGCCAGCTTCGTCGCCATCCCCGCCGTCACCGTCAGCACCTGTGCCGCCGGGGGGATTCCGGTGAGCAGCGCGGTCAGCGTCGTCGGCAGCACCGAGGTCGGCTTCAGGTAGAAAGTGCCGCCGCTGCCACCGGCGAGGACGCCCAGGCTGATGGTTGCCATCGTGCAGCTCGCGTCCGAGAAAAACGCGACGCCCGATTGGTTTGAGCTCAAAGCAATTGAGCCACCTGCCGTCAGCAACGCCACGGCGCCGGTGGAGTCGCGCGTCTGCAGCTCGAGCCCGCCACTGCAAGTCCCCGCCTGCACCATCAGCGGCGCGTTCACGAAGGCCAGCTGCGCCACCGACGGCAACACGACGGTCTGCGTCTGCAGAATCGTGGCCAGCGTTCCGGCCGTCGCGCTCGCATCGAAGGTGCCCATCGACATCGCCTTGAAGTGAAAAGACGCGCGCGACTGCCCTGCCGGCACCGTCACCTCGGTCGCCACCACCGTGCAGCTGGCGTCCGCGTAGAGCGTCACGCCACCCGTCGGCACCACGCCAATCGCCACTGCCGTCGCCGAAGCCGCCAGCACGGGCAGGTGGTTCGCGTCGCGCAGCTCGACCGTCAGCGCAGGGCTGCACGCGTTCACCGCCACCGGCGTCGCCGTCGTCACATACGCCAGCTCGGCCGGAGGCGCGTTGCACACCAGCGCCGCCGCGCACTCGGAGTCCGCGCAGCCCACCTTGCCGTCGCAGTCGTTGTCGACGGTGCTGCCGCACGCCGCTGGATTCCCGGGGAAGACGTCCTTGTCGTTGTCGTTGCAGTCGTCGCCGCCCTTGCCGGTCGCGAGGTGCCCGTCGCGGTCTGCATCGAGGTCTGCCGGGGCGGCGCGAATCGCGAGCGACACCTTCGTCACGCCCGCCGCGGGAAACTTCGCGTCGACCTCTACAGAGACGCTGGTCTGCGCGCGCGGCTCGCCACACCCGCTGCCGCTGGCCGCGGTGTAGCTGCGGGCCAGGAGCTTCAGCTCGTTCGGCAGCTGCAGCTTCTTGATGCCGACGACGAAGCTGTCTTTGCCCTTTGGCCGCTTTAAGTCCTGCGTCATCCGCACCGTGCCACCCGAGCTCAGCTCGAGCACGACGCAGGTCGCAGCCACGTCCTTGTCGATGCTCAAGGTCACCTGCAGCGCAGGTTCTTCGGGGCCACACTGGCAGGCACTGAGGCAGGCCACGGCCATGCCGGTCATCAGCTTCGCAAAGAAAGGGGTGCGCACGATTGCTTGAACCTACCGCGTCGGCAGCCCGGCATCCGCTGAAGAGATGGGGTCGGTGACCAGGTCATCGCCGCCCAGGGCATTGGCCACGGCGTCGATCTGCTCCACCGGGACTGCCATCAATATCGCCGCTGCAGCCTTCGTTCGCGCCGCCAGCGCCGTGTCTCCCAGTGACCGCGCCACCTTATAGAGCGAGACGTGCACCTCGTCGTCGAACGGGTTCGCCGCCAGCGCATCGAGAAAGGCGACCTTGGCCCGCGACCAATCGCGCTGGCGCAGCAGCAGTCGACCCAGGTGGACGTTCGTCTGCGCCGAGCCGGGGTGCACCCTCAGGCTTCCCTCGAGCACCGTCTGCGCTTCGGGGAATCGTTTGAGCTCCAACAAAGACAGCGCGTACTTGTTGCTCAGCGCCTCGTAGCGGTCGCCCACCATCGTGTACGCGCGCCCGTAGTGCTCTGCCGCCGCCTTCATCCGGTTGCGCTCGCGCATCAGCTCGCCGAGGTGCGCCCACTTGCGCGCGTCCGTCTCTTTCACCTCGGCGAAGTCGCCGAAGCTGATTTCGCGGCCCTTCGACTGGCCGGCCTTTTCCTTCGCGCCCGGCATCGTCTCGGCCAGCTCTTTCTTGTCCTGGCTCGAGGGGGGAATCAGGTCCTTCGGGAACGGCTGCGACTTCAGGTGCGCCATCCACTGCTTCTCGAAGACGGGCCACGGCTGCTTGTACGCGGCCTCGACGGCCAACTTGTCGTTCACGCCCGACGCCATCTTCGTGAGCAGCGTCTTCAGCGCGGGCGAGCCACCCGTCTTGTTGATTAAATCGACGGCGAAGAAGACCTCGGCAAACGCCGTCGCCGCATCTTCCGCCGTCGGCAGCAGCGCCATCGACGGGTGCATCTGCGCAAAGGTGACGAGCTTGTTCGCGCGGACTCGGCTGCCGAGCAGGGCGAGCGTCGAGGGCGTCATCGCTCCGCCGGCGGGCCCGCGCCACCGCGACTCGAGGTACTTCGCGAGCCCTTCGTGCATCCAGATGGGCACCGTGTTCTTGCTCGCGTTGCCGACGACGAAGTGCACGTACTCATGGGCCAGCGTGTCGAGCCAGTCGTAGCCGCGCACGACCGCTTTCGGTGACGTCACCATCAGCTTGTTGAACTTGCAGATAGCGATGGTGCCCGTGGTGCGAATCGACTCAAAAGTCAGCGTCGACACCTTCGCCAGCTCGCGCGCATTCGAGACGAACTCGACCCGCACCTTTTCCTGCGGCGCCCAGCCGAGGTCCTTTTCCATCGCGGTGCGCTGTGCCTCGAGCGCCTCGAGCGCCCATGGCACCAGCACCTCGTCCTTGCCCTTCGGGTAGGTGACGATGAAGTGCGCGCTCTCGGCCGAGGCGTAGCCTTCCGTCACCCGCATCGTGTCTTTGGCGAGCGCGAGGTAGCTGCCCGGCTTGTCGGAGAGCCCGGCGGCGGTGAGGTGCTTGATGGCGTCGGCGTAGCGGCCTTCTTCGAAAGCGACGCGGCCGGTGAAGTACTGAAAGGCCTCGTGCTCTTCCTTCACCAGCTTCTTCAGCTCGAGCAGCTCGGCGCGCGCGTCGGCCAGCTGCCAATCGGCGAAGCTCTGCTCGAGGTTCTGGATGCGGGCGCGCGCTTCCCCCTGCAATTCGGGAAACGAATCCGGCGCCGCCGCAACGGGCAGCGCCAGCAACAGCAGCAGCGCGAGCGCCGCCCTCACTTCACCAGCTCCTCGTAGTACTTCTTGTTCTGCTCGCGGTACCGGTCGGGCGCGCCCTGCTTCATCGCGTCCATCACGTCCTTCCGCAGCTGCTGCGGAGCGGCGTTGGGGTCCTCATCCGGAATCACGACTTTTTCCTTCTTCAGCCCGCGCGCGCGGCCCATGCCCATCGGCAACGGCAGCCCGCCTTTGCCGCCGCCCTTTCCCTGCTGCGACTGTTCCATCGACCGCTGCAGCCCGCGCAGCGACTCGAGCGCGCCCTGCTGGTCGCCCAGGCCCTTGCGCGCGTCCTTGCCTTCCAACGACTGGCGCGCGTCGCCCATCTTCTGCGACGCCTGGTTCATCTGCTGCTGCGCCTCGGCGTTGAACACCGGCGCGCGCTGGGAAATCTCGTCCATCTGCTGCTCGAGCTGCTCGCCGTGCTTCTCGAGCTGCTTCTGCTTCTGCGAGAGCTCCTGCAGCTGCTTCTTGTCATCCGAACTCATCATCTGCTGCGGGTTCGGGAAGAGGCTCTTCAGCTTCTCTTCGATTTCCTCGGCCTTCTGCAGGTCTTCCTGCAGGCGCTCGGCCAGCGCTTGAGATTCCTTCGTCACCTCGGGCGGGTTGGCGAAGCGTTCGTCGAGCCGCCGCTGGTCGTGCCCCATCGCCGCGAGGTCATTCGCGCGGGGCGTCAGCGACTCGGCCGCTTCGGTGGCGAGGTTGAAGTCGCCCGACTTCAGCGCCTGCTCGAGGTGCTGCAATTCCTGCATCGCCTCGGCGCGCGGGCGCTCGAAGCGGCTGCCGTAGTGGTCGGTGTCGAGGTTCTCGTACGACTTGCGAATCTCCTGGGTGGACTTCAGCAGCTCGGCCTTCAGCTGCTCGCCCTTCTGGGCCACGCGCTGCTTCATCTGGTCACGGTACTTGTCGCGCAGCTGGCGCGTCTGCTCGGCGACCTTCGACTGCTGCGAAGTCGTCTCGTTCAGGTGCTCGTTGAACTCTTCGAACTTCGCCGCGAGCTCGGGGTCTGCTTCCTGGTCTGCCTGGTCTGACGCGCGGTCCAGGTCTTCGAGCATCTCGTCCATCTGCATCGAGAGCTCCTGCATCTTCTTCATCGCCTCGTCGGCCTTGCCCTCGCGAATCAGCTTCTGCATCTCTTCCAGCGCGCCGTTGAGGTCCTTCTTGTCCATCATTTCCTGCAGCGCTTCCTTGTTCAGGTGCTCGTCGCGAATGCCCTTCGACAGCTCGGCCATGCGCTCCATCAGCTTCTGAATGTCGGCCTTGAGCTGGTCCATCTGCTCCAGCAGGCGCTGCTGGGTCTTCTCGTCCTTGCTGTTGGCTTGAAACTCTTCCATCAGCTTGCCCATCTCGCGGCGGTCGGCGCGCAAGAGCTCGGCGAGCTCCTTCAACTCTTTGAGCCGCTGCCGGTCGAGCAGGGACTCGAGGTAGAGCACGCTCTTCTCGGTGCCCTGCACTTCCGCCGTCGCGACCGCTGCCACGCGTGCCGAGAAGTCAGGCCCGGTGCCATTGAGCCGCACGAAGATTCTGCGCGCGCCGCTGGTCGCTGCGATTGCCTGCCGCAGCTGCGCGCCCGCATTTCCCACCGCGTCCACCAGCTCGAGCGGCACGTCTTTCTCACGTCCCAGCTCGCCCGCCAGTTCGACCGCGTCGGTCGCCACCTGCTGCCCCTTCTCGTCCACCATCGCGCCGGCCTTGATTTCGTCGGCGTCGCGCTTCGCGGCCTGACGGTCTGGCCCTTCCATGCGGTCGGCGAGGTGCAGCACCATCCTTTCCCACAGCGCCCCTGCCTTGTGCACCGCTTCGCGCCGGTGCTCGGCCGCGCTGTACAGCTTCAGCGTCTGGGTCTTCGACACGCCCTTCTTTGGCCCGGCGACGGCGTCGTTGTCGGTGGCCTCGAGGTAGTAGCTGACCGTCTGCCCGGGCGAGAGCTTCAACCCACCCGCGTCCCACCGGTACTGGCCCTTCGTGCTGCGGCCGTCGTCGTGGGAAAGCTTCACCCGCTGCTCTTCTTTGCCCGGCGCGCGGAACACCAGCGACAGCTCGGACAAGCCGTAGTCGTCGGTGGCGTCGTACTTCAGCGTCACCTGCTGCTCTTCTCCATCGACCTCGACCGCATCGGCAGGAGCGTTCAGCCGCACCTCCGGCGGCGCATCGACCTGAATCTGAATCGGCAGGTCCGGCCCCTGTGCCGTCACCGTGTCGCCGTCCAGAAAGAGGAAGTGGTACTGGCCGGGCTTCGCGAGCACGAAGCTTCCTTCGAGGGCGCGGCCGGTTCGCTTCAGCGGCACGCGGGTTCCGTTCACTTCGATTGCTGCAGCTTCCACTTCGCGGTCGGCGCGCGTCTCGAGCCTCACCTCGGTGCCCGCTGGCGCCGACAGCTCCCCGCTGGTGCCTTCGACGGACTTCGGCGAGAGGCCGGTGTACGCGGGGTAGCGGTACGCAATCGTGATGTCGCCAGTGATGGGCTCGCGGCGCTGCACCACCTGCGTCTGCGTGGCGAGCGTGAGCTGCGCGAAGCCGCGGGCGGCACGGTCACTGAGGGCGAAGAGGAGGGCGCCGGTGAGCACGAGGACGCCGGCCAGCCCCGCCGCCATCCGGCGCGCCCACGTCCCGTCGACCAGTTGATTCAGGTTCGCCCGCGAGGCCCGCGCGTCGACTTCGCGCAAGAACGCCTGCGCCATTGGAGCCGAGAAGTCGTGCCGTTCGCCCAGCGCGCGCGACAGCTCGACTGCCGCCAGCACGTCCAGCGAGAGCTCGGGCGCGCGCTCGGCCACCAGGCGCGCCGTGCGGCTGTCGTCGCCGACCTTGCGCCGCGCGATGAAGACGCCGAACACGAGCGCGACCGCGGGAGCGACCAGCACAGCCGCCCACAACACCGCGCGTCCCAACCTCGGCATTCCCGCGGCGATCAGCACCGCGGCGGCTCCCATCACCGCGAGAACGGCCAGCGCTGCGAGCGCGCCCTGAACCCACAGCTGCCGCCGCTGACGCTGGCGAACCTGGTTGAGCAGGTGCTGCGCCCGGCCTTCGTACAAAGGCGGCGCGACAGGAACAGGGTCCGGGGCTGGCGGGGAGGTAGGATTCGGTTCGAGCACCGGGGTTTCGCCAATATAGAGGGGTGGCCGCTAGACTTCATGAAACGCGCACACCGGGCTTCTGTTCCTTTTCCCGATCGGGTTTTCCACTGTCTGCTCTGAAGAAGCTCAGCCTGCTGGTCCTCACGGCTGCCGCGTCGGCAGGGTGTACCTGCGCCGACACGGGGGTCTTTGAAGACCGCTTTGCCTGCACCGACAACGGCCAGTGCGCGGCGGGCTTCGTCTGCGACCTCAACCTCGGCGAGTGCGTCAAAGACCGTGGTGACGCAGGGCAGGGCGGAGGTTCGGGCGGGGGCGGCGGAGGAGCGGGCGGCGGCATGGGCCAGGACGCGGGCCCGCCAGCGCTGGTCCTCACTTCGGCGCCTCAGACCGTCACCGTCGGCAGCTGCTCGATGCCGGTGACCTTCGAGCTCCGCAACGCAGAGGTCACCTCGCCAGCATCGGTCACCTTCGCAGCAGACCCTCTGGGCGGCCTCTCTCTCTTCCGCGGACCCGGCTGCAGCGACGCGGGCACATTGACGGTGCAGCCGGGCAGCTCGAGCGGCAGCTTTTCCTTCCTCGCGCTCGACGCGGGCGCCTTCACGCTCTCTTTCTCGACCGTCAATTTCGGGCAGGCCACGCAGCTGGCGACCACCGTGTTTCCGATGCCGAGCGCCGTCGCCTTCCGCGGCGTCCCCCAGACGGTGCGGGCGGGTGACTGCTCGGGGCCCATTGAGGTCGAGCTTCGCGACAGCACCGACGCGGGCGCGGCTGCGAATGCCCCGGTGAACATCGGCCTCACCTCGATGCCGGCGGGCCTTTCGTTCTTCTCCGACGCCAACTGCTCGGCCCCCATCACCCAGGCGACCATTCCGTTCGGCGCGAGCCGAGCCGCCTTCCGCGCCCAGAGCGACACCGGCGCCGCCTACACCATCAACGCCGCCGCGATGGGGCTGAGCCCCGGCTCGCGCACCCACACGGTGTTGCCGATGGTCCGCACCGGGCAGTGCACGCTGGCAGACGGGAGCCTCAGCGCGACCTGCACCTTCCTGCCGCCGGTGGTGCTGCTGTCCGATTCGTTCGTCGTCTTCCAGGTCTCGTCGGGCAGCAACGTCGCGGGCGCGCTGGCGCTGCTCTGCGAGCTGACGGGCACGGGCACGTTGCAGTGCCGCCGCGGCCAGAGCGACGGCGACGCGGTGGTCTCCTTCCAGGTCGCCGAGGTGAAGGGAGCGACGGTGCGCAAGGTCGAGACGTACTGCGACGGCGGGCTGTCGATGCCGCTCGTCCCTGCGGCGCCCGCGGGCTCGACCTTCGTGCTCAGCGCGAACCAGAACAACGGCAACGTCATCGACGACAGCGACTTCGACGTCGGCCGGCTCAACGACGCAGGCACGGCGGTCGACTTCGACTTCGGCGGCACGTGCGGCGGCCCGCAGTCGCTGCTCGCGCAGGTGGTGACGCTGCCGAACATCGTCGTCACCCACGGCACGGTCAGCATTTCCGCCGCTGACAGCGCGTTGAGCCTGGTCGAAGCCCCGGCGCCGCAGTCGGGCGTGCTCTTCGCGCAGTGGCGCGGCGCCACCAACTCGCCCGGCATCTGCGACCGCACGGTGCGCGCCTCGCTGCAGGGCACCAACCTCGACTTCTCGCGCGCGAACGGCAGCACCACCGCGTTCTGCACCGCGTCCGTGCTGGGCCCGCTCAGCTACGACAAGGTCGACTTCCGCAACACCGCCTCGGTGCAGCAGGTGAACGTGACGATGGGTGTGGGCACCACGATGTCGACCTCGACGGTTACCGCCGTGGATCGCACGCGCACGCTCGTCTTCTCGGGCAGCCAGGCGTCGACGGGCCAGGCGCTGGGTGAAGGCACGCACCAGGGCATCACCAACACCACCGACTACCTCGGCGATGTCTCGGCCACCTTCACGTTTGCTTCGCCGACCCAGCTGACGTCCCGCCGAGCCTCGTCCCTGGGCGCCAGCCGGTGGACGGCGTTTGTGGTCGAGCTCAAGCCGTAGGGCCGAAGAGAGAGCCGTCTTCCGCGGGTCCCGCATGGGACCCGCAGGCGAGCGATCGGCCCCAAGAAAACAGGACCCGCAGGCGAGCGATCGGCGCCAGGAAGGGCCGAAGAGAGAGCCGTCTCAGAACCGGTCGGACGCTTCTTCGACGACGGGCAGCTGGGGCGGAGACACGTTCGCCATCAGCGTCGGCGGCATCAGCGGAAGAATCGCGGTGAACCGGCTGCCCTTGTTGAGCTCGCTGGTGACGCGCACCACGCCGCCGTGGCCCTCGACGAAGCTCTTCACGATGGCGAGCCCGAGCCCCGCGCCGCCGTACTCGCGCGTGCTGCTGGAATCGACCTGGTAGAAGCTCTGGAAGATGCGGTCGAACTGGTCCTTCGGGATTCCGACGCCCGAGTCCTCGACGATGATTCGGTAGCCGTCCGCGTTGTTCAGCTCGGCCTGTGGCTCGACCATCGACAGCGTCGCCGACACCTTGCCGCCCTTGGGCGTGAACTTCACCGCGTTCGCCAGCAGGTTCACCACCACCTGCCTCAGGCGGTCACGGTCGGCCACCACGCGCTCGGCCTTCGCCGGCACCTTCGTCTCGAGCACCACGCCCTTCTTCGTCGCCTGCGGCTTCAGCGACGAGATGCTCGACGAGATGACTTCCTGCACGTCGATCGGCTCGAACGTCAGCCGCACCTTGCCCGCTTCAATCTGCGAGATGTCGAGGATCGAGCTGATCAGCTTCAGCAGCGTCTCGCCCTTGTCCATGATGGTGCGGACGTAGTCGACCTGCTCCTGGTTCATCGGCCCGGCGAGCCCTTCGGCCAGCATCTCGCTGTACCCGATGATGCTCGTCAGCGGCGTGCGCAGCTCGTGGCTCACCGTCGCGAGGAAGCTCGACTTCAAGCGGTCGAGCTCCTTCAGCCGCGTGTTCATCTCGGAAAGCTTCGTGTTCCGTTCTTCGAGCTCTTTGTTCTGCAAGAGCGTCGCTTCGATGTGCAGCTGCGACGTCAGGTACATCTTCTGCCCGGCCAGCAGCAGCGTCTCGAACACCTGCGCGAAGTGGCTCATCACGCGCGCCACCGTGCTCTCGGGTGCGCGGCGAACCTTCTCGACCAGCGTCTGCGCGCTGCCGACGTCGAAGCCCTGGATGTCCGTCAGCGTGTCGGGGAACCCCTTCATCTCTTCGGGAAGAAACGGCCCGAAGATGATCCGCCCCAGCGTGTCGCCCTCGAAGAGAATCGGCAGAATGAGGTACCGCAGCCCGGTGAAACACGGAGCGGTGATCAGCCCCTTCGGCGCCACCTCGTCATCGAGAATCGGCAACCGCGCGCCCGCCGTCACCGACACCGGGCCGTCTTTCACCCGCTGCACCCACCGCGTGCACCGCTGCCGCCCGTCGGGAAAGCTGAAGACGTAGCCGCAGAAGTCGCCGTTGCCGATCTTGATGTCGGCCAGCTTCGCGCCCTTCTCGTCGAACACCTTGATGCCGATGCGGTAGAGCTCGACGAAGCCGCGCACCACTTCCTGGAAGCTCGACACGTCGAGCATTTCCGAGAGGCTCAGCCTCTGCTGAAGCACCGAATCGCGGGGGGCGGTGCTCACGGCTTCGCCACCTTGCGCGGGGGGAATTCCTTCTCGAGCGCCGTACCACTCGTGTCGATGTTCGCGAACACCTGGGTCAGGAACTCCTTCTCAGACAGTCCAATGTTCTTCTGCAGCGAAGCGCGCGAGTCCAACGCCCGCCACGCCTGCTGCAGCACCGCGTGAAGCGTCTCGAGCACGCCTTCGCCCCGAATCGCCACCGCGCCGATGACGACTTCCTTGCCCTTCTTCTTCGTGTCTTCGATTTCCTGCTCGGTCTTGCTGTCTGGCAGGTCGCGCTTGTTGAACTGAATCACCACCGGCACCTGCGCAGGGTCCAGCGCGTTCTCGCGCATGTTTTCCTGCAAGTTCTTCCAGTACGAGTTGTTGTCCTGCGCCGCCGCGCGCCGGCTGTCCGCAATGAAGGCCACCGCGTCGGCGCCCTGCAACACCACCCGGCGCGTCGCGTTGTGAATCACCTGCCCTGGCACCGTGAACAGCTTCACCTTCACCTTGAAGCCCGCCGCCGTGCTGAAGAACACCGGCAGCAAGTCGAAGAACAGGGTGCGGTCGTCGTGCGTCTCGACCGTCAGCAGCCGCCCTCGCACGTCAGACAACGTGCGCTGGTGAATCATCTGAAGGTTGGTCGTCTTCCCCGATAGGCCGGGGCCGTAATAGACGATCTTCACCGTCAATTCGCGCTGGGCGTGGTTCAGTTGCACGGTAGCGGAATTTGCACCTCGGGACGGCAGGCCGGAAAGGAGGAAGTTCGGCAAATCTGCGGGCGGTGAACGGAAAGGTAGGCCGCGAAAAGAGGGAAGAAGGATCCCGTGTGGGGTTGTTCATTAACGGTTAGGATCAGCACGCAACCGTTTTAGGCCGCCGCCACACACCTCAAAAGGAGGTTGCATGACGACGACGAACCAGGTCGACAGCAGCAAACAGACGATTCCCCCGCTCGATGGCACGCAGCTTCCGAACGACTTGACCGGGCAGGTGAAGTTCGCGACCCCGACAGACGAAGACATGGGGCAGCTGGCCGACATGCGCTCGGGCAGCGTTCCGTGGAAAGAGCGCAACGAAAAGTCGGCCGAGAGCCTCGAGGCCCTCACCAAACTCCGCCCCTTCATTCAGGTCGGCAAGTTCAACGGCAGCATGGTCGGCTACGTGACCATCGAGCGCGACGGCCCGGTTCCCGGCGCCGCGTACATGCGCAACATCGTCGTCACTCCCTCGCTACAGAAGCGCGGCGTCGGCACCCAACTGCTCAACCGCTCGCTCGAAGTCGCGCGCGACATGAACCGCAAGACGCTGGCGCTCCGCGTCGACCCGGCCAACGCGCCCGCCGTCTCGTTCTACCGCAAGGCCGGCTTCACCACGGTCGCCACCGTCGTCAGCAAGAAGAGCGGCAAGCTGCGCCTGCTGATGAGCCGCGAGCTTTAGAGCAGTCTTCCGCAATGCGCGGATTCCTGGCGGTGGCGGCAGCAGTCGTCCTGATCGCCGCCGGGTATTTTCTCAGGGCTGGCCTTTCGCCGGCGCCGCCTTCTCCCACCGTCGTCGAGCGCCTCCGGGCCGTCAACCGGCTCCAGGTGCTCGATGTCACGGTCACCCGCAAGGTCTCGCTCCAGCCCGGCCCCAAAGACGAGGCGACCCTCACCCGCTCGCTCGTCCAGTGGGCGAAGTACGCCGTCGACCCGCCTTCCGGCACCGCGCTCGTCGCCGCTGAAGCGCACTACACCATCGACCTCTCGCGCCTCACGCCCGCTGATGTCGTCGTCATCGGCCAGCGCGTCGAGCTGAACCTGCCCGAGCCGGAGGTCGCGATCGAGCTCGCGCCCGCACAGACAGAGGTGCTCGTCTCGAACCTCGACTCCGCACAGACCACCGCGCTGCTCGAGAAGGCCCAGGGTGAGTTCGCCCACTCGATGCAAAACGACGCGCGGCTCAAAGCGAGAGCACGCGCGTCGGCAGAGAAGTCGTTGAGCGCGCTGATTCTCGCGCTCGGCTTTCAAGAGGTGCGCTTCACCCAGCCAGGCGTGAGGCCACCTGCCCTGCGGTGACTACTTCTGTTCGAGGTCGCCGTCGTGAATCGCCGCGAGCAGCTTGCCGCTGGGCGTGAAAATCGCGCCATAGGTGTTGTCGCCGGCGCCGTAGTCGACCGAAATCAGCTTCTCGCCCGTGGCCGGGTTCTTCAGGTTCCGCACCACAAACTCGCCCTGGTCGACGGCCTCGAACGCGTCCTTCAGCGTCACCGCGTCCGTGTAGGAAGACTGGTGGGTCGCGTCGAGCAGCAGCTGCTTCAGCGCTGCCGGCACCTGGTCGGGGCGCAGGTACTTGGTGTTCTTCTCGGTCGTCACCCCGTCCAGCAGATCGCCGAAGGTGCCGAACTGCTTCACCACCGACTCAGTCGGAGTCGTCGGAGCGCTCTTCAGCGCCTTCGCGAGGTCGACCGCCAGCTTGCCCGTCAGCGACATCTTCGCGATTTCAGCCTTCGAGAGGCCGTCGTTGTTGAGGTCGTACTTCGCAATCATGTGCTCTTTCGCGTACGCGACCGCCTTCTTCACGTCGGCTGGCGTCACCGTCGCGCCGAGCTTGAAGTCTCTGTGGTCGATGAAGCGGAAAAACATATCGACCAGCTTCTTCTCGGGGCCCTTGAGCTCGGGAAGGCGCGCTTTGATTTCCGCGCGGCTGATGCGGCCGTCTGCCCCGCCCGCCTGGATGATGGTCTTTGCGGCCTGCTCCAGCGCCCGGTTCACGTCTGCTTTAGCGATTCTTGGCATGGGCGGGTTTCTACACTCACCGCCCCTGCCGATACCACTGCGCCACCCCGTCAAAGGAACCGAAGCGCGTCGCCGGGGGCAGCGCGTCCAGCAGCGCCTTGCCGTACCGCTTCCTGGTGACCCGAACGTCGAGCAGCGCCACGATTCCCCGGTCTGTCCGGGTGCGAATCAACCGCCCAAACCCCTGCCGCAGCGCCAGCGCCGCCTGCGGAACCTGGAACGCGTCGAAAGGCTCCTGGCCCCGGGCCTTCACGGCTTCGATGCGCGCCGCGGTCAGCGGCTCATTGGGCGGAGCGAAGGGCAGCTTGTCGATGATGACCAGCGACAGCGCGTCGCCCGGCACGTCGACGCCTTCCCAGAAGCTCTGCGACGCGAAGAGCACGCTCGGCTGCGCGGTGAACGCCTCGAGCAGCGCGCGCCTCGGCCGCTGGCCCTGCAGCAACACCTGCCCCGGAAGCTTCGGCGCCAGCCGCGCGTGCATCGCCTCCATCGCGCGAAGGCTGGTGAAGAGGACGAAGGCGCGCCCACCTGTCAGCTCGAGCAGCCGCTCGATTTCCACTTCGGCCGCGTCCTGAAACCCGGGCGCAGCAGGCTCGGGCAGGTTCGGCGGCAGGTACAGCGCGGCCTGCGACGGCCAGTCGAAGGGCGAGTCGACCCGCAGCGCCGACCACTCGCGATGCTTCAGACCAAACCGCTCGGCCGCGAAGTCGAAGGACACCTCGCGCCCGTTCGGTGCGGGAGCGCAGAGCGTCGCCGAGGTGAAGACCACCGTGTCGACCGCGCTGTAGAGCTTCTTCGCCAGCGTGTCGCCGATGTCGATGGGCGCCCCTTTGAGCGCCGTGCCCTTTCCCTTGTGCGTCGCCCAGTAGACGCAGGTCGGGTCGTCCGCGCGCAGCAGGAAGTCGAGGTTCGCCACGGTCTCGCGCGACCGCCGGTTCAGCGCCGCCAGCTCGCCCTCGTGGTCCGACGTCATCGCCGCCAACGCACCCAGCGCCTGCAGCAGCGGCTTCACCTTCACCCGGAGGGGAGCGATTTTTTCTGCGTCCATCCGCGCGTCGCCATCGCCCTGCATCGAGAGCGTGTGCTGCACGTCGCGAAAAAACGCGAAGGCCAGGTCTCGCAGCTTCAGCCCCATCGCGCTGGCGGGGCCCTTCTGCCGAATCGCGTCGCTGCCCAGCGAGAGCAGCGCGCCGCTGCTCACCCCCACCCCGAAGTGCTCCGTAGCCACGTCTTCCAGCGCGTGCGCCTCGTCGAAGATGACCGCGTCGTACTTCGGCAGCACACGCAGGCCGTCTTCCGCCCCACGAATCCGCAGCGACAAGTCGGCAAAGAAGAGCGCGTGGTTCACCACAATCAGCTGCGACGCTTCTGCCGTGCGGCGCGCCTTCGTGACGAAGCACCGTTCGTACAAGTCGCACTTGCCGCCCAGGCAGTTGTCCGACGTCGTCGACAGCTGCGTCCAGCTGGGCCAGTCGTCCGGCAGCGCCGACTCGGCGCGGTCTCCGGTCTCGGTCGTCATCGCCCACTTCCGCAGCGCCGTGAAGTGCGTGGCGTCATCAGGTGACGCGAACATCGGCGCGCGCTCGAACCACTCGAAGCGGTGCGCGCAGAGGTAGTTCGCCCGGCCCTTCAACAGCGCCGCGTCGAACTCGAGCCCCACTTCGTCGCGAAGCAGCGGGATGTCTTTGAAGAAAATCTGGTCCTGCAGGTTTCGCGTCGCCGTCGAGATGATGACCTTCTTCCCCGACAGCGCCGACGGCACCAGGTACGCCAGTGTCTTGCCGGTGCCCGTGCCCGCCTCGGCGACCAGGTGCGTGCCGTGGCGCAGCGCCTCTTCCACCGCGCGCGCGAGCTTCAATTGCGGCGGCCGCAGCTCGAAGCCGGGCATCGCCGCCGACAACGCGCCTCGCGTGCCGAGCAGGCCTTCGACGTCGAGCTGGGGGCGGGACTTCACTCCGTCGACAACATCGCGCGCGCCATGAAGCCGAGCACCGCGAGCGCGAAGAGCAGGCTGAAGCCAACGATGGCAATCTTCCACCGCGGGCTGACCTTCTCGGTGAGGACGCTCTTTTCGTTCGCTAGAAGCGCCGAGGGGACCACCGCCATTCGCAGCACTTCGTCGCGGCCGCGAAGCGCAAACGGGTCTTCTGGGTTCGATGCGAGGCGCAGGCGGTAGAGGCGGCCCACCGTGGCGAGCTCGAGCTCGTTCATCGCGCGCTGCCGAAGCTCGGTGTGCAGCGTCTCGTTGCCCCAGTCGCCCAGCAGGGAAACCCACGCCTGCTGCAGCCACGGCGGCACCGCGACCTGCGTCGGGTCGAACTGCGCAAAGGTGAGGCCGCACTGGAAACAGCTGACCGCGCTCGGCTGGCGCAGCGCGACGCACTTCGGGCAACGGCCGGCAGGAACTTCGAAGGCTCCGCGGTTGGCGGCGTCGGCGGCAGCGGTGATGGCGTCGGTGCCGGCCGAGCGCAGCGTGACGACGTTCGACGCGCCGGAAATCGAGGCCAGCTGCAGCGGCGGGCGCTCGACCGCGGCCGCAGCGTTGGGCACTTTCGCCGCGTTGCCGCAGGCCGGGCAGGTGAGCACCAGCGTCGCGCCTTCGACCTGGAAGTCGCGCAGCTCGACCAGGCGTTCGCACTTCGGGCAGAGAAACTTCACAGGCTGATCACCACCGGCATCACGGTCAACGCGAACATCACGAAGCACACGGCACACACCACCTTTCGTCCCGTGCTCAACGGGAGCTCGGGCGCTTCTACCTCGGGGTGGCCGTAGCCGACGAGCTTCCGCGTCAGCAACAGCCACAGCACCCACGACACGCTGAAGCCCACCACGAAGCCCACCAGCACCAGGCTCATCACCTTGCCGATGGTCTGCGCCCGCGGGCCGAACCACGCGAAGGTCAGGTGCCCCGCATCGAGCTGGCCGATCGGCATCAGGTTCAGCATCGTCACCACCATTCCGAACCACGCCGCCATGTAGACGGGGTGGACGTAGAGGTCTTTGCCGGCAGGCAGCGGGCCCAGCAGCGCGTTCTGCAGACCCCACGTCAGTGCGTTGTGCCCGAAGTACTGCACCGAAGGACCGTCGGCCGTCTCGGCGCCGTGGCGGATGAAGTCAATCAGCCGCGGCACGACCGAGATGAGCGAGAGGTTGCCCGGAAAAAACGGAGGCAGCAGCGGCGCGTCGCCCACCCTGCACAGCTTGATGCCGACAACCAGCAGCGGGATGGCGACCAGCAGCCCGGCGATCGGGCCGGCCGCCCCGATGTCGACCAATGCGTTGCGGTGGGGGATGCGGCCCTTGAGGCGAATCACCGCCCCCATCGTGCCGAACCCGAGCGGAATCGGAATGAAGTACGGCAGGCTCGAGTCGACGTCGTGGTGGCGCGCCATCAGGAAGTGCCCCATCTCGTGCGCGCCGAGAATGAGCAACGCGCAGAACGAGAAGAGCCCCGAGTCGATCAGCTGATCCGCCCCCGAGCCCGCACCGCCGCTGAACTGCACGTAGTACGACCCGAAGGTCGTCACCACGGTCAGCGCGAACAAACCTGCATGGAGCCAGAGCCGCTTCACCGTCGTCTCGCGAGGGTTAGACCAAAGTTTGACATCGAAGCGCGTGTTCATATGGTCCGCGCACATGAAGAACGCACTTCTTCCTCTGGTGGCTGCGCTCTTTCTCGGTGGCTGCACCTCTTTCGAATACATCAGCGTCTCGCCCGGTGACTTCGCGAACCAGGGCGGCGAGGCGAAGTACCTGATGCAGGCAGACGTGGTCGGCCTCACCGCCATCTTCCACATCATCGACATCGTCCCGGCGAGCCTCGACGACGTGGTGAATAAGGTGCTCGTCGCGCAGGCCAAGCAGCTGGGCGCGTCGAAGGTCATCTTGCTGAGCGCGTCGACGACTCCGCGACACGGCGTGTTCGCGCTCACCGGCACCCTCATCGGCTTCCCCTCGGCGTCCGCCGTCGGCATCGCGGTCAAGTAGCCCCCTGCGCCCGGCCCTCCTCGCCGCGCTGGTGTTGTGCGGCTGCGCGAAGGAGCCCACGGGTCCCGAGCTGTTGGCCCAGGTGCGGCAAGCGCTCACAGACCGCGACGCCCGGCTCGACAGCTTTCAGTTCGACGCCACGTCCACCGCCCTGCCCAGCGGCGAGACGGTGAACCATTCGTTCTATTTCCGTTCGCCCAACAAGATGCGCGCGGTGCTCGCGATGGTCGAACGCACCTTCGACGGGACGACGCTGTACGAGGTGTCGGCCGGGAAGAAGACCTTCACCGCCTTTGCGCTGAAGCTGCCGCCGCCGAAAGCGTCGCTGCTGCTGCATACGACCTTCGCGCCCTTCGTCCCCGAGGGGTTTCGCACGCCCCTGATGCCGATGAAGGGCGTGACGGCGCAGAAGACAGGAAGGAACGCCGTCGAGCTCTCGATGTCTCCCGGCGAAGGCGTGACCGTCACCTACCGGCTGCGTTGGCCGGGCGGTGATTTCCTCGAGAAGCGCACCGTGTCGCCGTCTGGGCGCACCACCTTGAAGATGGAGTTCGAGCACTGCGACGCGGCGCTGAAGCTCTGCGTGCCCCAGGACCTGGGCGAGTTCCTCGACGGCGTCCGCGTGGTCGGCACGTCGCTGCACCACATTGGGCTCAACCCCGCGCTCTCCGCCGACAGCTTCGTTCCCGCCGCGCCCGAAGGCTTCACCCGCGAAGCGCGCGAGCTCGTCGAAGAGTAGCGAAAGCTACCTGTCCATTCGCCGCATCGTCGCGGGCGGCAGCAGCGCCTTCAGCCGCATCCCCGACGGAGTGGCAGTTCCTTCGAGCCGCGCGACCGAGCCCTTCTTCAGCTCGAAGGCGGGACCCAGCGTCGCCTCGCCGGCAACCAGCCAGGCCAGCAGGGTCGACAGGTGCGGCTCGTGGCCGACGACGGCGACCTTCTCGCCCACCAACAACTCGAGCAGCCCCTGCGCCGGAGAAATCGCCAACAGCGGGGTCTGCTGCATCTCTTTGCCGTCGAGCAGGTGCTCGAGCAGGTCGGCCGTCTGCACCGCACGGACCTTGGGGCTGTGCAGGATGCGGTCGAACCGGACGTCCAGCCGGCCCAGCGCCCGCACCGTGTCCTTGAACCGCTTCACGCCCTTGGGGGTCAGCGGACGCGCGTCGTCGTCCTCGCCGTCTTCGGCAATCGCGTGTCGAATCAGAAACAGTTCCATGGTCGTCAAAGTAGCCCTTTGGAGCGCGACTGGCTCGGGTCGTCATCAAATCGTGACCCCGCCCTGACGCGTCTGGGGCCACAATCGGAACCCTTCGATGAAGGTCGACCTGGTTCTTCCTGTGGCGCCCGCTGACGCCTACCGACAGTTCTGCGACCCCGTGTCGACCCGGCTGTGGCTGCCCGGCTTGAAGCAGCTGAAGGTCGTTCGCACCGATGAGAAAGGGCGCGCCGTCGAGGTCCGCTACAGCGTCGGAGCGAGCCTCACCTACGCCCTCGTCTACAACTACGACGACGCCGCGATGAAGGTGCGCTGGGTGACTTCGTCAGGGGGCATGGACGGCGTCTCGGGCTTCGCCACCTTCAGCGCGCAAGAGGGGGGCTGTGCGTTCAGCTATTCCATCGACAGCCGCCGCGGGCGGGAACCGCTGCACGCCGAAGAGGTGGCGCACGCCTTCGCCGCGTGGATGGCGAAGACGAACCCGCGATCGTAAGCTTTTCGTCGCCTGCGTCTCGCCCTTGCCCTCGCGCTGTTGATGACTGCTTGTGCCCCCCGGCAGGTGGCACCCGTGCGGGAAGACGTGGACGTGCTGATTATCGCGCCGCACCCGGACGACGAGGTGCTGCTCGCGGCCGGGGTGTTGGCGCGGACGCTGGGCGAGGGAAAACGGGCGGCGGTGATTCTGATGACCAGCGGCGGCTACACCTGCGAGCGCAACGGCCCGCTGCGCGAGAGCGAGACCGTCGAGGCGCTCACCACGCTCGGCATGAACGAGCGCGACATTCACTTCCTTGGCTACCCCGACGGCTACCTCGCGATGCTCGGCACCGAGCCGCTGCTGGCGATCGAACGGCTGGACGCCGACGGCATGTGCCGGCTCTCGAACACCACCTCGGCGAGCCACGGCTTCGCGCACACCGACGAGCACACGGCGCGCACCGGAACACCTGCGCCTTTCACCGCCGAGGCATTGTCGGAAGACCTGGCGGCGCTGCTGGCCCGGTTGAAGCCGCGCGACGTCTACCTGCCGCACCCCATCGATGACCACCCCGACCACGCGGCGACCTACGCGTTCTTCAGGCGTGCGGTGGACCTGCTGGATGCCGCTCCGCCCATCGTCCACCGCGGAGTGATTCACGCCGGGCGCTGCTGGCCGGGTGACTGCACCGTGGCGTACGCGCCGGATTTGATGGTGCCTCCGCTGCCGGGCAACCTGTCGACCTACCTGCCGACCGACCGCGTGCCGGTGGATCCGCTCTTCAAGTTCGGCGTCATCGCGCGCTACGTCTCGCAGACGGGGCCGACGCCTTCGACCAACTGGCTTGCGACCTTCGCGAAGGAAGACGAGCACTTCTATTCCGAGCAGCTTCAGCGTTCGCCCGACGGGTGGATGCCCGCGCCGCACCCGGGCACGGTGGCGACGACGCTGCACCTCGACTTCAGCAAGGGCCCGACGCTGCGGCTCGATGCCTCGCGCTTCGGCGGCTGCGACAACTTCGAAGTCACCCAGACGCCCGACGCCATCACGCTGCAGCGCTTCGACGCGAAGACCCTCAAGCTCGTTCGCAGCTGGGCCCGCCCGAAAGGCGACGGCGCGAAGCTGTCGCTGCGCATCGACCCGCGCTCGACCGAAATCGCCGAGTGGACGCTGCTGGGCCCCGAAGGCTTCCTCGGCCAGGCCGTGATTCCGCACTGCACGCCGATGCCGCACGCCGTGACGCGCGCCGCTTCGCGGTAGCTCAGCATCGGCAGAGGCAAGCCCGTTCATCTTGAGAGAAGTCGAAAGATGAGCCTCCTCGGTGCTTCGGCGTCCCGTGGCTCCAACTCGCGTCCTCAAGTCCGCATCTTCACGCGGTGCTCGGACGGAGGCAGCGGCGCCTCACCCGTCGACGCCTGCTTGAGCAACCGCCAGACCTCGTGGCCCAGCACGTCGAGCTCGGTGCTGGTGAAGCGCTCGCCGCCGAAGCGCGAAATCGCCTCGGTCTGCGCTTTCAACACCACCGCGTCCTGCGCGAAAATCTTGAGCCCAATCGGGGTCAGAAACGGCTTCACCAGCCACGCGGGCAGCGGCAGCTTGAACGTGACGACCGCGAACACCTTCGTCACGAAGTCCGAGACGGGGGTCATCAGTGACGTTGTCATCAGGTGGCTCTTCTCGCTGAGCCGGTACTCGACCTGCGCGATCGACGGCAGCAGAAACCTGTCGAAGTGCTGCACCACGCCCCCGCCCGGAGCGAGCAGCTTCCCCGCAATTCCACTCGGCCTTGGCTCGCCCAGGTACTCGGCTTCCGCGTGGTCCGCGAACCGCCGCACCACCACCTCGATGTCGTTCTTCTTCTCTGCCGTGCGGAAGAGCCCGCCGTGCAGAAACGCCGTGTGCGGCACGTCGAGCGCGTTCTCGACCACCGCGTGCACCGTCGCGTCGACCTGGAACGCGTGGCGCACCGTCGAGTAGCCCGCGTCGTTCAGGTGCGGAAACCGGTACGGCGCGCTTTCCGGCATCGCGCCCGGCGTCGAGTACACCCAGACGTAGCCTTCTTGCTCTTTCGCCGGGTAGCTCTCGGCGGCGCGCGACTTCAGGCCCACGTCGCCCGCGTCAATCAACCCCGGCACCTTGCGGCACGCGCCGGCGCCGTCGAAACACCAGCCGTGGTAGCCGCACTCGAGCTGACCACCCACCACCTTGCCCATCGACAGCGGCACGTTGCGATGCGGGCACCGGTCGAGCAGCGCCGCCGGCACGCCACCCTCCGCGCGGAACAAGACCAGCGGGATTCCCTGCAGTGAAATCGCCACCGGCTTTTCGCGCAGCTGCGACGACGGGCACGCCACGAACCACGCGTTCGGCAGCTTCACCACCGACGGCGTCGTCACCGCAGCGGCCACTATTCCGGCCCGTTGGTGAAGCGGCGCTCCATCTCGGCGCGGACGAAGCGCTCGATTTCCTCGCCGGTCGAAAACTGCATCGCCTCGTTCAACAGGGCCACCGCGTCCGTTCGGCTCACGCGCCGCACGATGCCCTTCACCGACGAGACCTGGCCCGCCGTCATCGACAGCTCGTCGAACCCCAGCGCGACCAGCACCAGCGTGAAGGCTGGATCTCCTGCCATCTCGCCGCACATCGCGACCGGAATCTTCGCCGCCTTCGCGGCATTCACAATCGACTGCAGCGACCGCAACACTGCCAGGTGCAGCGGCTTGTAGAGGTAGGCGACGTCGCGGTTCTGGCGGTCGATCGCCAGGGAGTACTGAATGAGGTCGTTGGTGCCGACCGAGAAGAAGTCTGCTTCCTGCGCGAGGCGGTCGGCAATCAACGCGGCCGACGGCGTCTCGACCATGATTCCAATCGGCATTCGCTTGCCGATGGGGTGGCCCGAACGGCCCAGCTCACTGCGACAGTGCTCGAGCTCACTGCGCGCTTCGCGAAGCTCCGACAAGCCAGAGATGAGCGGAAACATGATTCGCATGTTCCCGTGCGCCGACGCCCGCAGCAGGGCGCGCAGCTGGACGCGGAACATCTCGCGGTGCTGAAGGCAGTAGCGAATCGCGCGCAGCCCCATCGCCGGGTTCTGTTCTTTCTCGGGCTTCTTTCCCGGAACCTTGTCGCCGCCGAGGTCGAGCGTGCGGATGGTGACGGGCCGGTTGCCCATCGCGAGCAGCACTTCCTTGTACGCCTCGTAGTGCTCTTCCTCGGTGGGAGGCAGCGGCCGGTTGAGGAAGAGAAACTCGGTGCGGTAGAGGCCGATGCCTTCGGCGCCGTGCGCGAGCAGCGAGGGGATTTCTTCCGGGAACTCGATGTTGCCGTTGAGGTGGACCTCGATGCCGTCGGTCGTCACCGCGCGAAGCTCGGCCGTGCGCAGCGCCGTCGCTTCCACCGCGAGGTGCCGCCGCATCGTCTCGCGGAAGATCGCCAGCTGCTGTTCTGTCGGGTTGATCAGCACCAGGCCACGCGTGCCGTCGACCGCCACCACATCGCCTGTGCGCACGTGCTCACTCGCACGAACGGCGCCGACCACTGCGGGAACTTCACGGGCGCGCGCGACGATGGCGGTGTGTGACGTCTGCCCGCCGAGGTCCGTCACGAAGGCCGCGATGCGCCCCGTCTTCACCAGCATCGCGGCGTCGGCCGGCGAAATCTCGTGCGCGATGATGACCGCGTCGTTGGGCACCGCGACCTCTTCGTCCACCGCCTGGCCGAGCAGGTTGCGCACCACGCGGTCGGCCACGAAGTCGACGTCGGCGCGGCGCTCGCGGAAGTACTCGTCTTCCAGGTTGTCGAACTGGTGCTTGAGTCTCTTCGCGACGCGGCGCACCGCCCACTCGGCGTTGATCGCCTCTTCGCGAATCAACCGCGTCACTTCCCCGAGGAACATCGGGTCGTGAAGCATCATCCGGTGCGCCTCGAGAATCAGCGCGTGGTCCTGGCCCTGGTTGCGGTCGGACTCCGAGAAGAGGCGCTCTTTGAGTTCCTGAAGCTGCACGTCCGACAGGTCGACGGCGGTCTTGAAGCGCAGCGCCTCGAGGTCGACCTCGTCGGCCTTCAGCTTCACCTTCGGGGTGCGGACGCGCTTGGAGTCGAGCACGAACGCGTGACCGACGGCGACGCCAGGGCTCGCTCCGATGCCTTGTAGAGAGACGGTGGCGCTCATCGGCTACCTCGGCTCTCCGAACCGCGCCGCGATCAGCGCCTCGATTTCCTTCAGGCAGTCGGCCGCGCCGGCGCCGGTGCACTTCACCTTCACCTTCATCCCCTGCGCAGCGGCCAGCATCAGCACGCCCATGATGCTCTTGCCGTTCACCGACTCGCCTTCGCAGTCGAGCGCGACGTCGCAGGGAAACCGGTTGGCGATCTTCACCAACTGCGCCGCAGCCCGCGCGTGCAGGCCGAGCGCATTGATGATCTCGAACTCTCCGGCAGAGGTCTCGGGGGGGTTGGTCATGGGGCGAAGGGCGGCATTCTAGAGCAATGCGCTCAGCGCGCCTGAAAACAACGCGGCCGCATAGAGCACGAGGTATGGGCTGACCCGGGCGCGTGACACCAGCACCCAGGCCAACCCTCCGAACAACAGACACCCACCCGCCAGCAACGGCGCGCCGTTGCCTCCCTGCTGCGCCCCGTACTGCAGCGCCAGGAATGCCGCCAACCCACCCGCGCAGCCCGCCGTCACCCGCCGCAGACGTTCTCCCCACCAGGGGATGTCCATCAGCGCGATGCGTTCGACCATGCCGTCGCCGTGCTCGAGCCCGACGAAGAACAGGTACCCACGCGCAGTGAGGTGGACGAGGTTGTAGACGACGAGGAAGAGCAGGGCGCTCCACGCGCCAAGCCACGGCACGGTCGCCACCGCCAGCGCGCCGCACGCGGGACGCAAGGACAGCCAGAAGAACCCATCGCCCATCGCTGCGAGGGGGCCCATCAGCGCGGACTTGAACTCAGAGACTTTCTCGGCGGTCGCTTCCCCATCTGCGATGCGGCGCTCGTAATAGAGGATGCCGCCGATGATTGCCGCCGCGACGTACGGGTGGGTGTTGAAGGTCGAGAGGTGCCGGCGCGCCGCTTCCTGCTGCTGATGCGGCTCTGGGTAGAGCTCGCGCAGCGCGGGGTAGAGCGCGTAGAGCATGCCGAGCGACTGCATGCCTTCGGCGTTGAAGCCGGCCTGGATGAACAGCGAGCGGAAGAGCACGCGCCATTTCGTGAAGCCGGAGATTTCGCGCACTAGCGGGTCCCCATGAAGCCGATCGCGGCGGCGACGGCGACGACGAGGCCCGCGGCGAAGACGGCAATCTTCACTGCTGAACGGGTGCGGCTTCCGTGCACGGCGACGGCGGCAGCGACCGACGCCATCGCAGGGTACGCCCACGCGAGCCCGCGCAGGAAAGAGACGGGCAGGGCGTTCTCCAGCGGCACCAGCACGAGGTAACCGACCAACGCGGCCGACGCAGACATCAAGCCGAAGCCGACGAAGTGCGGCCACATCGCGCGGAGGTTCTGCCGCACGGCACGCTTGAGCTCTCCGGCATCGGCAGAGGCCTGCGCGCGAACCTGGTAGCGGGCGGCGCGAAGGTCGATGGCGCGTTCGAGCATCGCGCCCGCCCGGCCCAGCGGAGCGCACAGCAGAATTCCCAGCGTCCACATCGCCGGCGTCCCGAGTCCGCCCGATGAATTGGCGAGCGCGGCGGAGGCAGCGACTGCAGCGACGGCGGGAAGCGTCTCGTGCTCGGGCCGGCTGCCGCCAAGGGAAACGCCGCCCAGGTAGAAGAGCTCGAAGACGAGGCCGATGAAGATGCCCGAGGGCAAGTCTTCGAGCAGAAGTCCGGTGCCGGTTGCTGCGACCAGGGGCCGGCTGAACATCGCTTGAAGGAAGGCGCTCCGCTCGAGGGCCAGCAGACCGCCCCAGATTCCTGCGAGTAGAACGTGCGTCCAGACGATCATCCGAGCCGTGTCCTTACAGCGTTTTTTTCTGCTAAGAGTGCGCCCTTTCCAACTTTCTGGAGTCCCATAAAGAATGAGAACCCCCGTCCTTAATTACCTGTTTGTCGCCTCGTGCGCGCTCGTCCTCGCCGCATGTGGTGGTCCGACCCAAACCAAGTGCTCCACCTCTGCCCAGTGCAAGACGGGCGAAGTCTGTGCCGCGGGCGTCTGTCAGACGGTCGATGCCGGTAAGGGCGGCGGGTCGGGCGCCGGTGGCGGCGTCGGGACGGGCGGCGGAGTTGGAACGGGCGGCGGAGTTGGAACGGGCGGCGGCGTCGGAACGGGCGGCGGCGCAGGAGTCGGCGGCGGCGCAGGAGTCGGCGGTGGCGCAGGGGTCGGCGGTGGCGCCGGAGTCGGTGGCGGCAGTGGAGCCGGCGGCGGTACTCCGACTTGTGGCTGCATGGCGGTCGGGCAGTGCGCGCCCGGTGATTCGCCCGTCGCGTGTGGCAGCGACGGCGGCCAGTGCGCGTTCTGTGGTCAGGGTCAGCAGTGCGTGAACGGCGGCTGTGTGACGGCGGCGTGCGGCCCCGGCA
>JBBRAX010000063.1:0-46119 GCA_038206395.1 Myxococcales bacterium | reverse complement strand
GGAGAAGGTCGGGCGCCCGCGCGGACTGGAGCAAGAGGCGGCCTGGCTCGAAGATGGTGCGAATTCACTCCCGCGCTTCCCCCGCCCACTATTTCGGACCAAGGATCAGGAAGACTTCAGCAACGCCGTCCGCCGTCGTTTTCGGGATCTGTGCCACCACTCCAAAACCGCACTTCTCGAGGACACGAATCGACCCGGCGTTGTGCGCAGCGACCGAGGCATGCAAGGGACGAATAGGGTCGAGCTCGAGGAACTCCGACAGCGCGCGGGTCGCGAGGCCCTTTCCCCAGTGCTCGCGCCCCAGCCAGTAACCGACGAGGCGCTCTCCGTTCTGTTCCCAGCTGCCGATGTTTCCGGCGACTACGCCGTCAACCACGATGGAGCGCGTCACGTTCTCGGGACGCAGAACGTTCGTGCGCCAGTGGGTCATGAAGGCTTCGCGCTCGCGTGACGAGAACGCCGCCATCCGCAGCGCCTCCGCGTCGCGCTGATGCTCGAAGAGGATCGGCAGATCTTCTTCCGTAACGTTGCGCAGGATCATCAAGAGAGGCCCCTACCGCTTGCCGAGTGACGCGCCGATTCTATGTTGCGCCCGCGATCGGTTCACCCAGCGGTGCCAACCCGTGAAGTCGACGACTGAGGGGTAGCCGCCACTTTGATTTCCGGGTGACGGAACTTTTCGGGTGGAGCAGTGTCGACGGGGCGATGCGAACCGCCCTGCCCGTCTTGCTGCTGACCGCCTGCGCCTCGGCGCGACCCATCGCGGTCCCGTCGCGGGTCGAGACGATCGAAGGCCCGGTGCGAGGCAAGACGGCCGACGGCGTCCATGCCTTCCTCGGAATTCCTTTCGCGGCCGCACCCGTGCGCTGGCACCCGCCGGCCGCGGTGACGCCCTGGACAGACGACCGCGACGCCACGAAGTACGGCCCGGCCTGCCCGCAGATCGACACCGGGTTCTCGCGAGAGACGAGCGAAGACTGCCTGAGCCTCAACGTCTGGGTGCCCGAGCAAGCGGCACCACCGCGCGCCGTCTTCTTCTGGATCCACGGAGGAGCCTTCGTCGGCGGCAGCGGCAGCGACGACATGTACGAAGGCGCCAAGCTGGCCGCGCACGAGAACCTCGTCGTCGTCACCATCAACTACCGGCTCGGCCCGCTGGGCTTCCTCTCACACCCGGAAGTCGCGAAGGAGCTCGGAACCACCGCAGCCCCCGCCGTCGGCTTGCTCGACCAGCGCGCCGCGATGCAGTGGGTCCAGCGAAACATCTCCCGCTTCGGCGGCGACCCGTCGCGCGTCACCATCGCCGGCGGCTCCGCGGGCGCCTTCAGCGTTTGCTCGCACCTCGCTTCGCCCGGCAGCCGCGGACTCTTCGCCGGCGCGGTGATGGAAAGCGGCGCCTGCGACAACGCGCTCTACGCGACCGCCGACGCCGCCGCCCGCCAGGCAGAAGACCTCACCCGCGCCGCCGGCTGCGAAGACCTCGCCTGCCTCCGAACCAAGCCGGTCGACGCGATCCTCAACGCCCTGCCACCCAAACGCGGCCAGATCCTCACCCCTGGCGTCTGGTGGTCGCCCGTCATCGACGGTGTCGAGCTTCCGCGCGTGCCGCTCGCCTCGATCCGCGCCGGAGACTTCGCGAAGGTGCCATTGCTCATCGGCTGGAACCGCGACGAAGGAATCATTCACACGGTCAGCTTCAAGACCAACACCGACGACGAAGTGCGCAGCTTCACCGCCGACTCCTTTCCGGCGCGAGCCGCCGAACAAGTCGTCGCCCGCTACCGCCGCGACACCCCGAAGCTCGCGCTCAACGACGTCGTCACCGATGCCGTCTTCGCCTGCGGGGCCCGCCGCGTGGTGCGCGCCTTCGAGGCGCACCACGTCCCCGTCTATGCGTATCAGTGGCTTCACCCGCTCGCCGACCCGCGCGTCAGCCACTTCGGCGCCACCCACGGCATCGAGGTCTTCTTCGTCTTCGGCAACCTGAGCCTCGGCTACGGCGCGATGCCTGAAGAAAGACCGCTGGTCGACAGCGTGATGTCTGCGTGGGGCCGGTTCATCCGCGGAGGCGCGCCGTGGGCCGCCGAGCCCGACACGCTCTACGCGTTCGACCAGCCCTCGCAGGCCCACGTGAAGAAAGCGGAATGCGATTGGTGGGACTCATTCGAAGCACCATGACTTCCGGCACATTCGGCGCGGCGAGGGAAAGGCGACTTTGCGCCCATGAACCTCTCAGACCGCGTCGGACTCCGTTTCATGAAGAACCTGGTCGCCACGCCTGCCGGCCGCGCCCACCTGCTCGCGCTGGTCGCCGACAGCGAAGCGAACGACGAAGGCCGGATCTTCACCGCGCTCGCCAAGGTCGAGAACGATCCCTTCCTCAGAAACGTCGCCGCGCGCCACGCCGCCGACGAAGCACGCCACGCCGCGCTGCTCGAGGGCCGCATCGTCGCCAACGGAGCCGGCCGCCCGCAGATCCCCGCCCACCTCGACCTGCTCGCCCAGCTCGACGATGCGCTCGACGGTCTGATGAGGCGCCCCATCGCCTCTCGCGAAGACGTGATGCGCGCCTACCTGCTGCTGCAGGTCCTCGAAGAGCGCGCCGTCTCGCAGCTACCCCTGTTCATCGCCGCCTTTGCCGATGTCGACCCCGAGACCTCGGCCGTCTTTCAGCAGCTGCTCACCGACGAACGCCGCCACCTCGGCTACTGCCACGCCATCGCCCTTCACGACGAGACGCTGACCCGCTACCGCCAGGTCGAGGCGCGCGTCTTCGGCAAAGGCACGATGACCAACCTGACCTACGTGATCGAACAGGGGATGATCGACGGCGCCGGCTGGAAGCTGCTCGCCACCGTCGGCCCCCATGTCGCCGGCTCGCGGCCCTGACCCACCACATTCACCTGGGCGAAGAAGGGGTCGACAGCGATCTGCCTGTCCCACTCGAGCTTCGCCTCATCAGCAACAGCTGGCTCGCGAAGTTCGTCTGGTTGCTGCTGTACCCGATCGTCTACATCGCGCGCGGAGCGACGTACTCGAAAGGCATCTCACGCGCCGAGCTGCTCAACGGCGTCGCGATGGCGATCATCAACGTCGCGCTCTGGCAGCTCATCGGCCCGACCGCCCTGCTCTACCTCGGCCTGTTCTTCGCGCACGGCCTGCACCCTGTCGCCGCGCACTTCATCCACGAGCACTACCTCTTCGCGGGCGAGCAGGAGACCTACTCCTACTATGGGCCGCTGAACCTCGTGACCTTCAACGTCGGGTACCACGTCGAGCACCACGACTTCATGAACGTCTCGGGCTGGCGCCTGCCCGAGCTGCGCGCACTCAACGCCGACGCCTACCGCGGCTTCGTCGGCCACCAGTCGTGGACGGCAGTGCTCTGGGAGTTCATCGTCCGCCGCGACCTGGGCCCCGCATCGCGGCTCGTGCGTTCTGCTGCTCGAGCCCACGAACCAGCCCACGACTTCGTTGCCTTTCACCAGGATCCGCATTCGCTCTCCACCCCGAGCGCCGAATCCCGGCGCGCCACTCTTTCAACGCGGCGCAGACGCAGAGCTGTCACTGAAAATTCTAGAAGGACGCCAGAACAATCGAAGGAGTGGGCGCCTGCACCTGCGGAATGATTCCGCCCGGCGGAGGCAGCTGCGGCGACGGCGCGCGGGGCACGGGGCGAGTCGGATCGTTGAGACAGGGCCGTTGACCGCGCTCGTTGCGGCAGCGCCCGTCACGGTACGCCGCTTCGATCACATCCAGCTGCTTTCGCGCAGCGTCGCGCTCGGGCTTGTTTCTCACGTAGAGCACGATGCCCAGCACCACGAGGCCAAGGCTGACGATCGCTGCGGCCGTGAGAATCACCGCCACGTACACCGCGATCCCGAAGGGCCCCGACAGGCCACCGAACAAGCCGATCATCAGCGTCACTGCCGCGAGCCCGCCGCCGAAACCCAGCAGGCTCGGCACCAGCACGCCCGGCCGCTTCGCCTCGAGCAGGTCGTACGCGATCTGCAGCTCTTCCCGGTTCATCGCCTCGTAGCTCGGCGCCGCCGCCTCGTCTGCCACCAGTCGAACGCTTCTCGGCATTCCCTCGGTCAGAAACGCGGGCGAAGCGTGGAGCATCATCAGCACAGTCGCAGTGAGCATGGGCGCGACGAAGCCTAGACGCGTTTTGTGGTTTGATGCCGCGCACAATGCTTCGCATTCTCAGCCTCGCCGCGATTGCCGTCTTGCTCGGCGCCTGCGGCAACCTCGAAGACGATCGCCTCTGTCTGGGCAGGGTGTGCGCGGTGAAGGGCCGCGCCTCGCCCGAGTGCCTTGCGTACGTGAGCTGCTGGGAGAGAACCGGCGGCACCCCCGGCGCCCTCGACTCGACCTACGGCGAGGGCGGCGGGTGCTGGACCTCAGGAATCCCGGCGGTCGTCGCCTCCTGCACTTCCGCCTGCCAGACGGGTCTCAGTTCGCTGGAGCAGGCGGTTCCCGACGCCGGCTGCTAGCGCGGCGTGCGGCAGCTCGCGTCGACCGTCTCGGCGCCGTACTTCATCGCCTCGACAGTCGCCGCGCCCGTGGCCGGCATGGTGACGACGTAGAAGTTGTCGTACTCGCCTTCGCAGATCTCGGCCGGCTTCGCAGCGCCCAGCGCGGCGATGAGCTCGGGCACTGTGTTGCTGTGGCCGACGATCAGAATCGTCTCGCCCCGGTGCTTGTTGACCGCGTCCATCACCAGCTGCACGTGAGAGACGTCGCGCGGGTCGAACACCTCAGGGGTGACCTTCGACTTCATCGCCACCGGCTCGGCCGTCTGCACCGACCGCGCGTACATGCTGGTGAACACCGCCGTCACCTGGCGCGCACCGACCGCGTCGACCAACTGCTGCGCCCGGGTCGCGCCGGCGGGAGTCAGCGCAGGGTCCGTCGCCGGCTCGGCCGCCTTCTCGCCGTGCCGCACCAGGATCACCGTCGTCGTCGCATCCGCGCGCTGCTTCGACGCGCAACCCAAAAGGCCCAGCACCGCCGCCATCATCGCCACATTCAGAATTTTCATGGCGTGACGGTTACCCCACCTCGAGCTCCGCGACCACCGGCAGGTGATCCGAAGTCACTCGAATTTCTGCGCTGGTGATTGCCCGAAATGCGCGAAGCGACGACGGAGGGTGAACCCAGATCCGATCGAGCGCGAACAGCGGCCGCGAAGCGGGGAAAGTTGCCACACCTTCCGAGCGCCCGAACCGCCGGTGCAGCCACCGCAGCGGCCGGCCAATCAAGAACCACTCGTTGAAGTCGCCCAGCAACACCGTGACTGCGTTCTCGTCGTCGGCGACGTGCGAGAGGATCGTGCGCACCTGGTGTCGCCGCTCGACCGGGCGAAGGCCCAGGTGGGTGGCGATGACCCGCAGCGGCGTGCCCGGCGTCTGCAGCCACACCTCGATCGCAGTGCGCGGCTCGTGCGCCTCGAAGTCGAGGCAGATCCGCGTCGATCTCATCACGGGCAGACGCGTCAGCACCACGTTGCCGTGCCGAAACCCATCGCGCCGCTGAATCGGCGCCGCCACCGCCGTGTACCCCGTCAACGCTGCCAGCAGCTCGCCCGGCTCGTCCTCCGATTCGGCGAACCCGACTTCCTGCAGCGCAATCACGTCGGCCTGAAGCGACGTCACCACTGCCGCCGCCCGCCGCACATCGCGCACCCCATCGGCCCCGACGAACCCGTGCACGTTGTACGAGGCCACGCGCACCTTCATGCCGCGCCCTCGCGGCGGCGCGCCCAGCGGCCCAGCAACACGATCGCCGCCACCAGACCCGCCGCGCCCAGCAGCATCAACGCCACGTTCACCGGCGACGGCTCGCGGAACACTTCAGGCAGTTGGCCAGCCAGCAGGGTGAGAAAGGCAACTCCTGGCAACAGGCCCACTGCCGTGCCGGCGAGAAACCCGGGGAAAGGGACACGCACAGCACCGGCGAAGAGGTTCACCGCGGTGAAGCTGCCAAACGGAAGAATGTGAAGGATCAGCGATGATCGAAACGCATGGCTGCGAAGCGAACCGACGAAGCGCTGCAGCCGCGGGCCACTGAACAAGTCGACCACCTTGCCGCCCAGCAGCAGGCCCAGCGCGTACGTCGCCGCCGCTCCGAGCAGCGCCCCGGCCAGTGAAAGGGCAAAGGCGCGCAGGGGCTCGAACGCCAGCGAGGCTCCGACGATCAGCGCGTTCACCGGCACGAAGAACAACGTCCCGGCCGCGAAAACCAGCGGTACCACCGCGAAGCCGAAAGGACGATCGGCCACGGCGCGCACCTCTTCGGCCACCGCCTGCGCCGAATGGTACTGGCGCAGATCCGCCGCGAGCCACACGCCGGCAATCGCCAGCAATGGCAGCGCTGCAATTGCGACGCGGATCCACGCGCGGCGCACTAGCCCAGCAGCTCGCGCACCGTGCGACCGATGCCCGCCAGGAAGTCCGTGTGCTGCTCGTCGTCCAGCGGTTCGGCGTGATCGGGATCCCACGGCAGCTTCTGCGGGTCGACCAGCGACAGCGCCGTCTGTTCCCCCGGCGTCGGCGACGGGTGGCGCTTCAGCCGGCACGGGCCGCCCTCACCCGCAGCGATCGCGTCGAGCTTTGCGACCAGGCCTTCCGTCAGATCGAGCTCGGGGCCGCCCGTGTGCTCGGCCAGCAAGGTGCGACGCGCCGCTGCGGCAGAAGCGCCAGCGTCCACGACGAGGTTCAGCTCGGAGTCCACGCCCATGCTGCGGTTGGTCAGGTTCGCCGAGCCAACCAGCATCACGCGGTCGTCCACGATCATCAGCTTCGAGTGGATGTACGTCGCGCGCTCGGGCTCCTCGCCCTCATGGCAGTGCGGGTTCGTGTAGTAGAGGCCGAGGCGGTGGCCCGTCTCTTCGGCCGTCTTCCGCAGCCGCCCGATGTTCTGCGCCTGTGCGAGCCCGACCGCCGCCTGTTCCTTCAGCGTCTCGCCGCGCATGTTCAGAATGAAGACGAGCTCGAGCTTCGGCAGCTCTGCCTGGCGCATGCGGCGCTCGAGCGCCTCGGTGATCAGGTGCGAGCTCATGTACTGCGTCTCGGCGTAGATGATCTGCTGCGCGCCCGCGATCGCCTCTTCGTGCGAGCGGAGGATCTCGAGGCACGGCTTCTCGCCCTCGGGCACCGCGTTCGGATCCGTGCGGTTGAGGCCCGCAAGCTTCACCGACAGCGGCATCACGTTCTGCGCCACGTACGTCGACGCTGCCTCGGGCGTTAGCTGTTCCGGCGGAATCGCTTCGCCGCCCGCGCGGGTCCACCGGGCGGTGAACAGCTCGGTCAGCGACGCCGCCAGCTCGCGGCCGCGCAGGTACGCCTGGATGTCGTGAAACGGCTTGTGCGGCTTGCCGCGGCTCATCCGCAGCGGGTTTGGCATCAAGTGCTTGCGATCGTCCCAGCGGTCTTCCGCGAGATCGATGCCGCCCAGGAAAGAGACCTCACCGTCGATGACCACGAACTTCTGGTGGTGGCAGCCGCCTTCGGCGTGGCTCGCGTCGAACTGAAAGACGAGCCGCGGGTTGGTGTTCCATTGAAAGACGACCTGCTGCATCCACTCGCGTTCCGCGGCGAAGATCAGGTGGAAGTCCCACGCCAGCAGGTAGATGCGCAGGTCTGGCTTCGTCTCGCAGAGGTGATTCAGGAACTTCAGCAGCGCCACCGGCGCAGTCGCAGCTTCCGCGTCTTTGCCACGCAGCAACGGCACTTCGCTGTCGAACTGCCATCCGGTGATCAGAATCGACTTCTGCGCCGTCAGCGCCGCCCGGTAGAACTCGCGGTAGTAGTCGTCTCCGTCGACGAGCAGCCCGAGCTCTTGAACCGGGTGCTGCCGCCACAGGCTTTCCTTCGAGACCATGCCCGCGATGTAACCGCCTCGCGGGCGCGAAGGCAGCTAGATCTTGAGCTCGGACAGCGGGCCGGCGGCGATTCGCGTCGCGCCCTCGCTGCCGAACATGTCGAAAGCGCTGTCGCCCACTGCGTGCCCCAGGGTGTTGAACACGTTCGACATCTGCCGGTTGGCAGTCTCGCCCTGCTCCGGAAAGATCACGGTGCGGCCGTCGGTGCGAAGGCCGAGCTTGTCGCCGCCGACCATCAGAAGCGGCCACTCGCGCGCCTCCGAGTGGTGCTGCTCGCCGTTGTCCGACATGAAGAGGATCGCGGTGTGATCCAGCATCGAGCCCGTGGTGCCGACTTCGGGCGTCGCGGCCAGCGCGCGCGCCAGGTTCGCGATCAGCTCGACGTGCTTCCGGGTGACCGCCGCGATCGCCGTCCAGTTCGCCGCGTTGCCGATGCCGTGCTGCAGGTCGTGCCGCCCCACGCCCGGAATGATGCTGTCGTAGCGCACGTCGAAGCCCGAGCTCGCCGACGCGAGCACCACGTTGTTGGTCAGCCCACCCAGCAGGCCCGCGGTCGCTAACTGAAACTGCGCCTCGAGCCACTTCATCGAATCGGGAGTCCCCGAGCCCGCGAGCAGCGGGTTCGCCGAAGGCGCTGGAGGAAGCAGGGGCCTCACCGCCGCCGCCATGCCGCCCAGCTGCGTCTCGCGCTGCCGCAGCGAATCCAGCGACGTCAGGTACCGCTCGAGCTTGATCCGTTCGTTCGAGTTGCCGCGGAAGGCCGCCAGCGTCGCCGTGACATCCGCGCGCGCGAAGTCGAACAGCGCGGTGCGGTCGGCGCCCGAGCCGGCGCCGCCCGCGATCGAGCCGAAGATCGTGTCGTACGCGAGGGCGGGGTTCACCAGAATCGGAGCCGGCTTCTTCGCTCCGAAGCTGCACGTCTCGTAGACGATGGGCGTCAGCGACGAGCTGGTGCCGAGCCGAATCGCATCGAAAGGCGCCGTGCGTTTCACCTTCGGAGCCAGCACCGCGTCAATCGTCGCCGCCGCGCCATGGACGGCGCAGCTCAGCGCTCCGGTGCCCGACGAATGGCCCCCGCCCGTGATCGCGCTCGACAGGCCCAGCACCACCGCCGACCTGTTCTCGAGAGAGATCTTCCCGGCCGACGCCTTCAGGGGGTCGAGGCTCAGCGCTGAGCCCAGCGCTTCCCCCGTCAGCGTCCGAACCATCTTCGGGTACGCCGACGAGAAGTTCCTGCGCGCGCCAATCGCCGCAGCGCCAATCGACGTCCGCGCCGTGCTGCTGAGCATCGTCACCGGGTAGATGCCGTTGCACTCGAGGACGATCACCACCCGCGCGGGCACCGCCGTCTGGGCGAACACCTCGCGCATGAAGGGCGACAGCAGCGCGGCGCCCGCGGCCGACTTGAGCAGGTTGCGGCGGCTGAAGCGGCTCATTCCCCCACCCCCGGCGTGCGGCGCGTCTTCCATGTGTCGCTGATCATCAAGGCGCTCACCAGCTTGAAGAAGGAACCCCCACTGCTGTCGTACGCCGATTCCATGCTCGCCAGCGTGCACGCGTCGGTGCGGTTCTCGTCGCGGCCCATGTAGTAGCGGAAGGCCTGGCGAATGAAGCAGCGCTTCACGTACGGCGACACCGATAGCTTCTCGCTGAGCTCCACCGCGTCGCGCACCGGCCCGTTCAGCGCGGGGTCTGGCATGTTCACCAGCACCGACGCGCCACTCGGAGGCCCGAAGCCCGCGTCCGGCGCGTGATCTTCCGAACGCAGGTAGCCGGCGTGGTTGTAGATCTCGAACGGGTAGCCCAGCGGGTTCATCAGCTGGTGGCAGCCCTGGCACTCGGCCTTCGCCGTCGCCTCTTCGACCCGGGCCCGCGCATTCTTGTTCGCAGCGTGCGGCCCGACCTGCGCGACGACCTTCACCTGGCTCAGCGGCGGCACGTAGTCGCAGAGGATGTTCTCGCGCACCCACTTGCCGCGGTGGATCAGCGACGGGTCGTCTTCGAAGTTGCCGCCGTGCGAGCCGAGGAATGCGGGATGCGTGAGCACCCCTGCGCGTTCGGTGGCGGGCAAGGTCACCCAGCGCGCGGGTCGGTTCTCGGCGATCGCCTGGGTGGTGTTGTAGATCTGCCCCGTCCACAGAATCGACCCGGCGAAGCTCGACGGGTTGGCGGTGGACGCCAGGTAGAACTGGCGCGTGGTGAGCAGGTTCTTCAGCACGTCGGTGTCGGCATTCACCACCCGCGCAATCTGATCTTCCATCTGTTGCACCAGCGTCGGCTCGTCGCCGTAGTAGCCAGACATCAGGTTGCCGTACGACGAGAGCGCCGGGCGGTAGCCGCTGGGGTTGCCGTCGTCGTACTTCGAGGTCGCCTCGGGGCGTTCTTTGAAGATCTCCGGAATCTTCGAGTAGCCGAGCCACTCGCGGAAGAAGCCGTTCACGCCGTCTGACAGCCAGTACTCGCCGCGCGCTTTGCGATCGTTGACGCCGTAGTCCTGCACGAGGTCGAAGCGGGTCGCGTCGGTGCCACCTGCGTACTTGCGGAACAGCGCCTCGACCGTCGAAGCGGTGCGAATGCCGCCGTCGGCCGCGGCACCGGCGATGTCGCCCAGGTGCCCTTCGGTCGGTGCGGAGTGATCGGGGAAGACCCAGGTCGGCGTCGCCCCTGGAGCGCGGCTTCCCACCGCGTACGCCAGCTGCTGGCCGAGCTCCCAGTTGCTCAGGTTGGTGCGGCCCGCGTCGGTGGGCGGGCCGAGCTCGTCGCGAAACATCGCGCCCGTCGTGAGCCAGGCGGCGTTCGAGATGCGGGTGATCGAGTGGGTGCGCGTGGCGCTGCCGCCGTCAGGTGCGGGCTCGGCCGCGAGCACCGTCAGCGCGAAGGCCTGCAGGCGGTCGAGCTCGGGCACGGTCGCCGGCCGGAAGAGCACGCCGTGCAGCAGGAACTCAGACAGGTAGTGGCGCACGCAGGCCACCGACGGGTTGTCGTCGTTGTACATGCAGCGCAGCGTCGTGTCGGTGCGAAGCCGTTCGAGCCGGTTGCTGCCGGTGTACGGCCCGGCCCACGACGGCCCGGCTGCCGAGACGATGGGCAGGAAGAGCTCGACCGTCGCTTCGTCCAGCGTCTCGTCGGTGGCGTAGGTGCTGTACGGCTCGCTGGCGCTGGGGTCGAACGGGTTGTCGAAGAAGCTGAACCCCGTCCAGCTGCGCGTCACGGCGCCACCGACGTTGCGCGTCCACTGCCAACGGTTCAGCCGGCGAATCCGCGTCGGCGCGTCCGACTGTGCGCCCTGGCACGCAAACAGCTCGCCCTGCGGGATCAGGTTCGGCGACGTCTCCATCGGGATCCCGCCGTCGTCTACGCCGCCGTCGGTCGCGCACGCTGGCATCCCCCCCGCGATCCAGGCCGTCATCACCGCGACCTCTGCCGCGGTCGGCTTCGCTTCCGGCACCGGGGGCATCTGCGTTGCGTCTTCCTGCATCCGGATCACGCTGCGTTGGGCGTACGTCTTCGTCGGATCCCTAAGCGACAGCGCGCGCAGCGAGGCGAGCGTCGTGAAAGCGACGGGGGCCGCATTCACCGGCGGCGAGCTGTGGCAGCTGAGGCACCGCGCCTTCATCAATGCGACGACGTCGCAGCCATCAGGTGCGCCGATCACCGAACCGCCCCCGGCGCCGTTGTTTCCTCCGGCGGATCCGCCCGCGCTGCCGCCGGTGCCTCCGCCTGATTCGTTCGGGCCAATCTTGCCGGTGCACGCCGCGAGAAGCGCGACGCAGATCACGAGGGCTTTGCGCATGGGCGCGCATCCTAGCCCTTGGGTACAGTGCGGCCCATGGGGGCGATGATCCTTTCGTTGCTGCTGAGCCAGGCGCAGCCGCTGGCGCTCACCAGGCTCGAGCCGGCGGCAGCGAAGGCCTTCTTCTCGAAGGCGCACCTTGTCGCAGCTCCTGCGCGTGACTCGATGAGCGCGGTGGTCGAGCCCGTCACGATCTTCCTGGTCGAGGTCGCCGGCACCGACCAGGCGGCGATCGCTGGCCTTCCGCGCGTGCTCGACCCGGCGACGCCGCAGCAAAGCAAGGGCTGGGAGGCGCTGCTCTGGAACTACGCCCACGCCGGGTCAACCGGCACCGCGAAGATCACCCCCCGCAGCGTCCGTGTGGACGGCCGCAGCGTCGCGGGCGCCCAGTTCGTCGTCACCGGCGGCGGCAAGACGCTCTACGCCGGCCTGATGCTCACCCAGCTGCTGCCGGGCGCCCGCGTGCGGATCGTGATCGGCGTCCGCGAAGGCGACGCAAAGGCCTGGCTCGACGAGGTCGGCCCCGCATCCGCCTTTCTTCTCACCGAAGGCATGCCGTACTTCTCGCCCGCGCCGGAAGCCTTCGGCAGGGCGCTGAAAGTTCCAACGGGCTGCGCGGTGGAGCTCGCGGTCGAAGGCTCGAAGCGCGTCACCATCACCTGCACCTCGGCGGCGAACCTCACCTGGGCCCCGGTCGGCAAAGAGCCGAACCTCGACCAGTACCAACAGACGCTGGAACAGGCCGCGAAGGGCTCTCCGTGCGAGTTCACCTTCAAGCGGCCCGCGTGCACCGTGGCCGGGCTTCCCGCCCAGTGCCTGCTCGCCGAGTGTCCGTCGCAACCGCAGGCAAGCTCGCTGACCGCGAAGGTAAAGTTCGAGGGCGGCCACTGGGTGGTCGCCTGCGCGAACGCGGTGAAGGGCTACCTCGAAGAACCGGTGTGCAACGGGCTCTTCCGCTTCTGAAGTTTCAAAAGTCTGTGGCCCAGGTTCGGCCAACCACCCGTTTTCATTTCAGTTCTCGCCCGGCATTGCCCCTGCAGATGGCTGCCGCGAACGGCCGAACTGGGGAACACACAAAATGAAAGGCATCTGGATGGTTTCGATGGTGGCGGTGGTGGGCGCAGGTTGCGGGCAGGTTCAAGGCCTCCCGTGGGACAAGAACCACGACGGAATCGTGGCCCAGTGTGAGGGGCTCGATCGCTTCTTCTGTGGGTTGACGCCGAACTGTCAGGGCCAGGAGCTCGCGTGTCTCGCGATCTGCCTGGACGACGGCAAGGGTGGCTGCCTGCCCTGCCCTTCTGACTTCGAGTGCGTGCCGAAGCAGCCGATTGCATGCAGCCAGCTCTCGAATCAGCAGTGCACCAATGATCCGCGCTGCGAGCTCTTCACCGTGCAGACGGGCAGCAACATTCGCATTCCGGAAGATCAGCCGCTGAACATCACCCACTGCCGCGAGAAGCAGTCGGGCTGTGGTGCGGTGCCGGTGAACTCCTGCGCTTCGATTCCTGGCTGCGAAGTGCAGCAGGTGACGGTGTGCAGTGGCTCGGCGGGCGCGCAGGAAGACCGCGCCATCGCGCCTCCGATCTGCGCCCAGGATGCTCGTCCGTCCGATCCGGCGCTCGCTCCTGCCCAGGACGCGGGCACGCCCTGCAACGACGGCTGCACCAGCGTCTCGATCTGCGTGAACAAGCCGGTGATCAGCACCTGCGAGCAGCGCGACGTAGCGAGCTGCACCCAGCGGCCCGAGTGCGAGCTGGTCAACGGCCCGGTGTGTGAGATCGCCTGCATCCAGGGCAGCAGCTGCCCGCCGTGCGCCACGCCGGCGCCGACCTGCGCGACGAAGACCAAGAACCACTGCCAGAACCTGCTGACCAACGAGTGCTCGGCCTCGGTGGGCTGCAAGCTCGAGTCGCCCGTGTGCACCGCAGAGTGCAGGGACGACGGCAAGGGTGGCTGCGCCCCGTGCTTCGCCGCTCAGATCTGCGTTCCGCTGTAGTCAACGCACGTTGAGCAGCTCGACGTCGAAGTGAAGCGTCGAGTTGGGTGGAATGCCGGGCTTCGCGTCCGAACCGTACGCGAGGCCCGGAGGAATGATGAGGCGGCGAAGCTCGCCCTCTCTCATTCCGAGGATCCCTTCATCCCAGCCCTCGATGACTTGCGCCTCGCCCACCCAGAAGTCGAAGGGCGCGCGCTCTCGGGAGCTGTCGAACGGGGTCCCGTCTTTCAGGGTGCCGCTGTAGTGCACGCTCACCTTGTCGCCTTTCTTTGCTTCCTTGCCGTCGCCGCTCTTGAGGATCTGGGTGACGAGCCCGCTGGCAGTGGTGATCGCCGCCTGCGGCGCTTGAGGCGCGGCTGGTTCCTTCTTGCAGCCCAACAACAACAGCCCACACAGCAGCAGAGTCTTTCGCACGGCGGCAGTGTAGCGCGGTACTTTCCTGCGCCATGACTCCCAATGAGCAGTTCGAAGACGCGCAGAAGCGGGTGAAGACGCTGACCTCGGCGCCGAGCAACGAGCTCTTGCTCGAGCTTTACGCGCTCTTCAAGCAGGCGACGACGGGCGACGTGTCCGGCTCGCGCCCTGGCATGATGGACTTCAAGGGCCGGGCAAAGTTCGACGCGTGGACGAAGAAGAAGGGCACGGGCAAAGAGGCGGCGATGACCGCCTACGTTGTCCTGGTCGACCGTCTCGTGAAGTAGCCCTCACGGGGCTACAGGAGGGTCATCAACAGTACCCGCCCATCGAAGTGCCATCGACCTTCACCAGCGTCGCGCACCCGTTGGTTCCGGGGCAGATCTGGTAGGGGTCGCCAGGCCCACCGTCGGGCTCCAACCGCGGGTCGCCGCAGGTGCGGCCATCGCGGCACTGGTACGTCACGACCGACGCGCTCGGCGCCTTGACCGGCTCACACACGCTCGGCGGGGTCACGCCACACCCGGCTGCGAGTGTGGCGACGGCAAGAGCGGCAGGCAGCTTTCGCCGGTGCCCCATCGGCTACTTCAGCTTCCCGTGGATCTCGCGGACCTTCTTCTCGGTCTTCTCGTAGATCTCGGCGTCGCGCAGGTGGTTGTTCACCTTCGTGGGGCCCGGCTTCTTCGACCACTTGCCGTCGATCTCGGCGACGTCGGCTTCGTACGACCGGTAGGCATCGAGCAGCCCCGAGGTGCGGTTGAGCAGCGTCGGATCCTCGGCGATGCGCTTCTCGATCTGATCCCGCATCGAGGCGAACGCCGGGTAGCCACCGCCCGCAGGCGCCTGAACCGTCGTCTTCTCGGCCGGCTTCTCAGACGGCGGAGCGGCAACGGGCTCGGTTTCCTTCTGCTTCTCGGCCACTTCGACCTTTTCCTTGGTCTTCCCCGTCTTTTCCTTCGCGTCCTTCACCGCTTCGTTGGCGTCCTTCTGCGCGTCGCCGACGGCCTCCATCGCCTTCTTCTGGGCCTCTTCGGCCTCGGCCATCGCCTTCTCGCCCTGGGCCTTCGCGGCGGCGATCTGCGCCTCCACGTCACCCCCGACGGCTCCCGCACTTCCGCTGCTGCCCATGCCGCGGATGATCACGACCTGCGCCATCACGCCCGAGTACAGCGAGCCGACGACCGCGAGCGCACCGAGCACCAGCACGATGGTGCGCACGATCTTCATCACGTCGAAGTGAACGAGCCACGAGTACTGCACGAAGAGCATCGCCAGCGTCGCGACCAGGCTGAGGAGCACGCCGACCAGGCCGATGAACGGAACCGGAACCAGGTTCAGCAAAATGCCAACCGCCGTCGGAACCGCGAGCACCGCCTGAGCAGTCATGAACATCAGGAAGTAGTTGGTGCGCGACCTTTCGTCCGAGGTGCCCTTCAGCTTGCGAATGACCCACTCGGTCACCGGGTGCCAGATGAAGCCGGTGATCACCGCGCCGATCACCGCGCCGATGGCCGGCCCGATCGGAATGAAGGCCATGATCGAGAAGTGGCCGGCGACGGCGAGCCCGATGCCCGTCGCAATCGCGGGCAGGAAGGACGTCACGAACAGCGCCGGCAACGCGTAGGCGATGAGCTCCATCCGGCCCATCGGCTCGGCCTTCTGCTCGGCGATGCTCTTTCGAATCGAGCCGACCGGGTTGACGAGCAGCAGCGGAATCGCCGCCAGGTAGTAGGCGATCGCCTTCGGCACCGCGATGAAGAAGTAGCCGATGCCCTTCGCTTCGGCCGAAGGTTCCGAGTCGCCGCCCGCATCTGCCGCCGAGGCCGCTGCCGGCTTGCGCGCTGCCGACATCGCGGGCCCCGCCGAAACAGGCTTGGCCGACGGCTTCTTCGCCGCCGCTGCCGGAGCTGCCGCCCTGGGCGGAGGCGCCTTCGCCTTCGGCGCCGGGGGAGGCGTCGGGGGCGGCGGTTCTTCCCCGCCCCCATCACCATCCACCGGGCCCAGCACTTCAAAGCGCGTCTTTGACATCGAGATGATGTCGTTCGGCATCAGCTCGGTCGGGGCTGCCAGCTTGTCCTCACCCAGATAGGTGCCGTTCGCCGAGCCGAGGTCCTCGAGGAACCACGCATCGCCGTCCAGGTAGATGCGGCAATGGCTCTTCGAGACACCGTTGTCCTTTACCTGAAAGTCGGCCTTTCCGCCTTCGCGGCCGATGGTGAGGCCTTCGTCGGGGATCTGAAAAGTACTGCCAGAGGAGGGATCGCGCAGTTCAAGAGGCATGGGCGGCCGTATGCTCGCCCAGACCGCGTTTCGGGTCACGTGGGTTTTATTCCCGACATGTGGAAACTTAAGCGGCAGCAACTGTTCGAATTCAACGATGCCGCCTGGGCGCCCGGGCCGCTGAAGGCGCTGATCGTCGAATCTCTGAGCCGCACGCTGCGCTGGGGCCAGGTCTTGCGGGGCATCGTCCCGCCCTTTCTCGAGCTGCTGCACCGCGCCGGAACCACCGAGGTGCTCGACCTCGCCGCGGGTGCAGGCGGGCCGGCCCAGGTGCTGGTCGAAGAGCTCGAGGGCCTCGGCCACACCCCGCCCCGCTTCCTCCTCACCGATCTGCAGCCGCGCGTTCAGGCGTGGGCCGCCCTTGCAGCCCTTCACCCCGAGGCGATTTCCTTCGTCCCGGAAGCGGTCGATGCGACGCGAACTCCGCCTGCGCTCGCGGCGGGCCGGGTGCACCTGGTCATCAACGCCATTCACCACTTTCCCCCGCCGCTCGCCCGACAGGTGCTGCTCGAGGCCGCCCACACGTCGAAGGGCGTCTTCGTCGCCGAAGGCCTGCTGCGCGACCCGCGAACGCTGCTGTCGATCGCCGTGCCGGGAATCCCGGCGCTGCTGGCGAACCCGCTCTTCGAGAAGGACGACCGGCTGATCAAGGCCGCGCTGACCTGGCTGACTCCCGCCGCGCTGGCCGCTTCGATCTGGGACGGCGCGGTGAGCACCCTGCGCCAGTACTCGGAAGGCGAGCTGCGCGAGCTGGTGCGCGACGGGCCCCCTGACTGGCACTGGGAATACGGCGTGTTCGAGTTCCCCTTCGGCGGCCGGGGCAGTTGGTTTCGGGGCGCAAAGAGATAGGTTGCGCGGCACCTTGTACGGCTATTCCCCGCGGTGGCCCGGCCGCCAGAAGCGCACCGCCAGATCCGACGGGCAGCTCTACGACGCTTCCTTTCTTTCAGACGCGGATCACGCCGCGATCGTCGCCTGGCTCGGCACCCTGCACCCCATCTGGGAAAACCGGTTCTCGGATCTTCGCTCGCCTCCCGAAGGGCAAGACCAGCGCCGCCTGCTGCGGCCCGTTTACTGGCTCGGCAACTGGCAGTTCGCCTGCCTCGACTACTACCGACCGCCCAGGGGCCTCTTCGATCGCTGCGTGCGCGCCGAGCCTTTTCCTCCGCTGCTTCAGAAGCTGGTGGATCGCATCGAGGCCAGGGCCCACAAGCTGTTCGAAGGCCCCGACATGCCTCCGAAGTGGAAGCTGAACACCTGCCTGATCAACTTCTACGGGCGCCGGTTCGAGAACGGCAAGTGGGTCGACAGCGCCCGCGTCGGCGAGCACAAAGACTTCGAGCCCGGCCCCGTCGCGTCGCTGTCGCTGGGTGAGCGCGCGCTGTTCCAATTCGTGGAGAGCAGCAGGCCTGGCGAGCGCGACGGCGTGGCTTCGCAGCAATGGCTCGACGACGGCTCGCTGCAGATCTTCGGCGGCGATCGCTACAAGAAGCACCTGTTCCACCGGGTGCAGCGCGTCGACCACAAGACGGGCGGCACTTTCGAGCTCAACGTGAAGGACTTTCAGACCCGCCGGGTGAACTTCACTTTCCGCTTTGTGCCCGAAGAGCACGTCATCCCCGTCTCGAAGCTGTCGCCGCAGGCGCGGGCCGACATCGACGGCTACCTGAAGCAGCTGGCCCAGCACTCGGCCTTCTTCGCGAAGGAATTGAATCCATGAAGCCCTGGAAGACGCTGGCCACCTCGACCGTGCCCGGCGGCTCGGTGCTCACCCTGCAGCAGCGCGACGTCGAGTACGCGATTCGCGTCAACGGGCAGACGCTGATGAGCAGCCGGCAGTCGGGCTCTGAGCGGGCGATGGCCGAAGCGGCCTGCGTCTGCAAGCCGCCGCGACGCGTGTTGATTGGCGGCCTCGGCATGGGCTTCACCCTTCGCGCGGTGCTCGACGTGGTGCCGATGACGGCCCAGGTGATGGTGGCCGAGCTGTCGGCCGCGGTGATCGAATGGAACCGCGGGGTGCTGGGGCCGCTGGCCGGATCTCCGCTGTCGGATCCGCGCGTCGAGGTGGTCAACCGCGACGTGCGCAAGGCGTACAAGTCGGGGCCCTTCGACGCGATTCTTCTCGACGTCGACAACGGGCCCGTGGCGATGACGGCCGAGTCGAACGACTCGATCTACGACGACAACGGGCTCGCGATGGCCGCGGCGGCGCTGGTTCCCCATGGCACGTTGGTCGTCTGGTCTGCGGGGCCCGATCAAAAGTTCGTGCGCCGGCTAGAGAACCTGGGCTTCACCGCGTCCAGCCGTTCGGTCGGCCGGCACGTGCTCTTCATCGCCTCAACGTAGAGGGGCGGGCACCGGCACGGTAGCGTGGGGCCGCCGCACCCACCGCAGCAGCGGCGGCGTCGCGAACGTGGTCGTCAGCGCCATCAGCACCATCATCGCGAACACCTGGGGCGAGATGATCTTCAGGTCGAGCCCGATGTTCAGCACCACCAGCTCGACGAGGCCGCGGGTGTTCATCAGCAGGCCCAGCGAGGCCGAGTCCTTCCACGACAGCCCCGTCCACCGTGCGGCCGTCACCGTGCCTCCGAACTTGCCGAGGCTCGCCACCGCGATGATCGCCAGCGTCCACAGCCACGCCTCGGCGCCGCTGACCAGGCCCAGCTGGGTGCGCATGCCCGAATAGGCGAAGAAGGGCGGCAGGAAGACGATCACCACCACGTCTTCGAGCTTCTCTTTCAGCGCCTTCGCGAGCTTCGAGTCGTGGGGGACGATCAGGCCGGCCAGAAAAGCGCCGAAGACGGCGTGAATGCCGATGCCTTCCGCGATCATCGCCATCAACAGCAGCGCCCCCAGCGCGTAGGCGACGGCGCTGCGGCCGATGGGCTCTCCGGAAGCCTCGAGCGAGGCGATCGCTTTCATCAGCAGCGGGCGGCCGACCAGCAGCGTGGCGGCGATCAGCACGGCGGTGAGCGCGACGGTGGCGATCGCAGCCCCGATGCTTCCCGACACGGCGCTGCTGGCAAAGGCGAGCAGGCACCAGGCGCTGACGTCGTCGACCGCGGCGCACGTCAGCGCCACCACCCCAATCGGCTCCTTCGACAACCCGCTGTCCTTCACGATTCGCGCGAGCACGGGAAACGCGGTGACCGACATCGCGGCGCCGAGGAAGAGGACGAAGGGCAGCTTCTCGACCCCGGGGGTGGCGTAGCGCTCGAAGAGCAGCAGGCCGAGCCCCACCCCCAGGGTGAAAGGCACCAGCACGCTGAAGTTCGAGATCAGCATCGACGCGCGCTTTCGTTCTTTGAGCGCCGTGGTGTCGAGCTCCATCCCCACCAGGAACATGAAGAGCACGACCCCAATCTGCGAGATCATGCCCAGGCTCGGCGCCACGCTGGGCGGCAGCACGAAGGCCTGCGCCTCAGGTGAGATCTGCCCGAGGAAAGACGGCCCGAGCAGCAGGCCAGCCATCACCTCGCCGAGCACGGGCGGCTGACCGATGCGGGCGAACAACGCGCCGATCGCGCGCGCGCAGATGACGATCACGAGCATCGCCAACAGCACATGAAAAAGAGGCCCCATCGAGGGGCGACGGTTTGACCCAGGAGTCCGCTCGATGTCGAGCTTGGCAGTGGCCGCCCGGACAGCGATATTGCCGCCCCCGTGCCTCGACCAGAGTCCCCGTGAAGGCATCGACTGCCTTCGCTGTCCTGCTGATCGGCACCGGCTGCGCCACGTCGCCGCAGATGAACGTGGATCTGAGCTGGACGATTCCCCCCGACAGCGTGCCCGATGTGGTGGGCACCGCGGATGCGGGCTCTGCGCCGGCGCGGCTGGTGTTCGCCGGCAACAAGGTGCTGCCGAACGACGTGTACCTGGCCGTGCTGGGGATGAAAGAGTTCACCGCCGACGCCGAGACCGCGGCCACCATTCAGCGGAAGCTGTCGGCCTTCCTTCGCGGGGCCGGCTACGAGCTGTCGAGCGTCCACTGCATCGCGCACGACAACCAGATCGACATCGGCATCAACGAGGGCCGGCTCGAGAAGATCGTCTACCGCGGGCGCCTCTCGGTGCAGTCGCTGCAGTTCACCTTCGCGCTCGAGCTGCCGCACGAAGTCTTCAACCGCCCCGAGCTCGAAAGGCAGACGGCGGCGCTCGAGAAGCGGCTGGCGATCGGGCACATCTGGTTCGTGCTGGTGCCGACGGCGCAGGTCTCGCACCTGGGGCCGCAGCTCGAGAAGCTGCCCGAGATTCGGGGCTTCGAGCTGCTTCACGAGCGCGAGCCGTGGGAGCTGCACTTCTTCTTCACCGAGCAGGAATGGGGCAACGGCCTCGGCATCGACATTCGCAGCAGCTACCTCGACGGCCTCGAGCTCGGCGCGAACTACATGAGAGAGAGCCTCATCCTCTCGGGCGACCGCGCGCGGTTCGCGGCCAGCGGCGGCATCGGCCTTCGCAACCGGCTCAGCGACGGCGGCATCTACCCGTTCTTCAGCCGCACTGCCTTCGACGTGCGCTGGTACTCGCCCGCGGTGGTCGCCGACGTGCGGCCCGCGCTGATCTTCAAGGGCGACTTGATCGCGCGCCAGCAGATCGACAAGTTCATCCAGCTGGAAAACTACTACGCCGGCATTGCCTCGGGCGCGTTCAACCTCTCGGCCGTGGTGCGTTCGGGGCTGACGGTGTCGGTGGGAGCCGGCGTGCAGTGGCGTCGCATCTGGGATCTGACGAAGAGCCCCGGCACGATCACCCCACCGACGGCGAAGTTCAGTGAGCAGGTGCGTGCGTTCTTCGAAGGAAAGCTCGACCTGGTGTTCGACCCGGCCAACAACCGCACCGATCGCTGGCACTACTTTGCGGCCGAGGCCGTCACCTTCGCGCCGGGCAGCGTCTTTCGAAACGGCAAGCTGTCGGACCCGTGGTTCGGCTCGGTGCACTTCCGCTACCAGCAGGTGACCCAGTTCGGCTGGCACGACCTCTGGATCCGCGCGCGCGGGCGATCGCTCTTCGGCGACGTCAGCTTTCACGACGAAGACAGCGTCGCCGAATACAACCACGGCATCTTCGGCAAGAAGTTCATCCGCCGCGGCGTCAGCGCCGAGGTCGAGTTCCGGTTCTCGATCACCCGAGACCTCTTCAAGATCAGCCTCTTCCACTCGATGTTCGCCTTCGGCGAAGTCACCAACCGCGGGCAGATCATTAACGGCGTACCGGTGATCGCGTACGAAGAGACGCCTCGCCTCGGCACCGCGATCGGCCCGGGCTTCCACGCGCTGATCGAGGGCATGTTCCAGCTCGACATCTACGCGAGCTTCGGAATCCTGACCAACGGTCAGGTCGACTACAACGCGACCCTGAACCTGAACAAGGTCTTCTAGGTCAACCGCATCGGCAGGCTGCGAAGCCGCTGACCCGTGGCTGCGAACACCGCGTTCGCCACGGCCGGAGCGATCACCGGCACCCCCGGCTCGCCGACCCCGGTCGGCGCCTCGGTGCTGACGATCACGTGCCCTTCGATCTTCGGCGACTCGTGCATCCGCACCACCGGGAAGTCGTGGAAGTTCGACTGCTGCACCCTTCCCCTCTTGATCGTGATCTCGTGGCGCAGCGCCGACGACAGGCCGTAGACGGCGCTCGACTCCAGCTGGGCCTTGATGATCTCGGGGTTGATCGCGATGCCGCAGTCGATCGCCATCACCACCCGGTGCACCTTGATCTGCTTGTCCACCACCGACAGCTCCACCACCGCCGCCGCGTAGCTTCCGAAAGAGAAGTGCTGCGCGATGCCGCGGAAGACGCCCGGAGGAAGCGCGCTGCCCCAGCCCGACTCCTTCGCCACCTTCTCGAGCACGCCGCGGTGCCGATCGTGCTTCGACAGCAACCCCCGTCGCAGCTCGTACGGATCCTTTCCGGCCGCGTGCGCGAGCTCGTCGAGGAACCCTTCGACCGCGAAGGCCTGGTGCGAATGGCCGACCGAGCGCCAGAACCCCACCGGCACGTTCGACGGAATCTGCACGTAGTCGACCGCGACGTTTGGCAGCTCGTACGGAATGTCGTTGGCGCCTTCTACCGACGTGCTGTCACCGACCACGCCGCTGATGACCTCGCCCAGCCGTGCGCCCACCCAGCTCTTGATTCCCGGCGGCATTCCATTCGGCATCACCGGAGCCGCCACCACCTTCGCCGCCGTCAGCAAGATCGACTGCGTCGCGGTGCGGTGGTGCCACGCCACGATCTGCCCATCGGCCGACACCGCGCCGCGCAGCGTGTTGACCGCCATCGGCCGGTAGAAGTCGTGCTGCATGTCTTCTTCCCGTGACCAGATCACCTTCACGGGCGCCTTCATCGCTACCGTGAGCTCGACGGCCTCACCCACGAAGTCCGCCGTGCTGCGCCGCCCGAAGCCGCCGCCCGCCCACGCCTGGTGAATCGTGATCTTGTCGGCCGAGAGCCCGGTGATCCGCTGCGCGAACTCCAGCGGGCCACCGGCGCCCTGCGCGCCCGACCAGACCTCGAGCCGGCCGTCGCGAAGGCTCGCGGTGGCGTTCATCGGCTCCATCGTCGCGTGCGCCACGTACGGCGCCAGGTACTCGGCCTCGATCACCTTGGCCGCGCCCTCGAAGCCCTGGGCGATCGAGCCTTCCTTTCGAACGCGCTTGCCCGACTCGGCCTTCAGCGCCTCGCGGTAGCGGTCGACCATCACCGCCGTGTCGTCGCCCGCGTAGTTGCCTTCATCCCAGACGATCTCGAGCAGCTTCGCCGCGCGCGATGCCTGCCAGTACTTCGCCGCCACCACCGCGACGCCGCTGCTGACCTCCAGCACCGCCTCGACGCCGGGCGAGGCCTTGGCCGCCGTCGCGTCGAAGGACTTCACCTTGCCGCCGAACACGGGCGATCGCACCACCACCGCGATCTTCATCCCAGGCAGCTTCACGTCGACGCCGTACACCGCGCTGCCGTCGATCTTCGGCCTTGCGTCGAGGCGATCGATCGACTTGCCGATCACCCGGTAGTCCTTTGTCTTCGGCTCGACCTTGCGCGGGTCCGACTGCGCCGCGCTGGCGGTGAGCTCGCCGTAACGAAAGCGCTTGCCGGTGGGCCGGTGGATGATCGCGCCGTCTTCGGCGTAGACCTCGTCGCGCGACACCTTCCACGTGCGCGCCCCGGCATCGACCAGCATCTCTCTCGCCGTCGCCGCCGCCTCACGCAGCGGCTGCCACGCCGTCTTCACGCTCGTCGACCCGCCCGTCACCTGGTACCCCAGCGCCGGGTTGTCGTAGGCGCGATCGGCCTCGGCGAAGAGACACTCGAGCTTCTGAGGGCTCACGTTCAGCTCTTCGGCCACCAGCATCGCGTGCGAGGTGACGACGCCCTGCCCCATCTCGACGACGTTGAGAAAGAATTGAACCTTGTCGTCGGGAGTAATCCTGATCCACGCGTTGGGCGCGAAGGCCTTCGCCCGCTTCGGCTGCTGCGCCGCGGCCGCTGCCTGCAACGGCAGGTAGAAGGCGACCGTCAGCGCGCCGCCCGCCTGCAGCACCTTTCGCCGCGAGATCTGGCTCACGTGCCCGCCGCCCGCTTGATCGCCGCGCGAATGCGGCTGTACGTGCCGCAGCGGCAGATGTTCCCGCTCATCGCCGCGTCGATGTCGTCGTCGGTCGGCTTCGGGTTGTCCTTCAGCAGCGCCGCCGCCTGCATGATCTGCCCTGACTGGCAGTAGCCGCACTGGGGCACGTTCTCTTTGAGCCACGCCTGCTGCAGCGGGTGCGAGGCGTCGGGCGACAAGCCTTCGATGGTGGTGATCTCTCTTCCAGCGGCGACGCTCACGGGCGTCACGCAGGATCTCACCGGCTGGCCGTCGAGGTGAACCGTGCACGCGCCGCACAGCGCCATGCCGCACCCGAACTTGGTGCCGCACATCTGCAGCTCTTCGCGAATCACCCACAAAAGCGGCACGTCGTCGGGAACTTCGACGGCGGCCTCGCGCCCGTTGATCTTCAAGACTCGCATGGCGCGGACCATGCCACAGCGCTTCCCTTCAGGTCTTGAGCTCGGGCAGGTCGCCCGTCACTTCGCCCAGCGTATTCTTCGTGTACCCCACCGCCTTCATCGCGGTGATCAGCACGTTCGCCGGGTGCTTGCCGGCGGCGACGAGGTGCTTGCCCGGCTTGAGGCCGCCTGCGCGCCCGGCGAGCAGCACCGTCATGTTCTCGGTGCTGTGGGTGCTGTTCTGCGCGTTGCCGCCCGGGTCGAAGCCGTGGCCGCCTTCCCACAGCGAGGTGATCGCGGAGGTGTCGAGCATGTTGCCGTTGCCTTCCGGCGTGTCCTTGAACTTCTGCACCAGGTACGCGAAGTGCTTCATGTGCCAGGCGATGCCCTTCGCCTGCGAAGCAGATCCGCCCGGGACGCCACCGTGGCCCAGCTCGTGGCAGTCGGTCTTCTGCCCGGTGAGCTCGTACATGTTGAGGTGCGACTGGAACATCGTCATCTGCAGCGAGGCGACGCGGCTCAGGTCACACACCATCGCCATGTGAATCAGATCGCAGAACACCTTCGCGCGCTGCTCTTCGCCGCTGTAGCCGAGGTTCTGGGTGTACGTGTTGTCGCCGGAAGCGTTGGTGCCTTGCGGAGATCCGACGCCCGGGTCAGCGCCGGGATCTTGAGGCTTCACGCAGACGCTCGTCTGCACCGGAGGAATCGCCGCGACGCGAAGCTCGAGCTGACGAAGCTCGTCGAGGTGGCGCTGCATGCGCAGCTTGTCAGCCGCTCCGAGGCGGTTGGTGAGCTTCTGCGCGTCGCCCTTCACGAGGTCGAGCACACTGCGGCGCGACCGGTTGTCGAAGTCGAGCTGCTTTGCCGTCGCGGCGTCCGTGCCCGGCGCAGTGAAGTTTCCGAACAGCGCCGCGAACGCCTGCCGCGGGCTCGTCTGCGGAGGAATCGCGACCAGCTTGTTCGTCGAGTCGACCTTGTAGGAAATCATGTCGCGGCCGTACGGCGCCGACACCGACAGGTACCAGTCGGCCTGCACACGGTAGATCAGCGATTTGAAGGCGGTGGTGCCAGCGAGGAAGTTGGCGACCGTCTGATCCGACGTCTCACCCGCAGAAGAGCTGCCCGCGTTCGAACGAACCCCAGAGAGCAGCGGTGAGAGCGACGAGACGTGGAAGTCATCGCGCCGCCCGCCCGCCGGTACTGTGCCGCCGTTGTCGAAGGCGGCGGGGATCTTCAGGCCCGAGATGACGCTGATGTCGTTCTTGACGCCTGCCAGCGGAGCGAGCGCGGCTTTCAGGTCGTAGTTCGCGCCAATCGTCGCCGGCACCACCAGGCTCGGCGACGAATCGCCGTCGGCCCCCTGCGACTGGCCATTGAAGAACACCAGGTACCGCATCGGCGGGGCCGCCTGCGCGTACGCATTTTTCCCGTCCAGCATGATCTCGAGCAGCGGCAGCCCGAGCGTCAGCCCACCCAGCCCCTTCAGTACCGATCGGCGATTCATCATGGCGCCTCCTCCCTGCGGAAGGCGAAGGTGTCGTCGGACACATAGTCGAGCAGCAGCTCGGAGAACTGGCGGTTCTTCTTTTGAAAGCCGCTGGTGAGGTTGTCGATCAGCGCGAGATCCGCGGGCGCCTCACGGCGGCCCGAGGCGAAGCGGAACACCTGCTTCACGATGCACTGCTCGAACCGGCCGCTGTCCATCAGCAGCTCCGACAGGCCCGTCACCCCTTCGAACGCCACGTCGCCCGCGGGCAGCCCGGTGATCTTCCCCTTCCCTTCGATCGTGCAGGTCGGCTCCCCGTCGTCCGTCGTGCGGAACTGGCCCGCGCGGTTGAAGTTCTCGATGCCGAAGCCAATCGGGTCGAGGCTCGCGTGGCACGTCTTGCAGTTGCCGGTCGACGCGTGCGCGGCATAGCGGTCGACCTTGCAGTTGCTCGTCGGGCTGGTCGGCGGCGCATCGACGTTGGCGTTGGCGGGCGGCGCGGGCACTTCGGTGCACAGCAGGCGCGAGCGCACGAAGATGCCTCGCTGTGTAGGGCTGGTGTCGGCGAACTTCGCTCCGGCTGAAAGCACCGAGCCGTGGCTCAGCAGGCCCTTGCGCTTCACTGCGCCGTACGGCGTCCACGCCGAAGCCGTGCCGGTAAAGGCGATGCCGTAGTGGGTGGCGAGCGTCGGGCTCAGGTAGGTCTGGTTCGAACGAAACAGCTCGAAGTAGTCGGCCTTGTCTTCGAAGACGACCTTGTCGACCAGCGCCGCGCTCTCGGCCTGCAGCGCACGGGTCAGCTCGATCGCGTGCGGCAGCCGGTAGTAGCCGAGCCACAACGCGTGGAACCTCTCGATGCGCTGCTTCGCTTTCGGGTCGGCCAGCAGCTTCGCCGCCGCGGCGCGCACGCCTTCCTTCCCAGCCAGCTCTCCGTTCTGCGCCGAGTCCAGGAGCCAGTCGGGCGGCGTGGTGCCCCAGAGGAAGAAAGACAGGCGGCTCGCCATCTCGTACGGCCCCAGGCGCCAGACGCCTTCGTTGCCGACGGCGGTGCCGACCTCGACGCGGTAGAGAAACTCGGGCTCCTGCACCAGCGCGCGGATGACGAGCTTCACGCCAAGCTCGAAGCTGTTCGCCTCGATCGCGAAGCTCTGCAGCGTGGCGTAGTTGGCAACTTCAGCGTCGGTCAGCGGGCGGCGAAGAAAACGGCGGCCCAGCGCGCTGATCACCGCGTTGAGACAGCCGGTGTCGTTCGCCCCCGTCGGGGTGCAGGGGACGATGCGCGCGCGCTTCACCGGGTCAGCGAGGGTGCGGGTCGCGGTGTCGAGGGCCAGCTGCTCGACCGATTCGATCAGCGCGGCCGACGGAAGCTGGGTGCGGTAGTCGTTGTCGAAGGGATCATTCGAGTCGGGCGGCAGCAGCTGCTGCGCCGCGGCGGTGGTGTCGCCCAGCAGGTCTGAGATCGTCGCGTCGAGCTCCACCCGCGTCAGGCGCCGAAGGCCCGAGACGCCCACGGTCGCGTCGCTGGGCAGCTCGGTGGGCGGCTGCATCATCCCCGGCGGAAGCTGGAAGTTGGCGGTGCCTTCGCAGCCCAACAGCAGGAGGCCCACGCCCCCAAGGGTCATCCAGAGGCCGGTGCGCATGGGTGGCGACCTCTACAACAAATCAGCCAGCCGGTTTCTTTAGCGATACCAGCCATTTGCAAGCGCTCCAGCCCCGGCGACTGCCGCTGAAAGCGACACAGTGGGGGCTCGTCCCCGCACCGATTCGTGACGCCGTGCGGCGTTGGAAACCAATTGACTCCCCCTCGGTGAAAGCAGAGTTTCCGGCCGTTTTCGCACCCTTTTAAAGCGCAGCAACGGAGGCAGTTCGTGATCATCGGCGTCCCCAAAGAGATCAAAACGCGTGAGTACCGGGTCGGTCTCGTCCCGGCTGGCGCGAAGGCTTTCATCGGTTCGAACCACACCGTCTTCGTCGAGAAGGGCGCCGGCGAAGGCGCCGGCATCTCGGACGCCGACTACGAGCGCGTCGGAGCGAAGATCGTCAACAGCGCCGACGAGCTCTGGAAGCGCGCTGAGATGGTGATCAAGGTGAAGGAGCCCATCGAGCCCGAGTACGAACGGATGCAGGAAGGGCAGATCGTCTACACCTACTTCCACCTCGCGGCGGTTCCTGAGCTTGCGAAGGTGCTGATCAAGAAGAAGATCGCCGCTGTCGCGTACGAGACGATTCAGCCGGAAGACGGCTCGCTGCCGCTGCTGAAGCCGATGAGCGAAGTCGCCGGCAAGATGGCGATTCAGGTCGGCGCGTCCTCGCTGGAAAAAGCGCACGGCGGCAAAGGCATTCTGCTGGGCGGAGTGCCGGGCGTTGCTCCTGCGCGCGTCGTGATCATCGGCGGCGGCGTGGTCGGTGCCTGCGCGGCGAAGGTCGCGGTCGGCATGGGCGCGCAGGTCACGATCCTCGACGTGAACGTCAACACCCTCACCTACCTCGACGACGTGTTTCTTGGCCGGGTCACCACGCTGTACTCGGACTCCGAGAACATCGCGACCGCGGTGCGTGAAGCGGACCTCGTCGTCGGTGGCGTTTTGATCCCCGGCGCGAAGGCTCCGAAGCTGGTCAGCCGCGAGCTGATCGCCGAGATGTCGAAGGGCTCCGTCGTCGTCGACGTCGCGGTCGACCAGGGCGGCTGCATCGAGACCTGCAAGCCGACCACGCACGACAACCCGACCTACGAGGTCAGCGGCGTGATCCACTACTGCGTCGCCAACATGCCCGGCGCAGTGCCGCGCACCTCGACCTTCGCGCTCACCAACGCGACCAGATCCTACGGCCGGAAGATCGCCGACATGGGCCTCATCGAGGCGATCAAGTCCGACAAGGCGCTGGCCAAGGGCCTCAACACGTATGGCGGCTTCGTCACCTACGACGCCGTCGCGCGCGACTTAGGCTACGACTACCTGTCGATCAACGACGCGATCGAGGGCAAAAAGCCCCGGAAGTAGCCTTCAAATTGCCAGTTTGACCACGGCTGCGCGGCATTCTGACCCTTGCGTCAGTTTGCGCGCAGCCGTCTCATTTTTTTCTCCTGCTGTTCCGAAGGGTTACGCCCCCGTGAAACCCGGCCTGCCGGGTGCACACAAAGGGGAATCGAAACGTATTCTGGCCCGTTAAAGCTTGTTCGGAGGAAACCGTGGGTAGCCGACAGACCAACGCGATGAAGGTGGAGTTCGAGCAGATGGCGGCGCCCTGGTTTGACGGGCTGTACGCCTCAGCGCTGCGATTGACGCGCAACGAGCGCGACGCCGAAGACCTGGTGCAGGACGCCGTGATGCGTGCCTACCGGTTCTTCGACAAGTTCGAGCGGGGCACGAACTTCCGCGCCTGGCTTTTCAAGATTCTGACCAACACCTTCATCAACAAGTACCGCCGGTCGGTGAAGGAAAGGACCCTTTCTGACCCGTCCGAACGGGACTCGGTGAACGCGCAGTTCTTCAGCCAAGACGCGACGGACGCCGCACAGAACCCCGAAGATCTGCTGCTCGACCGGGCGATGAGCGACGACGTGCTCAAGGCGATCGACGGCCTCGCGATCGACTTCCGCATGGTGCTGATCCTCGCCGACCTGCAGGAGTTCTCTTACAAAGAGATCGCCGACATCCTCGACGTGCCAGTGGGCACCGTGATGAGCCGACTCTTCCGCGGTCGCAAGGCGCTGCAGAAGGCGCTGCTCGACCGCCCCAAAGGCACGCTGGAACAGCCGATTTCCCTCGAAGAATTCAGGGCACGGAAGAACCTGGGGTAGAAAAGGGTTCAATTCGCGCCCACATGAAGTGTCATGATCTCGACAGGCTGCTGTACCCCTACCTCGACGGTGAGCTCGTCGCGGAAGAGCGCGTCGACCTCGAGCAGCACTTCTCTTCCTGTGACGCCTGCGCAAAGCAGGTTCAGGCCGAACGCACTGCGCTGGCGGTGATTCGTACCGCGGCGAACAACGGCAGCCCCCGCGCTCCCGAATCACTGAAACGAAACCTTCTGGCGGGGATCCACGGCGAACAACGGCGTCTGCGGCAGGCCCGCATGCTCCGGTGGTCGGCCGCGGCTGCCTCGGTGGCGATCTGCGCCGTCGCCGCGAATTACCAATGGCGCTCTTTTCAGCGGCGGCTCTTCATCGAAGACGTCACCGCCCGCTACGCCCGCCAGTTTCCGCTCGAGATTCAGCAGAGATCTCCGCGCGAGCTCGAGGCCTGGTTTGGCGGCAAGCTGAAGCACCGCGTCACCGTGCCCCGCATCATGAACGCGACGGCCGCCGGCGCCAGGTTGCTCAACGTCCGTGAGAACCAGGCGGCCTTCATTCGCTATGACACCCAGCGCCCGGGCGAGGTCGCGCCGCGGCCGATGGGCCTGTTCGTGTACCAGGCGCCGGAAGACGACGTTGGCCCGCTGAAAGATGCCGAGTTCGGCTCGGGCAATGGCTTCAACGTGGTGAGCTGGCGCGACGGCGACGTCGTGTACCGGCTGGTGAGCGACCTCGACGAGTCTGACGTCCGTCAGCTGCTGCCAGCCACTGGCGCGACTGTCGTGCAGCCAGCCTCTCTCCAGCGTTGACCCCTTCGTAGGGGGCCGATAGCGTTCGCGGCTTCCCCATGTCCAAGAACATTCTGATCGTCGAGAACGATGCCGCCTTGTCCCGAGCAATGAAGGACAAGCTTGTCGCGCGCGGCTTCGAGGTCGAAGAGACCAACGACGGCAAGGGTTGCGCCGAGCTCATTCGCCGCACCCGCCCCGAGCTCGTGGTGCTGGCGGTGGATCTTTCTGCCGGCCAGAACGGCTACATCATCTGCAAGAAGCTCAAGAGCGACGACGAGCTCAAGACGGTGCCAGTGATCATCGTCGGCAACCCGGACGGCTTCGGGCAGCACAAGAAGCTCAAGACCCACGCCGACGACTACCTGGGCAAGCCGTTCGACCCGCAGGCGATCGTCGATCGCGCCGGAGCGTTGATTGGCCTGCCCGAGCTACCCGCCGCCGACGAAGTCGTCGAAGACGACAGCATGAACCTGAGCGAGCTTCTCGACGAAGAGAAGCCGGGCGCTCCGGTGGAAGACATCTCGCTCGACGGGCCGACCACCAACGAAGAGACGGTGGGCAACAACGACCCCGACTTCGAGATGGTCGACGCGATGTTCGACGACCGCACCGCAGCGACCAACCTGTCGCCGAAGCACGAGCCGCTGGAAGAAGAGCTGAAGAGCGCGGAGTTCCAGGTCGAAGAGGAGGCCCCGCCCTTGGTGGACGACGAGCCTGTCGAGCGCACCGTGGTCGGGATGATGCCCACCGAGCCGCCGCCCCCGCCTCCCCCGCCCTCGGCCTCTCCGCCCCCGATCCGCCCGGGCCTGGCCGAAGCCACTGACCTTCGCGCGCTGAAGAGCCGCGTCACCGAGCTCTCGGGCTCGCTGGACGAATCGCGCAGCCGCGGCGAAGAGCTCGAAGAAAAGATTCGCGACCTCGAGTCGCAGCTCGAGACCCGCCAGACGGAGCTCGAGACGGCCCGCAGCGCCGGAGGCAAGTCCGACACCAAAGATCTGTTCGCCCTCAAAGATCAGGTGAACAAGAAGGACAAAGAGATCCTCAGGCTCAAGACCGAGCTGAACGACAAAGAAAAAGAAGTCGTCGACCTTCACGAGAAAGAGACGGCCTTCGAGCAGCAGATGTCCGAGTCGTCGGGCGAGCTCGCGCGCAAAGACGCGCAGATCAAGACGCTCACCACCAAGGCCGATCAGCAGGCTGCCGAACGGAAGAAGGTCGATCAGCAGATGATGACGGCGAAGGAAGAAGCCCGCAGCTCCGGCGCCAAGCTGACCACCCTCCAGGCCGACTTCGACACCCTGCAGGAACGCAGCGACTCGATGGAAACCGAGCTGAACGCCCTGCGCATCAGCACCGGCGAATCCGATTCGGCGCGGCAGGAATCCGAAGCCCAGCTGGCCGAGCTCCGTTCGGAACACGACACGCTAAAGGCCCAGCACGAAGACAAAGACAAAGAGCTCGATGAGGTGCGCGGCACGCTCGAGCAGGCGCAGATCGATCTCGATTCCGCCAAGACCCAGCTGGGCACCCAGGCGTCGGCCTTCGCAGAAGAAGCCGGCGGCCTTCGCAAGCGCATCGGTGACTTCGAAGATGCGGCCACCAAGCACGAAGACCGCGTGAAGGCCCTGTTCGGGCGAATCAAAGCCGACGAGGCGGTGCGCGAAAGGACGAAGGAGGCGCTGCAGACGGCGCTGGTCGCCCTCGAAGAGACGCCAGCCGAGAACGTCGACGAGCTGATGAACGACGACGAACTCGCCGAAGCCTGAAGGGCGCGCTACTTCGCGTCCTTCTTCGCGCCTTCTTTCTTCTCGACCATCTTCTTCGCCATCATCTGAATGATGTTGGGCACGTTCTTGTCGCGGGCGAGCGTCTTGATGTCGCTTTCCCGCAGCGTCCCCATCAGCTTCATCCCGATTGCCTGGGGCACCTTGGGGTTCTTCACCAGGGCCAGCTTGACCATGTACTTCTTGGTCCACTCGCGATCGTTGTAGATGACGCGCAGCACGTCGTCTTGAGCGGTCTTGTTGCCGGCCTGAAGCAGCACCTCGCCGTCGGTGAGGCCGGGGCTGCGAATGACGGCGACGGCGACCAGCTTGTTCGAGTCGCGAATGAGGATCGCGCGCGCCTCCTTGTTGCCCTTGGTCGCGAGCTTGATTTTCTCGGCGATGTTCATCTTCATGATCCGCTGCGAGAAGCTGAGCCGCTTGCCCTCTTCCATCGGCGGCGACGTCTCGTCGGCGAGCTCTTTGAACTCCTGAAGCAGCGCGTCGGCGGTGGTGCCGGGATCGGGAGGCTTGTCGTTGGCGCCCGGCCCGTAGAGGCGAACGCGGGCGGCCTGCATCTGCGGCACGTCGGCCATCGTGAGGCCCGACCGCACCGCGAAGTCACAGACGCCGTCGATCAGCGCGCCCACCGCCACCGGGTTCTGCGTCAGCTGCCGCAGAATCTCTTCGTGGCGAAGAATGCGCAGCTGGTTGCCGCCGATGATCTCAGCGAGGCGCTGCCCGCACACCGCGGCGACTGGGGCGACCGCTTCGTCGGGCGTGGTCGCGTTGAGCACCAGCATCTCGGCGTACATGTCGCTCTTCCAGTGAAGGCCCAGCAGCCAGCCGAGCACCGGAGCCTTCACGGCCTCGTCGCGAAGCGCGGTCGAGAGGATGCGATCGGGAAGCCCCGCGGCCGTCTTCGCCGACGTCTCGCGAATGCTCGCCTCGGCGTCGAAGGTCAGCATGAAGAGCGCGCCGACCATGTCGGAAGGCGACAGCGGCACCAGCGACTTGGCGGCCATCATGCGCAGGGGCACGGGGGCCTTCGGGTCGACGTGCTTCTTCATGTTCGGCGGCAGGAAGGCGTCGGTGATCGGACACACCCCCACTGGCGCGGGCGGCGGCTGCGGTCGGGCGGGAGCATCCAGCGGGCCGTCGACCGTCGCGTCCAACAGCGGCTGTTCTTCGTTGCTCAAGCGCGGTTCCTTTCCCAGATGAGCCGGAGCCCTTCCAGGGTGAGCAGCTCGTCGACTTCGTCGATCATCCTGCTTTCCCCCGAGATCAGCGGAGCCAGGCCGCCAGTGGCGACGACCCTGGCCTTGTCACCCAGCTCCTTCTGCATGCGCTCGCAGATTCCATCGACCAGCGAGACGTAGCCGAAGACCATGCCCGACTGCATCGAGTGTACGGTGTTCCGGCCGATGACGTGCGGCGGCAGCGCGAACTCGACCCGCGGCAGCTTCGAGGCGCGGGTGAACAGCGCCTCCATCGCGATGGTGATCCCCGGGCAGATCGCGCCGCCCAGGTATTCGCCCTTTGCGCTGACGGCGTCGAAGGTGGTGGCGGTGCCGAAGTCGACGACGATCAGCGCGCACTTGTGCTTCTCGTACGCGGCGACGGCGTTGACGATGCGGTCGGCGCCGACCTCGCGCGGGTTGTCGTAGAGAATCGGCATGCCCGTCTTCACGCCGGGGCCGACGAACATCGGCTTCCGGCCGAAGTACCGTTCAGCCATCTTTTCGAGGTTGAACTGCAGCGTCGGCACCACCGAAGACACCGCAACGGCGTCGATCTTCTTTGGGTCGATCTGCACGTGGGCGCACAGCTGCAGCAACGTGATCCCCCACTCGTCGTAGGTGCGGCGCGAGGTGGTCTCGAGGCGCCAGTTGGCCATCAGGGTTTTGGCGTCGTAGACGCCGACCACGGTGTTGGTGTTGCCGACGTCGATCGCGAGCAGCATGGCCGCGAAGTCTAGCGAAGGGTCAGGCCTTGCGCGGTCGAACCTGCTCGACATCACCAGCCAGCACGCGCTCGGTCTTCCCGTCTGGCGTCCGCAGAATCAGCGCGCCCGAGGCATCGATGTCTTCGGCGACGCCGCGAAGCTCACGCTGCTCGGCGCGCACCAGCACGTCCTGGCCAATCGTCGACGCCATCGACTTCCACGCGGTGCGCACGGGCTCGAACCCTTCTTCCGCGTGCGTGTCGAGCCACTGCTCGAGCCGGGTCCACAGCGCGGCGGCGAAGAGCGCGCGGGGCACCGGCTGGCCACGGCTGATCGCGACCGAGGTGGCGAGCTCGGCCAGCTCGGGCGGAAAATCTCCGGCCGCCGAGTTGAGGTTCACCCCGACGCCGAGGACGACGAAGTGGACGCGCTCGGTGTCCGCTGAAAGCTCGGTGAGGATCCCGGCCACCTTGCGGCCGTCGATCTGCACGTCGTTGGGCCACTTGATCATCGCCTTCGCCCCGGCCTCGCGCAGCGTCTCGCAGAGCGCGACGGCGGCAACCAAGGTGAGCTCGGGGGCGCGCTGGGGCGGCAGCTCGGGCCGAAGAATCGCCGAGAAGTAGAGGTTCTTGCCCGGCGGCGAAACCCAGACCCGGCCGCGCCGGCCCTTACCGGCTGTCTGCTCTTCGGTGACGACGACTTCCCCGTGAAAGGCGCCTTCGTTCGCGAGCTCGTACGCGCGCGCGTTGGTCGACGGCAGCGATTCCTCGTAGTGCATCACCCGGCCGAGCTCGCGGGTCGCCAGCAGCGGTGCGAGCTCGAGGTTGGTGAGGCGATCGGGAACTTCGACCAGCCGGTAGCCGCGCGCGGGCGCAGCGTCGATGCGGTAGCCGTGCTTGCGAAGCGCTTCGACATGCTTCCAGACGGCAGTGCGCGAGAGCCCGAGCTTGTCGGACAGCGCGGCGCCCGAGATGAACTCGTCCCCACCCTCGGTGAGGAATGAGAGGATCAGCTCCTCGTTTGACTGCTCGAGCTCGTCGGCCGTTTCCACAGTGGCCTTGAGGGTAACGGCGGCGGCCCCTCGAGGCAACCTACGGAGCAGTGGGGGCCACGGCGGCGCCCTTCAGCTGGTGCTTCGTCAGCTCGAGGGTGAACTGGGGGATCTTCTTTCCGTCCTGCACCAGCACGGTCGAGATCCGCACCAGGCCCACCTTGGGCGCGAAGGTGAGCTCGTTGACCAGCGCCTTGCCCTCTTCGACCTTGTTGGTGCTCTCGACGACGGCGCAGCCTTCGAAGTGGCCAGCCGGGCTGTCGCAGCCGACGTCGGCCGACACGATCTTGTAGCGCTCGACGGAAGAGACCGAGACCACGTTCGACCACTCGGTGCCGACGCTGACGGGGTCCCGCAGCAGGTAGCGCTTCTGATCGCGAACTCCGAAAGCGTCGGTGAACAGCTGGTTGCCTGGGACCCAGGCCGACCACGTGCCGTCGGGGTTCTTCCTGCGCGAGCCGTCGGCGAACATGCCGTTGTCCTCTTTGAGGATCTTGATCTCGATGTCGCCTTTCTCGCCGAGCCCGTTGAGCTGGTAGCTCCACGTGTTGTCGACGGCCAGAGGGTAGAAGTCTTTGGCGGCGATCGCAGCGATCTCGGGGCGCTTCTCGACAGGGATGCTCTTCGTGCACGCGCTGAGGGCCAGCACGGCGAGGGCAAGGCGGACCTTCATTTCGATTCTCCAGATTTCGACTTCGCATTGAGCTCGTCCAGGGCCTGCTGCGCCGATGCGCGAATCACCGGCTCGTCATGCCCCTGGGCCATCGTGAACAAGTACGCCTCGGCCTCTTCGCCGCCGATCGCAGAAAGCGCGAACACCACCTCGCGCTGGAACAGGTTGTCGCGGGCGTGGGAGGCGTCGATCATCGCCGGCACCGCGCGCTGATCTTTGAGTTCGACCAGCGCGCCGATGGCCGCGCGGACTTCGTCGAGGTCCTCGCTCTTCAGCTGCTCGAGCAGCGGCGGCACCGCGGCGGGGTTCTTCCGGTCGGCGAGCACCTTCATCGCCCAGGTCCTGGTGCGCACGTCGGTAGACTCGAGGGCCTTCACCAGCACCTCGTCTTTCTGGCCCGTCGCCTTCACCAGCGCGCCCGCTTCGGCGGCGAGGTCGTCGAGCACGCCTTCGACTGCGTGCACGGTGGCCTCGCGGCGATCTTCGGGGCCGGCGCCTTTCAGCGGCGCCTCGCGGTGGGCCGAGACGGTGTCGAGGTTTCCCAGCGGCTTGCCCTTCAGCTGCAGCACCGCGGCGACGGCCACTTCGGCGGGCGTGGTGGCGCGCGCTTCCTGAAGCTCGGACTCGAGGCTCAAGCGGCCGCGAAGCACGTTCGCGCCCGACGGGGCCTTCTCGCCTTCCTTCACGACCGGCAGCCCGTTGGCGGTCATCGCCGCGGCGATGCGCGCGTTGAGCTCGCCGGGAAACCACCCCAGCGAGGACTCTTTGAGCAGTTGCTCGGCGTCGACGTCGACCCGCTGCAGCACCGTCTTCTTCTCGCCGCTGCAGCTGGCGAGCGCGAGGCACGCCAGCGCGACGAATGCCTCGCGCCTGAAGCCCAAGACTTAGGGAGGCCCCGGATCCAGCGCAGGCACCGTCGGAGCGGGCGCAGGCGGCTCGGGCTCGGCAGGCGCCGAAGGAGCAGTGGGCTGCGCCGGAGGAATATCGGTCGAAACCGAAGCGGCGGCATCAGGGGCAGCGGCGGCGACAGAGCCGTCGGCAGGAGTGCCCGGCACGCCTTCCTTGGGACCACGGCCGCGGCGGCCCCGGCGACGACGGCGGCGGCGGCGGCCTGCTTCGCCTTCGGTGCCCGGGGCGCCTGCTTGCGCGCCTGCTTCGGGGGCGCCTTCTTCTCCGCCTTCCTCGTCGTCACCGTCGTCGTCGCCACCTTCAGCAGCGACGGCAGCAGGCGCAGAGGCAACGACGGGGAGCTCGCGCGGCGTCGGCGCGGGCGCCTGCGGCGAGCTCGGAGCGGCTTCCGACGCGGACACGTTCGACTTGGCCAGGTGCCTTTCTTCGCGGCGGGCACGCGCATCTTCTGCGTCGACCCGCGCGCGATCGAAGAACGCCTCGTCGATTTCGTAGAGTTCCAGCGTCTGTACGTTCACGCCGACGTGGGCTTCGAAGAACTTGTCGGCCAGGCCTTCACCGCACCAGAGCATCACCAGCGCGCCCGAGAGCGCTTCGCTCTTGGCATCGCCGCGCGGTTCGCCCGGGCTGCAGATGAGGCCCAGGTTCGCGCCGTAGTTGCCGAGGTCGCGACGAAGATCCTGCACGTCGCGGCGCTCGACCGGGCGGTTGCCCTTGATGACCCGCACCGCGACGCGGAGCTCGAGGCTGCCGTCGCGGCGGCGGGCGGTGAGTACCTGGCCTTCCTTGCTGCGCTTGGCGACCTTCAGCTCGCGGAAGCCGTGGCCGTGGAGCATCCGGACCACCGACTTCTCGAAGGTGAAGACGTCGAACTCGGAAAGCTTCGTGCGCAGCACCTTTGCGACAGCGCGCTTCGCGTCGCGAACGGCGTGCTTGGCAGTCGAGCCCAGGGTCGCGTCTTCTGCAGAGGGCGCGGTGACGCTCGGCGCCGCACGATCCTTGTCGCGGTCGCGGTCGCGGTCGCGCTCGCGGCGAATGACGGCGCGGCCATTCTCGAACGGAACGCCTGCGGCCTGGCAGAACGCCTGCTGCAGGTCGGCGACAGGGCTCTCGCCACCCGCGTCGACACGCAGTGACGCGGTGCCTTCGGCGGGCTTGTCGTAGTGGAACTGGGGACGGCGGCCGGCGTCGATGCGCTTCTGGTTGTCATCGGCCAGGGCGAGCAACACCTGCTCGAGCTGCAACTCGTCGCTGATCAGCTCGCGCTCACGGGCCCTGGCGAGGAGGTCAACCGTGGTCATCGCCCGGCCTTCAGCCTCGGAAAGAACCTCGAACACGACCTCGGCGATCGGCGGGTACTTCTTCTTGCGATCGTCGTCGCGGTCGCGCCGCTTGTGGCCACGCTCGCGTTCGCGTTCACCACGGCCGGCGCCACGCGCGAACTCGGGCTTCGATTCTGGGTGCCTCTCGCTGGGGCGGTAGGGCGGCATCGCCTCTTCCGGGTTCGGCTCGATGACTCCGGTGCTCGCCAGCGCCGCCGCGTCTTCGGCCAGCATCCAGTCGGCGAGTGCAAAGGTGTCTTTCGCAGTGACGATCACCTTGCGGTCGCGAGGGCGGCGCGCCATCGCTGCCAGGCGGGCCAGCATCGTCATCTCGGGCGTCTTGCCCACGTGCGACAGCAGGTTCTTCTCGACAGACCGTTGGGTGATTTCGATGTTCGTCAACGGCGTGCCCGCATCCTCCAGGACGCGCAGTGCAGCCTCGTAAAAAGTCATGTTTCCCCGCGGCTCAAACTCGCTCGCTTAAAACGTTGGATGATTGAGATTTCTCAGTCAAATCAGAGGCTTGAATGCGAGCCTCGTGAGAGACGCGGATGGTACGCAGCGCTAAGCTGCGTTGTCAACGCAAGCGACGAGGGTCCGTGATCCGCTTTCGGTTGGGCCAACAATGGAAGCGTGAGCCGTCGGGCGACAGCCCGCTGGATGCGTTCGGCCTCGAGCTCGATGGCGTCGAGCTGCTCGCGGGCGCGGGCGAAGAGCCGCTGGCGCAGCTGGTGCCCGCGTTGATTGACGCGGTGTCGGCGCTGCAGGCTGGTGAGAGCACGGCCGAGGTCTCACTTCACGAAGCACACTTCGAGCTGTGCTTCACCCGGCTGCCGGGCGCCGAGGTCGAGCTGTCGGTGGTGAGCCTCGCGCGGCCAGCGCGGCTGGTTCACCCGGTGCTGACGCTGGATCTGCTGGCGCTGATCGACGCGAGCGCGCGGTGTGGGAGGCAGTGGGCGAAGGACGCGGAGGCCGCTCCGACGTTGCTGGCGGGGCTCGCGGCGATGTCGAAGCAGCTGCGGGTGCTCGAGAAGGGAAGCATCGCGCCGGTCGCTTTCGTCGACCCGGGCGGGTGGCGGTGGGAAAGGTTTCCTGCGCGCGATGGCGAAGTGAAGGTGGTGATCGCCGATGGCGACGGCCGGTCGCTTTCCTTCACCCGGAAATCCGCGGCGCCCCTGCCCTGTCTGCTGTGCCCGGGCGAAGTCTCGATTCGGGGCACGCCGTACCGGCAGACGTTGCCGCCGTTTCTGACATTGCTCGAACTGACGCGGCGGGCGCTCAACGAAGGCGGCGAATCGACAGGCCTGGGTGAGGGCGTCGTGGCGCCGTCGCGCGCGATCTTCGAAGCGGCCTTCGAGTGGTGCGTGGCGATGGGCGCGCGGAACCCTGCGCTGTCGGCGAACCCGCACGTCGAGGCGTTGATCGATCGCTGCACCCGCGGCCTGTCGGCGCTGCGGCCCCTTTCTCCCGGCAAGACGGAAGGCGCTCCCGAAGTGCGCGGCGACGCGGCCGATCGCCCCCTTCCCGTGGTGGGCGCGCTGCGCAGGCTGCGGTTCGAGCCGCAGTGGGAAAGGTCGACCGAGGTCGGCGATCACGGGCACCTGTCGCTGACCCGCAAAGGGCCGGTGGTGTTGTCGCCGCACGCGGCGTGGGCCTTCAACGGAAAAGGCAAGAGCCTGCACCGTCGGGTCGACACGCACGGCGTCGCGGTCGCCGACGACGGCACGGTGGTGACGGCGAACTCGCAGCGGGTGGCTGCCTTCTCATCGGGCGCAGCTGAGGCGACCTGGTTCCGCGATCACGATGGCGTGACGCTGGGCCCGGTGCTGGCGAGCACCGCGTCAATCTGGGTGACTTCGTTGGCCGGCCGCGGGGTGCTGGCGTACAGCGCGCTGACGGGACGCGAGCTATGGCGGTTGGATCCGCCGCGCTCGCAGCGGGGCCACTTCTCGGTGCTGGGCGATCGCGTGCTGCTCGCGACCGATTCGGGCTCGCTGTATGGGCTCGAGCTTTCCGATGGGCAGGCGCGCTTCCGGATTCGTGCCACCCTGCCCTTCAACTTCCCGGCCGTGAAGCACGGGCGGCGCGCGCTGGGCGTGTTGTCGCGCGGAGATCGCACGGTGGTGTTCCTGACGGAGGTGCGGCCGACGCGGCCGGAGGTCGCTCCAGGTGCGGTGGTCTGGACCCTGGAACTTCCGCTGGTCCGCCCGTGCGCGCCGGTGGTCGCCAGCGGGGTGACGTACCTCGCGGGTCAGAAGGAAGATCGCGCGGTCGTGGTGGCCATTGGCCGCAATGGCACGCAGAGGTGGGAACGCACGGTGCCGCTGGTGGGCGCGCGCATGGCGCTCGTCGCAAACGGCCGCGGCGTGATCGCGTGTGACGCCCGGGGAGCCGCAGCCGCAGTTTCGCCCGACGGTCAGCTCGACTGGGTGTTGGGAGCGGCGGGTGACGAGCTGCCGGATCTGCCGCCGCCGTCGCTGCGACGCGGCGTCCTGGTGCTCGCAGGTGAAAAAATTCGCGCCGTGGATCCCCGGGGTGGCCGGGTGCTGGCCGAGCTGCAGGCGGGGCGAGGGCTGCTGGATGTGCGCGTCGACGGGAAGCTGAATGTCTACGCGCTGGATGATGCGGGGGTGCTCAAAGCGTGGAAGCTGAGCACCACCCTTGCTGTCGTCTAGCGGTTCGCCTTTTCCTTCTTCGCCGGGTCGATTTCTTCTTCCGGGCGAATCGATTCCTGGGCGCCCTTCCATTCCTGCCCTGGGCGCATCTTCCACTCGGCCGGGACATCGAGCTTCCAGGTGTAGGCGGCGTTGATCGCCCCGCCGGACGGCGCGCGTGAGCTGATGTTGAAGGCGATCTCGACCGACTTGAGCGGCACCGGATCCTTCTTCTTGGCGTCTTTGTCCGCGGGGAACTCGGCTGGCATCAGGTCGACGTCGTAGTGGCCGAGCATGATCCCCGGCGGGAAGAACTTCACGTAACGCTCGGGCCAGTCGATGCGATCGGTCGGGTCGCCCGAGGCGTTCATCTCGCCCAGCAGCTTTCCCTTCTCGTCGTAGAGCTTCCAGCCGATCGTGAAAGACGCGTTCGCCTTCACGTTGCGCACGCCGCGGTCGTCGACGCGCAGCTCGCGGGGCAGGCCCCAGATGACCAGCTCGTAGCGAACCTTCTCTTCGCCACCGACCGTCACCTTGTTGAAGCTGACGATGTCCATGCGGATGCCGTTGTTCGTGAAGGTGCTCGCGGGCGCATAGTTGCCCGTCTTGAACGCGTCGAACTGCTTGCGCACGTACTCGTAGGTCGCCTTCTTCTCGTCGAGGCGCTCGTCTTTCTTGCCCTTGGCCGACCGGTCGCTGAGCTCGGCGAGGTAGTCGTCGTGGTTCTTGTTGCCGCCGTACTTGTTCTGATGCTCGTTGACCTCCTTGAAGTAGGTGCGGAGGAAGGTGGTGACCTCGTCCCTGTAGGTCTTCTCGTCCGGGTTGATGCGGATCCACGGAACGCGATCGTAGTAGTCGGCGCGGATGCGCTCGGCGTTCAGATCGCGCGCGGCCTCCCGGGCCTTGGTGTCGTACTTGGTGTACGCCCAGTAGATGCCTGCGATGACGAAGACGATGGCGACGACGACGCCGAAGTAGCGCTTCATTGGGTTTTCTCGTGCTCCCTTTTTGCGAAGGGGCCGATTGATATGAGAATTCACCGCCTTGATCCAGCACGCGGATAAAGCCCGGCTGCCGGTGGCCCTTCCTTTGGAAGGCGGCGGGCTGCTGGTCGACGCCGAAATCGCGTGGGAATCGTATGGCCGCAGCGACCCGGCGAACGCGATCGTGGTGCTCCACGACCTCTGTGATTCGCACCGGGCGCTGGGCGATGGCTTCGGCGAGGGCTGGGGAAAACAGCTGCTGGGCCCAGGTCAGGCGATTGGGCCGCAGCTCGGCTGGGTCGTGTCGCTGAACCTGCTGGGCAGCCCCTTCGGGTCGACCTCGGCCGCGATGATGCCGCTGACGCCCGACCACCAGCCCGGGCTGAACCTGTCGCTCGAGGATCTCGCCCGCGCAGCGACGAGCGCGATGCGCACGCTCAGAATCTCGAAGGCGCGGGCGATCGTGGGCGTCGGGCTGGGCGGCATGGTGGCCCTGAAGATCGCTGCGCTCTTCCCCGAGCTCACATCGGCGGTGGTGACCTTCGGCGCGTCGCTGGCGTTGCCGATGGGCCTTCGCGACGGGCTGGGCATGGCGCCGCAGCTGATCAAGGCGGGCAGCTACCGGAAGGCGCGCTGCGATCTGCTGTCGTGGACGCACCGCCGCGAGCACCTGCTTCACTGGCACGACGGCCCGGAAGGCATGGAACGTTGGATCAACAACGAGGCCGACGAGTTCTGCGGGCGCTTCGATGCGCGGGCGTGGGCTTGCCTGTCGACGGCCTACGCAGCAGCCGACCTGAAGGATCAGCTGTCGCGGGTGCGGTGCAAGGCGCTGCTGGTGGCGGGGAGCCATGACGATCTCGCTCCGCCTGCGAGGGTTCGGGACGCCTACCACGCGCTCGAAGCGGCAGGCGCGCAGGCCCGGTACTACGAGCTGCTGGAAGACCGCGGGCACGCTTTCCTGCTCACCGACGTCGAGCGAATGAAGGACCCGTTGGCCGAGTTCTTCAGCTCGTTCTAGCGCTTCTCTGAAGCTTGGCCCGCAGCGCGCCGACCAGCATGTCGATCGCCGTGTCGTTGTTGCCGCCGTGCGGGACGATGATGTCCGCGTGGCGCTTGCTGGGGTCGACGAAGCCCATGTGCATCGGGCGCACGTGCTTGAAGTATTGGTGAACGACGTGATCGAAGTCGCGGCCGCGTTCTTTGATGTCGCGGGTCAGCCGGCGGATGATCCGCACGTCGTCTTCCGTCTCGACGAAGATCTTCAGCGCCAGCTGCTCGCGAATCGCCTCCATGTGGAGCACGAGGATCCCTTCGATCAGGATGATGTCGGCGGGATTGACGGCGACCGTGCGCGCTTCGCGGGTCGAGCTGACGAAGTTGTAGACGGGCTTCTCGATCGCGTTGCCGGCCTTCAGCTGCTTGATGTGGTTGACCAGCAGGTCGGTGTCGAAGGCGTCGGGGTGGTCGAAGTTCACCTCGCGGCGGTCTTCGAGGTCCATGTCCTTCAGGTCGCGGTAATACGAGTCCTGGTCGATGAAGGCGACCCGCGACGGTGAGAGCGCTTCGTGAATCTTCCGAGCGACCGTCGTCTTTCCCGAGGCGGTTCCACCAGCGATTCCGACGACGAGCGAGGGCATGGTGGCCCTTCACCTACTCTCAGAAATCGAAGGTGTCACCAAGCTCCAGCACGTGAACGGGCAGATGCTTCACCTCGGCTTTCAGCTGGCTCACGAAGGCAGGCTTCAGGTGGTACAGCAGCACCTCGCAGCCGTTGCGTTCGAACTTGGTCAGCTCTTTCTCGAGCGTCTGGGGCGTGAAGTGGCCCGAGATGTCGGCGAGCTGCTGAAGCTTGTTGGGGAAGCTGGTCTCGAGCAGCAGGGCCTTGAGGCCGTGGGTCTTGTTGAGCACCTTCCAAAGCAGCTCGGTGGGGCCGGTGTCGCCCGACATCGCCATCGTGGTGTGGCCGTCGGTGATCACGAAGCCGCAAGACTCGACGGGGTGGCTCACTGGTATCGTCTTCACGGTGTACTTGCCGATCTTGACCGTCGCGCCGGCCTTGAAGGCTTTCAGCTGCAGCACGGGGTTCTTCTTCGTGGGAATGGCGGTGAAGTCGGGCCAGAGCACGTTGTTGAACATGTTGGCCTTCAGCGTGGCTGTGCACTCGCGCGAGCTGTGAATGCGCACCGGCTTGTCGCGGCGGCCGACGATGAGGTCGGCCATCAGGGGCAGGTCTTTGACGTGATCGAAGTGGCTGTGGGTGAGCAGCACGTCGTCGACCTTGCAGAGGTCTTCCAGGTCGAGGGTGCTGGTCAGGGCGCCAGCGTCGAGCGCGAGCACCCCGTCGACGAGGAAGCAGGTGCTTCGGCACTTGGGGAGCTCACCACCGTGACAGCCGAGAACCTGAAGCTTCACGTCAGAGGTCTCCGAACTTCCACTTCATCTCGAGGTACCGCAGGAAGTCGAAGAGGCGGGCGGTGTCGCGAACGGTGAGGCGATCGCCGGCGACGTCGATCAGACCCGAGCGTTCGAGGCGGTGAAGCATGTAGCGAATCGCGGGCTCACCGACGGAGAGCTCGCGGGGAAGATCCTTCACCGGGAAGTCGATTTCGATGCCTTCTTCGCCAGGGCGGCCGCGCGTCTGGCAGATGTTGAGGATGTGGTGGATGACGCGGCTCGACGGGTCACCCAGCAGCAGGTTCTCGATCTGGGCGTCGGCGTCAGAGAGCCGTTCGGCCAGCTTCTTGATCATGCGCACCGCGATTTCCGAGTTGCCGCGGATCATGCCCTCGAAGGTGCGGGGGTCGATGATCAGCAGCTTCGCGTCTTCTTCGACGATGGCCGAGGCGTTGCGGGGCTTGTTCGAGATGATCGCCATCTCGCCGAAGAACTCGCCGGGCCCGAGCACCGCCAGCACCTTCTCGACGTCGCGCACCTTCTTGGCGATCGCGACCTTCCCCGACTGGAGGACGAACATCTCTTTCCCGAGATCCCCCTCGCGAAAAAGCACGGTGCCTTTCGGCTGTTCCTTCCCAAATTTCTGAAAGAGGGTTTCTTCGGCGCCCATGTCTTAGGTGGTGGGGAGTAGGCCTGCGCTTACAGCGGGGGTCAATCTACAGAAAGCTTAAGCCGGGAACGCGGACTGCGCCCTTTCTACTTCGTCGTCGCGGTGTAGACGCCGTCCCACCCCGGCCCGGGCGGTGTGTGCTTGAGGTGCGCGATCTCTTCGAGGTACCGGCGGCTGGGAGGATCCCCTGGCCACTGGCCAAGCACGGAGGTGAAGCCTACCTCGGCGAGCTCCCACTGCTGCAGCGCGTAGGCGTCAAGCGCGGTCTCGAAAGCGTCGATCGCCCTGCCCTGCTCGGCGTCAGGGGTGCCCAGGCCGCGGACCTCGAAGATCCGCACCGGCTTGCGCTTGCCCTTCACGCGAACAGCGCCGAGGCGGCGGCAGATCACCTGGCCCTGGACGTGGGCGTACGTGCCTTCGCTGATGATGATGCGGGTCTCGTACTCCTTGTTGGTGCCTTCGAGCCGAGAGGCGAGGTTCACCGCGTCGCCCATCACCGTGTAGTCGACGCGCACGTCCGAGCCGATGTTGCCGACGATCATCGGGCCGGTGTTGATGCCGACGCCGATGTCGAACTCGGGGAAGCTCTCGGCGCGCCACTTCGCTTTGAGGATCTCGAGGCGGGCCAGCATCTCGAGGCCGCAGCGCACGGCCCGAAGGGCGTGATCGTGTTGATCGAGCGGCGCATTCCAGAACGCCATTACCGCGTCGCCGATGTACTTATCGAGCGTGCCCTTCTCGTCGAACACGATCTGCGTCATCGGCGACAGGTAGTCCTTCATGAAGAGGGCGAGCTTCTCGGGCAGCATTCGTTCGGAGAGCGTGGTGAAGCCGCGGATGTCCGAGAACAGCACCGTGGCGCGCAGCGTGGTGCCGCCCAGCGCCAGGTTGCCCTTCTTCACCGAGTCGAGGGCGGCGCGGCTCAGGTACTTGCCCAGCGCGCGCTTCCAGAGGTCGGCCTCCTTGAGCTGCGCGCAGCTGCGGTTCCAGGTCTCGGCGAGTCGCTCCAGCTCATCGCCGGTGTGGACGATGCGCACCGGCAGGTATTTGCCTTCGGCCACCGCGGGCAGCGCCGCCGAGAGCTCCCGCACCGATTCGTGCATCCGCCGGGCGATGACGAAGGCCACGCCCAGCGCGCCCAGGCCCACCAGCGCCACCGCCAGCATGCGGTACCAGAGGAAGCGGCGGTGGTCGCGCGTCAGCTCGGTCAGGTCGAGGGAAGCGATCACCACTGCGCCGGCCAGGAGCGAGGGCGCGAATGGATCTTGCGCGGTGACCTTCCCGCCCTCGTCGTGGATCTCGACCTTGCCCGGCGT
>JBBRAX010000062.1:0-46355 GCA_038206395.1 Myxococcales bacterium | reverse complement strand
CTCGCTTTCACTTGCTGCCCGACCAGGTGCTCGCGCACCAGTCGCTCAATCTTCGTCTCCAACGTCTCGGGGATCTTCGTGGTCATGCGCAAGAAGTCGCACGCGGCGATCTCGGCCTCAACCCCACCCCTGAACGGTTACCTCCAGCGGGCCTGCATCAAGGCTGGGCTGGCGGGCCTCTGGTTCCACGACCTGCGGAGGAGCTTCATCACCAACGCCCGCAGGAGGGGCGTGCCGGAGTCCGTGGTGATGAAAATGTCGGGGCACAAGACCAGGGCGGTGTTCGACCGTTACAACATCGTCAACGGGGAGGACCTGCGGGCCGCCGTGAAGAAGATCGAGGCTGGGATCGCCCTCGATCTTGGACACGTTTGGGACACTGCGGGAAAAGACGAACCCCAGAAAGTCTGAAGCCCCCCCGGTAACTACCGAGAGGGCTTCAGGTTTCTAAGTTGCGGGGGCAGGATTTGAACCTGCGACCTTCGGGTTATGAGCCCGACGAGCTACCAGGCTGCTCCACCCCGCGATGTGCAGGGTACCTACAGGTGGATGTGGCGGAGGTCAAGCGGGTTTCGACGGGGTATGAGGCGGGATGCCCCGTGTAGCCAGTGGCGTACTCGTGTTTTTCACCTCGGCGGTGGTGTTGTTGCTCGAGATTCTCGCGGGGCGGCTGTTGGCGCCTTACGTCGGGGTCACGCTCGAGACGTACTCGGGGATCATCGGGGTGGTGCTGGCGGGGCTGGCGCTGGGCACCTGGCTCGGAGGCCGGCTCGCCGACAACCGCGACCCCCGCCGCCTGCTCGGCCCCCTGCTCGTCTTCGGCGGCGCCCTCACCCTCGCCGCCGTCCCCATCATCCGCTTCCTCGGTGCCTTCGACCTCGGCCACAGCCCCCTCGCCATCCTCACCTACGCCGGCGGCGCCTTCTTCCTCCCCTCCGTCGTCCTCTCGGCCCTGCACCCCTGCATCGTCAAGCTGTCCCTCACCGACCTCGGTCACACCGGCCGCACCGTCGGCCGCCTCTCCGCCCTCGGCACCGCCGGCGCCCTCGCCGGCACCTTCTTCACTGGCTTCGTCCTCGTCAGCACCCTCCCCAGCCGCCCCATCGTCCTCGTCGCCGGCGGGCTGCTCGTCGCCGCCGGCCTCGCCCTCTCTGCCCGCCCGTTCCCCCTCGGCCCCGTCACCCTCGCCCTCTGCGGCGCCGCCTTCACCTGGCTCCTCCCCGGCCCCTGCCACTTCGAGTCCGCCTACTTCTGCGCCAGCGTCGAGTCGCAGCCCAACCGCCCGCTCAAGACCCTCGTCCTCGATGGCGTCACCCACGCCGCGCTCGAGCCTTCAAATCCCCTTCACCTCGAGCTCGACTATGCCCGCACCGTCGCCGCCGTCTTCGCGACCCATCGGCCTGGCGCGCCCGTCTCTGGCCTCTTCATCGGCGGCGGTGGGTTTCATCTGCCCCGCTACCTCGTCGAGCAGCGGCCTGGCTCTTCGTCCCGCGTGTTCGAGATCGATGGAGCGCTGGTCGACATCGCGCATGACCAGCTCGGGCTTCCCCGGCCTTCGCCGGTCTCGGTCTCCATTGGCGATGCGCGCGTGCTGATGCGCTCCGAGCCGGCGGCGGCGTACGGGCTGGTGCTCGGCGACGCGTTCGGGTCGCAGGCCGTGCCCTGGCACCTCACCACCCGCGAGTTCCTCGGCGAGGTCCGCCGCGTGATGGCTCCCAGCGGGCTCTATGTCGCCAACGTGATCGATGCTCCGCCGCTTCGGTTTGCTCGCGCCGAGGTCGCGACCCTGCGGGCTGTGTTTCCCCATGTCGTCGTCATCGCCGACGCCTCCATTTCCCAGGCCGCCAATCTCATTCTCGTTGGGTCCGTTGAGGAGCTTGATGCCGGGGCGCTCACCGATTCGCTTCGGGCTTTCGGGTCCCGCGCGGTCGTCACGTCGACCAGTCGCGATCTTGATTCGTTTGTGGGTCAGGCCCAGGTGCTCACCGATGACTTTGCGCCTGTCGACCAGCTGATCACTGTGAATTAGGGGCGCGGGGGCGGATCATCCCTCGACTTCTCTCGGGATGAACGGAACCTCTCCCTCTCTCTTCCCTCTCCCTCTCTCTTCCCTCTCCCTCTCTTCCCTCTCCCTCTCTTCCCTCTCCCTACTTCCTCATCGACTTCACGCAGCTGTCGTTGATCTCGATCTGCAGGAAGGCCCTCGCCATGTCGGCCTGGAAGCTTCCGCTGCCGAACGCAGAGCCCGCGAAGATTTCCTGACTGAGCAGCGAGCTGCCGCAGTGGAAGGTCAGGCTCGTCGCGCGCTCGCCTTGCGGGCCGTCGAGCATCAGCGTGCACTCGCGCTCACCCGTGGCCTCGTGGCCCTTTCGGGACGACGCCCACAGCGCCTCCATCGTCCTCGCCAGCGGAGCGTTCTGCGGCATCACCTTCAGCCCCTCGACCTCGCACCCTGCAGGCACCTTCAGCGGCGCCAGCGACTGCATCACTCCCTGGGTCAGGTCGGCCATAGGCGGCGGCAGCTCACCCGGCAGGACGCTGGAGTTCGGCCGGCCACCATTCGCGGCGAGCTCGCGCGTCAGCATCGCCACCGTCGCCTTCCGCACCAGCCGATCGAGCCCTTCTCCGTGCGGCCGCAATACGCTCACCGTCGCTTCGCCCGGCTTGTACGTCGCGCACTCGAACTGGATCCCCGTCTTCCACTTCTCGGGCTTCCGGAATTCCAGCACCCGCAACGGCCGTGTCCGCTCGAGGTGACGCTGCCACACCGTCTGCGCCAGCTCTGCGCCGCAGTCTGTCGCTGCCGACTTTCCGCGCGCGCGACACGCCGCCAGCCCCACCTTCAGGTCGGCCTTCATCGGCTCCGGCAGCGCCGCGGGCGGCTCGAACTTCAGCGCACCTCGCGCAATTCGCGTCTTCACCGAGTCGGCGCCGTTGAAGAGCGCATCGTCGATCGCGCTCACATCCGTCGCCGCGTGGTTCAGTCTCTGAATCTCTTCCACGATCGCCGGCCGCAGCTCGGCCGGAGCGGTGAAGAAGACTTCACCTGCGCTCGCCGTACCCGCTGCGAAAACAGCGAGCACCACCACAGAGCCACTTCGCATTCGACAACCCCCGGGAAGAGGGTTCGCACTGTATTACTTTTTCACGCTGATCTTCATCACCCGGTTATTCACCGAGTCGACGACGAAGAGGTTGCCCGCCGAGTCGAAGTCGATGCCCATCAGCCCACCTGCCGGCACAATGGGCGACAGATCCAGCCAGTCCTGCAGCGTTCCGTCGGTGTCGAACGCGAGGATCTTCGAGGTCTCGTTGTCCGAGACGAACACCACGCCGTCGCGCAACGCGATGCCCGACGGGCGGCGCAGCGGGCTGTTCGTCGAGCTGGCGAGCGTCATCAGCGTCATCCCCGACATCTGGCTCATCGTCGCGTAGTCGTAGTTCGGGGCGAGGACCGTGCTCGTCGCGGTCGCCAGCGCCGCCGTATTGAGCACCGCGATGCGTCGGTTCCCCGAGTCGGCGATGTAGAGCAGCTTCGACTGCTGGTCGTACTCGAGGCCCGACGTCAGGCCCTTCACGTAGGAAACCTGCCCGGCGACGCAGCGGGTGATCACTCCGTCCGAATGGTCATCGCCGCCCGGGCCGTGATCCGCCACGAAGTCGTAGCGCGTGATCGAGCTGTGCGCGCCGTCGAACACCCAATAGATGTTCGCCTTCTCCCACGCGATCCCAACCGCGTTCGGGCTGTTGTGGAGCATGTCGTAGTGCGAGATGTGATCGGCGTTGAAGGCGTCGTTGGCGATCTTGCCCCACAGCGACGGGCCCATGAAGTCGCCCGGGGTGGACGCCTGCGTCGGGCGATCTTCCTCGTGCACTGTCGCCATTCGGTCGAACTGGCCGAACGCCATCGCCGAGGGCCGCGGCATGAAGTGCTCGGTGCCGGGGCCGCTGCGCTTCGTCTTCACCTCGTTCGGCAAGCCCTGGTTGCGAACGATCACCATCGTGCTATTGCCGAAGTTCGGGATCCACACGTCGCTCGGCGACGCGGGGTTCACCGCCACGTCGCGCGGCGCGTTCAGCCCATCGGCCGCCGTCGCCACCACCGTCATCTCGACCGCGCTGAAGTCGTGCTTGTAGTTCCCCAGAATCGGCAAGCCGGCCCGGCCCGCATCCACCTGGCCCGCATCGGCGCCCGTCATCGTCCCCGCGTCTGGCTTGTCGGTGCCGGCATCCGAATCCGGGTTCTTCATCGTGCCGCTGTCAGGGACCTCGATGCCCGAGTCGACGACAACAGCAGGAGTGCCGCCACAGGCGACCAGGATCAACGCGGCGACCAGAACTGCATGTTTTTGTTCCATAAGTCCTCGCTGCCAGCAATGGGTGCGCCAAGGTGGTGAAAGCGACCAACCCTTTGGAACTGTTGTCGATTCCGCGCAGGGGCGGGGCAGGTGTCCGCGCCCAGGTGCGGCAGCGAGGGGCAAAGCGTTAATTCCGCGTCAGTCGGAGCGCCGCTTGGCCCGGGTTTGGGCGTAGCCCGCGTTGGTCTGCTCTCGCTCTTTCTTCTTCCGGGCCTGGGCCGCGCGGACGTCGGTGAGGGCGGCGAGGCGGGCGAGCTCGCGCTGGAGCTTGAGGTAGCTCTCGAGGCGATCGGCGGGCACGGCGCCCCTGACGGCGCAGCCGGGCTCGGCGACGTGGGTGCAGTCGGCGAAGCGGCACTGCTGGGCGAGCGCCTCGACGTCGGCAAACGCTTCGGCCAGCCCGTCGGACTCGCCGACCCAGAGGCCGAGCTCGCGCACGCCAGGGATGTCGACCAGCAGCGAGCCGTTGGCGAGGCGCCGCAGCTCGCGGTGGCTGGTGGTGTGGCGGCCCTTCTGGTCGAACGCGCGCACTCCGCCGGTCGCCTGCGCGTCGTCGCCGATGAGCGCGTTGACCCAGGTGGACTTGCCGGCGCCGGACGCTCCGAGCAGCAGGGACGTCTGGCCCGGAATCAGGCGCGCGCGAACGGCGTCGACCCCATCGCCCGTCAACGCGCTGCCGACGAAGACCTCGACGCCGGCCGCTGCAGTCTCGATCTCGGCGAGCGCGGCGGGTACGTCGAGGCAGAGGTCGGCTTTGTTGAGGAGCACCAGCGGCGTCGCTCCGCAGTTCCAGACCCAGGTCAGTGAACGTTCGAGCCGGCGGACGTTGACGGGCGTGTCGAGGCCGAGCACCACCAGCACCCAGTCGATGTTCGCCGCCATCGGCTGCGGGCGATCAGAATCGCCGACCTCCCGGCGCGAGAGCAGCGAGGTGCGCGGCAGCACGTGCGCGAGGTGCCGCACGTCGTCTTTGCTGCCAGTGGTGATCGCCACCCAGTCGCCGATGACGGGCAGCCCTTCGGCGTCGGCGGCTCCGGACTTCAGGCGGCCCGACGGAGCGGCGAGCACTTCGCCGGCGTCGGTGTGGATGCGCAGGTACTGGCGGTCTTGCCGCACCACGCGCCCGGGCTCGAGGTCCGGGTGCTCGCGGCGGAAGGTCTCCGCACGTGCGGCGCTGAAGCCGAACTCAATGAGAGACATTCACTTCAGCTCGAAGGTCCATTCCTGGGGGGCGAGGCGCGGCTCCGCCAGAACCGGCGGAGAGCAAGACAAACAGGAAGAGGAGAGTGCGAATGGTGCCGCACCCTACTCCGCCTGCAGGTTCAGCCGGGCTTCAGTAGACGCTCACGACACCCGGGCGACGATGGGGATCTTCAGCTGCTGGCCGACCTGGATCTTGTTCGCGTCGTCGAGGATGTCGCGGTTGGCGTCGAAGATGCGCGAGTAGGTGAACTTGTCCCCGTAGTAGTGCTGGGCGAGCTTTGAGAGCGTGTCGCCCGCCTTCACCGAGTACTGCTCGAACTCGGGCTCGGCGGCGGCCGACAGCTCGAGGCGGAGGTCCGCGAAGGTCGGGTCCACCAGCTTGACCTGATCCCAAATCAGGTTCTTCACCTTCTCCGAGAGCGCGCTGCCCTTGATCACCAGGTGGTTGTTCTCGACGTGCAGGTTCCAGAGCTCGACCTTCTGCTGCTCGACCAGCCGAAGCACGCTCTGGTACTTGGCCTTCAGCTTTTCGAACTGATCCTGCGCGGCGCCGGCTGCGTCCTGCGCCTTGTTTCCGATCATCGTGTCAAACATGCCCATGGTTGCTCCCTGTGAAATGGGTAAGCCCCCGACCTGTGCATTGCGTATGCCCTTGTTCCTCGAGGGCACGGCTCCTGGCGCCCGCGCTTTTGTGTCGCACCCGCATTGAAGCGGCTGTGTCGATGTCGCAAGAAAGACCTCGTCCTGCCTACGGGCCCTTTGCTCCCGTGCGCAGTGCCGACCATGCGTCCCATCAAGACGCCGGCCGGCGCGCTGCTGCCGCCCTTCAGTAGAAGTAGGCGCGGCGCTGCTTGCGCGCACCGTGCCGCTGGATCCGTTCGCCCTTGCGCTTGAGCCGCTCGCCGCCTCGAGGCTTCAGCTGAGCTTCAGGTTCTTGAACTTGTCGGCGAGGGTGCCGAGGCCGCTCTTGCCACCGCCGGCGGGCTTCTGGGTCTTCTTCCAGGCCTCGAGGTCGGCGCGCTCTTCGCTGCGAACGGCAGCAACGATCGAGAGCTTCAGCTTGTTGCCTTCGGCCTCGATGATCTCGGCCTTCACTTCGGTGCCCATCGGGAAGACGCGCTTCAGGTCGGTGCCGCGCTCGGTGCCCGTCTCGGACGCAGGGATGAGACCCTTGCCGCCTTCGAAGGCCACGAAGATGCCGTACTGCTCGATGCGCTCGACCTTGCCGGTGACGACGGTGCCACGCTTCGGAGCGGGAGGCCGCACGGCCCTGGGCGCTGCTCCCGGGGCGGCGTCGGTCTCAGGCGCCTGCGGGTACTCGGTGGCCGCCACACCCTGACCGACGGGCTGGCCGTCCTTCACGAGGCGAAGGCCAATCTTGTGCTCGGCGGCGTCAACCTTCTCGACGACGACTTCGACTTCCTCGTTCACCTTCACCGCGTCGCGGGGGTGCGCGATGCGCTTCTCGGACATCGCCGAGATGTGAATGAGGCCATCGATGCCCGCCTCGAGCTCGACGAAAGCACCGAAGTCCTTGATCCGGACGACCTTGCCCTTCGCGCGAACGCCTTCCTTGTACTTCTCGAGCGCCGCCGTCCACGGGTCCTCGAGCAGCTGGCGCATCGACAACGAGATGCGCTCTTTGCGCTTCGCCTTGTCGGGCGAGTTCGGATCCGCCTCTTCCATGCGAACGACGGCGACCTCCACGTCGTCGCCAATCTTCACGATCTCGCTGGGGTGGCCGATGCGCAGGTGCGACATCTCGCTGACCGGAATCATCCCCTCGAGCCCACCGAGGTCGACGAAGGCACCGAAGACCTGAACGCCGACGACCTTGCCCTTCAGCACGGCGCCGACCTGCAGCGTCTTGCGGAGCTCGGCCGCCTTGCCCTTCTGCTCTTCTTCGAGAATCGCGCGGCGCGAGAGAACGACGTTGCGGTCTTTCACTTCGGTGACGCGGAACAGCAGCTTCTCGCCGACGTAGCCGTCGAGCTTCTCGACGAAGCGAACGTCGACCTGGCGCGAGGGGCAGAACGCGCGGACATCGCCGATGGCGACCTCGAGGCCGCCCTTGTTGACGGCGAGCACGAGGCCTTCGACGGGCATGCCAGAGTTGCGGGCCTCGGCCAGCATCGACATCGACGCGGCGCCCTTCGACAGCTTGCGCGAGAGGATGATGCCGCCGGCGCCCGTCTCGACGACGTGGGCTTCGACTTCGTCACCGACGCCCAGGCGCAGAATTCCTTCTTCGTCCTTCAGCTCGCCGAGGTCGATCATCGCCTCGCTCTTGCCGCCGAGGGTGAGGAACGCGGTGTCGGCGCCGAGCTGGAAGATCTTCGCCTTTACCTTGTCGCCGATCTTCGGCTGGTGCTTGCGCGGCATGCCGCCTTCCGACTTGGACGCGACCTCGAACATCTCGGCGAAGCTCTGTGCTTCCGGCTGTTCTTCGAACAGGGGGCTGGGCTTGGCAGAGATCATGATCGGCGCCGGAGCGGGAGCGACCTTCTCTTCGACGGCCGGAGCGACGGCTTCGGCGGTCTCGGGCCTGGCAGGGGCGTCTTCGATCTGCCGGGTCTCGACGGCTCCGCTGGCGCGGCGCACGGTGACCATCGGGCCGCCCTTCTTCTCTTCCGGCTTCTTCGGAGCGGGGCTCTGGCCCTGGGGGCCGCCGCGGTTTCCGCGATCGTTGCGGTCGTTGCCGCCGCGCTCGCCGCCACGGGACTTGCCGTCAGGCTTTCCGCCACCGCCAGAGGGGATCCCCAGCATCACGTCGCCAAACGTCGCCTTCGGCTTCTTGGGACCGCTGCCGAAACCACCGCCCGAGTTCTGATCAGTCACTGCCCGTACCGCCCTGTGAGGATGAAAAAGCGGGGTGCCCCATACCAAAGGGGGCAAACGGACGCCAGCGGCAGCCGACCCGGGCTACTTGATGGGAACCAGCACCTTCCCGAGGGATGCGGGCGGAGGTGGGGCGCCGATCAACGCCGCGAGCGTTGGGGCGACGTCGATGGGCTCGGCGAGGTCGAGTTCGCCCTTCTTCACCCCGGCGCCGAAGAGCACCAGCGGGACGTTGCGGTCGAAGAGCCAGGGCGTGCCGTGAGAGGCAGAGTCGCGGGTGCCGTACATCCAGTACGGCCGGGGCACGATGATGAAGTCGGGGCTGCGGCCTTGATACGCGCCGTTGCGGTAGAGGTCGCCAAGCGAGCCGTACGAGCCGGGCTTGATCAGCTCGGGCATGGAAATCACCTCGGCGACCCCGGCGATCTTCCGGCCAGCCGCGATGATCCGCGCGTCGGCGGTGTGGAGCCTGGTGCGAACTGCCGCGGTGGAAGAGACGCCGGGCGTCCAGAAGCCCTGGAACCAATCGCCCGCTCCGAGCGCGGCGTCGGCTTCCGCCTCGAGGGCGTTGCGCACCGTGACCCAGCCGTCGATGCGGCCGGCGTCGATGCGGCGGGCCTTGAGCAGCTCGGCGTTCTGCCCGCCGCCGTGGTCCGAGGTCAGCGCGACGACGTACTTCCCCTTGCCCACTTCCTTGTCGAGCCCGTCGAGCAGGCGCCCGATCTGAATGTCGATGCGGCGAAAGTCGTCTTCCAGCTCGGGGTCGTCGGGGCCGAAGTCGTGGGCGAGGAAGTCGTGCGAAGAAAAGCTCACCGACAGGAAGTCGGGGGCGTCGTCCCGGCCGAGCCCATACGCCTTCACCGCTGCGAGCGCGGCGTCGACTTCGGCCTGCTCATACAGCGGCTGGAACTCGAACCGCTCGTTCATCGGCTCGAAGCCACCGTCGGCGAGGTGAAGCCCTTCGCGCTGGGCCTTGCGCGCGTTGAAGCCGCCGCCGGCGAAGGTGAACGGGGCGCCGCTGGCCACCGACTTCGAGATCAACGCGTTCGGCCCTTCGAGAAACGCGGGCAGCTCCTTCGCGTAGTAGGTGCTGGTGGTGAAGAGCCCGGACTGGTGATCGAGCCAGACGACGGCGTCGGCCGAGGAGCCGCCGGGAAGAATCGCCGAGCGTTCTTTTCCCGAGATGACGACGGTCTTCGAGTCTTTGCGCCAGGCCTTCAGCGTGTCGCCGAGGGTCGGCATCTTGAGCAGCCAGGGCGAGGTGCAGTCGCGCGGCATCGGGGGCCGGCCGAGGATCTGGTAGCGATCGTCCTCGGTCGACAGGGTCTTGCGGCCCAGCGTGTCGTCGAACCACTCGTTCGAGACGATGCCGTGGCGCTCGGGGTACGTGCCGGTGACGAGCGTCGCGTGGCCCACCGACGTCACCGTCGGAGCCGTCTGGTAGCGCAGCTGCCTCACCCACGTGCCTTCGCTGATCATCCGCTTGATGCCCGCGGTCGCCAGCGGGACGCGCTGGTCGAAGGTCGACGATCCCATTTGGTCGATGACGATCAGCACGGCGAGGCGCGGGCGTTCGGCAGCGAAGGCCAGCGACGAGCACAACACCACCAGCAGGGGCAGGCGCATCTTCAGCTTCTTACGTCTTAAAGGTTCAGGCGGGCCACCATGCCTTCGTTGAACCAGCTGCCGATGGCGGTGAAGGCGGCGACGGCGGGAGCTTCGCGTTCGGCAAAGGCATCGCAGGCCGCGCCAATGGTTTCGCCCTGCTGCAGCGCTTGAATCGCCCGGGCCTCGTCGGCCTCGAGCGCGACATGAAACACCTCGTGGCCTTTGCGCCAGACGAGCATCGCCGTTCGCTCTGCCTCGATTTCGGGCACGGCCTCTTCCCCCACCTCGAGCGCGCGCCACAGGGGCCGCACGTCGTGGGCGAGCCAGACGAGCTTGAACGCGGGGATGAAGTCGAGGCGGCCGCCGGCGAACTTCTCGGGGTCGAGGCCGGCCAGCGATTTCGAGGTCAGCGGCTCGCAGTCTTCGGCGACGAAGACGTGGGCGTGAAGCCATTCGAGCTCGGCGAGGTCGGCGAGCAGCGAGGTCTGCGTATCGCGAAGGAAGCCGGGAAACCCGTGGCCGAGCATCGAGAGCGAGAAGTGCGTCGACGGGAAGCGCTGCAGGTACGCGCCGACGGTCGAGACGAAGGAGTCGCCGAGCGCTTTGGTGACCTTCGGGAAGTCTTCGCGAATCGAGTCCTGGGTGCGGGCGACGAACATCGAGGCGTAGACGTGAACGCGCTGGTCGGGCGTGAGCGACCCTCCGCTGACGAACTCTTCTGCTTTGGTTGTCGTTTTGCCGTCGTCGGTGACCAGCGAGAAGAGCGCAGACTGCAGCTGAGCGAGGTTCACCGTTTCGCCTCCGCTTCGATCTGCGCGGCCTTTGCGCTCTCGGCGAGCAGCACGTCGAGCTCGGGCACGCCCTCGTCCCATTCGATCAGCGTCGGCACCTCGCCGAAGCGCTTAACGGCTTTCCGGTACAGATCCCACACGGGCTCGCTGATCTGGCCTTCGTGCGTGTCGATGAGAATGTCGCCGCGATCCCAGTGGCCGGCGAGGTGGTATTGCGCGACGCGATCGACGGGGACACCTTCGAGGTAGTCGTCGGCCGCGAAGCCGTGGTTTCGCGCGCTGACGTAGATGTTGTTCACGTCGAGAAGAATTCCGCAGTCGGCGCGGCGCGCGATTTCCGAGAGGAACTGCCATTCGGGCATCGTCGAGCTCGGGTACGTCAGGTAGCTCGACACGTTCTCGAGCAGAATCTGGCGGCCGAGGTGTTCTTGCACCTGCTCGACCCGTCTCACGGTGTGTTCCAGCGCTTCTTCGTTGAAGGGCATCGGCAACAGGTCATGCACGTAGCGCCCACCGTGGGCGCCAAAGCAGAGGTGATCTGACACCATCGCCGGCTGGATGCGATCGACGAGCGCCTTCCATTGATTCAGGTAGGCCTTCTCGAAGGGAGCGACGGCGCCGATCGACAGCCCCACCCCGTGAAGGACGACCGGGCGATCTCTTCGCACCTTCTCGAGCACCGCCAGCGGGCGGCCGCCCAGGCCCATGAAGTTCTCGCTGATGGCCTCGACCCAGGCGACGTCGGGGCGCTCTTCGAGAAACTGCGGGTAGTGCTTCGTCCGCAGTCCGACCCCGTGGCCCAGCTTCACGCGAGAGAACATCAAGAGCTCCAAAGACAACGGGCTGGCCGCCGATTGAAGTTGGCGCCAGCCCGTCGAAAAAATCAGAAGGCTTGAACTACATCTTCTTCGCAGGAGCCGGCTTCGCGTCCGCGACAACCGTGCCCTTCTTCGCCTTGCAGTCGGCTTCCGTCGTCGGGGTGACACCCTTGGCCTTGCACTCGTTCTTGCCAGCGCACGCGTTGCCCGCGCCGCCACAAGCGCCCTTGCCCTTGCACTCGTTCAGGCCGACACACTTCACCTTCGCGGCTTCCTTCGTGTCCTTCGCGGCAGCGGCCGGCGGATCCGCGGCAAATGCACCCATCGCGAACATCGAAGCAACGGCACCGGCGATCAACGTTCCCTTCTTCATCGATATGCTCCTGAGTTGAATGTGGCCCGTGATGGGCCCCTTCGTCACAGCGCATCCCCCCTGAAGAGGACGCGTGTGTATAGCCCCGTACGTCACAACCCGAAAGCTGGTTTCACCCCAGCTGCCGACGATTGACGCCGCTGTGACAATTCCTATTCTGAACGGCGGCGAAGAAGTCTTCGCACCACCGCCTGCGCCTGCGGAACCTTGAAGGCAACCGTGAGCAACGCGTAGGTCGCGCCGAAGGTTCCGATGCAGAGGGCGGCGGTAAGAATGGGCGGCAGCGCGGGCGGCGGAGAGAAGTGCCCGCCCCACTCGCCCAGCGCGAGCAGCGAGGGTCCGAAGTGGGCCGTGAGCCAGGTCTTGACGCCGAGAGCGGCCGCTCCGGAGGCGAGCGCGCAGCCCCAGAGGATGAGGACGCGCGCGGGGGGCAGGCCGACGTCACCGATTTGTTTCGCGAGGGCGCGGCGCAGCAGGGAGTACTCGAGGAAGGCGACGAGGCCGGTGGTGGCGGTGAGGAAGGCGGCCCCGAGCTCGGAAGGCAGGCCGAGCTGGGCGGGGAGCACGCGGGCGGCGAGGTAGCCGAGGATGGCGCCAATGGCGACGCGGAGGGCGGCGATGCGCAGGGGCGTGCGCACGTCTTTCATTGCCCAGAACGCGGAGGAATAGAGGCGGCCCATCGTCTGCGAGAGCAGGCCGACGGCGGCGGCGATCAGCAGGTACCAGACGTAGCGCGAGTCGCGGGCGGTGAAGCGGCCACGCTCGAAGAGGCCGGCCAGCTGCTCGCCGATGAAGATGAAGGCGGCGGCGCTGGGGATGACGAAGAAGGCGATGCGCTCGAGGCCGATGCCGATGCGGGCGCGGAGGATCTGCGAACGTTCTTCTGTTCCGCGCGTCGCGTCTTCGGCCATCTGCGGAAGCTCGGCGGCCGAGACGGCCATGCCGAAGAGCGAGATGGGCAGCAGGCTCAGCGTCTGCGCGTTGGTGAGCGCGGCGAGCGCGCGTTCGGAGATGAGCGTCGCGTAGGCGCCGTCGAGCCAGGCGCTGATCTGCACGACCCCGCGCGAGAGGACTGCGGGGACGAAGTTGCGAAGGACTTCGCGAACGCCGGGCAGCGAGGCAGAGGCCGAAGGCCGGAAGCGGCCGAGCAGGCCGAGGACGTTGGGGACCTGAATCGAGAACTGGGCGAAGGCGCCGACGACCATGCCGATCGACGCCCAGCGCACGAGGCCCTGGCTGTCTTCACGGCCGCCGAAGATCAACAGCGCGGCGATGATGCAGCCATTCCACACCACGGGCGCGGCGTACGAGAGAAAGAAGCGGCGGTGGCTGTTGAGGATGCCCAGGCACCACGCGCTCATCACCAGCAGCCCGGTGCCGGGGAAGAGGATGCGGGTCAGCTGCACGGTGAGCTCGCGCTGCAGGCCCTTGAAGCCGGGGGCGATCAGGCTGACGAACGCTTCGGTGAAGATGACGCCGAGGACGACGAGGATCGAGGTGGTGATCAGCAGCAGGCCGAAGATGGCGCCCGCGACGCGATCGGCTTCGTCGTCCTGCTTCTTCGCGCGCAGCGACGCGTAGACGGGGATGAAGGACGCCGAGAGCACGCCCTCGCCCAGCAGGTTCTGCAGAAAGTTCGGGATCCGGCTCGCCGCCGAGTACGCCGCCGCTTCCGAGCCCAGGCCCAGATAGCGCGCGAAGATCAGCTGCCGCACCAGCCCCATCACCCGCGACGCGAGAATGCCGAGAGCGACCAGCGCGGCTCCGCGGCCGCTGCGTTGCAGGGGGGTGTCAGGCACCGGGGCGAACCATAGGCTTCAGACTCCATTCAGCCAGTTCCCGCCGCAATAGATCTTCGGCACCCTTCGTGCGTTTGTGCGCCACCCCCTGCGGAGAATCCATGCACGCACGTCTGCTCGCCTGCGCCCTGTCGTTGACCGTCTCGGCCGCACCCTCGAACCGCGCCACGCCTGATCTGCTGGGCGGGTCAGAGCGGTTCCTCACCGCCGTGGAAACGGACAAGCCGCTGTACCGCATCGGCGACACCGTCTACGTGCGCGGCACGATGCTTCACGCGCGCACGCACGTGCCGATTCGCGCAGGCGGGGCCTACGGACAGCTGGAAGTGAAGGCCCCGAAGGGCGAGGTCGTCGCGGCCGGAGCCATCTCGCCGCACGACGGCGTCTGGGCCTTCACCTGGACGGTGCCCGAAGGCCAGGCGGGCGGCGAGTACACCGCGCGCGTCAGCTACAGCAGCGGCGAGCCTCCGGCCGAACGGAAGTTCGACGTCCGCGCCTACCGCGCCCCTCGCCTCAAGACGCAGATTGTCTTCGCGCGTGACGGCTACGGCCCCGGCGACAAGGTGACCGCGACGCTCGACGTGAAGCGCGCCGAGGGCGGCATTCCCACCGACGCGAAGGTGACTGCGACAGCGCGCGTCGACGAAGCGCAGGTCGCGGCCGTCACCTGCAAGGTCTCGGCGCAGGGCCTCTGCGTGGTGAGCTTCGACCTGCCGAAGAGCATCGCCCGCGGTGAAGGCTCGCTGGCCTTCGCGATCGAAGACGGCGGCGTGGTCGAGACGGCGGCGAAGACGATTCCGATTCTGTTGCAGACGCTGGACCTCGCGATGTTCCCCGAGGGCGGCACCCTGGTCGGCAGCGTGAAGAACCGGCTCTACCTCGAGGCGAAGACGCCGTCGAAGAAGCCGGCGGATCTCGAAGGCGAGATCTTCGATGTCGCGACGGGCGCTGTGCTCGCCAAAGTCCGCACCGAGCACGAAGGCCGCGGGCGCGTGGAGCTCGAGCCGAGAGCCGGCGTGGCCTACGCGCTTCGCATCACCAGCCCCGCCGGAATCAAGACCACCTTCCCGCTGCCGAAGGTGTCGCCCACCGGCCTGACGCTCTCGTCTTCCGACAACCTCACCGCCGCGGGAAAACCGGTGAGGCTCTCGCTGCGCTGGGGCGACGCGCGCCCGGTGAAGGTGACGCTGTCGGCGCGCGAAGTGGTGGTCGCGACCGCGAAGGTCGAGGGCAAGGGCAGCGCCGAGGTGACGCTCGAGCCGGGCACGGCAGACGGCGTGCTGATCGCGACGGTGTGGGGCAAGGATGACGTGCCGCTGGCTGAACGGCTCGTGTACCGGCAGCCAGCGCAGCGCCTGGAAATTTCGCTCGAGCCCGACAAGGCGAGCTTCGTCCCCGGCGGCAAGGCGGCGATCAAGGTGAAGACGACGAAGGGAGGAAAGCCGGTGGCCGCGGTGGTCGGCATCACCGTGATGGACGACAGCGTGATGCAGATCCTTGAGCCGCGCGAACAGCCGCCGCTGCTGCCAGTCGCTGTGCTGCTCGAGCCCGAAGTGCAAGAGCTCGCCGACGCGCAGGTGTACCTCGACGAGAAGAACCCGAAGTCGGCGCTCGCGCTCGACCTGCTGCTCGGCACGCAGGGCTGGCGACGGTTCGCTTTCCTCGACGTCAACACGTTCCTCGCGGCGCAAGGCGACCCGGGCCGGCGCGTGTTCGCGTTGAAGGTGGCGATTCCGCAGCGCCCGATGGAGGACGACATGCCGATTGATGTGCTGGCCGCGCCGCGCGGAGCAGCGATGGACAAGGTTCCAATGGCTCCGCCGATGCCGATGCCGGAGAACGCGCCGGCCGCTGTGGCTGCGGTGGCAGTCGCGCCGATGCCGCCGGTGAAAGAGAAGGTCGCCGAGATCGTCGCGATGGGCGAAGCGCAGAAGATGGAAGAGGCCATCGCCGCCGGCCCGCGCGCGCAGATGGCCGCCCGCCGCGCCCCCCGCCCGGTGGTCGCCTTCGTGCGCGTCTTCGCCCACCAGGTGCGGCCGAACCGGAAGGCGAATGATCGCGTCGACTTCACCGAGACGCTCTATTGGAATGCCGGCCTGAAGACCGACGCGAAGGGCGAGGCGCGGGTCGAGTTCGCGATGTCCGACGCGGTCACCACCTTCCGCGCGGCTGCCGGCGGCTTCACGAACGACGGCGCGCTGGGCGAGACCACCACCGAACTGAAGAGCGTGAAGCCCTTCTACCTCGAGCCCAAGCTGCCGCTGGAGGTCACCCAGGGCGACATCATTCGCCTGCCGGTCGCCGTCGTGAACGGCACGAACGAGCCGCTGAACAGCACGAAGCTCGAGGCCAGCATCAACACCGACGTGAAGATCTCGGGCACCGGCACCTTCGACCTCAAGACGGGCGAGCGTTACCGCCGCATGCTCGAGCTCACCGTCGGCACGGGTACGCGCACGGCTGACCTGAAGCTCATGGGCACCGCGGGCGGGTACTCGGACACGGTGACGCGGCCGCTGGCGATCGCGGCGCGCGGCTTCCCGGCTGACGTGTCTTTCGGCGGCATGCTGAACCCGAGCTCGCGCGTCTCCCACGAGGTGACGATTCCCGCGCAGGTCGTGCCGGGCAGCGTGAAGACGACGGCGAGCGTGTTTCCGACTCCGCTGGGGAACATGACGGAAGCGCTCAAGCGCATGGTGCAGGAGCCGTACGGCTGCTTCGAGCAGACGAGCTCGACCAGCTACCCGATGACGATGGCGCAGCAGTACTTCCAGAGCCACACCGGCGTCGACCCGAAGGTCGTCGCTGACGCGAAGGAGAAGCTCGAGCGCAGCTACCAGCGGCTTAGAGGCTTCGAGACCCGCGAGAAGGGCTTCGAGTGGTTTGGTGAGGCCCCAGGTCACGAGGCGCTGACCGCGTACGGCCTGTTGCACTTCACCGACATGGCGCAGGTTCGACAGGTCGACGCGACGATGCTCGCCAACACCAGCACCTGGTTGATGAAGCAGCGCGACGGCAAGGGTGGGTTCGAACGGAAGCGCCGCGCGCTGCACACCTGGGTCGAGGACAAGGACGCTTCCGACGCGTACATCACGTGGGCGCTGCTCGAGTCGGGCGCGAAGCCCGAGGCGCTGCAGAAGGAAATCGCCAACGTGGTGAGTGCCGGCAAGGCGTCGCCGAACAGCTACGTCATCGCGCTGGCGGCCAACGTCGCGTGGCTCGGCAACGAGAAAGGCGCCGCGCGGGGGCTGATGGAAAAGCTCGCCTCGAAGCAGCAGAAGACGGGGCCGGTGGGCGGCGCGACGGGGAGCATCGTCGGCAGCACGGGCGAAGCGCTCGAGATCGAGACCACCTCGCTGGCGACGCTGGCGTGGCTGCGCGAGCCGAAGTTCGCGGGCAACGTCGAGCAGACCATCAAGTACCTGGCGGGCTCGTGCGATGGCGGGCGCTACGGGTCGACGCAGAGCACGGTGCTCGCGCTTCGGGCGATCGTCCTCTACGACAAGGCGCGGTCGCGGCCGAAGGCGCCGGGCAGCTTGAAGATCTTCGTCGACGGCCAGCAGGTCGGCGGCGCGGTGAAGTTCGACGAGAAGACGCAAGGCGCGCTGAACCTGCCCGACCTTTCCGAGCTGCTGGGCAAGGGCAAGCACCGCATCGAGCTGGCGATGGAAGGCGGCGGAGCGATGCCGTACGCGATCTCGGTGAAGTGGAACGCGCTCACGCCAGACAGCTCGGAGGCGTCGAAGGTCAACGTCGCGGTGCGCCTCAGCAAGGGCGAGGTGAAGGAAGGCGAGCTGCTGGAAGTGACGGCGAAGGTGACGAACAAGACGGCGGCGCTGATTCCGACCGTGGTCGCGATCATCGGCCTGCCGGGCGGGCTCGAGCCGCGCCACGATCAGCTAAAAGAGCTGAAGAAGAAGGGCGTCATCGACGCATACGAAGTGATCGGCCGCGACGTCGTTCTCTACTGGCGCGGGATGAAGCCGAGCCAGGTGGTCGAAGTGCCGCTGTCTCTGCTGGCGGCGATTCCGGGCACGTACACCGGGCCGGCGAGCCGCGCGTACCTGTACTACTCGGACGAGGACAAGCAGTGGGCCGAGGGCCTGAAGGTGAACATCACCCCGCGCGGCTGAGCGCGAAGTCGGAAGAAAAGCGCGGGTCGAGCTCTCCGCGCGCATCGAGCATCCAGGGCAGCGCGTTGCGGCGCGGCACCAGCACGACCGACGGGCGATCAAGCGTACCGAACACGAGGTCCCACAAAGGGCTGGTGACGCCGTGGTTGTGCTTGGGCCGCGCGAAGTGGTGCTGAAAATGGTGACGCCGCGCCCAGCGCCCGTACGGGTTCGAGGCGATCGCCGCGTGGGTGTGGAGCCTTCGGTGAAGCCACTCATAGGCGCCGTACATCGACGCGAACCCAGCGGCGAAGGGGACGCCGGCGAGCACCGCCGTGATGGCGAAGACGCTGAGGCCGATGGCGGCCTTCTTCCACGTCGGAGCGAAGTACGTCACCGTCGCGTGGTGCCTCAAGTGCTCGACCGAGAAGGCGTTCTTCGCGCCCTTGCGATGGCCGAGCCCGCGGTGAATCACGTACTCCGCGAAGGTCCAGGTGAGCACGCCAAGCGCGAAAGAGATCATCGGGCCACCTGCCGAACGGGAACCGTGAGCCCCAGCTGAATCTTCACCAGCCACAGCAGCGAAAGCCCGAGCCAGACGAGCGCGAGCGTGCCAAGGGAACCGGTGCGCGAGAGCCAGAAGGCGGCGGACGCTCCCATCGCGACGACGCGCAGCGCCTCGAGCGGCATCGCCCACTTCTTCGACTCGAGCAGCCCGCCCCACGCCGTCGCCATCGCCCAGAGCTCGACCGTGAACGCGACCTTTTCCCAGCCGAGCAGCGGCGACTGGTGGTGGCTGACCAGGAGCATGAAGGGCATCGACGCGATCATCTGGAAGACGAGGTAGCCGGTCGTCCCTGGCACCTGTACCGACGCGTACTTCACTTCTTTGCCGTCTTTCATCCAGCTGCCCTCACCTGTGCGCGGGGGAAGACCTTCAGGCCGCCAGCAGGCCGGCATCACCCAGATGCGCACTTTGTCCCAAATCCCTTTGGACTTCACCGCGTCGGCCAGAAGGTAGGACCACGCCTGGAAGTTGATCCACGTCGGGTCCCAGCTGTTCGTCGGCGAGCTGAGGCCGTACGAGCAGGGCTCGACCTCTTCTTCGTAGGTGCCGAAGAGCTTGTCCCAGATGATCAGAAAGCCAGCGTAGTTCTTGTTGATGTACTGCGGGTTGCGCGCGTGGTGCACGCGATGGTGCGACGGGGTGTTCATCCACGACTCGACCCACCGGGGCAGCTTTGGGATGACGCGGGTGTGCGGCACGAACTGCAGCACGAGGTGGAAGGCGACCATCGCCACCACTGCGGTCGCCGAGAAGCCGACGACGACCAGGGGCCAATAGAAGAGGAACGAGAAGAGGCGCTGCGTGACGGACGCGCGAAGGGCGACCGCGTAGTTGAGCTCTTCGGTCGAGTGGTGCGGCGAGTGCGCGGCCCAGCCGATGTTGGTGCTGTGGCCGAACCGGTGGAACCAATAGAAGAGGAAGTCGACGCCGACGAAGAGGCCGATCAGCCCCAGGGGCGTGGTGGCGTCGAGCTGCCAGGGCGACAGCCGGTTGAGCTCTGCGAACAGAGGCAGCACGGCCAGCGCGACGGCGACGTTGGTGCACTGGTTGATCACCGCCGTGCCCACGCTCGCGATGCTGTCCTGGAAGCTGTAGTACCCGTTCTTCCGGACGAGGCAGTAGATGAACTCGGCCAGCACCAGGACGATGATGATGGGCGTCGCGACGGCGTAGACGTTGGTAGACATGGCTGGCAGGTGTACGCCGTCACGCCAGTGGCCTCATTAACCTGGGTTAACGGATTCTCACTTTGAAGCACCCCACCCTCTTCGAGGCCATCTGCCGGTTGTCACCTGTGCCGCTGGCGCAGTGGCTGAAGGCGGAAGGCATCGCGAAGGAACAGGCGATCGCGAAGAAGGAACACTTCCTCGAGCCGGGCGACAAGGCCGATCGGTTCGGCTTCATCATCCGCGGCGTCTTCCGCACGTACCGCCTGTCGCCCAAGGGCGAAGAATCGGTGAAGGCGTTTCGCGCGGAAGGCGAGCTGCTGGGCGCCTACGCCGAGCTGCTGCAGAAGATCCCTTCGCTGACCTTCATCGAGGCGCTGGAAGACAGCCGGGTGCTGGTGTTCCGCACCGCCGACATGCAGGCGCTGGAAGCGGGTCACGCGTGCTGGTCGGCGCTCGCCCGCCGCGTCGCCGAGCACCAGTTCATCTTGAAAGAAAGGCGCGAGCAGGAATTCCTCGACCTCTCGGCCGAAGATCGTTTCGTGCGCTTCCGCGAAGAGAACGCGCACCTGGTGAACCGCGTCGCCCAGGCGCAGATCGCTGCGTACCTGGGCATCACCCCCGTCGCGTTGAGCCGCATCGTGTCGCGCCGCCGCCAACGTCGGGCTTGACCTGCTCGGCTGGGTGGCCCAAACAAGTCGACCGTGTCCCGCGTACTGGTGGTCGATGACGAAGCGAACCTCCGCAAGGTGCTCGCGGCGATGCTGCGGAAAGAAGGGCACGACGTCTCGACGGCTTCCGATGGCGAACAGGCGCTGGCCGAGATCTCGAAGCTCAAGCCCGACGTGGTGGTCACCGACCTGGTGATGCCGAAGGTCGGCGGGCTCGAGATCCTCAAGTCGATGATCGCGAACCACCCCGAGATTCCCGTCATCATCATCACCGCGCATGGCACGGTCGACTCGGCGGTCGAGGCGATCAAGCTCGGCGCTTTCGACTACATCACCAAGCCTTTCGAGCAGGCCGAGATCCAGGCCGTCGTCGCAAAGGCCACGCGCACGGCTGCGGCGAACTCGAAGAACGTCAGGGCCGACGGCCGGGCGAGATCGTCGATCATCGGCACCTCGGTGCAGATGGCCGACGTGTTCAAGGTGATCGACAAGGTCGCCGACACCCCGTCGACGGTGCTGATCACGGGCGAGTCGGGCACGGGCAAAGAGCTGATCGCCACCGCGCTGCACGACGGCAGCTCGCGGCGCGAGAAGCCGTTGATCAAGATCAACTGCGCGGCGATTCCGAAGGACCTGATGGAAAGCGAGCTGTTCGGCTACGAGCGTGGCGCCTTCACCGGCGCGGTCACCTCGAAGCCCGGGCGGTTCGAGCTCGCCGACGGCGGCACCTTGTTCCTCGACGAGATCGCCGAAATCCCTGTCGAGATGCAGGTCAAGCTTCTGCGCGCGCTGCAGGAAAGCGAGTTCGAACGGGTCGGCGGCATCAAGACCACCCGGGTCGACGTCCGGTTGATCGCCGCCACCAACCGCGACCTGGAAGACGAGATCGAAGCGGGCCGGTTCCGCAAAGACCTCTACTACCGGCTGAACGTGGTGCCGGTGATGCTGCCGCCGCTGCGCGATCGCAAGAGCGACATCCCGATGCTCTGCAGCCACTTCGTCGAGAAGTACAACAAGCGCCTCAACAAGAAGATCGAAGGCGTGGCCGACGACGCGATCACCGTGCTGCAGGCGTACACGTGGCCCGGCAACATTCGCGAGCTCGAGAATCTGATGGAACGCGTGGTGCTGTTCTCTGACGGCCCGCGGATCACAGCGAAGGATTTGCCCGAGTCGGTGAAGGGGCCAAGCGGAGTGTCGACCCCTGGCGACTACACGCCTCCGCCGGGCGAGACGCCGCTGAAAGAGATGGTGAAGGCGCGCGCGGCCGAGCTCGAGAAAGAGATGATCGCCCGGGCGCTGACCGAGACCGACGGCAACGTCACCAGAGCAGCGAAGATGCTGCAGATCAGCCGCAAGTCACTGCAGACGAAGATGAAGGAATTCGGGCTGCGCGACGACTCGCCCGCCGCCGACGACTGAAAGCTACAGGGCTGTGGCAGAAAACTTTGCCTCCTGTGTTGGCAGAGTAGTTTCGAGGATCCCATGCCACCGGAAATGCCCACGCTCGGCGCGCAGCCGAAGAAGAGCCCCATCCCTGGAGTCGTCATCACTGCCATCGTCGTCGGCCTCGCCGCCGGCGGCGTGTACTGGTGGAAGCACCGGGTGACCGCGGAAGAAGCGGCGGCCCCGATGGTGGCCGACGCCGTCGTCCCGGTTCCCGCGGTGGAAGGCGCGCCAGTGGCTGCCGCCCCGCTCGCCCCCGCACCGACCGTCGGCATCGTCGACCCGAAGGTGCCGGTGAAGCTGGAAGCCAACGGCCTGCGCTCCTTCAAGGCCGAGATCAACGGCGCGCTGGAACAAGCGATCGTCACCGCCGTCGGCAAAGAGCTCGGCCAGCCCCTGACCCAGGTGGTCAACCGTTCGCTGGTCTGGTGGATGAAGGTCCCTGGCGACTTGCTGAAGGGCGACGAGCTGCAGGTCGTCTTTGAAGAGCGGGCGAACGCGGAACCCGTCGTGCACGCGGTGCGTTTCACCAGCAAGAAGTTCGGGAAGACGTTCGAGGCGTACCGGTTCAAGGCGAAGGACGAGGCTTTTGCGCGCTACTACGAGCCCAGCGGCGAAGAGCTCGAGGTGCGCCTGGTCGACGGCCCGCTGGACAGCTGGGAACAGATCAGCTCGCTGCTGCGCGACGGCCGCAAGCACAAGGGCGTCGACTTCAAGACCTCGGTGGGGACGCCGGTGAAGGCGACCTTCGACGGCACCATCGTTCGCAAGAACTGGAACTTCCGCGGCAACGGCAACTCGATCGAGGTTCAGGAGTCTGGCGGCAAGGGGCGCACCGCGCTGTACCTGCACCTGTCAGAGGTGCCGAAGACCGTGGTGCCGGGCCAGAAGGTGAAGCGCGGCGAGGTGATCGCGAAGTCGGGAAACACTGGCCACAGCTTCGCGCCGCATCTCCATTACCAACTGATGAAGGGCGACAAGGTCATCGACCCCTTCGAGAGCCACGAGACCTTCAAAAAATCGATCACCCCGGCAGACAAACCGAAGCTCGAGGCCGAGGTGTCGCGGCTGAAGGGGTTGATTGGGGCGGTTCCGGGGCAGGTCGCCGGGGCGTTTGGCAGGCCATAAGTCGTTAGGCAATCGCCCTTCATTGGGCGATTGTTGGTGCCGATGGATCGCGTAGGGAAGTACCAGCTCGTTCGAAAGCTCGCGACCGGCGGCATGGCCGAGGTCTTCCTCGCGCGCGCCGAAGGTCCCGGCGGGTTCTCGAAGAAGCTGGTGGTGAAGCGGATTCTTCCTCACTTCCTGTCGGATCCGCACTTCGCGAACATGTTCCTCTCGGAGGCGCGCCTCGCCGCCGAGCTGAACCACCCGAACATCGTTCAGATCTTCGACTTCGGTCAGGCCGACGGTCAGTACTACCTGGCGATGGAGTTCATCGACGGCGCGAACCTTCGCGTCTTGAACGCCGCCGCGATCGAGCAGGGCCACCGCATTCCCTTCGCGATCGCCGCCCGCCTCGCGAGCCACGCCGCCGAAGGCCTGCACTTCGCGCATGAGCTCAAGGGCGACGACGGCCAGCCCATCGGCCTCGTCCACCGCGACATCTCGCCCGACAACATCCTGGTCTCGCGAAACGGAGCGGTGAAGGTCGTCGACTTCGGCATCGCGAAGGCCAGCAGCCAGCCGAGCATGACCCGGTCGGGCGTCATCAAAGGGAAGATGGCGTACATGCCGCCCGAGCAGCTGGGCCGCAAGCCGATCGACCGCCGCATCGACGTGTTCGCGCTGGGCGTCGTGCTTCACGAGCTGACGACGGGCACCTGGCCCTTCGACGCGTCCAGTGAAGTCAGCATCATTCAGGCGATCATGAACGACGTGCCGTTCTCGCACGTGCGTGAACGCAGCGCGGACATCCCCGAGGCGCTCGACGCGATCATCGCGAAGTGCCTCGAGAAGAACCGCGAGCTGCGTTACGCCACCTGCAAAGAGCTGCAGGCCGACCTCGAGAAGTTCATCGCGTCGACGGGCGCCCACCCGCAGCCGTCGGATCTCGCCGACCTCGTCAACAAGCTGGTGCCCGCGGGCAACAGCACCGACGTCGCTGCCCGCCCGATGCCGGCCACGGGCGACGTGCCGATCGACAAGACCTTTCGCCGCGAGCTGACGCCTGCCGAATCCGAGATGATGACCCGCCCGGAGAACGGCAGCCCGCACAGGATGGCGGCGTCGCGGCCCATCACCCAGGCAAAGCCGAAGTCGATCGTCCCGATGCTGGCGATCGGAGCCATCGTGGGAGCCGCCCTGCTGGCCGGCGTGGTGTGGATGACGAAGAAGCCCGACCTGCCGTTGCTGGTCGACCCGCCGATGGTCGCGAGTCCCCTCGATGCGGGCATCGCCGAGCCGCAGCTGCCCGACGCGGCAGTGGCGGTGATCGCGACGGTGGAAGTCGTCGATGCAGGAACCGAGGTGATCGAGCCGGCGGTGGTCGACGCAGGCGAAGCGGTGGTGAAGGTGGTTCCGGTCGCGGCGCCGCGCATGGTTCGCATCGAGTTCCGGATCAGGCCTTTCGCGCAGGTGTTCCTCGACGGCAAAGAGCTCGGCGAGACGCCGTTTCCGTCGATTCCGGTGCAGGTCGGCAAGCACAAGATCCGGCTCGTGAACCCGCAGCTCAAGAAAGACGTCGAGGTGGACGTGACGTTCCACCCTGGCGACACCTCGTTCAAGTACAACCTCAAGGAGTGACGATGCGGCAGTTCCTGGTTGTGGTGGCGATCGGCGCGGTGCTCGCGATCTCGATGCCTGCCCGCGCCCAGAGCGCGGAAGTGAAGAAGTACCTCAACGCCGCAGTCACGCTCTACGAGAACCTCGAGTACGAGAAGGCGCTGAAGCAGATTCAGCGCGCGAAGACCAAGTCGACGGGGGCCAGTGACGACGCCCGCATCGCGCTCTACGAAGGCATCGTCTTCGCCGACATGGGGAAAGAACAGAAGGCGCTGGACGCGTTCAAGACGGGCCTGTCGATGGAGCCCGAGGCGAAGCTGCCGCTGGAGGTGTCGCCGAAGGTCGAGAAGGTGTTCGTCAAGGCGCGCGAGAACGTTCACAAGATGCTCGGGCCGCAGCTCGACAAGCAGCGCGCCGAAGAGCAGGCCCGCGTCGAAGCCGAGAAGGCGCGGGTGGCCGAAGAGCAGCGGAAGAAAGACGAAGAGGCCGCGCGCCTCGCCGCGGTGAAGCCGGCCGAGCCGGATCGCCCGCCGCCCGCGGTGGTGGTGAAGCCGGCCCCTGGCCCCAGCGCTCGCACCCTTGGCCTGATTCCCCTGGGCGTCGGCGTGGTCTCTGGCGGGCTGGCGGCGTACTTCCTCGTCACCGCGAATGGGCAGCAGGCCGCGCTGAATGCAGGCACGCCCCCGGTGGCGCAGGCCACGGCGGTGCGTGAGTCGGGCAAGACGAACGCGCTGCTCGGCTACGTGTTTACAGGGGTCGCCGCAGCCGGCATCGCCGCGGGTGGCCTGATGATGGGCCTGGGCGGAAGCAAGGCGCAGGTGTCGCTGATTGCCGCTCCGGGCAGTGTCTACGTCGGGGTGGGAGGTTCGCTGCCGTGAAGCGGTTGACCCTGGCCCTCTTCTTCGCGCTGCTCAGCGGCTGCGCCACGACGCGAACCGTGCAGCAGTGGGAGCACTGGTGTGTCGACTTCGATCCCAAGCCGATGAATCCCGAGCTGCAGCGGGCCGGTGATGAAGGCTGGGAGATGGTCTCGATGGCCTTCCGCCCGCCGGTGTCACAGCAGGGCAGCTCGGTGGGCGGTGGCGCGACCCTGGTCTGCTTCAAGCGGCCAAAGACCCTGCCGCCTTGAGCGAGGCCGCTTTCTTGACCCACCCCCGTCGCGTCACTACCGTCCGGGCCTCGATGCGTGGCTGCGCGGTGCTGCTTTCCCTTCTGGCGTTCAGCGTTCACGGCGCAGAGGCGACCCGCGTCTCCAGCTCGTTCGACGAGAAGAAGCCTTTCGGGATGTCGCTCGAGGTCGGGTTCGAGCGCACCCAGGATCGCGCGAAGATCACGCGTGAATGGTACGAGGCGGCCAGCGGTGGGCTCACCGACGTCAGCGAGCTGCGCTACACGAAGATCGACACCCGGCTGAACCTCGACGCGTTCATCGGGCTCTACAAAGACCTTCAGCTCCACTTCGGCGTGCCCGTGATCTTCCAGCAGGATCGCTTCTGGAACTTCTCGAAGGACACCCTGCCGAGCAACACCACCATCTACCGGAACTGCGGCGACGCCTCAGGCCGCGGCTGCACGACCCCGGGCCAGGGCACGAACCATCTCTTTGAGGTCGGCGATGCAGCCAACCCGACGGCGAGCTTCCGCGGCGGCCTGGGCGATTTGACGTTCGGCCTCGCCTACGCGTTCTTCAGCCAGCAGCGCGACGACACCAAGCCGACCTGGGTCGTCTCGGTCGACTACACGGCGCCGACTTCGCCCGTCATCAACCCGTCTGTCGCCACCGCCCCCGACAGCCGCGGAGCGACTGGCGATCGCATCCACCGCTACAAATTCTCGACCTCGATCAGCAAGCGCATCGGCCCAATCGACCCGTACTTCGTGCTGCACTACACGCTGCCCTGGCTCGGGCCGGGCACCTACAGCAACTGCGACGACGCGTCCCCTGGCCGCCTCGGCAACCCGCAGAACTGTGGCAAGTCGATCTGGAATCGCACCGAGACGGGCATCAAGCCAGCGCACTTGGGCGGCTTTCAGTTCGGCGGCGAGTTCAACCTCTTCGAGCGGCCGGCGATGCACCAGAAGCTGGCGATCGATCTGCGCGCGTGGCTCACGTACACGTCGGAAGGCCGGTACCACAACGAGATGTCCGACCTGGTGGGGAAGCTGCTCTACAACAGCGACTACATGCAGGTGGGCGGGCACTTCGGCATCGTCGGACACGCGGCCGAGTTCATTCACCTCAAGGCCTACGCGTCGTGGGCGTACAACACCGAGCACTTCCTCACCAGTGAGAGCATCGGCACCGACCTCAACACCCTGGGCCAGGCGGGCTACGGCACGGTGGACCCGGTCGGCAACCCGATCGAGCTGAACCCGAACTTCGACTCGCGCATCGACCGCGTCGGCCGCCGCTTCCGCATCTCGGAACAGATGGTCTTCAAGCTGAACTTCGCGGTCAGCTTCAACTTTTAGCGAACGTAGGACTCGCAGCGCTTCGCGGTGCAGCGCACGTCGACCGCCGCCGCTTCGGGGAAGGGCCGGCCATCGTCGGCCCTCGGGTTCGACGGCATGCAGCCGCAGTCGGGCGCGGTCGTCTCGCACCGCTGCGTTTCCTGCTGCGCCGGGGCGAGCGCCAGCCTGGCGATGCCCTGCCCCACCACGCTGCGGCAACAGTCGACCTCGCGCACCAGCAACGCGCAGTCGGCGGCGGCGGCGCACGTGCGGTCGTAGGCCTTGCCGAGACAGCCGGCGTCGGGCGCCTCGGGAACGCTGCTGCAGCTGAAGAGGAAGAGCAGCAGCCAGCGCTTCACAGCTCGTTGAGCCGCGGCAGGCCGGCGATCGCTCCCAGCCGGGTGACGACCCGCGCGCCGACGCGGCAGCCGAAGCGCGCCATCGGCTCGAGCTCCTGGGAGGTCAGGGCCTCGACCTGGGCCCGCGTCGACGCCACGCGCGTCGCTTGAAAAAGAAGCCCCGCCATGAAGCCGTCGCCCGCGCCGGTGGTGTCGACGACCTCGACCACCGGAGCCTTGACTTCGACAAAGTCTTCGGCCAGCAGCACCGCGCCCTTTGGACCCAGCGTGATGATGGGAACCGCCACGCCCTGCGCGCGCAGCCGCTTCAGCGCCGCCTTCGGCGTGGTCTCGCCGGTGACGAACTCCATCTCGTCGTCCGACAGCTTCACGAGCGTGCAGTGCGGCAATAGCTGATCGAGCAACGCCCGCAGTTCGCCGGGCTCTTTCCACAGGTGCAGCCGCAGGTTTGGATCGCACGAGACGATCTGCCCGGCGTCTCTCGCGCCCTTCGCGGCGGCCAGCGACGCCTCGCGTGCGGAAGGAAGCAGCAGCGAGTTGGTGCCCAGGTGCAGCACCTTGCCGCTGCGCAAGAACGCGTGGTCGATGTCGGCGAGGCCCAGCTGAAACTCGGCAGCCTGCAGCCGATAGAAGAGGAAGCTGCGTTCGCCCGTCGCCGTCAGCGAGATGAAGCCGATGCCCGTCTTGCCCAGCGGGGTGTGGCGGATGTGAGCGACGTCCACGCCCTCGCGCGCGAGCTCTTCGGTGATGAAGTGGCCCAGCTCGTCTTCACCGGTGACGCCGCACATCGCCGCCTTGCCGCCCAGCCGCGAGATCCCCACCACCACGTTCGCCGGCGCGCCGCCCAGGCACTTGCGCCAGATCTCGACGTCGCGCACGCGCGCCCCGGCCTTCTCGGGAAGAAAGTCGACCAGGGCTTCCCCCAGCGAGATGACGTCGAAGCTCAATCGGTGCCCACCTGGTGCATGAAGTCGGCGCTCTTCAAGCGGCGCCCGAGGTGGTGCGCGATGAACACGTTCAAGAGCTCACGGCACCGCGCGCGCGCTTCCGCGGGAAGCGGAGTCCGCTCGCCCGCCTGCAGCCGCGACAACGCCTCGACCACCTCGGCGGTGACGGGAATTCCCTGGGGCACGCGGTGCGCGCAGTTTTCGCAGGTGACACCGCCGGCATCAGGGTCGAACCGCGGCCGTGCGCCGGTCGCGCCGCCGCAGATCGCACACGGGGTGAACCGCGGCATGAACCCGGTCAGCTGCAACGCGTCGAGCTCGAACTTGATCAGCGACGTCGGCCCCGCGCGCCGTGCGTCGAGTTCGCCCAGGTACGCGAGCAGGCAGTCGAAGAGTTGCTCGTGCGGTTCGTGATCGCGCGTCAGCTCACGGCACAGCTCGAGGCAGTACATCGCGCGCGAGATGCGCGGCAGGTCGTCGCGCAGGTTGTAGAAGCTGGCCACGAGGTCGACGTTGTCGAGGCGGCAGGTGTCGCCTCGGGTCTCGACCAGCTGGGCCTTCAGGTGGCTGCCGAGCTCCAGCGATCCAGCGAAGCGGCGCTTGCTCTTGCGCGCGCCGGCAGCGAACGCCGTCAGCCGGCCGCGGCCACGCGTGAAGAGGGTGATGACGCGATCTGCGTCGCCGTAGTCGAGGGACGCCAGGACAATGGCCTCTTCGACGTAGCGCAGCACGGGCTCACCGGCCCCAGGGCGGCGGCAATTGGCCCATCACCACGAAGAAGACGTAAGCGCCAATCGCGGCCACGACGACCACGATCGCCAGCGTCTTCAACGCGCGCGACTTGCGGCGGTGCTCGAGCACGGCGGGCAGCGTCTCGGGGTCCTTCGCGACGCCCGGAATCTCGTGCCACCGGGTGATCGCGTCGTCGGCCGACAAGCCGATCACCTGGGCGTAGGCGCGAATCAGGTTCTGCAGAAACACGCGCTCGGGAAGCCTTTCGGCCTGGCCGTCTTCCAGCGCCGCCAGCAGCGTGGCGGGGATCTTGGTCGACTTCGCCACGTCGTCACGCGACAGCCCGCGCAGCTCGCGCTGTTGGGAAAGGAAGCGGCCGAACTCGGCGTAGTCGCTCACGTCACTGGCCCTTCAACCGGACACAGTCGTCTTTGCTGTTGTCGTTCTTCGCGATGCACACGTCGAAGGCCGCCTTCGCCTCTTCCGCCTTGCCCGTCTTCGAGAAGCACACGCCTTCGCGCATGTGCGCGTCGCCCAGGTCCGGGCACGACTCGCGGTACTTGGTGTAGTTGCGGCACGCCTCGGGAAGGTTGCCCTGCTCTTCGTAGATGTTGGCGAGCTTCAGGAAGCCGAAGCAGAACTTCGGGTTGTTGGTGACCGAGCTCTTCAGGCTCTCGATGCCGCCGCGCGAGTCGCCCTGTTTGTAGCGGGCCCAGCCGAGGTTGGCCTGCGCGATCCACGGCTCGCGGTAGGTCATGTCGTTCAGCGCCAGCTCGTACTGCTTGATCGCGTCGTCGTACCGCTTCTGCTCGAGGTAGACGTTGCCGAGGTTGGTGAGCGCCGCCGGGAAGCGCGGGTTGAGCTCCAGGGCCTTCTGGTACGAGGCGCGCGCAGCGTCGAGCTTGCCGAACACCATGTGCTCGAGAACGCCCTTCGCGTGCCACGCCTCGGCAAGGCCCGGGTCGAGCTCGATCGCCATCTCGTACTCGCGCATCGCCGTCGGCGGGTCCTTCAGCTGCGCCTCGACGCCCATGTCGTAGTGAATGCCCGCGGCGTCGCGTTCTTTCTCGGTGGGTACGTGCGCGCAGCCCGGCAGCACCAGCGCGATCAACGAGAACGCCGAGAACAGCTTGCCCAGCGCCGAGGCCGTCAGCGGCCCGGTGCCGACGCGGGGGTCGGCCGGTGCCTTCTTCGCCGTCGACAACCGTGGGGGCTCGCGCTGGAAGAGCGGCATCGTCGTCAACAGCTCGTCCTGCTCTTCGGGCGCGCGGCCGCGGAAGTTCAGGTTGTCCATGATGAACCCCATCGACTCGACGAAGCCCAGCGCCTCACCTTCTTCCGCCTGGTACTTGTCGGAAGAGACGGCGCGGTTCGAGGGCACGTACACGGCGCACTGCGCGCTGTCGGGCATGTACAGGTAGACGAAGACGGCGAAGCCCTGGGGGCCGCGGAGGCCGAGAATGAAGGCGCGCGCGGGGCCAGCCTGGCGTCCGGGGACGGCGAGGTGTGGCTGGTTCAATGATTCGTAGAGCGCGACGATCTGATCCTTGGTGGCGGGCAGGCCGCGCAGTCGCTCGTCGATGGTGAACAAAGGGCCTTCGTCTCCTTCAGCGCGCGGTCAGCGTGAACTCTTTCGAGATGTCTTCGGTGTTGGCGGCGGTGCGCTCGAACTTCACGACGGGGTTGTCGATCATCACGTGATCCCCGCTCATCGTCCCTTCGCCAATGATGATGCGGAAGAAGTGGTTGTTCGACAGGCTCTTCCGCGAGTCCACCGCGACCTTCTTCGCGATGAACATCACCGAGTTTCTTCCGGGCGACAGGTTCTTCGTAATCTCGGAAACGATCTGGTCTTCGGAGCTCTTCAGCTTCCGGATCCATTTGGAGTTCACGTACAGGTCGATGTCGTACTCGGTCATCCCGACCACGTTCTGCTCGGTGACGAGGTAGTACTGCTTGCTGATCACCCCCGGCCGCGCCGCCGCCGCTTCCACTGGAGCGCCCTCCAGCTGCTTCACCGCGTAGCCCGGCGCTTCGATCAACACGTTTCCCTTCTCGTCGATGCGCACCGTTGCCTTGTCGAACTTCTGGTTGGTGACGCCATCGATCTTCACACCGTTGAGGTAGACGCTGCCAGCCATCGCCGACCCGGAAATGGCGACGAGGGTGAACACGACGAAACGGGTCAACGGCATCGAAGAAACCTCGCGTTGTTGCGTACTTACGACTTAGTCCAAACGAAAGCCCACCGCGAAAATTTCGCGGCCCGGTGTTAGTGACGGCGCACCCCATGTCCTTCTTCGCCCGATTGAAACTGGCGTTCGCGATTCTCTTCGGCGCCGCCCTGCCCGAGCGCGAGCAGCCCCTGCTTCCCCCCGCGCCGGTCGCGCCTCCGCCCAGCCCTGAGGTCCAGCACGCCAGCGGCTTGTTTTTGCTGGGGATGTTGCAGCGCGAAGGGCGGCTGATCGACTTCCTCGAGGAAGACATCTCGGGCTTCAGTGACGCCGAAGTCGGGGCCGCCGCGCGCGTCGTCCACGAAGGGGCTCGCAAGGTGCTGCGCGAGTACCTGCCCGTCGTGGCAGTGGTGCCGCAGTCGGAAGGCGACCAGGTCACCGTGCCCGCGGGCTTCGATGCGAACCGCTACCGCCTGTTGGGTAACCTCACCGGCCAGGCGCCTTACCAGGGGATCCTGAAGCACCACGGCTGGGTGGCGACGGCGGTGAAGCTGCCCGCGGTGCCGACGACGATGGACGTGAAGGTGCTGGCCCCCGCCGAGGTCGAGCTGCCGTGAGCGACCGCCGCTACGCCATTGGCATCGACCTCGGCACCACCCACTGCGCGCTGTCGTACCAACGCCTCGACGCCGAGAAGGGCCGCGGTGCCCAGCAGGCCGTGCTGCCGGTGCCGCAGCTGACGTCGCCGGGAACTGTCGAGAGCAAGCAGCTGCTGCCGTCGTTCTTGTATTTGCCGACCGACAGCGAATTTCCGGCCGGGTCGCTGGCCTTGCCGTGGAACAAGTCGGCGCCGGTCGCTGGTGAGCTCGCGCGCACCCACGGCGCGAAGGTTCCGACCCGCCTCGTCGCCTCGGCGAAGAGCTGGCTCACCCACCCGACCGTCGATCGCCGGGCCGACATTCTTCCGTGGCAGGCGCCGCCCGACGTGCAGCGCATCTCGCCCGTCGACGCTGCCGCGAAGCTGCTCGCGCACCTGGGCGCCGCGTTTGCGGCGTCGCTCGGGCTCTCACTCGCTGATCAAGACGTCGTCGTCACCGTGCCCGCTTCTTTCGATGCGGCGGCGCGCGATCTCACCATCGAGGCCGCCGCGCGGGCCGGGTTGCCGAAGGTGACGCTGCTCGAAGAGCCGCAGGCCGCGCTGTACGCCTGGCTCGAGGCGATGGGCGAAGGCTTCCGCAAGCAGGTGAAGCCGGGTGACGTGCTGCTCGTCGTCGACGTCGGCGGCGGCACTTCCGACTTCTCGCTGATTGGAGTGACCGAAGAGAAGGGCGAGCTGCGGCTCGAACGTCTCGCGGTCGGGGACCACATCCTGCTTGGCGGCGACAACATGGATCTCGCGCTCGCGTACACGCTGGCCGAGCGCTTCAAGGCCGGCGGCAAGACGCTGGACGCGTGGCAGCTGACCGCGCTGACCCACGCGAGCCGCGGCGCGAAAGAGAAGCTGTTCGAAGACGAGAAGCTCAAGAAAGCGCCGGTGGTGATTCCCGGCCGCGGCAGCGCGTTGATCGGCGGCACCCTCAAGGGTGAGCTCGACCGCGCCGAGCTGACCCGCTTGTTGGTCGACGGCTTCTTCCCCACGACGACCATCACCGAGCTGCCGGCCGCTGCCCGCCGCACGGGCTTGGGCCAGGTCAGACTTCCGTACGCACAGGACGCAGGCATCACCCGCCACCTCGCCGCCTTCCTCACCCGCCAGGCGTCGTCGCTGCAGGTGAAGGGCGGCACTTTCGTTCACCCCACCGCGGTGCTCTTCAACGGCGGCGTGTTCAAGGCCCAGGCCTTCCGTTCACGCCTGCTCGAGGTGCTCGGTGACTGGCTGAAGGCCGATGGGGGCCAACGGGTGCGCGAGCTGCCCGGCGCCGAGCTCGACCTCGCCGTCGCCCGGGGCGCTGCGTATTACGCGTGGGTAAAAGAAGGCCACGGGCTGCGCATTCGGGGCGGCACTGCGCGCAGCTATTACGTCGGCGTCGAGTCCGCGATGCTCGCCGTGCCCGGGTTCAGCCCGCCCGTGAAGGCGCTGTGCGTCGCGTCTTTCGGAATGGAAGAAGGCTCGCAGGCCGAGATTCCTCCCCAGGAGTTCGGGCTCACGGTCGGCGCGCCCACGGCCTTCCGCTTCTATTCGTCGTCGACGCGGCGCGACGACAAGGTCGGCGATCTGCTCGACGATGCCAGCCGCGCCGAGGGGCTGGATGAGCTGCCTGCCGTCGAGACCACCCTGCCCGGCGCCGACACCGGCCGCCTCGTGCCCGTGAACCTGCAGGCCGCGTTGACCGAGCTCGGAGCGCTCGAGCTGCGCTGCCTCGAGCGCGGCGGCAAGGGCCAGTGGAAGCTCGAGCTGAACGTTCGAATGAAGGAATGAGCGCGGCCCGCTTCATCGTCGGCATCGACCTCGGCACGTCGAACTGCGCGGTCGCCTTCACCGAGCCCGCGGCGGGAGCTGCGGCAAAGGTGGTCGACTTCCCCGTGCCACAGCTGGCGCGCCCCGGAGAAGTCGCCGCGCGGCCGCTGCTGCCGTCCTTCGTGTATTTGCCGAACGACGGCGAATTTCCTGTCGGCGCGCTGAGGCTCCCGTGGGCCGAGCCGCCGCACGTCATTGGCGAGCTCGCGCGCTGGCAGGGCTCGCGGGTTCCGGGCCGCGTGGTGAGCTCGGCGAAGAGCTGGCTGTGCCACCCGGGCGTCGATCGCCAGGCGCCGATTCTTCCGTGGGGCGCGCTGCCCGACGTACCGCGGATGTCGCCGGTTGCTGCGCAAGCCGCGTTGCTCAAGCACCTCGGCTCTGCCTGGGACGCCGCGCACCCTGACGCGCTGCTGAAGGACCAGGAAGTCGCGCTGACCGTGCCCGCGTCATTCGACGAAGCGGCGCGCGCGCTCACGCTTCAGGCCGCGCGCGATGCGGGCTTCGAGCTCAACAAGCTGAACCTGCTCGAAGAGCCGCAGGCGGCGTTCTACGACTTCACCGCGCGGCACCGTGACACCCTCGCCCAGGCGCTGACCGGCGTGCGCCTCGTGCTGGTCGTCGACGTCGGCGGCGGCACCACCGACTTCTCGCTGGTGAAGGTCGCGATGCTGCCCGAAGGGCCCGCGCTGCAGCGGCTCGCGGTCGGCGATCACCTGCTGCTCGGCGGCGACAACATGGACGCGGCGCTGGCTCGCCAGGCCGAGGTGAAGGCGCTGGGGGTAGATCGCCGTTTCACCGCGACGCAGTGGACGCAGGCCGTGCAGGCGGCGCGCGCGGCGAAGGAAGCGCTGCTGGGCGAGGCTGCTCCGGCGAAGCAGGCGCTGACGATCGCCGCCGGCGGCAGCAAGCTGCTGGGCGGCACGGTGTCGACCGAGCTGACGCGAGAAGAGGTCGAGGCCACCGTGGTCGACGGCTTCTTTCCTTCGGTCGGCACCGCCGATGCGCCACGGGCGGCCGCACGCGCTGCGATCGTGGAGTTGGGGCTTCCCTTCGCGCACGACCCGGCGATCACGCGCCACCTCGTCGGCTTTCTGCAGGCCCATGCCGCCGCCGGTCGCGCCGCGCTGGGCGAGACAGGCGACGCGCTGCCGCGGCCCGACGCGATTCTGCTCAACGGCGGCGTCTTCAACTCTCCGCGGCTCACGGCGGCGCTGCAGCAGACCGTCAGCGCCCTGTGGCCGTCGCTTCCGGCAGTGCCGCTGCTGGCGCACGACTCGCTGGATCTCGCGGTCGCTCGCGGCGCGGCGTATTCCGGCCTCGCGCGCCGCGCCCTCGGAAAGAAGATCGGCGGCGGCGCCCCACGCGCGTACTACGCGATGGTGAGCGGGCCGAGCGAGAAGCGGGCGGGCGTGTGCCTGGTTCCCCGCGGCCTCGAAGAAGGCGAGACGGTCGAGCTCACCGATCGCAGCTTCCGCCTCACCCTGGGTCGGCCAGTGCAGTTCCAGCTCTACTCCACCACCAGCGATCGCCTCGACAAGCCCGGCGCGACCGTCACGCTCGAAGGCGACGACTTCAGGCCGCTGCCGCCGATTCACACCATTCTACAGGGCGAGAAGAACGCCAGCGTCGACGTGCACCTCGCCGCGGCGCTGACCGAGGTCGGCACGCTGGCGCTGTCGGCGATCGCAGGAGCCCAGCGCTGGCGGCTCGAGTTCGAGCTTCGCGGCACGTCGAAGCCGGGGTCGTTAACCGTCACCGAGTCGATGCCCGCGCGGTTCACCGAGGCGATCTCGCTGGTCGAGCGCGTCTACGGCACGAAGCCGATGCCGGTGGGCCCGAAGGACGTGAAGAACCTGGTGCGCGAGCTCGAGAAGTTGCTTGGCCCGCGCGACGGCTGGCGGCTGCCGGTGTTGCGCGAGCTGTGGACGGCGCTGTTCGCGGGCGCGGGCAAGCGCAGGCGTTCGGAGGATCACGAGCGCGTGCTCTACCACCTGCTGGGCTACGCGCTGCGGCCGGGCGTCGGCTACCCGCTGGACGCGTGGCGTTGCGAGCAGACCTTCGGGCTCTTCAAGGATCTCGTCACTGCGCACGGGGACGCCGCGGTCTGGGCCGAGTTCTGGATTCTCTGGCGCCGCATCGCTTCAGGCCTCGATGAAAAAGCGCAAGGCGCGCTGTACGCGTACCTGCGACCATGGCTCGAAAAGAAGCTTGGGCCCCCCGCGAAGGAAAAGGCGAAGGGCATCGTCCCGCTGGGCCTCGACGAGATGGTGCGCGCGGTGGCGTCGCTCGAGTTGTTGCCGGTGGAAGAGAAAGAACGCATCGGCGGCTGGGTACTCGAGAAGATCTCCACCGGTGGGCCGTGGGCGTGGGCGCTGGGCCGCCTGGGCGCGCGCGTACCGGTGCACGGCGCGTCGCACAAAGTCGTCTCGCCCGAACGCGCCGAAGCCTGGGCGCGCGCGCTGCTGACCGCCGGCCTCCACCGCATCGATGGCTCGCCCTTCGCCATCACCCAGCTCTGCCGCCGCACCGGCGATCGCGCCCGCGACGTCTCGGAAGCACTGCGCACCGAGGTCGTCGCCGCGCTCGACGCTGCGAAAGCACCCTCTTCCTGGCAGCAGATGGTGGCCCTGGTCGTCGCGCTGTCTGCCGCCGACGAGGCGCGCGCGCTGGGCGACACCCTGCCCGCCGGACTCACGTTGGTGGCGTGACCTTCGCCGTCGCCTTCACCGGCTCTGCCGCCGGGGCCGCCGCCAGGTAGGTGTTCTTCACCACCTCGAGCCGGTTGCCCCGCCACGTCACGGTGCGCATCGTCATCCCGCGCAGCCACACGGCAAGGAAGAGGAAGTCTCGCAGTGGAATCAGCCAGACCCACTTCATCGCGAAAGGCCGCCCGCGAAGGAGCCGCGTCGACGCCTGGGTGAAGCCCACCGACAGCGCGGTCGACGCGCCGAGGAACCACCAGAGAAAAGCCGACTGCGGCGAGAGCACTGCAGCCAAAAGCGCCCAGACGAAAGGCAGCTGCAGCGGCTCAGCCCACGCGCCTGGCAGCAGCATGAAGCGAAGCATCGACCACCGCGCGTGGCGCTGAAGGAACTGGCCGAGCGGCGCGGACGCCTGCACGTTCTCGACCGGAGTCGGACACAGCCGGGTGCGATGCCCCGCCTGGCGCAGCAGCGTGCCGAACCGCTGATCTTCCGCGAGCACGTCTTTCACGCGATCAAAGCCGCCCAGATCTTCGAGCACCTCGCGCTTCACCGCGAAGGACTTGCCCACCAGCTGCGTCATCTTCAACAGGGCTTCGGCGGTGGCCGAGCTCGCCGCGCAGAACGCGTTGACGCACATGTTGTCGAGCGCGCTGCCCGGCGTGGCTTCTTCGACGCCGACGAAGAGGTTCGACGACAGCGCGACGCCCGGCTCGGCCAGGCGCGCTGCATGCTCGCGAAGAAGGCCCGGGGGCACGCGCACGTTGCTGTCGGTGATCGCGATCACCTCGCCGGTGGCGTGCTTGATCAGCGTCAGCAGCTGGTTCACCTTCGGGTTGAAGCCGGGCACGCCGTCCTGCAGGTGCAGCTCGGCCTTCGACGGGTTCGCGTCGACGAAGGCTTTCGCGATCGGGTACGCGAGGTCTTCCGTGCTGCGCACGCCGAGCAGCAGCTTCCATTGCCCCGGGTAGTCGATGGCGAGGTGGCTGCGCAGGTTCTCGACGAGCTGATCGTCGAGGCCCGCCATCGGCTTCAGCACCGAGACCGACGGCCACTTCTTCGGAAACGAGATCGCCGCGCGGCGAACCTTCCACAGCGCGACGATTCCCCACGGCAACACCAGCCAGCCCACGCCAGCCATGCTGATCAACACCAGCGAGGTGGCCGAGATCTCCAACGAAACGAAAGGTCAGTGCACTTCGCAGCTGATGCCGGCTTCGCGGGCGATGCCGTCGAGGAAACCCCACAGCGCATCCGCGGCCTTCTGGGTCGCGGCTTCAGCGCGCACCGGGTCGCAGTGCTGGTCGATGAGCTCGCCGACCTTGCGCGAGTGATCGACGTCGTACTCCTGGTGGACCTTGAAGAACGACAGGGTCCGAGCATCCTTGATGCCGTAGAAGTTCTTCAGGCCTTCGATCTTCGACTTCGAGACCGCGGGAACCTGCGACTCGTACGCGTAGAGCGCGCAGAGGCCGTCAGTCCAGTCGCTGGCGGCCAGGGCGAAGAAGCCGTCGACCATCGCCTTCGTCTCGGGCAGCGGAACCTGGGCCTTCACTTCGGCGCGGGTCGCTCCGAGGCCTTCGGCGAAACGCATCCACAGCTCGGGGTGATCCGTGCCGTGCAGCTCTTCATCGACGAGGTTCTCGAGCAGCACCTTGCGCGCGTCAATTTCAGGGCAGCGGCTGTGCACCGACGAGACGAAGCGGGGGAAAGACGAGACCTGCTCCCAGTACTGGCCGGCGTAGCGCTTCAGCACGTCCTGGCTCAGCTTCCCTTCCGTCCACGCCTGGTAGAACGGGTGGTTGAGCAGGCTCTTCGAGGCGATGATCTGGTTCAGACGCTCGGACAACTTCATTGGCTTTGCTCCTTACGGTTTAGTTTGCGGTCAACCGACGCTTCATCTCGAGGTGGGGCATGCCCGCCTCTTCGAACACTGCGCCGTTCGGCACGTAGCCATGGCGCTTGTAGAAATCCATCGCCGACAGCTGCGCGTGCAACATGATGCCGTCGAGCGCGCGCTTGCGGGCTTCGGCTTCCAGGGTCGCGAGCAGCTTGCTGCCCACGCCTGAACGCCGGTGCGCCTGGAGCACTGCCATGCGGCCGATGCGGCCCCACTTGCCCAGCTCGCCATCGGGCGGCGCCTGCAGGACGACGAGCCGGCCGGTGCCGACCGCATGGCCTTCGGCCATGGCGAGCACGTGCAGCGCGGTCGCGTCGTCTTCGTCGCGTTCCATGCTCTCGGGCACGCTCTGCTCTTCGATGAAGACGATCTCGCGCAGCGCGAGCGCCTGCATGAGCTCACCCTCGTTCTTGACCGGGGTGATGACGATCTGCGCTGTGGTTTCGGCCGCCATGAACGCGGCGGACCCTAACCGAAAGTCCTGTTCAGTCAAACGATGGCGGCAGGCCCAATGCTAGATGTTTTCGCGCGCCTTCCATGCCGTCTGCCCGCGTCCGACTCGCTGCCTTCTACCTGCTGATGTTCATGTCGGTGGGCATCTCGCTGCCCTTCTTCCCGCAGTACTACCGGTCGCTGGGCTTCACGGGCCCGCAGGTGGGCGCGCTGCTGGCGGTGGGTCCGCTGTTCGCGATGGTGATGCCGCCGTTCTGGGGCCAGCTGGCGGATCGATGGGGGCGGCCGGGGCGCGTGCTGGGGCTGCTCACGTCGGGAGCGGCGCTGGGCTTCGTCGCGCTCTGGGGCTCGACCGCGTTCTGGCCGGTGCTCGCCTCGCTGTGCCTTCACGCGGCTTTCGGCACGTCGATGACGACGATGATCGACACGCTCGCGCTGCGGCACGTCGAGAAAGAAGGGGGCGCGTACGCGTCGCTGCGCCTGTGGGGATCTTTGGGCTTCGTGATCGCGTCGATGGGCTACGGCTTCTCGGTGGACGCGATTGATCGACGCGCGATCACCACCGCCGTGCTGTGCATGTCGGCCGCGTGCGTGTGGACGTGGGCGATGCTGGCGAACGCCCCCGCGGTGCACGGCGAGGGGCCGCGGCCGACGTTCGCCCAGATGCACGCCCTGCTGCGGCGCAAGGATGTTGCCGTGTTTCTGACGGCGAGCGCGCTGCACTGGATCGCGTGCGCTCCGTACAACGGGACGCTGTCGATGCACGTGACGGCACTGGGCCTGCCGCCGTGGGTGGTCAGCGCCTCTGCCAGCGTGGGCGTCGCGGCCGAAGTGGCGGTGATGTTCACCTGGCCGCGCTGGGGGCACCGGGTCGCGCCGCGCACGCTGCTGATCGCCGCGTTTCTGGCCAGCGCCGCGCGATGGGCAGGAATGGCGATCGTGACCAGCCCCACGATGCTGCTCGCGCTGTCGGCGATTCACGGCCTGACCTTCGGCGCCTTCTACCTGGCGTCGGTGGCGTACATGGCGCAAGCGGCGCCGGGCTCGCTGCGCGCCACCGGGCAGGCGATGTACGTGGCGGCGACCTTCGGCATCGGCGGCCTTGCGGGCTACCTGGGAACAGGCGCCTGGTACGACGCGTTGGGCGGACACCGGCTGTTCGCAGTCGCGGCGGTCGCGGCGCTGCTGCCGGCGTTGTTGCTGAAGCTCGTGAATCCGCGCGTGACCAGCCCGTCGTGACGAAGGTGCTAGAAAGTGTGCCGATGCGTCGACTCGCCCTGACCCTCTGTCTGGCTGCCGCCCTGCCCTCTTTCGCCCAGGGGCGCGCGCTGTTCCGCGAGGGCAAAGAACCGTTGCTCTTCAAAGAGCAGGACCTCGATCGGAAGCTCATGAAGTCGAAGCTCGGCAAGACGCTGTACGAGGGCACCCAGGACCCGAACTGCGTCCAGCTGATTGGCGGCCTCTTCATGGTGCTGGCCGAGGCGGCTCCTTTCTTTCACCGCCGTGACGAGAACTTCCTCGTCCCCCCCGAGCTGCTGCAGGCGGTGCAGACCCAGCTGTCGGTGGGCAGCTTCAATGCGGGGGCCTATCTGCTGGCGATGGTGCGCCGGGTGCTCATCGAGAAGCGGCTGCCCGACGCGTGGCTGGCGCTGGCGACCGAAGTGAACGAGTCGGTGCAGATCATCGATCTCGGGAAGCTGAAGATGTTGAACGAAGGCATTCAGCAGGTCGACAGCTTCATGTTCTCGCTGCCGCTGCTGAAAGCCCGGTACATCGAGGAAGTGGTGCAGGCGAACAGCGCGGTCACTTCGGACGTCGCGTCTACCTTTCGCGACACGTACATCGATCGCCAGGTCACCTGGTCTGGTGCGACCTTCATCGACGCTGGCTTGAACAAGATCAAGAAGCGGAAGAAGGGCCAGAAGGGCCCGACGGCGGACCCGAACGCGATGGAGCAGATGATCGCCGTGCTCGAGTGGGTGCCGCCAGATCCCAATGACCGAGAGATCAACTTCTTTCGCAAGCCCGCCGACAAGCCGGTTCCGATTCGCATCTACGCGCGGCTGAAGCCCCGCCAGTACATCGACATCGAGCGCATCCCCCGCGGAAAACGAATGATGGTGAAGGGCCGCTTCTGGGAAATGACGCAGGCGGTGGACGAGGTCGAGGTTCGCGATGCGCTGCTGTTCGAAGATCGCGACTTCACCCGTGGCGTCATCCTCGCGGATCCAAACGCCATCGCGCGCTGCCCGGTGGCGATCAACGAGCTCACCGGCGTCGCGCCACAGCAGCCCGGCGGCTTTCGCCACTGACGGCTTGGCGGACCACATCCGCGGACATGTAGACGCGGTCGCGGCCTGTCAGCTGGCCGACCCACCCACCCGCAGGTCAGCAATGCCGAAGGGTTGTCGATGGCACGGGGTCTGCTGATTGCGCCCCGCATGAAGATCATCAGCGCTCTTTTCCCGGGACGTAGCACCCCAACCGCCAAGACCTCTTTCGGCGAAACGCTGAAGCAGACGCCCCCGGGAATGCAGAAGAAGCCGGGCGTTGGAGCGCCGCCCCCCCCGACCACCAGGGGCGCTCTGCCGGGTGTTCTGTCGAAGCTTCCGCAGGCCGCCGCAGAGGCGAAAGCGACCCAGCAGGTCTTCAGCACCCATCAGAAAACCGCTGCCACTCTGACGTCGGCGCGCACCTCGGCCCATCACGGCGCGGCACAGCTGAAGGAGGCGCGTGTCGCACACCAGGGCCTGTCGAACGAGAAGCTCGACAGCCGGCTCGTGGACCTCATCTGCAAGGAGCTGGTGGTCGAGTTCACGGCCGACGTTTCGAAATCGAAGCCAGCCAATCAGGATCTACCGGCGACCCTGCCCCCGACTGCGGTAGGCGCGCTGCAGCCGCAAAAGAACACCACCGACGCCCAGCTGAAGCTCGACGGTTCGGTTCGCGCCGCCCAGGCGGTGGAGCTGATCGAAAAGATCGAGACCTTCATGAAGGACTCGCGCACCCCTTCCATTGCGCTGACCCTGAACAACTCGCTGGGCGCGAAGGTGGAAATAGAGCGCGTCGGCCCGAGGGAAGTGGCGCTGAAGGTGATTGGCCACAAAGGCCCGCCGCGCGCCGAAGACATCGGCCGGATTCGCGACGAGATGGCAGCGCACGGACTGAAGGTCAGCGCGCTGTCTGTGGCCTGAAACGAAGGGCCTCTACTTCAGCTCGAGCATCGAGCGCTTGTCTTCCTTGTCCTTGAAGGCTTCGGCCTCGGGCATGGGCGACTTCTTCTCGGCGATGTTCGGCCATTTGCTGGCGTACTCGGTGTTGATCGCCTTGTACTCGGCCCACTTCTCGGGAAGGTCGCTCTCCGGGAAGATCGCCTTGGTCGGGCACACGGGCTCACAGGCGCCGCAGTCGATGCACTCGTCAGGGTGAATGACGAGGAAGTTGGGACCCTCGTAGAAGCAGTTGACGGGGCACACCTCGACACAGTCGGTGTACTTGCACTTGATGCAGGGTTCTCCAACGACGTACGCCATGGCTGCGCTTCTCCTTCGAATAACTCGTAAAAAGGCAACTGCTCTCTAACTGATCAACCGGGCCGACCGCCAATAAAACCCTGCACCATCAGCAGCTCGGCCAGCAGCACCGCGCCTTTGGCGGCTCCCATCTTGGTGTTGTGAGAGACGAGCACGTACTTCACGCCGTGCTCGAGCACGCTGTCTTCACGAATGCGGCCGACGCTGGTGGCCATGCCGCCGTGGGTGTCGCGATCGAGGCGGGGCTGGGGGCGGAAGGGATCTTCGAGAACTTCAATCCACCGCGGAGGGGCCGAGGGCAGGTCGCGCGTCTGGGCGTGGCCCTTCCACTCGCGCATCGCGGCCGCCACGTCCTGCACCGACGCCTTCTTCTTCAGGCTGACGTAGGCGGCTTCGGTGTGGCCTTCGAGCACGGCGACGCGGGTGCAGGTGCTCGAGACGCGAACGTCGTGCGGCTTGCCTGCGGCGCCGAGGATCTTCTTCGTCTCGACCTCGACCTTGTGCTCTTCCTTGCTGATGTGCGGGACCACGTTGTCGATGATGTCCAGCGCGGCCACGCCCGGCGAACGGCCGGCGCCCGACACGGCCTGCATCGACGTCATCAAGACAGCTTGAACGCCAAAAGCGTCTTCCAGCGGAGCCAGCGTCACCGCGAGACCCGTGGTGGTGCAGTTCGGAATCGGAGCGATGAACCCCTTCGTGTTCCGCGCCTTCTGCTGCCCGCGAAGCAGCTCGCTGTGTGACGCGTTCACGGGCGGAATGATCAAGGGCACGTCGTCGTCGTAGCGAAAGGCGCTGGCCGCCGAGATGACGGGCAGGTCTTTGGCGAGCTTCGGCTCGAGCTCGCGGGCCACGTCGGCCTCGACGGCAGAGAAGATGAGGTCGAGGCCCGTGGCGGTCAGCTCGCTGCCAGCGACGACCTTCATCCGGGCGATCTCGGCAGGCAGCGTCTCGGTGAGGAACCAGCCCATCATGCCGTTGGGCGCCTTCAGCGCGTCCGCGTACGACTTGCCCGCGCTGCGAGGGCTCGCCGCCAGGGCGCTCAGCTCGAGCGTCGGGTGATTCTGCAACGCCGAGATGAACTGCTGGCCGGCGAGGCCGGTGGCCCCAATCAACCCGCAGCGAAGCTTGGTAGACATCGTGTATCCTTTTTGAGAGAGCTGGTCTTTTCACCGCGGCATTTACTGGTAGTGTCCGCCCGCTTCAATGGGTTGAGACGGCCGGGTTACCCATTTGCAGACCACCACATGCTCTCTTCGCTCCTCGTAGCCGCCTCGGTCTTCGGTGCTTCCACCGGGCCCTTTCAGCCGATTGTGTCTCAGCAGATCGTGTCTCCGGACACGGGGCAGCTGCGCCTGTCGATTGGCACTTTGTCCGAGCCGCTGCCAGGAGAGCTTTCGGCGGCTGCGTGGGCGTGGGCAATGGGCCGGCGAGATGCGCTGGGGTTGCCAGCGAACTCGAGCCTTCGCAACGTGCAGACGCACGGCACGGCGTTCGGCGCTTCGGTTCGGCTGCAGCAACAGGTCGACGGAGTCGACGTGTACGGCGCCCAGGTGGTGGTGACGATCGACAAGCAGCGGCGGGTGACGATGGTGTCTTCCAGCGTGCTGCCCTTCGAGAAGTCGGTGATGGCGTGGAACACGTCTCCCGAGCAGGCGCTGCTTCGGGCGTCGAAACAGATTCCGATGTCGCTGATGCAGGCCAACGGCAAGCCGTACGGCGGGGCGCGGAAGGAGATCTTCCCGGTCGGCGTCGAGGCGCACGCGGGCTACCTGACGATGGTGCCGACGCTGAACCCGGTCGACAACTGGTACGTGGCGATTGACGCGACCACGGGCGAGATCCTGTGGAAGCAGAACCGCGTCTTCCGCGCGGCGAATGACGCCCAGGTCTACGCATCGAGCCCGGGGCCGCTGGATGCGGGCGTCGGCCTCACGCCGCTAATCAGCATCTCGCTCACCCACGCCGATGGCGGCTCGATGGTGCTGCCCGACGCGGGCGGCTACCTCGAAGGCACCCAGCTCACGGCGCTCAACTGCTGCCCGAACAAAGACTGCAGCACCGGGCCAGACGCCGGCTTCAAGCGCGCGCTGGGTAACTTCAACCTGATGGGCGCGATGATCGCCTACGACGTGCCGATCTGCGATCGCCTGCAGCGCGCGAACAACACCGTCGCGATTCACGACGCGGGCTCGTACGTGTACCCGCCCATCGACCCGCCGCTGATCGTGAACCAGATGATCGGCCCCGTGGTGCAGTCGGATCTTTCGCACAGCGATGAGTTCGCCGAGGTGCACGCGTTCGCCCACATCAACCGGGTCTATGACTGGGTGCGGTCGCTCTCGAGCGCGGCGGTTCCGCTGTTCCCCGGAAACGTGCCCGCGATCACGGGCTTCAAGATGCGCGACGAGCTGCGGACGCCAGCGCGGAAGCCTGCGGTCTGGGCGAACGTCACCCTTCCCGACTTCGAGGCGCTGCAGGCGAACTTCGCCACCTACTGCACCTTCGCGCCGCTGAAGTGCACGCTCGACAAGCTTGGCCGCACGGACAACGCGGCGTTCATGCCACGAGAGAACTTCGCCCAGATTCCGCTGCCCGAGCTGGCGATGGATGTCGACACGCTGATGATCTTCCAGGGCAACCGCGCTGACTTTGGCTACGACGCGCCGGTGCTGTGGCACGAGTTCGGCCACGGCGTCGTGTACGCGACCGCCGCGCTCGGCTTCGACCAGCTGGCGATCGACAGCCGGTCGGCCAACAACGAGACGGGCGCGATGCATGAAGGCTTCGCCGACTTCATCGCAGGCGCCTTCGGTGGCAGCCCGGACGTCGGCACCTACGTCGGCCCCCGCATCGGCGGCGGCACGAGCCTGATGGGCGTTCGCGAAGACAGCTTCCTGCGCACGATGGACAACACGCTCACCTGCCCCGACGTGCTCTGGGGTGAGGTCCACCAGGACAGCCAGCACTACTCGGCGGCCCTGTGGCAGGCGCGGAAGATGTTCTTCCTCGGCACGGACAGCGGCCGCACGTTCGACGCTGCCTTCTATGCGTCGCTTGTCTCGATGAGCCCCCAGGTGAACTTTGCCGACGCAGCCGCGATCATCACCGCGCACGTGAAGACGGCGTTCCCCGGCATCGGCGACGCTGACACGAAGATGAATGGCCTCTTCACGCACAAGGGCGTCATCAACTGCTCGAAGGTGCTCGACATGACGGGCGTCACCACCGGGCGGCCGTACTACGGCATCTCGAGCGGCACGGCGGCGGGCTTCCCGGCGGCGACGATCATCCCCGGCCCCTACCAGATGAAGCTGAAGGCCCCGCTGGGCACGAAGAGCATCACGGTCACCTCGTCGGTGCCAGCGGGCAGCGCGCTGGGCGGAGGCGGAACCAAGGTGCAGCTGCTCGCGAAGGTCGGCCAGGCAATCACCTTTGCGAAGGTCGGCGCGGCGCTGAACGGGAACCACGACACGATCGTGGCAGGCGTGGCCAACGGCACGGCGATGACGGCGACCGCGATGCTGCCGAGCCCTTGTGGCGCGGCGAACGAAGTCTTCTTCACGCTCGGCTCGACGCAGGCCGAGACGCTGCAGAACCTCAAAGTCACCTTCGCGCCGGCCGACAGCTGCAACGCGGTTGATGGTGGTGGCACGGGCGGAGGCAGCGGCGCGGGTGGTGGAGCAGGCGGCGGCGGTGCCGGTGGTGGCTCGGGTGGCTCGGGTGGAGACGGCGGCAGTGAAGTGACGAAGCTGCCGTTCATCGGTGGGCCGACGGGGCCGGCTTCTCCGAAGCAGGGCTGTGGTTGCTCGGGCGTGGAAGCGGGCCTCGGTGGCCTGGCCGCGCTGGCGCTGCTGCTGCGTCGCCGCCGCCAGAGCTGAGTGTCGCGACTCAGAAGTGAAGAAGCCTCCCTTGGCCTTCGGGCGGGGGAGGCTTTTTCGCGCCAGGAGGTCGGCCAAGGTCGAGAAGATTGCGGTCAAGGTCGTCGTGAAGAACGCCGCGGTCATCTGACGCGACGCTGCCGAGCCGATCGGTCGAGTAGCCGGGGAAGGTTTCCCTTCCCCAGCTCTCACAGAACCGGACTTGTGGGCCTCACATCCGGCTCTTCGGGATGCTGACGTTCCGGGAACTCAATCCCAGTAGTTCAGCCTCGGTGTTTCCACCCGCAGCT
>JBBRAX010000061.1:0-46654 GCA_038206395.1 Myxococcales bacterium | reverse complement strand
GTCGCCCATCAGCCCGAGCGCGGCCACCCCGAGGCCGAACACCGAGCAGAGGGCGCACGAGCCGCCAAAGACGATCGCTGTCCAGAACAGCAGACCTCTGCTTTTGGCGGGCGCCGGCATTTCCATGGTCACTCCGTGCTCGACGCAAGCCCCTCAAGCCCGGTCATGCGCTGGCTGACGAGCGAGATGCGAATGCCGCCGGGCCCGAGCAAACAGTCTTCGTAGAGCTGGTTGCCTTCGACCTCGGTGCCGTCGAGCACGGCGACGCGGTTGAGCTTCGCTCCGGCTTTCACGCGGGCGCCCTTCCCCACCGACACGGCGGATCCAACGGTGACGTCACCCTCGAGCACCGAGCCTTCGGCGAAGTACGCAGGCCCTGCACCGCGAAGGTTTCCGAGCTGGGCCGTCTCATGCGCCCACCAGTTGCCAGTGCCGCGCGGCGTGTCTTCGAAAGGGGAAGCGCCTTTGAAAGGCCCGAGCCCGACCTGCTGAAAGAGCAGATCTTTGTGGGTGGCGGCGTAGCGCGCAGGCGTGCCGAGGTCCGACCAGTAGTGCGCGTACGGGTCGATGCGGTGCCCGTGAATGGTGAGGCCCTTTTCCATCATGCGCGGGTAGACGTCGCGGTTGATGTCTTCGGGGCCGCTGGCGTTCATGAAGTCGAAGACGTCGGGGCTCATCACGTGAACGCCGGTGAAGTGCCACGGGGTGAGCCGATCGCCGCCGGGGCCGACACCAGCAATGCGGCGCACGCAGTGGCCGAAGTCGAGCTCGACCGGGTTGTACTTTTCACCCGGAGGCATCGGCGCGAGCACCATCGTCGCGGAGGCTTCGGCGGCCTTGTGGGCGGCAATCACCGCGGCGAGGTCGACCCCGAACAGCACGTCGCCGTTGAGCACCACGAAGGTGTCGTCTTCGAGAAAGCTGCGCAGCCCGCGAATGCCGCCGCCCGTACCCTGAATCTCGCCCTGCTCTTCGCTGACGGTGAGCTTCACGTCGACGCGCTTGCACTCGGCCTCGGCGACGGCCTGCATCACGTCGGGGAGGTGGTGGGTGTTGATGCCGACTTCAGTCACTCCGCCGCGGGTCAGCGTGGCCAGCGCGTAGCGGAACAGCGGCTGCCCGAGCAGGGGCATCGCGGGCTTCGGCCACTTGAGCGTCAGCGGGCGCAGGCGCGTGCCGAGGCCCGCGCACAGCACCATCGCCTTCACTGCAGCTCCGGCACGTACCTGCTGGCGATGCGGCGCAGGTCGTTCAGCTGCGGCTGCTGATCGAGCGCGGTCTTTACGTAGCGCAGCGAAGCAGGGATCGAGACCAGGAAGCCGGGGTTGCCCTTCACCCGGTTGATGAACTCGAAGCGCGCGGCGTCTTTGAGCTTCCGCTGCACGGTGAGCAAATCGAAGAAGCGGGTGAACTCAGGCAGCGCGATGCGTTCGCCCGTCTTCAACGCGAACTCGGCGGCGTAGATGGCCAGCATCTCTTCGACGAACTTGCGCTCGAGCTCGACGTAGCTGTCGCGGAGCAGCGCGACCAGGTCGTACTGGCGCGGCCCGAGCAACGCGTCCTGGAAGTCGATCACCACCAGCTCGTCGCCCTTCAGCATCAGGTTTCGGCTCTGGTAGTCGCGGTGGGTGAAGCCTTTGGGAGCGGCGGCCAGCTGCGCCGACAGCTTCTTGAAGATGCCGTCGAGCTCGGCGCGTTCGGCGTCGGTTGGCTTCTGGCCGCTCCACGCTTCCATGCCCCACTCGCGGAAGTGGTGAAACTCCCAGTCGTAGAGCTCTTCGTCGAATGACCGGGTGAAGGCGAGGCAGGTCGCGTCGGGCCGGCTCTCGGCGTCGGCGCGCAGGCGAGCCAGCAGCTTCACCGCCTTCGCGTACAGCGCATGGCGGGTGCTGTCGTTCAGCCCGGCTTCGAACGTCTGGTCCGTCAAATCCTCGAGCACCATCATCCCCGCGGGCTCGTCGTAGCGGTGAATCAGCGGGACGCGGACGCCGATGGAAGAGAGGTAGCGGTGGACGTTGAGAAAGGGCAGCTCTTTCGGGGGCGCGCCCCTGGTGGCCTCGTCGCTCTTCAGCGCGTCCTTCGGCATCACCATCAGCACCTTCGAATCGGGGGCGGTGCCGACGCGGTAGTAGCTGCGCCCCGACGCCTCACCCTTCAGCTTCGTCACCGGGTGGGCCTTCGTGTCGGCGCCAGTGGCGAGGTTCACCTGCGTGCGCAGGGAGGTTTCGAGCTCGGGTTCGGTCATAGCCTTTCGCGCTTCAGCGGGAGCATGTCGTACGGGACGGCGAGAATCGTCTCGAAGCGGTGAACCTTCGGAGGCACGAGCTTCATCGAGGCCTCGCCGAAGCCCTGGGTGGCGACGACGATGATGGCGGGCTTCTGTTCCTGGTCGAAGCCGCCCGAGACGCGCAGGATTCCACGGACGCCGAAGAGCAGGCGAATCGCTTCTTCGATCGCCGCCGAGAGCTCAGGGTCCTGCTGTTCGGCTCTGCCGTGGCTGCCTTCTTCCTTGAAGTAGACGCCGGGTTCCTGCGCGGCGTGGAGCACGCTGAACGCATCGGGCGGACGCGCGGGCTTCGCGGGAGCTGCCGGCTGCGGCGCCTGCACGGCGGCGACAGACTTCGATGGCACCAGCGCGCGCGTCTGGCCCGTCTGCCCGGTGGAGCCTGCGGCTTGCGCGTGCTGCATCCCCGCGAAGCTGTCTTTCTTCTGGGCCTGCTGGTGAACGGGGCTGTTGGGCGCGTTGAGCGCCGGCTTGATCTGCTTCAAGAACCCCGCCTGGCTCTTGAGCGCCTGGCCGCTGCCGTGGGTGCCTTCTTTCTCGCCGGACTCCTGCGCCTCTTCCTTCTTTTCTTCTTTCTCGGCCTTCGACTCGGGCGTCCAGGCCTCGGCCAGCCGGGCGTGGAGGTGGGCGTCCTTCGACGGCTCGCTGCCCTCTTGCGGCTTGTTCTCGGTGGGCGAAGGGCCGTCGGCTTCGTCGGTGCCCGTCTTCAGCTTCTGCGGCTTTTCCTTCTCGAGGTGCTTGGGCACCAGGGCCTTGCGCAGCTTCGACGGCGCCCCACCCGGTGCAGGGGCTGAAGCCGGCTTGCTCGCGGGCTTCGCCGAAGGCGGGCGGATAGAAGGAGGAACGCGATTCACGGTTGGTTGTTATTGTAGGGCCGCCGCATGGGAGCCGACTACGGAAAGAAGGACTACGGCCGGTGCCCCTGCAGCGGGCAGTACGAGCAGCGCTTCGTCGAAGTCCGGATGACCGTCAGCGAGAAGATCGTCGTCCTCACCGACGTGCCCCAGGGCGCCTGCCCCAACTGCGGCTCCCGCGTTTACAAGGCCGAGACGCTCGAACGCATCGAGTCCTTGATGAAGGCCGATCGGGTTCGCAGGTTCCAGTAACAGTCGGATATAGGGCTTCGTCATGAACAACGTTCACGACAACGTCCTTTTGGCCATTGGCCGTACCCCGATGGTGAAGCTCAACAAGCTCACCGGGCCTGACGACGCGACCGTCTACACCAAGCTCGAGTTCATGAACCCCGGCGGCAGCATCAAAGACCGCATGGCCGTGCACATCATCGACAAGGCCGAGAAGTCAGGGGCCCTGAAGCCGGGCGGCACCATCATCGAGAACACGTCGGGCAACACCGGCATGGGCCTCGCGTTGATCGCGGCGGTGAAGGGCTACAAGTGCATCTTCACGATGCCGGACAAGATGTCGCTGGAGAAGATCAACCGCCTCAAGGCGCTGGGCGCGCAGGTGGTGGTGACGCCGACGAACGTGGCCGCTGAAGATCCGCGCAGCTACTACGAGACGGCGAAGCGGCTGGCGCGCGAGACGCCGAACTCGTTCTACCCAAACCAGTACCACACGCCCGACAACATCGAGGCGCACTACCTGTCGACGGGCCCCGAGCTCTACGAGCAGCTGGACGGGAAGATCGACTACTTCGTCACCGGCCTCGGCACCGGCGGCACGATGAGCGGCGCGGGCAAGTACCTGAAGGAGAAGAACCCGAAGATCCAGAACATCGGCGTCGACCCGATCGGCTCGATCTACACGGGCTTCTTCAAGACCGGAAAGATCGGCGAGGCCCACACCTACAAGGTCGAAGGCATCGGCGAAGACATGGTGTGTGGCGCGATGAACTTCAAAGTCGTCGACCAGGTTCGCCAGGTCGATGACCGCCAGTGCTTCACCGCGGCGCGGAGGCTGGCGCGGGAAGAGGGCATCTTCAGTGGTGGCAGCTCGGGCGGCGCAGTTCACGTCGCGCTCGAGATCGCGAAGGAGGCCGGCAAGGGCAAGATCGTCGTCGTGCTGCTCCCCGATGGCGGCAGCAGCTACGTGTCGAAGTTCTATTCAGACGAGTGGATGCGCGACAACGGCTTCCTCGACGAGAAGGGCCCGGGCACGGTGGCCGACATCACCAAGGGCCGGAAGCAGACGCTGATCACCGGCAAGAAGGGCGAGAAGATTGGCGCGAAGGTCGAAGAGATGAAGCGCCACGGCATCAGCCAGATGCCGGTGGTCGAGGACAACGGCAGCGCGATCGGCATGCTCCACGAGTACGACCTGCTGAACGCGCTGATCAACGGCACCGGCAAGCTGACCGACACCATCGACAAGCTGGTGGCGCCGCTGCAGGGCGTCGTCACCCCTGAGACGAGCATCACCACGCTGCGCGGCGTGTTCGCGCAGGACAACGTGGCCGTGGTTCGCGAAGGTCAGAAGGTGACGGCCGTCGTCACCAAGATCGACCTGATCGAGTTCCTCGCCGCGAAGGCGAGCTGAGGTGCGTTCAGTTCACCCCGCCGAGAAGTCGAGGGGTGAGCCTTACGCAGACACGGAACACGTGCGGACGGCCTAGCGCCAGACGACGTCGAGAACGCAGCGCTCGGGGGTGGTGATCGCCGGCTGCACGCGCGGGGCGTGGCCACCGAGCAACTCGACGATGGCCTCGAGGGCGCCAGAGACGAAGTCGCCGATCGCTCCGTCGTTGCAGTGGATCTCGAGGTGGGTCTTCCCCTTCTCGACCACCTGCACTTTCAGAAAGGCGGCGCCGCGCACGGGCTGGTTGTGGATCTGCTTGAGCACGCGTCGGGGACCCATCAGCTTGCCCATGCTGATCATCGGCCCGTTGACGACGCCCTGGTCTTTCAGCGTGCGGACGACGCGAGAGCCGAGCTTGCGAAGGGCATCGCTGAGCACCTCGCCGCTGTAGAGCTCGGCGGCAGTGATCTCGAGGCCGCGAACCCAGGCGGCGTACGGGTAGGTCGCCTTGAAGTTGTTGAGCTCGATGCCTTCGGACGCAAGGCGCGCCTCGAGCTGCGGAGTGACCTGACCGGCGAGCCCCTTCTCGAAGAGGCCGGCGACGAGCCTTCCGCTGACGTGGGGGGTGTGGCTCACTGTCTCTTGAACTCGAACTTGAGCGGCCGGTTGCTACCGAAATTCTCTGACACGCGGGGGCGGGCCTCGCGGCCGAAGTACACCTCGGCAAGTCCTCCGCAGGGGCTCTTCACCTGCAGCGCTTTGGCTTCGAAGGGCAGCAACAACAGGTCGCCGGTGCGCGCCTGCAACGGGCCGGGCTCGACGTCGGCAATGCACGAGCTGCTCATGAAGAGGCGCACGTAGATGCGGCCGTCTTCGCGCTGCGGAATCGGGGCCCAGGTCGCGGGGGCCACATAGCCGAGCGGCCCGGTGGGAATGCCTGGGCCGGTGAGAGGGGCAGCGGCGGCGACCGGAGCCGGCGCTCCGGCATCGACGGGCTTTGCAGCGACAGCCGCGGGCGAAGGGGTCCCACCCGTCGCGGGAACCGCCGCGGTGTTGGGCGAGCCGGCGGTGGGCGGGCGGTAGTACGTGTAGCCGTCAACCGTCTGAAGGTGGGGATTCGCGACAGTGGCCCCCGCATCCATCGGAGTCATCGCGAGCGGCGCGATGCCGCTGCCCGGCGCCCTCGCAACACTGACCCCGGCATCCATCGGGTTCATCGCGAGCGGCGCGATGCCACTTCCCGGTGCCTTCGCGACTGGAGCGACGGGCGCCGCCGCAGTTCCCGTCGCGGCAACATTTCCAGGTGGAGCCACGGGAGGCGCAGTCACGGGCCCACCCGGCGTCCCCGGCTTGGCGCCCGGAGCGGTCGACAGCGAAACAGTCGGCGAGACTGCCGTGGTCACGGGCACGCGCGCCGCGACCTTGGCTGCGCGATTCGCCTTCGTCTCTTCGAGGCAGCGCGGAGGAAGGCCGCTGGCGTCGTCAGACTTCTCGAGCTTGGCGAGGTCGGCATCCGAGAGTCCGTCGAGAGAAGAACACTGCTTCTGCGCGCGGGTGCTCCACAGCGGGAAGACCTCGAACATGCAGACGGCGCAGCGGGTGTTGGCCGGATCTTCTGAGGTCAGCAGCGCGATGCCCGCCTCGCCCGTCTTGCTCTCGAGCGCACGAACGACCGCGGCCGGATTCACGCGGGCGCAGTCACACGTGCGCAGCTCGCGCGAAGCGAGGAAGCCGAGCGTGTAGTCGCGGTCGGCCTCCACCCTTGCCTGCTGCTTCGAGAAGAACTTCCACTTGTCGACCATCGGCAACTTGAGCGCGGCGGCCGTCTCGGGGTCCTTCGACGCGAGCACCGGTGTCGCGATCGCATTTGGATCGATGTTCGAGTCGATCGACAGGCCCGTCTTCGTCGAGTCCTTCTTCGGCGCGGCGGCAACCTCGTTCTTGCAGTCGATGCCCTTGCTGAAGAGCCACGTCTTGTAGTTCGCGTACTCGTTGAGCACCTGAGAGGTGAGCCGCGCGACGTCCATGCGCTGCTGCGCCATCGCGAACAGCTCGGTGCGGCTCTTGCTGCGGCAGTTCGCGGCCTGCGACGGCGCTTCCTTCAACCCCGACCGCTTCGGCACGTACTTCGCGTTGCGGTACGGACGATCGAAGTCGGCGAGCGCGTTGTTGGCGAGCTCTCGAAGCGGCGCCTTGTTCGTCACCGTCTCGTTGGTGCCCTCACACGAGGCAATCGCCTTCAGACAATCGCCCTGCGGCGGAGCGTCGGCCGCAATCGGCTTCTTCGGCTTTCCCAGCTGGCCCGCGTTCCAGTTGCCTGCGCTGTCGAAGCACCAGGTGGCGACGGCGTCGAGGCCGGCCGAGAAGGCGCCGTCGAGGTTGGCGAGTTCCTTGATTGGCGCGACGTCACGCAGCGGCGGCGGCTCGCACTCTTTGGGAAGAGGCGCCGCGGCCACGATCAAGAAGAGGGTCGAGAAGAGCATCGAGGGTCAGACGACCTTCAGAGCTTGCTCCAGATCGTCGATCAAATCCTGTGCGTCTTCGATGCCGACCGACAGGCGGATGAAGCCGTCGGTGATGCCGAGCTTCTCGCGGTTCTCTTTCGGAATCGACGCGTGGGTCATGATCGCGGGGTGCTCGATCAGTGACTCGACGCCGCCCAGCGATTCCGCGCACGCGAAGACCTTCGTCGTCTTGAGGAACTTCCGCGCCGACTCGAGGCCGCCCTTGATGTCGAAGGTCATCATGCCGCCGAAGCCCTTCATCTGCGCCCGCGCCAGCTTGTGCTGCGGGTGCGTCTCGAGGCCTGGCCAGTTCACCTTCGTCGCCTTCGGGTGCGTCTGCAGGAAAGCGGCAATCTTCTGCGCGTTCTTCTCGTGGCGATCCATTCGCACGTGCAGCGTCTTCACGCCGCGCAGCACCAGGAACGCGTCCATCGGGCCCTGCACGCCGCCGATCGCGTTCTGAAGGAAGTACATCTTCTCGGCGATCTCCTTGTTCGACGTGCAGACGAAGCCGCCGACCACGTCCGAGTGCCCGTTCAGGTACTTGGTGGTCGAGTGGGTGACGACGTCGAAGCCGAACTCCAGCGGGCGCTGGAAGTACGGCGTCATGAAGGTGTTGTCGGCGACCGAGATGAGCTTGTGCTTCTTCGCGACCTCGGCGGCGCGCGCGAGGTCGATGAGCTTCAGCATCGGGTTGGTCGGCGTCTCGACCCAGAGCATCTTCGTCTTCGGGGTAATCGCCTTCTCGAGGTTCGCCACGTCGGCGAGGTCGACGAAGCTGAAGCTCAGGCCCATCTTCTTGAAGACCTTGTCGAAGAGCCGAAAGGTGCCGCCGTACACGTCGTCGGAGCACACGACGTGATCGCCAGCTTCGAGGTGATGCATCAGCATGTCCGCGGCGGCACAGCCCGAGGCGAAGGCGGCGCCGTACTTCGCGCCTTCGAGCGCGGCGAGGCAGGCTTCGAGCGCGCCGCGGGTCGGGTTCTTGGTGCGCGAATACTCGTACCCCTTGTGCTCACCCGGGCCGTCCTGGACGTAGGTCGACGTGAGGTACACCGGGGTCATGATGGCGCCGGTGGTGGGGTCGGGGCTCTGGCCTGCGTGAATGGCATCCGTGTCGAAGCGCATCCTTGCGACACACCACAAAACCAAGTGACGCGGAAGCCGTAGTCGTAGACTCCCAGGCCGGATGCTTCGCGTTCGTGAACTGGCCGGGCTCGCCCGCCGCCTCGATGTGGCCGCCTTCGAGGGCCAGATGGGGCCGTTCGCGCTGATGCAGCGCCCGGTGGCCGACGTCCAGGGCCGCGCGCGCCGGTTGCTGACCGTCGGGTTGCCGCAGCAGGTGTTGGAAAAAATCCCTTCGCCCGTCGAGTTCGAAGAGCTGATCGTGGCGATTCTTCCTCCACCTCAGGCTGACGGCACGATGGAGCTCGTCATCGGCCGCAGCCCCGAGTCTGACCTGGTCGTCGACGACGCCGCGGTGTCGAGCCGCCACGCCACGATTCGCTGGGACGGCGCGCAGGCCGTGGTCGTCGACCTCGGCAGCGCCAACGGCACCTTCGTCAACGGCAAGAAGCTGTCGGGCTCCGTCGCGATGGCGAACGGAGAACAGCTGGGGTTCGGGCGCGCGCACTTCATCTTTCTTCCCGCCGCCGAGCTGCACGCGCGAATCCTCCGGTCGATTCATTCAGAGAGGTGAGCCCGCTTCACTTCTTCTGAATCTCAGCCTGTCGCTCGTTCGCTTCGTCCAGCGACATGCCTTGGTACCCGCGGTCTTTGACCTTCTGGCCGTGCTTCGACCATTGCTTCTGGCTCAGCGGGGCCGCCGACGCCGCGTCGTGTGAGAGCGCAATGCCCTTCTTGCGCGCGTCTTCGATGCGTTCCCTCGAACGGCGCCGCGGCGCGGCGGATCTAGAAGAACGGCTTGCGCAGCAATTCCAGTGCCCTGGCACTCGAGCCGTCGAGCGTCGACTCCGTCTCGAGCACCGCGGCCAGCGCGCGCTGGTACCGATCGGTGAAGGAGCCACCAGCGACTTCCCGCTCGACCGGGGTCGTCTTGAACCTCAAGGACAGCGGCCCCGACGGAGCGACCGCAATCGGCACCGGCCCCGCCTGCGCCGCGGCGCGAATCGCCGCCTCGACATCGGCGTTCGGAATCGCCGAATCGAGACCGGTGGATTGTTTGGTGACCACGGTGCGCAGGGTGCCGGCCAGTGACGCGGCGAGCACGTCGTCGCCCGCGACGAAGATTCCCGGAATGCCGCGGTCGGCCGCGAGCCACAGCGCAAGCTCGGCCTCACTGATGGGGCGCCCGTTCAGCAGCCACGCGCAGTGCGCCTCGACGGTGTGGGCCGCGAAGCCCGAAGTGCCGCCCGCCGCGTGCATGCCGACGCAGGCAATTGCCGAGACGCCGTCGAGCAGGGCCCCGCCGTAGCAGTCGGGGTCGACGAAGAAGGGCTGGGCGGCCGGGTGCAGCGCCTCGAGGTTCGGTGCGCCGCTGCCCGACCGGTGCGTGTCGCTGACCCGGACGTGGGTGAAGCCCTGCGCGACGAGGCCTTCGATCGCCGCGTTCACCTCTCGCGTCATCGCCGCGCACGCCTCGAGGTGTCCTGCCCCACCGAAGACCAATGACTCGAGCGTGGTGACCGCCGCGATTCCTTCGAGATCTGCGATCAAAAGCGCGGTGCTCAAACGCGCTGCGCCCTTTCGAGATCCTTCTGCCAGACGCGGAACATCACCACCGTCGACACAAAAGCGACCATCGAGAGCCCGCTGAAAATCGGAATCGCGTGTTCATCGGGTGATGCGCCCACCGCAAGCCCGGCGACGAGAAAGACGGCGCCCGTCACTGCGAAGCCCCAGTGGAGAATGAAGGCGCAGACGACCAGCACCGACGCCATCATCCAGGCGTCGTGCATCAGCGACACCCGCATCGTGAGGCCGAGCAACATGAACTGGATGCGGCCGAGCTCCATCGAGAAGATGCCGACGCCAATCATCGCCATCAGCTGGCGGTTGATGCGGGTGGTCAGCAGCGAGCGGCGGCCGACGAACAGGCAGATGAGGTAGACGGCGGCGACGATGCCCATCGGCACGAGGCGCGCCCAGCGGCCGAGCTGGGCGTTGACGGCCTCGCGGACGGAAGGGAAAGCGCTGAAGAGAACGACGACTGCCCCAACGGCGACGGCGAGCACGAGCACCATCTTGTTGCGCTCGCGCACCGAGACCATCGGGTTCAGCTCGTGCCTTTCTTTCAGGTGCAGCGCTTCGCGTGCAGTGCGTTCGAGGTCCTTCGCCTCGAGCAGTTTGACTGCATCAGCGAGCGCAGCGGGTGGCGACTTCATCTCGACCAGAAAAGCGCGTGCGGCGTGGCTCGACCCGCGTTCGAGCTCGCGGGCGGTGGCGACCTCGAGACAGCGTTCGAGCCCTCGCTGGGCGACCGGACTCTGCGGGTCGGCCTCCAGTGCCTGCGCGAAGCCGAAGCGGCACTCGGAGATCAGCGAGTACCAGCTGCGTTCCTGGTCGGCGGCCAGCGGCACCTTCGCCATCGCCTCCAGCAGGCGCAGGCGATGGGTCGCGGCATCGGCGAGGCGAATCGAGCCGCGGTGCTGAAGGAAGAGGCGGAGCGCGTCGCGAAACTCGAGCGCCGATTGGAATCGCGTCTTCGGATCCTGCGCGAGCGCCTTCGTACAGAGCGCGGCGAGCTCGGCGGGAATCTCGGTCGGCAACACGGGCGGAGCGGCCACGAAAGCTCGCTGCAGCACGTCGTGCACCGACGTGCCGCCATGGGTCGGCTCGCCGGTGAGGACTTCGTGCAGCGTGCCACCAAGCAGATAGATGTCCGTGCGTTCGTCGGTCATCGACGGGTCGCCCGTCACCATCTCGGGCGCCAGGTATGCCGGGGTCCCGACCAATCGCGGCGGCCCAGGGGTGAGCCGCGCCTTCTGAATCGCGACGCCCCAGTCGGCGACGTACACCTCGCCGAGCTCGCCGATGAGGATGTTGGCGGGCTTGAGGTCGCGGTGAATGACGCCGCGCTGGTGGGCATGCGCGGTGGCGTTGCAGACCTGAATGAGGATCTCGAGGTTGGCTTCGAGGCGGTCTCGGCCGCTGGCGATGCGCTGCCACGACGGGTGGTTCGGGGCCTGGAGCAGCGAACGCCAGCTGACGCCGTCGACCCGCTTCATCACCAAGGCGGGAAGTCCGGTGGCGTCGCGGGCGAGCGCGTAGACGGGGACGATTCCGGGGTGCTCGAGCGAGCCGGTGGTGCGCGCCTCTTCGACCAGCGCTTCGGCGGCAGCCTTGTTTGTCGCCGAGGGCTTCAGCACCTTCACCGCGACTTCGCGGCCCAGCGAGTGCTGGCGGGCAAGCAGCACCTGGCCCATGCCGCCTTCGCCGAGGACGTGAACGACGACGAGTTCGGCCGGGTCTTCGCCGCTGACGAAGGCAGCGTCGGGGCTGCCGAGCGTCAGCCGCGGAAGCGTGCCGGTGGTGCCGAGCTCGGAGGTCGACAGCGACGACCGGGAAATCGTGGCGCCCTGCTCGCCCGAGACGAAGGTTGCGTCGATCGCCGCCGCCGGGTCGAGCCCCAGTCGGGAGTATTGAGCTTCGAAGTCGTCAGCGGGCATCAGCACCTGGAAGTGGAAAGCGCGCGTCAGCGTAACAACCAAGCGTCATCTGTGGCTGCCTTGGCCGAGGTGGCGCGGTACACAGAACGCCAATGTCCGCGTTCGAGAACCGGCTCGCCAAGAACGCCCGCCACTGGACGAAGTGGGCGAAGCGGCGCGGGCTCGAGGCGTACCGCATCTACGACCTCGACATGCCCGACTACCCGTTCGCGGTCGACGTCTACGGTGGCCGGGTGCATGTGATGGAATACCCGCGCCGCGCGAAAGTGAAAGACGGCACGGCGGTAGCGCAGCGCGACGAAGTGTTGGCGGCGATCGGCCAGGTCTTCCCCGGCGCGGCGGTGTTCACCAAGACGCACGAACGAATTGGGGGGCAGTACGAGAAGGTGGCGGCCGACCAGGCGGTCTTCACGGTGAAGGAAAACGGGCTCACCTTCGAAGTGAACCTGTCCGACTACCTCGACGCCGGGCTCTTCCTCGATCACCGCGACACGCGCGCGCGGGTCCGAAGCGAAGCGGCGGACAAGCGCGTGCTGAACCTCTTCGCGTACACGGGCAGCTTCAGCGTCTACGCGGCGGCGGGTGGCGCGAAGCAGACGACCACCGTCGACCTCTCGAACACGTACTGCGACTGGGCAGAAAGGAACCTGAAGCTGAACGGGTTCGCTTCCGGGGCCCAGCACACGGTCATTCGTGCCGACGTGCTGCAGTGGCTCGAGTCGGCGAAGGGCGGGTTCGATCTGGCGGTGGTCGACCCTCCGTCGTTCTCGACCTCGAAGAAGATGGGCCGATCGTGGGACGTGCAGCGCGACCACGCGCACTTGATTTCCCAGGTCGAAGGGCTGCTGGCGCCAGGCGGCACGCTGTATTTCTCGACGAACTTTCTCGGCTTCGAGTTGGATGTCGACCTGGCCGATGGTGAAGAGCTGACCCCGAAGTCCCTGCCCGAAGATTTTCGGCGCACCGTTCACCGGTGCTGGAGGTTTCAAAAATGAAGCCCCGCAAGGTGGGCGAGTGCCGGATCCTCGGCGAGCTCGGCAAGGGTGGCATGGCGACCGTGTATCGCGCGGTGCACGAGCCGCTGCAGCGCGAGGTCGCGATCAAAGAGCTGCCCGCCGACCTCGCGAAGAACAAGGAAACGCTGTCTCGCTTCCGCCGCGAGGCGCTGGCCCTGGGCGCCTTCCGCCACCAGAACATCGTCACCCTCTACGACCTGATCGAGAAGGGCGACGCGCTGTACATGGTGATGGAGCTCGTCGACGGGCCCACCCTCGGCGATCTGCTGAAGGAAGGGGCGCTGCCTCCGGAAGTGGCGGCCGTGATTGCGGCGCAGATCGCTGCCGCACTCGAGCACGCGCACTTCGCGCGAATCATCCACCGCGACCTGAAGCCGTCGAACGTGATGATCACGAAGACAGGCGAAGTGAAGCTGATGGATTTCGGGATCGCGAAGGACGAAGGCCTCGACAAGCTCACCCGCACCGGCACCGCCGTCGGCACGCCCGCATACATGTCGCCCGAGCAGTGCACCGGCGGCGAGGTCGACAACCGCAGCGACATCTATTCGCTGGGCGTCTTGCTGTACGAGAGCCTCAGCGGGAAGCGTGCGTTCACCGGCGCCACCGCGGGCGAGGTGTTCGCGAAGATTGCGCAGGGGAAGCTCGAGAAGCTGAAGAAGGCTGCGCCGCACGCCCCGTCTGAGCTGCGGGCGATCGTGACGCGCGCGATGCAGCTGAAGCCCGAGAAGCGCTACTTCGACGTCGCCGAATTGCGGCGCGCGCTCGACAGCTGGGTCTCGAACCACCTGACGATGTCCGAGCACTCGCTGCTGATGGCGTTCCTGCGCCACCGCGGAAAAATTACCGAGTCCGAGGCGCTGGGCCGGCTGAGCTTGACCGAGATGACGATCATGCGGGAGTTCGACAATCCTGCTCCGCCGCCGCGGCGCTGGCGCTGGGTGCTCGCGGCCGCTGTCGTGGGTTTCGGCGCCACCGCTGCCACTTATTCGCAGTGGTGGCCGTGGCTGAACACGACCTTCAAGATCCTGCCGTAGTCGCTACAGCAGCTTCTCGATGAACAGGTAGATCGCGGCGAAGAAGACGACGACGGCGATGGTGAGCTTGGTGCTGGGCTTCCACTCCTCGTCTTCCTCGACGCGCCCGTAGCTGGCGATCACCGCGCTCGACACGCCCGCGTACTGCCCCGCGTACTGGGCGGTGCGCAGGTACTGGTCGGCGACGAGGCCGTCATCGGTGGCGATCAGCGTCTTCGAGAGCTGGGGGTCGACCACCCGGGCGCCCGCGATGGCGGCGAGCGCGACGCCTTCGACGACCAGCTCGCGAATCAGATCCAGCTTGTCTGACAGCTCGACGCGAAGCTCGGTGGCGATGGGCTTCCCGGCTTCGATCAGCAGCCGCACCTGCACATCGCCGTGCTTCAGCCGCCAGGTGCGCGAGCCATCGGCATTGGGAGCCGTCGCCTTTTGGCTGAGCAGCAGATCGAAGGCCGCCGGGTCCCAGGGAACGTTGGGCTCTTGAGGCTGAACCAGCAGCTCGTAGCGCACTTTGTCCTTATACACGTGCGAGGATGCGCCCCGCGATGCCGTACACCCTGGGCCGGTTCACCTTGCACGAAGTTCGCGATGGCGCGATCGCCCTCGACGGCGGGGCGATGTTTGGCGTCGTCCCGCGGCCGCTGTGGGAAAAGAAGTTTCCTCCCGACGAACGAAACCGCATTCAGCTGGCGGTGCGCTGCCTGCTCATCGTCGACGGCAAGCGCCGGGTGCTCGTCGACGACGGCATTGGCAGCGCGTGGTCAGGCAAGTTCCGCGACATGTATGGCATCGATCACAGCAAGACGGATCTCGAGCGCGAGCTGTTGCGCGCGGGCCTGACCCGCGCCGACATCACCGACGTCGTGCTCACCCACCTGCACTTCGACCACGCGGGCGGCACCACGCGCGATGGCTGCCTCGCTTTTCCGAACGCGACCTACCACCTGCAGCGCCGCCACTGGAAATGGGCCCACCAGCCCAGCGAGAAAGACGCCGCCAGCTTTCGCCGCGAAGACTTTGCCGCGCTCGAGTCCAGCGGCCGCTTGCACCTGCTCGAAGGCGCCACCGAGCTCTACGAAGGGCTGCACCTCTTCGTCAGCGAAGGGCACACCGTCGGGCTACAGCTGGTGCGCGTCGAAGACGCTGACCAGACGCTGGTGTACTGCGGCGATCTCGTCCCCACTGCGTCGCACCTTCGCGCGCCCTGGGTGGCGGCGTACGACCTGTATCCCTTGACGGTGATCGAAGAGAAGCGCCAGCTGCTGGCGCAGGCGCTGGAAGAGAAGTGGATCCTCTTCCTCGAGCACGACCCGCACATCGCGGCGTGCACAGTGAAAGAAGAAGGCACGGGGCAGGTGACGGTGGACGAGGTGATCTCGCTGTGAGCGAAGGCAAGAAGGTGAAGCTGTCGCGCCGGGGCGTCGAACGTTGGACGAACGCCCACCCGTGGATCTACCAATCGGATGTCGAGGCCCCGAAGTCGCTGATGGGGGGCGAGGTGGTGCAGGTCACCGACCACCGGAACTTCTTCCTCGGGCAGGCCTTCTTCTCGCGCGAGTCGAAGATCTCGCTGCGCTGGCTGACCTGGGAAGACCGGCCGATCGACGAAGCGTTCTTCAAGGCGCGCATCGTCTCGGCCGATCAGCTTCGCAAAGACGCCTACCCGGGCGAGACCACCTACCGCGTCATTCACGGCGAGGCCGACGGCATTCCGGGTCTGGTCGTCGACCGCTTCGGTGACTATCTTTCCGTGCAGTTCCTCGTGCCCGGCGTCGAGCAGAGAAAAGAGCTGATCGCCGACCTGCTGGTCGCGCACTTCAAGCCGAAGGGCATCGTGAACCGGTCAGACGTCGGCGTTCGCGCGCTCGAAGGCCTCGCGCTCGAGAAGGGAGTGATGCGCGGCGAGGTGCCCCCCGCGGTCAGCTACAACGAAGGTTCGATCGAGCTCCGCGCCGACCTGATCAATGGGCAGAAGACTGGTGCGTTTCTCGACCAGCGTGAGAACCACGTCGTCGCGGGCAACTACGCGTTCGGCGAGTCGCTGGACTGCTTTTCGTACCACGGCGGCTTCGCGCTGCAGCTGGCGCGGAAGGCGAAGCGGGTCACCGCGGTCGAGATCTCAGACGCGGCGTGCGGGCAGATTGTCGTCGCCGCGAAGCTGAACAACCTCTCGAACGTCGACGTCGTCACCGCCAACGCCTTCGACTTTCTTCGTGACATGGTCGACGAGGGAAAGAAGTACGACACGATCGTCCTCGACCCGCCGAGCTTCGCGAAGAACAAGAACGCGATCGAAGCGGCCATTCGCGGGTACAAGGAAATCAACCTGCGGGCGATGCAGCTGCTGAACCCGGGCGGGTACCTGATCACGGCGAGCTGCACCTACCACGTGCCCGAGAACGAGTTCGAAGCCATGCTCGACTCGGCCGCAGCCGACGCGAAGCGCCGGATTCAGATTGTCGAAAAGCGCGGCGCGGGAAAGGACCACCCAGTGTTGCTGGGCCTTCGCGAGACGCGCTACCTGAAGTGCTTCGTGCTGCGGGCGAGTTAGCTCTCGACCGGGGGCGGCAGGCCCGAGCCGTTTCGCAGCGAGAGGTAGAGGCCGACCAGCAACATGTAAACGAGCGCGACGGCCGGGATGATGCCGACGCAGCACGCGAGGAGACCAACGAGCACGACAAGTAACGAGATCAGGCCGAAGCCGATGATGCTCCAACGGTGGCCCCTGGCGATCACGAACGCGCGGCGAATCGATTCGACGGGCGGCGAGTCGCCGTAGACCAGCTCCATCGTCGCGAACATCAGCGGCAACGTGAAGTAGTAGATGATGGGCAGCGCCGCGAGGAAGCCGATCACGAGCACCCCGATGCCGGCGCCCTTGAAGAGGCGATCGAAGTTGCTCGGGTCCGAAAGCCCGACGCCCGTCACCACTGCCGCCACGACGCCGAGCAGGACGACGTACAGCAGCATCGGGAGGCCGATCATCACGAAGAAGAGGAAGGTCTGAACGATGTACCGGGGAAGCTTCGGCAGCTGGGTGAGGATGCGGCCAACGTCTGCCTTCTTGCCGTGCAGGACGTCGATGATGATCCGGAAGAGCCCCATCGTGAAGGTGCCCTGAATGATCATCGACACCAGCTGCGACATCAGCGTCGAGACGACGGTGACCCAGATGATGCCCATCGTACCGCCGCGCTCACCGACCGCGAGCCGCGCCACAGTCTGGAAAATCGAGTTGAAGATGCCGGCCACCATGCCGACCGCCATCAGAATCAGGACGCTGACCGACAGCATGATCCACTCGGCCTTGAAGCGTTCGAGCGCCTGGGTCCAGATGCCGTCGAAGCTGTAGGCGTCGCGAGAGAAGGGCCAGGCGTCGCTGCCCGAGATGGCGCGGCAGGCCGGGCACTGGGGCTCAGAGCCGCCCAGGTTGCATTCGTCGCAGGTGAAATTGCCGCAGCGCGCGCAGGTGCGGGTGGCGATGCGGTCGACGTGAACAGCGCACTTCGCTCCGCCGCCAATCATCTGTGGATCCTGCATGGCTTCCCCCTTGCCGCGAATGAGGCGCGGCAAGCTAACGCGCCTAGCCTGCGCGTACACTCACGAACTGACGAATGGACCCCCTGCTTCGCAAAGCGTTGAACGAGACGCGCTCGGTGTTGAAGAAGGCCGACGCCGAGTGGGGCAGGCACTCGTGTCCCGGCAGCGCCGAGTGCTGCCAGCTGAAGACCACTGGCCGCCCGCCGTGGCTGTGGCCCAGCGAGTGGCAGCTCCTGGTTCAGCAGGGGCCCCTGCCTCCTCCACGCCCCGATGGCGGCTGCCCGTTTCTCGATGCGGCCGGGTTGCGGTGCACCGTCTACGAGCACCGCCCGCTGGGGTGCCGAACGTTCTTCTGTCACCGCATCAAGGGGCCCAGAGCGCTGCCCGGCGAGGCGACGAATCAGCTGTTCGACCGGCTGCGGGCGCTGAACATCGCGATCGACGACCAGGCCCAGGTGAGGTCGCTGCCCCAGTGGTACGACGCCCAGCGGGCCGAAAAGAAGTAAGGACGTCAGCATGCGCACCTGGTTCGCCGTCGCCACCCTGTTGATGCTGGCCTGCAACCCAGTCAAGGAAGCGAAGTTCACCGTGCTCGCCAGCGTCGAGCAGCTGCACGTCACCCACGCGGAGCCGGGCACCGTGCTCGAGGCGCGCGACGGCAAAGGCGCAGTCATCGCCACCGGCACCGCCGACACGCTCGGCAGCTTCGTCTTCCGCAAGCTGCCACCGGGCGAGGGCTACGTGGTCCGCATCAAGGACGCGAACCCGACGGAGCAGAGCAAGGCGATGACGGTGATGTCCGTCGCATCCAGCACGCCGAAGCCCGACCTGTACACGTCGCAGCCGCTGGTCGCGGGCTTCAACTACCTGACGATGCGCGATGGCACCACGCTGTCGGCCTGGGTCACCCTGCCCGGCTCGGACAAGGGCCGCTTCCCGACGGTGGTGAACTACTCGGGCTACTCGGCGTCGAAGCCGGGCAAGCCGCAGATGGGCTTCGAGTTCCTCTGCTCTGATTTTCCAGTGGTCTGCACCCCGCCGTACGACGGCAGCGCGTTGCTGGCGGGCATGTCGGGGTACGCGACGGTGAGCGTGAACATGCGCGGCACGGGCTGCTCGGGCGGCGCGTATGACTACTTCGAGCCGATGCAGGTGCTCGACGGCTACGACATCATCGAGATCGTCGCCGCGCAGAGCTGGGCGCTGCACCACAAGGTCGGCATGGTCGGCCTCTCGTACCCGGGCATCTCGCAGATGTTCGTCGCGGCCGAGAAGCCGCCGAGCCTGGCAGCGATCGCTCCGATGAGCGTGATTGGCAATACGGCGTCGACGCTGTTGCCGGGCGGAATCCTGAACGACGGCTTCGCGCTGAGCTGGGTGAAGAACGTGCTCAGCAAGGCGGTGCCGTATGGGCAGGGCTGGGAACAGGCGCGCGTCGATGCCGGAGACGAGCTCTGCAAAGAGAACCAGCTGCTGCACGGGCAGCTGATCGACAACGTCGCGCAGGCGCGGTTGATCGAGTTCTACGATCCGCGCGAGCACGACCGGCTGAACCCGACGGTGCTGGCCGAGAAGATTGAAGTGCCGGTGTTCCTGGTGAACCAGTGGCAAGACGAGCAGACCGGGCCCTACTTCTTCACGTTGTTCGACAAGTTCAAGAACGCGCCGGCGCTGCGGATGACGGCGACGAACGGCGTCCACATCGACGGCCTGGCGCCGCAGGTGCTGGCCGAGTGGCAGGTGTTCCTCGAGCTGTTCGTCGCGAAGCGGATCCCGCTCGATCCGAAACTGCGGAACTTCGCGCCCTTCATCTTCGACAGCGTCTACCAATCGAAGATGACCTTCCCCGAGACGCGCTTTCGCAACTACGCGACGTACGACGAAGCGGTGGCCGCGTGGAAGGCCGAGCCAAAGCTGCGCGTCATCTTCGAGAACGGCGCGGGTGACCCGAACGATCTCGGCGCGCCGAAGGGACTCTACGAACAGAGCTTCCCGTCGTGGCCGCCGCCGACGGTGGCGACGCGGCTCTTCTTCCAGCCGAACGGGTCGCTGGACGCGGTCGCGCCGACGGTCGCCGACTCGGCCTCGACCTTCCGGCTCGATCCGCTCCAGGGGGCGCGCGGTGTGCTCGCGGCTGGTGGAGGCATCTGGGACAAGCTGCCGAAGTACGACTGGAAGCAGCCCGTCGCCGGCGACGGGGTGGTGTTCGAAGGCGCGGCGCTCGCTGCGGACCTGGCGATGATTGGGACGGCGAGCGTCGACCTCTGGGTGAATGCCAAGGTGACGGGGGCCGACCTGCAGGTGACGCTGTCGGAAGTGCGGGCCGACGGAAAAGAGATGTACGTGCAGTCGGGGTGGATGCGCGCGGGCCACCGCATGCCGGGGCCGGCGTCGACGCAGACCTGGCCAGACCAGACCTTCGAGCAGAAGAACTGGGCGCCGCTGGTTCCCGGTGCGTGGACGCTGGTGCGCGTGCCGACTGCGGGCTTCGCGCACGTGATGCGGGCCGGCTCTAAGGTGAAGGTCACCGTCGATACGCCCGGCGGCACGCGGGCCGACTGGCGCTTCGACAACGCGAAGTACGACGTCGAGGTGAAGCACGCGATCGGCCACGACGCGCTGAGGCCGTCGAGCGTGGTGTTGCCGGTGGTGATGGGAGTCGTCGCTCCGCCGATGGCGCCGCCCTGCCCGTCGCTGCGCGGCCAGCCGTGCCGCGACCACGTGCCGTTCACGAACACGCCGAAGTAGGTCGCTACTTCCGTGACGCGCGCACGCCGAGCAGCTTGAGCAGCTCGAGCGCCTGGTTCACCTGTTCCCAGACGACGACGGCGCTCAGCGAGCCTTCGGTGTCGGCCTGCAGCGACGCACGCGCGGCCCTGGCGAGTGGGGCCAGACTTTCGCGAAGCAACGCGAGCTGCTTGTCGACGTCCTCGGGCAGCATCTCGCGCGACTTCTTCGGCGCCAGGCCGGGCGGTACGACGGTCGTCGCCGGCCGTTCAGCCATCGCAGCGACGAGCTTCTCGAGCAGCGGTGACAAGTCGGGAGCCCGATGGGCGGCGAGCTTCTCGAGCAGCGGCGACAAATCAGGAGTCGCAGGACGAACGGCCAGCAGCTGCTTGAGCACCGGCTCGAAATCCGCCGCATGAGGGAAGTGCTTCGCCGCCGTGACCACCGCGCCGCGCAGCTCATCGAGCTTGTCACCCAGCGTCCCACCGCGAAGTGCTTCGGCGAGCGCATCGAGCTTCGGCCCCAGGGCCTCGGGCGCGGCGACTGCATCTCGAATGCTCGCCAGCTCGGTGCCCAGCGCGGCGAGCGTACCGGTGACCCGAACCACTGGATCATCCTCGGCGCCACCCATGCGCAGCACCCGCACGTACCCGCCCTTCAGTTCTTTCCACCGTTCGATCTGCTGCGGCGACTGGCGGCCGCGGAGCTCCGCGAGCTTCAACAGGTTCACTTCGGCAGCAGTGGTCAGCGTCTGCGACTCGCCGTTGTAGTGGGCGTCGAGCACGCGTTCGACCTCGTCCTCGGTCATCACCGCGGCGACCTTCTCGGAAATCTTGTTCATGTTGCGGTAGCTGCCCTGCAACTTGAAGGGCGGCTCGGTGCGAAAGCGATCGTCCTGGCTGGCCGACGCGATGTACTGCTGGTTCACCTTGAGCAGCGTGTTCTGCACCCGGAACAGCCGCTTCATCACCTCGGTGATCTCTGACAGCTCGACCGCCGAGTACGCGTGCGACAGCTCGGTCTGCGGCACGTCTTCGCCCTGCGCCATCCGAATCAACGCGTGCACGTCTTTCGGCGGCCGCGTCGCCAGCGCAGCGAGCGCCGGGTTCGAGGTCAGCGAGTTCTCGAGGTAGCTGAGCGAAAAGAGATGCTCTTTCCCCGCGACCAGATCACCCAGGTTGTAGGTGTCGGCGCGGTTCGCGAGCATGTCGGGGATCTGAAAGCGATCGCCCGACTCGGTGTACGGGTTGCCCGCCATCACCACGCAGAACTTCTTGCCGCGGAAGTCGTAGGTGCGCGTGACCCCGCCCCACACGCCTTCGACCTTTCGCTGGGCGTCGCACAACGAGATGAACTTCTGCAGCAGCTCGGGGTTCGTGTGCTGGATGTCGTCGAGGTACAGCATCACGTTGTTGCCGAGCTCGAACGCGAAGTTGATGCGCTCGACCTCCTGCCGCGCCGTCGCGTTCGGAGCTTCCGCCGGATCCACCGACGACACCTCGTGCCCCAGCGCCGGCCCGTTCACCTTCACGAAGGTGAGCCCCAGGCGCGCCGCGACGTACTCCATCAGCGTCGTCTTGCCGTAGCCGGGCGGCGAGATGAGCAGCAGCAGGCCCATGTTGTCGGTGCGCTTGGCAGCGCCGGCCGCTCCCAACTGCTTGGCGAGGTTCGAGCCGATCAGCGGCAGGTAGACCTCGTCGATCAGCCGGTTGCGCACGAAGCTCGAGAGCACCTTGGGCTTCAGCTCGTCGAGCTTGAGCCGCTTCCTTTCACGCTCGAGCAAATCTCGCAGTGTCGCACGGTACGCCTGGTAGCGGGGCAGACGCTCGGTCACGAAGGCAGTGAGCCGGCCCATGAACCCGTCGAGCCGCACGGTCAAACGATTCGCGCTCACCCGCGGGTGAAGACCCAACAGCCCGCTGACCTCTGCCTCGAGCGCCGCCGCCGACGGGGCGCGCGCAACCTTCCGTTCGTCCACCGCCAGCAGCGCGGCCGCCTCGTCGATTGATCGCGACCACCGCGCACCGGCGACGCCCTGGCTCCCGACGAAGGCCGCGAGCCACGCGCGGGCGAGGCGAAACTTCTCACCGGGCTGCTTCGCGAGCGCTTCGAGGTCCGCTTCGAGCGACGCACGGCTGCCCGCGACCTCGAGTTGCTGCCAGAGGCCTTCGCGCAAGGACACCGCGTCGGCGCTGACCACGAACCGCGCAGTGGCACTGGCGAGCTCTTCGACGAGGTAACGGCCGGCGCTGGCGAGGTCGGAGGACGTGGCGGTGAGGTTCTGCGCATCGGCGAACGCTTGAATCTTCGCCGCGAGCTCGGCAGCGAGCTGATCGCCTTCCTTCGCGGCCGCCCATTTTTCCTTCAAGCGCCCCAGGCTCTGCGCCCGGCGGTGAAGGGTCGCCCGCAGCGCCGCGTCTTCGAGCTCGGCCCAGTACAGCGTCGCCCAGGCGCGAGGCGTCCCACCGAACCGCAGCAGCCCCGCGGCATCGCGAAGCTTCAGCACTGTGTCGAGAATCAGCGCGGCGTCGGCGTCGTGCAGCCCGCGCTCGTAGCCTTCGTCGAAGCGATCGGCCGCCCACTTCCGGCAAACCACCGTCAGCGCATCCTTTTCGCGCGCCGCCTCGCGCAGCGTCTCGAGCGTGAGGCCCTGGTCACCGGCCTCTGCCGCAAACAGCACCTGCGCGGCGAGGAACTCGGCCCGGTACACGTCGGGCGACTCGGAAGGCAGCGTCTGGTCCCACAGGTCCTTCGCGGCGAGCAGCTCGGGCGCGTCGAGGCGCTGCGAGAAGTCGGTGCCGGTGAGGTGCTCGTGAAGGGCGCCGTCTTTCGGCAGCACGGTGAGCTCCAGCGGCTGGGTGTTGACGTTGAAGCGGTGGGTGCCGAGCTTGATGACGTTCGTGCCTTCCTCGAACAGCTCTTGCTGGTCGCGCATCGACCGCAGCGCATCCTGGCGGGCCGTCTTCAGCCGCGAGTCGAGCTCGTCGGACTTCACGCTGTCGCCGAGCTCGAGCAGCTGGGCCGAGAGCGCGCGCAGCTTGTCGATCATCGGGTCGCCGGCGAAGTACGCGTTCAGCGCGTCGTCGTCTTTCAACGCCTTCGCGCGACGCCCCACGCCCTCGAGGATCCGTTCGGCCGCGGTGAACATGTTCGCGGCGCGCCGCTGCCTCTCGTCGACCAGCGCCTGCTTGCGCGCTCCGAACGCCTCGAAGAGCTCTTCTCTCTTGTTACCGACCTCGCCCGTGAACTCGTCGAACTCAGAGAAGCGGCCTTCGAGCTCTTCGAGCTGGGTCGACAGGCGGGCCAGCTGCTCGTCGGCCTTGTCGGGGGTGTCGGTGAGCGAGAGGGCGCTCTCGATGCTCAAAGAGAGCAGCTTGAACTGGGCGCCGAACTCAGACCTGCGTTCCTTGCTTCCGAGGTCCTTCGCGCGGCCCTGGATGATGGCGCGCACGCGGTTGAGCCGGCCGAACACGTCGCTGATGCGCTCGAGAATTCCGGCGCGAACGGTGGGATCGCCGACCTTCAGCCCGCCGACGACTTCGCCCAGCACGTCGAGCCCTTCGCCCACCTTCTCGAGCTCGGCCGCAATCGGCTGCAGCTCGGAGTTCCGCGTCACCTGCGGCGCCTGCGCCCCGATGCGATCGATGTTCTCGACCACCGGCGTCAGCGCGGAGTCTTGCGCGAGAAAGGCGACGCAGCCGAGGCTCACGTTCTCGAAGGCGGCGACGATCTGCTGCTCGAGCGTCTGCAGCTTCTCGGCGTCGATGAAGCGCAGGTCTTTGAGGGTGATCAACCGGCCGCGCTGCTTGCGCAGCGACGACAGCGCGTCCATGAACGCGTCGGTGGATCGCAGGTCTTCCGGCGTGAGCCGTTTGATGAGCTCGTCCTGCTGGGTCGCCGCGGTGGCAATCGCCTCGCGCGCGGTGCGCTGCAGCGCCTGCACCTTCTCGAACTCGTCGACGATCAGCTCGGAAGCGCGCTGAAGCTCGGCGACCACCTCGCGCAGCCCAATCTCGGCGTTGCCCAGCCAGTAGTACGCGTCGGTGAGCCGCTCGCACGCCTTCGACAAGTCTTCGAAAGTGCGGCGCGTCGGGCTCGGCGCCTCGGCCATGCGCTTGAGCGTGAAGGCGTCAGACACCCCACGCACGAGCTCGGCATTGCCCACCTTGCCCAGAAACGAGGTGCTCTTCGGAGCCGCCGCCGCCACCTCCGCCGACACGAAAGGCGTCGTCCACACCTGCATCGGGTGGACGCGCGTCGGCTCGCTGCTGGCCGAGCGGAAGGTGACCATCTGCCCATCGGGAAACAGCGCGTACCCGTGGCAGTGAATCGGGTTCAGCACTTCCTTGCGGACGAGGTTGTACGGCAACAGCACGTAGCGCCCATCAACCGGACTGTAGAAGACGTAGAGCACGTCTTCGCCATTCGGGCTGCGCACCACGCGCTTGAAGGTGAGGTTGGTGACGTCACCTTCGAAGGTCTTCACCTCGCCCGTCTGCAGCACGTAGCCGCCGGGGAAGATGATGCCCTGGTCTTCCGGAAGCCCGATGCACGAGACGCCGATTGCGTCGAGCCGCGCGACCGACTGGGTGCGCGAGTTGAAGACGAGGTAGCGGTACTTCTGTTCTCGAAACGGCAGCACCTTCAACAGAATGAGGACGCCGACCTTCGCAAAATAGAACTCGGCGTCGTCGAGCGCCTGGTCAGGGTCATCGACAGGCTCGGAGTAGACGCCTTGCCCTGTCTCGGTGTTGTTCTCGACCTTGATGGTGAGGTCGCCCTTCACGGTCTCGACGAAGATCTCATCGAGCACGTTGATGTGCGGGTGCTTGCCGGTGACGTGCGCCTCGCGGCTGCAGCGGGTCCACTCGAAGTCGTGCGTCTTCGCCTGCGGCAGGTCTGCCTCGCCGCGGTTGTCGAGGTAGGTCGGCAGCCCCTGGCCGTCGACCGAGAAGCGCAGCACCTTGATGTCGCGCGCGGTCTGCCCGGTGCGAAACACCGCCAACATCCGCGCGTCGGTGCGGGTGAGGCGATCGAGCTTGGCGTCCTTGTAGTACCGCGTCAGCTCGTCGAAGTCCTTCTGCAAGCGGCGATCGACGAGGAAGCCGCCTGCCTCGGTGGCAGGCACCGGCCCGAAGTCGAAGGCGCCCTCACCCGTCTTCTCGAACTTGTGAAGTGAGAACACGTCGCTCAGCGCGCGTTCCTGCTTGAGGCCCATGAAGACGTTGAAGCCGAGCAGCAGGTGGCGGCCGACGGGCACGATGTTGCGCGGCACGCAGTTGTGCTCGGTGCGGACGCGATCGTTTCCGATGACGGTGAGCTCCTGGCCGCCGAACTCCTGCCTGCGGCGTGCGTTGAGCGCCTCGACGCGCGCGCCGAGCTCACCGGCCTGCTTGAGCAGGCGCGCGCGAATGACCTCGTAGCTGCCTCCTTCGAGGGCAGCTTCTTTCTGTTCAGGCTGCTCGGCCATCGGGCTTGGTCGCTAGCCCTTCTTCTTGCCTTCGATGATCTCGCCCGGCGACTTCGCGAGCCGGGTGAGCAGCGAGGCGACCGCCATGTTCTGGGCGTCCTGCGTGAGGCCCGGGCGGCTGAGGATCTCTTTCAGGTCGGCCGGGAGGTTGGCCTCACCGTCGAGGTACTGCTTGAGGAAGGTCTGAAGGGACTCGGACTGCTGAATCGCTCCGTCGACCTGCTGGCCCAGGGTGACCGCCTTCATGAACTGGTCGAAGAACTGACCGTCGCCCCCGACGATGTTGATCTTGGCGGTCTTGAAGGCCTCGCCCATCACCTTTGCCTGGTGACCCGCGACATCGCGGCGGACGTTGAGCTCTTCCATTTCAATCGCGCGATCCTTGTCGAGGCGCAGGCGGAACTCTTCGTGGTCCTTGGTCGCGCCCTGCAGCAGCTTCATCGCCTCGGCCTTCTCCTTGATGCCGCGCGCCTCGGCGAGCAGCTTTTCCTGGATGCCCATCGCTTCGGCCTTGACGTGCGCTTCGATGCCGGCCGCTTCGGCGAGCCCCTTGGTGCGAAGCACGTCGGCTTCGGCAGCGTGCACGCGAACCAGCGCCATGCCCTTCGCCTCTTCGACCGCGGCTTCCGCGGCGCCGCGCTTCTCGATCGCCGCCGCGTCGGCTTCCCGCACGCGAACCTGCGCCATGCCCTGCTTCTCGGCCGCGACGGCCTGCGCTTCCTTCACGCGGGCGTCAGCGAGACCGGAGGCGGCTTCCTCAGCCTGAATGCCTTCGGCGAGGCGAATCTTGGCGCGCGCGTCCTTGTCGGCGGCCTCGAGCGCGGCGTCGGCCTGGATGATGCGCGTCTTCGCTTCGTGACGGGCCGCCTCTTCATCGGCCTCGGCGTTCTTCACCTTGGCGACGACGGCTTCCTGCGCGACGCCTTCGGCGGTGATGATCGCGGCGGACTTCTTGCGCTGCGCATCGGCGGTGACGCGCAGGTCCTTGATCAGCTCTTCCTCGACGGCGACCTTCTTTTCGACGGCGATGCGCGTGCTCACGATGTCAGCGATGGCCTTGCGCTCTCCTTCCAGCGCCTTTTCCTTCCCGATGCGCATCAGCTCGACTTCGCGCTCTCGAAGAATCGCCTCGAGGTTGCGGTCTTTCTGCACGCGCTCGGCCTCGATGCCGACGACGCGCTCGCGGTTCTTCCCGGCGACCTCGATCTGGCGCAGCTTGTTCTGCTCGTTGATCTGCACCTCTTCCTCGGCCTTGATGCGCGCGTTCTCGGACTTGGTGTGCTCTTCCTGCTGCACGCGCGAGGTCTCGGCGAACTCGCGGGCCTGAATGGTCTCGATCTCGCGCTTCTGCTTGGCGGCGGCTTCGGCGCGCTGGCGCTCGAGCGCGAAGACGGCTTCGTCGGCCTCGACGTTCTGCTTGGTGATCTGCTTGCGCTCGGTTTGCCGGAACTCGTTCGTGAGCACGTTCTGCACGGTGGTGAGCTCGGTGATCTTCCGGATGCCCTGCGCGTCGAGAATGTTCTCTTTGTTGAGCAGCTCGATCGGCGTCTGCTCGAGCTGGTCGATCGCCGCGTCTTCGAGGAAGTAGCCGTTCAGGTCCTTGCCGATGACCTGCACGATCTGGTCTTTGAACTTCTCGCGCTCCTGGTACAGGTCTTCGAAGTTGAAGCGCTTACCGACGGACTTGAGGCCTTCAGAGAACTTGGCCTCGAAGAGTTCCTGCAGCGTGCCTTCGTCGCTCGCGCGCGCGCAGCCGACTGACTGCGCGACCTTCAGCACGTCTTCGACCGTCTTGTTCACGCGGACGAAGAAGCTGACCTTGATGTCGGCGCGGATGTTGTCGGCGCAGATCAAGCCTTCGCGGCCGTGGCGCGCGATCTCGATCGTCTTCAGCGAGATGTCCATGATCTCGTGCCGGTTGATGATCGGCAGAACGATGGAGCCGGTGAAGCTGACGCGCGGCTCGCTCTTCATGGTGTTGATGATCAACACCTGGCCCTGCGAGACTTGGCGGTAGAAGCGGGCGACGATGACCGCGATGCCGAGCACGACAACGAACCCGATGCCGATGGCCATCAGCAAAGTGATGATGTTCTGATCCATGTGTACGAGGCCCCCTTAGGCGAGGGGCAATTTCTAGTACGGAGCGCATCGCGGCGTGGGCCGATTTATCGAGGTCAGGCGCTGCTTTTTTCAACGCTGGCGAAGGCGCGCATCGAGCACGCCGGCCGCCATCGCTGGATCCTTCAAGGCCTCGATTTCACGCGGCTCGAGCCAGTCGATGGGCTCGATCTCGTAAGAGTCTTTGGCTGGATCGAAGTCGATGATCAGCGCGCGATCGCCCTTCTTCAGCGGGTTCGCGCGCGCACACGTGACGTGGATCATCAGGCCGGCCCCACCGTCTTCCATCGTGGCTGTACCGAACGCCTTGTCGACCGAGCCCGACGAGATCACGCAGATCTTGCCGCGCAGCTCTTTGCGGCTGATCGCGCTGTGCCCGTCGAAGACGCGCCGCAGTGGTCGAAGCACGACCGCGCTGCACAGAAGCGCGAGTACCAGGGAGCCGAGCAGCACGCCCGATTGAATCAGCGCTCCGCCGCCCAGCAGGTTCGTGCCGAAGATGGTGAGGAGCCAGCCGAAGAAGGCGACCGCGCTGCCGGTGATGGTGATCGGGATGCTGCCGAGGCCGAGCATGTCGAGGATGCTGCCGTCGGCCTCGCCGCCGGCGTCCTTCGCTCCGACTGCCTTCGCCGACCCGGTGGCCGCTTCCCCCGCCGCCTTCATTCCACCCGTGAGGCCCTCGCCAGCAGCCTTGGCTCCTGCGGTGATGCCGTCGTGGCCGCCTTCGAAGCCGACTGCGCCGAGGATGACGAAGAGCCAGTAGCAGAGCACCACGCCCAGCAAGACCGTCATCGGCATGACCGGAAAGGCCACGATGGTGCGGAGGAATTGGTCCATGCGTGCGCGCGAGTCTACAAGGCAGCCAGTGAATCGAGTGAAGCGCTTCACGGCGATCGCGCCGCCCCGTCTCGGCTTCCTGGCAGCGATCCGCCTGAGCCCCGCGCCGAGGACGCTGGCCGATTCCGATTGGCTGGCTTGATCGGCTCACCACCGCCGGGCGGGCGACCACCTCGCCGCGACGACTCCCGTCGCTGCCGCGAGACCCGAAAGCGATTCGATCGAATTCGATCGAAAACTTTGACGCAGTGCGCCGGCTGCCATCGAAGCCCTAACGCACTGCGGCGAGGAAGCCTCCGCAGGTTCTGGCCAACCCACCGCCGTTAAAGCAATTTCGGTCTTCGATCGAATTCGATCGAAGAGGTTTTCGGGTGGGCTCCAGCGCCTACTCCGTCACCGCGCGCCGCGACGGAGCGGACCCAGGCACCAGCGCCGCCGCGGCAAACAGCGGGGCATAGGCAGCGCGGTGGGTCCAGGCGAGGGACGCGGTGAGGCCGACGAGCACGATTCCCACGCCGAGGCCCGATTGGGCGTAGAGCGCGTGGAACGCAAAGAGGCTGAGCACGATCGGCGCGATGACAATCAGCGCCAGCGAAGCCTGCGTCGGCCGCAGCTCCTGCGTCGCCGGTCACTGCTCGTTCGACGGCGGGTAGCCGCTTACAGCGAAAACTGCGGGTCGCACGCGTAGACGGTGCAGGCGAAGTTGCCGCCCGTCCACGACTGCAGCTCATACCCTGGGTCGCACACGGGGACGAACTGGGCGCACGCGCCGCCGGTGACGCAGGTGAAGCTCGGCAGCACGCAGCGGTCTTCGTTGCGCTCGTACGTGCGGACCTTGCCGTTCGGGCACGGCGGCATCTTGACCAACGGGCACGGGCCGGCGACCTCGGGCAGCTTCACGAACACCTGGCTTCCCGAGAGGATCTTCTCGTACGTGCCAGAGACCAGCTGGCCGTTGATGACCTTCGCGGTGAGAAGCGCGCCGTGCTCGGCGACGCGGTTACCGAGCCACTGATGATCCACGCGGGTCAGCGACGCGTCAGCCACGCTGAGGCCGTCGATCATCGTGCTGCCACCGGCGTTCAGCTTCGTCGCCTTCATCGTCGGGCACGGGGCCTTGATGCAGTTGACGTTGATGCTCTCGACCTTGAAGTACGGCTGGCCGGCGACCGCGGTCACGCCGGGCATACCGCGAAAGGCGTCGCTGACGATGAACGGGCGCAGCGTGTTGCCCTGGGTGATGGGCGCGCCCAGCTTCCCGCGCAGCACCACGTTCTGCAGCTCGGCGCCGAGCACTTCGTCGATCGCCTTCTGGTCGAGGCCCGAGGCCTTGAAGTCGAGCGCCGTGACGTACTTCGGGGTCGGGTTCACCCGGTTCACGTCCGTCACGAAGAAGCCGCCGCACATCGGCGAAGCGCACTTGCGGAAGTCGCGCTGAAACGTGACGTACGACCGCGAGCTCGCCGACAGCTCGTTTCCTTCGGTGTCGAGCGCGTCCGGCCCGGTCTCTTCCGTCTGCGAAACCCCACAACCCGTCAGCATCAGTGCAGCCACCAGCAGTGCGTTCTTCATCTGTTTTTCCCCGCTCCTTTAGAATAGGTAGGCGCAGGTAGCACCTTGTCGCACACGCTGTCCAGCACCCACGAAACAGCGGCCCGCGGCCCTCGAAGAATTGCGGCCACAAAGCGCTGCTCCCTCTGCAACGAAAGTGGCTTGCACCTTGCTGTAGCGACCCCAGCCGCTAGCGTGCGTGCGCCCCAATGACCTCTCTGATTCCGACGATCGCTTTGCTGATGAGTGCAGTGAACGTCTCGCCGGCCCTTGTCCCTGCGACCGGGAAACAGGAGTCCGTCGTCACCCTCGACGCGCCCGCGATGGTGCGCGTCACCGCGAAGTCGCCCAGCGGCACCTCGTGCACCGTCGTCGACAAAGTGCGCGGCCCCTTCACCACCTCGGGCGTCTCCGGAAAGTCGAGCTGCGACACCGACCTGCTGCTCGACATCGGCAGCTACAAGCTGCGCCTGCAGTCGCCGAAGCGCGGCAAGGGCAAGGTCGACGTCACCGCGAAGGCGTTCACTGAACTCAACGCGAAGCCGCTGAAGCTCGAGCGGAACAAGGGGCCGCAAGAACAGACGCTGCGCTCGGGCGAGCAAGCGAGCTTCTGGCTGTCTTTGGACAAGCCCGAGGTTCCAAACCTTCGCATCTTCGGCCGCACCGCCGGCGTGGTCACCGTGTGGAGAAACGGTGAGTGGCTCGAGCAGGTGCCCTTCGAGCAGTCGTTGGCCACGCCCGAGCCGGGCCGCAGCATTCACGAGTGGAACCTGAACACGCGGCTCGAAGCGGGCGACTACCTGGTCACCGTCTACGGCACCGCCGAACGTCCGTGGGCGGGCTCGGGGGTCAGCGACGCGCTGACGATCGAGCTCGGCCACCGCTTAGGCCCTTCCGAACGCATGCTGTCCTTCGTGCTTCCCGCGTCGGGCTTCGCGGCCTGGCAGATTCCTGCGGCGTCGACGGCGGCGCTGCTGTCGCTCGATGGAACACTGGCGGCGACGACGACCCTCGCGCTGGCCGACTTCAACAACGACAACAGCCTCAGCGGCGGCCGCACCTGCGACATCGAAGCGAAGCAGCTGGTGCCTCAGTGCTCGGCGTTCGCCACTTCCAGTCTGAAGCACCTGCTGGTGGTACGGGGCGCTCCGAACACGCGCGGCACCATCGAGTGGGCGAACCACGGCCAGGAAGGCACGCCGTGGCGCGGCGGCTGGTACGGCGGGATGCAGACCCAGATTCTCTTCGAGGGGTGGAATGGGGACGCGCTGCTGGGCGTGCACGATCTGCCGGCCGACACCGACGCCGCTCCGCTGGGCTGCCAGGTCGAACGCCTGCGCACAGACGACACGCCCGAGGTGGTGGCGCGCGACGTCGTCACCATCGAAGACGGCCAGATGATCGACGCCCAGTTCAAATACGACGGCAGCAGCGCGGCGGTCTGGTTCGAGGTGAAGAAGTCCGAGCGCTACCGCATTCAGACGAAGGGCGACCGCAAGACCCGCTGCAACGTGTCGCGGCAGGAGAACAACGGCACCCTGAAGCAGCTGACCGACACGAAAGACGCGCTGTGCAACGAGTCGCTGGTGCTGACGGCCGGCGCGTACCAGGTGTCGATCTACAACGGCCTCTCGGGAATCGAACGGCTGGTGGTGCGCGAGGACAACCAGCGCGCGCTGAAGCCCACCGCGCCGAAGGCCGGCTGTCTGCTCACCGCGCCCATCGACGGGGGCCGGTACCGCCTCGTGCTCAGCCGCGTCGGAGCGATCACCGCCCGTGGGCTCGTCAGCGAGCCCTTTCCTCTGCTGCTGGCTGCCCCCCTGCACCTCACCCTCGATGCGCGGCGCACCGTGAAGCTGCCGCTGGGCCCAGGGCTGGTGCCGATCATCCGCTCGGCCGCGGGCGCTGCGTTCAAGTGTGGCTACGGCGCGGCGCTGCAAGACTCGAAGGACGGTAGCTGCGCGGTGCCGGCGTCGGCGAAGGGCGAGGTGCTGACGCTGACCAACCCGACCGATGGCGTGGCGGCGATCACGTTGATGCGCACGCTGCCGGTGCCTGCGCCCGTGCCGGCGCTGGCCGGCTGGAATCCGGCGTCGAGGCCGTTGCCGCGAGTGCCGGTGGACGCTCCGGCGTTCTTCGACTTCGAACGGAATCAGTCGCACTCGATGGTCTTCGATGTCGACACTGCGGGCCTCTACAACATCACCACCGTCGGGCTGCTGACGACGCAGTGCCGGATGCGCACGCCCGTGGTCCCTGCGGTCGCCAGCGACACCTCGGGAGGCCGCGGCCGCAACTGCCTCGTCTCGGGCTACTTGCGCCCCGGCCGCTACATGGTCACCGTCACCACCACCGGCAGCTCGAAGGGGCGCGCCGGAGTCGTGATGACGCGCAGCAGCCCTCGCGAATTTTCCAGCGTCGCGACCGATGGTGAGGCGTACTTTCGCGTCGACCCCGGCGTGCTGGTGCAGCAGAAGCTGAACGTGAAGGCCGACGCGGACTTCGCGCTGGGCACCACCGGCCAGGGCGTATCGCTGCTGTGCCGCCTCGATGACGCGCAGGGTTGGCCAATCGAGACCGTGCCTTCCGCGTGCGTCGGCAACCGCTTCCTGCCCGCGGGCACCTACCTGTGGACGCAGCTGCCGCTGACCGTCGAGTCGATGCGCCGCACGCGGCTCGAGAAGGTGAAAGAGGCGCTGGTGCTGAAGGGCAACAAGCCGCACGGAATCGATTTCCACACCTGGTACGCGGCGAAGCTTGGGCCCGACGGAAAAGACGAGTTCACCTTCAAGCTCGAGGGCGAGCTGACGCTGGACGTGGTGCTGACGGGCGGAATGCAGGGCCGCATCTTCCTGCTCGAGACGGACAAGGCGCCGCGCGCGGTCGAGGTGATTCCCCCGCGAGCCATTGCCGAGTCGTCGAACGAGGACAGCGACGAGGAAGAGGGCTACCGCGAAGAAGAACCGCCTCGCGAAGAGAACGACGAGGACGGCGGAGAAGAAGGCGAGCAGGAAGAAGAACGGACGACGGCGGGCGCCGCCGCTGTGCAGGCAGTCAGACCGCCGACGACGCCGTCGGGCGTGAAGGTCACGCTGCCGCCGGGCCAGTACAAGATTGTCGCCGAGCACAGCCGCGGCAACGTGGGGGTCGACTACCGGCTGCACCTCGGCAGCGACACCCTGGTGCCGGGGATGACGCGCACGCTGCCGACGCCCACCACGCTGCCGCTGAAAGTCCCCCGTGACGGCACGCTGCGCCTGCGCACCGAAGGCGAGGCCGACGTGCGCTGCCGGCTGTTCGACGAGAAGGGCACGCTGGTGTTCGAAGGAAGCGACAACGGCGCCGACTGGAACTGCGCGCTCGCCGAGCCGGTGGTGAAGGGCAACTACACGCTGGTGCTCGAGAGCGAGACCCAGCAGCGCGGCGAGACGAAGCTGTCGGTCGCCCTCGCGGCGGTGGAAGACAAGGGCCTGGTCACCGACGCTGCGGCGCTCAAGCTCGCGGCGTCCGTTCAGACCTTCGCGATTCCCGTAGCCGAGAAGGACTCGGTGGCCGAGCTGACCTTCAAGAGCAACAAGACCCCGATTTCCTGCGCGCTGGAAGACGGCCAGGGCCAGGTCGTGCATCGCCAGAGCCGCGTCACGAGCTGCGGCCTGCTGGTGCGCCCAATGACCGAGAAGTTCCGGGTGCGGGTGTGGACCACCGACGGCAGTGCGCAGGTGACGGTCGGCTACAAGTCGCGGCCGATCGAGCCCTTCACCGGCAGCACGCTCGATGGCGCGACGGCCGGCTCGAAGAATTTGCAGAGCGCCGGCAGATTCAAGACTTCGCCCTTCGTCTTCTGCATCGCCGGGAATCAGCGCGGCCTGCTGCGCGCGTGTGGGCCCGAGGTGTCGCTGGAAGCGGGGCCGGCGGTGTTCGCGGCGTTCGGCAAGGACGACCAGAAGGTGTCGCTGGATCCGGTCAACCTCGAGCTCTCGTCGAAGCTCGAGTCGAGCCAGGCAGGCTTGTCGCGGCTGCCGTACCTTCAAGCGTTCGAAGGGCCGACGGCGCTCTTCCTGCTCACCGGGCAGGTGCCGCACGGCGAGCGCACGTCGCCGTCGTGTGGCTTCGATGGGCCGGGCAACGTTCGTGAAGGGCGCGACAGCACGTGCTTCGCAGCGACGGGCGTGACCTCGACGGCGGTGATGCGCGCCTGGACGCCGGTCAACCCCGAGACTCCCGTGACGGCGAAGCTCGAGTACCGAGCGCTGAAGTTGCCGTCGAAGGCCGAGGCGTTGGTGCCAGGCCGCCGCCGGTTGAACTGGGTCGACGAGGCGGGCGTCTTCGCGCTGCCGCCCGGTGCGCGCGCGCGGCTCGAGCTCACGCTGCCGGTCGATGCGTGGGCGGTGCTGCTCGACGACAAGGGCGGCGCGGTGGACTTCTGCGCGCCCAGCGGCAGCGTGCTCGCGCGGTGCGTGCTGACGGGCAAGGGCGGGCGGGTCGCGATCACCTCGGCCGAGCCGGCGGCGGACGTGACGACCGTGCTGCTCGATTCTGCCGAGAAGGGCTCGACGCTGACGGGCCTGTACGAAGACGCGCCGCGGGTGCCCGGCACGATGCGGCTGAAGATCCCCACCGGTTCGGCCGAGCGCACCGTGCTGGTCGAGGGCAACGTCGACCGCTGCCTGCTCGCGCTGTCGGACGGCGTGAGAAGCACTGGCTGCCGCGCCACGATTCCGGCGGGTGCGTCGGCCGAGCTGATTCTCGAGCACCGCCCCGGAGCGATGCGCGCCGCCGTCTTTCCCACCGGCCGCGATCGGCAGGGACGGTTGGGGGTCGAGCCCGCGGCGACGCCAGCAGCTGCGCTGCTTCCCGCGGTCGCAGTGCCGATTGGCACCACGAAGATGGATCGCGCGATCGTGGTCGAGAAGGACGCGGTGGTGCGCGTGACGGCCGAGTCGGGCGTGTGCGCGTTGTTCAAGGGAAACGATCTGCTCGCCGTCGACGGGCTCGACGCGGGCTGTGAGCTGGTGCGGCTGTTGTCGCCCGGCACCTACCGGCTCGTGGTGCGGCCCTTCGCAGGTCAGACCGGGCCTGGGCTCTTGCGGTGGACCTCTGAGCCCGTCGCGGCGCTCAAAGAAGGGGTCGGCGCGGAAGACTGGATTTCCCCGGCAGAGGTGCGCGTCTACCGGTTCCAGACCGCCAGCAAGGGGAAGGTCGGCCTCGGCATTCAGGCGCGCAGCGAGTCGCTGGACTGCGCCGTCTACAACGACGGGTACCAGCTGCTCGGCGAAGGGTGCCAGCAGCTGCTGTCGCTCGACAAAGGCAGCTACTTGCTCACCGTGCGCCAGCCGCCGAAGTCCGGCAACGCGGCGCTTCGCTTCAAGCCCGTTCTCGTGGGCCTCGCCGGCGCGAAGGCCGACGTGCCCGACGAGTACCTCAGAGATCTCTTCAATCGCATCGGAGTCGCCAAGTGAAAGTGCCTTGTTCCGCCGTCCTCCTCACGGCGCTGCTCAGCTTCCCCGTTCACGCCCAGACGTACGCACCGGCCGACCAGGGGCAGCGCCCGGCGGGCGGCCTCAAGATCCTCCCGGACGACTTCCTGCGCGGCTACGACCCGGTGACCGTCTACTTCCCCGACGACGTGGTCGCGTCGAAGGCGAACGCGGACGACGGGCCGAAGCGGATGAAGATGGTGCCCGACTGGCCGGGCGCTTTCGTCTGGGTCGACCGCCGCACGCTGCAGTTCCGACCGGCCGAGCCGTGGCCCGCGCTGGCGCGCTTTCAGTTCACCGCTGGCAGCACCACCCGCACGCTGACCACGATGATGTCCGCGCCGAGCGCGATGTCGCCCGCCCCGTCAGCTGAAGGCCTCAAGCCCTTCCGCGTCGTCACCCTCACCTTCCCGCAGGCGCTCGCCCTGCCGAGCCTGAAGAAGATGCTCACCCTCGAGGTGCGCGATCTGCCGGGCCTCGCCGATTCGCCGCGCCGGAAGATCAACACCTGGGCCGTCGCCCCACTGCCGCGCGCGTCGCAGCGCGACCCCGCTACCTACGCGCTGACCCTCGAAGACGACGTGCCCGAAGGCAAGCAGCTGGTGGTCAGCCTCGCGCTCGCCCTGGGCAACGAAGGCACCACGCTGTGGACGGGGCGCGCGTCGACCCGCACCGCCTTCAGCCTCACCAGCGTGCGCTGCGGCAGCAACGCGTTCTCTCTTCTCGGCGGAGCGTCGACCCCGAAAGACCTGGCCCTCGCGTGCGGCAACCGCGGCGACGCTCCGCAGCTCGAGTTCTCTGCGCCCGTCGCCGACCTCACCCTCACCAGCCTTCGCAAGCTCGTGCGCCTCGAGCCCGCCGTCGCCGACCTGCGCTTCACCAGCTCGGGCAGCCGCGTGCAGCTGGCCGGCCGCTTCGTGCCCGACACGCTCTACAAGATGACGCTGGGCCCCGCGCCGATTGTCGACGACAGCGGCCGCGGCCTTCGCGAGGTGAAGCCCGCCGAGGTCTTCTTCCACCTCGGGTGGAAGTCGGCCTTCCTCAAGTGGAACCAGTCGACCGCGATCGTTGAATCGAAAGGTCCACGGATGCTGCCCATCACCGGCTACGGCGATGCGCGCGCGGACGTGCGGATCTACCGGGTCGACGCGCTCCACAACGGGCTGTGGCCCTGGCCGTCGTCGCCGATCGTGATCGACGAACAGACGGCGCCGCCGTTTCCCGGTGAAGAGCCCGAGGTGCCGGCGATGCCGGGCTACGTCGACAGCAACAGCCTGCAGAAGCACATCCGGCTGCTCGGCACTCCACTGGTGAGCAAGGTCATCGATCTGCCGCTGGGCGACAAGGGCAACACCACCCAGTTCGGGCTCGACTTGAAAGGGCTGCTCGACCCGGTCACTGGCGCCAGCAAGCCAGGCACCTACCTGGTCGGCCTGCGCCGGCTCACGGGACGTTCAGAGCGCGCGTGGGTCCGCGTGCAGGTCACCAACCTGACCCTCACCTCGGTGGAAGAGCGCGACAAGGCAATCATCTACGTTCGCACCCTCGACGATGGCGACGCCGTTCGCTCAGCGACCGTCACCCTCGAAGGCCGCCTCATCAAGCCCTTCCAGGCGCCGAAGAACTGGAGCCCGATCGTCAAAGAGTCCTTCACCACCGACGCCGAAGGCCGCGCCAACCTCGGCCCGCGCGTGGGCTGGGAAGCGATCACCCGCATCAGCGTCGTCAGCGGCGACGACTCCCTCGTGCTCGACCCGCGCGAGAGCCCACCGCGCTTCGCGAACAACCACTGGTCGAGCAGCGGCGACTGGCTCGGCTGGCTCACCACGAAGCTGATGCCGGCGTCTCCCAACGAAGGCACCCTGGGCTTTCTCTTCAGCGAGCGCGCCATCTACAAGCCGGGCGAGCCGGTGTTTCTCAAGGGGTTCGCGCGGGTGAAGCAGGCCGGCGAGCTGAAGCTGCCGACCGCGGCGCAGCAGAAGTCGATCGGCTGCATCGTCACCGGGCCCGACGGCCAGCAATGGAAGATTCCCCTCACCACGTCTGCGCTCGCGGGCTTCGCGGGCACCTTCGACGAGAAGAACACCCCGACGGGCACCTTCACCGCGTCGCTGTACGAGGCCGACCCGTCGCGCACGATTTCTACCCGCCAGTTCCGCATCGAGGCGTACCGCGTGCCGACGTTCGAGGTGCAGCTGACGGGGAAGACGAAGGTCCCGTTGGATGCGGCGTTCAAGGTGAAGGCAGTCGCGCGCTACTACGCGGGCGGCAACGTCGGGAACCAGGCGATCGCCTGGTCGGTGACGCAGCGTCCCTACCACTGGATGCCGAAGGGCCTCGACGGCTACCTGTTCGCCAGCTCGACGCAGTTCGCAAGGCCTGGCAGCGCGCGCGCGCCCGACGTCACCACGCAGGCTGGCGAGCTCGACGACACCGGAGCGGCCGACATCACCATCAACCCCCAGCTCGACCTCGACGGCAGCGCGCGCGTCTACACGTTCGAGGCGACCGTCACCGGCCCCGATGAGCAGCCGATTACCGCGACGACCGAGGTGAAGGCGCTGCCGCCGTTCGTGCTGGGCATGAAGCTGCCGCGCTACCTCGAGAAGGCGACCACGCTCGAGCCGTCGGTGCTCGCAGTCGGCGTCGACGACAAGCTGGTCAAGGGCCAGGAAGTCCGCGTCCGGCTGTTTCGGCGGGTGTGGCACTCGAACCTTCGCGAGACGAGCTTCGCCACAGGAAAGGCAAAGTACGTCACCGAGCAGGAAGACCTGCAGGTCGCCGAGAAGATCGTCACCTCGGGTGACAAGCCGCTGCCTCTGTCGTTCGACGTGAAGGAAGCGGGCGTCTACGTGGTCGAGCTCTTCAGCCGCGACAAGCTGGGCCGCGTGCAGACGATGCAGGCCGACCTCTACATCGGAGGGCAGACGCCTCTGTCGTGGAACAAATCGAAAGAAGGCGTCTTCGAGCTGAAGCCGGACAAGAAGACGTACGCACCGGGCGACACCGCGCACCTGCTGGTGCAGAGCCCGTACACGTCGGCCCGCGCGCTGGTCATCGTCGAAGAGCCGACGGGCAACACGTACACCTGGCACAACGTCAGCGGCGGCAAGGCGGTCATCGACGTGCGTGTGACCGACAAGTTCGTGCCGAACGTCCCCGTGCATGTGGTGCTGATGCGCGGCCGGCTGGGCGAGGGAAAGACGGACGACGCGCGCTACAAGCCAGCGTCGTCGGCGGCGAGCGTGGATCTCGAGGTCGAGCCGGTGAAGAACCTGGTCAAGCTCGAGGTGCTTCACGCCGAGGTGGCGAAGCCGGGCACGAAGCAGGACTTCACGATTCTGCTCACCGACGACCAGAAGCGCCCGGTGGGCGGCGAAGTCACTTTCTGGCTGGTCGACGAAGCGGTGCTGTCACTGGCGCGCGAGGCGACGCTGGATCCGTTGAGCGAGCTCATTCGCCGCAACAGCCGCGGCACCTCGATTCGCGACACGCGCAACCTGGTGGTCGGCCGCGTCACCGAGCTCGAAGAGGACCCAGGCGGTGACGGCAGCGACGACGAGAACGGCGAGGGCAAGCGCCTCGTTCGCAAGAACTTCAAGACGGTGCCCTTCTACGCGGCGACGGTGACGGTGCCTCCGTCGGGGAAGGTGGTGATTCCAGTGACGCTCTCGGACGACCTCACCAACTTCAAGGTGCGCGTCGTCGCGGTGGCGGGCGCGCAGCGGTTCGGGTTCAAGCAGACGACGCTGAAGGTTCGGTTGCCGGTGCTGGTGCAGCCGCAGCTGCCGCGCTTCGTCCGCGTCGGAGACCGCTTCTGGCCGGGCGGGGTCGCGCGGCTGGTCGAAGGGGCCGAAGGGCCGGCGTCGATCGACATCAAGGTCACGGGCGCGGTCGAGGGCACGCCGATCGCGTCGACGAAGATCGACCTGAAGGCAGCCAAGGCGCAGTCGGTGCTGACGCCAGTGACGGTGAAGGCGGTGCCGACGATCGCCGCGACGTCGATCACCGTGCGAATGGACGTGACGCGGCAGTCGGACAAGGCGGGCGATGCGTTCGAGGTGAAGCTGCCGCTGTTGCCCGATCGCACCGTCGAGAAGTTCTCGTGGATCGAGACGCTGCAGCCCGGGAAGACGCAGATGAAGCCCTTCCCCGAGCCGGCGCGGCCGGGAACCATCACGCAGAGCTTCGTCGTCACGAGCCTGCCCGGCGTGTTGGAGCTGGCCAGCGGGCTCGAGTACCTGTCTGAGTACCCGCACGGGTGTCTGGAGCAGCGCATGAGCCAGGTGGCTCCGGATCTGGTGCTGGGCAAGATGCTGAAGCAGCTGGAGCTCGAGACGCGCTTCACGCCGATGCTCAACTCGAACGTAAAGCGGCTGCTGGAAGAGCTGTCGCAGAACCAGGACGACGGTGGCTTCTTCGCGTACTGGCCGGGCAGCAAAGGGGACGTGGCGCTCACCGCGCAGGGCGTCGAGTTCATGACGTCGGCGAAGAAGCTGGGGCTGCCGGTGGACGAGAAGGTGCGGACGCGCGCGATGGAGGCGCTGAAGCGGGTGCTGCGCAGCGACTTCAACGGCTTCTACGCGCAGTACCGGTGGAACCAGCAGGCGGCGGCAATTCGAGCGCTCGCTCAGGCCAACGCGCTGGACGAGCACTACATGATCGAGCTCTTCCAGCGCCGGAAGGAGCTCGACCCGACCAGCCTCGCCGACCTCGCGGCCGCGATGGGCGAACGCTCGAACGTGTTCGCCTCGAACCTCACCGCGATGAAGAGCGAGCTGTGGGACGCGGTGGTGTTCAAGCAGGTGAAGGGCAAGAAGGTGTTCGACTCGATCCGCGGAGATCGCAGCGCGTGGAACGGGTACTACCTGGGCTCGAGCACGTCCTCGCTGGCCGCGGTGATGGAAGCGCTGCTGGCGATGGATCCGAAGGACGAAAGGCTGGCGCTGCTGCGCGACGGCTTGATTGCGAAGGGCAGCGCGCGGTGGGGCTTCGGGACGACGCACGACAACCGCCGCGGCATCGTGGCGCTGGGGCTCTACTTCGAGAAGGCCCGCGTCGAGACGCCGCGAATCACTGTCGAAATTCCGGGGACGCCGAACGTGATCCTCGATGACAAGGGCAAGGCGGCGAAGCGGTTCCTCAACCAGGCGACGCAGCAGCTGGTGACGGTCAGCGGAGCGCCGGTGGGCGCCCGCGTCGCGTACAGCTACCTGCCGGAAGCGCCGGGCGACCGCGTGGTGGCGAAGAACGATGGCCTAGTCGTGAGCCGGGGGCTGACGTGGCTGCACCCGGACAACTCGGCGCCGACAAACCACGACGACGCGGCGGGGAAGACGCTGAAGGTGGGAATCGGCGATGTGCTCGAGCTTCACGCGCAGATCGTCAATGACCAGACGCGGAACCATGTCGCCTTCGTGGTGCCTTTCGCGGCGGGCCTCGAGCCGCTGAACCCGGCCCTCGCGACCAGTGGCTCGGACGCGACGCCTTCGCGGTCGGACTCGCTGACGCCGACCTTCGTCCAGCGCCTCGACCACGAGGTTCGGTACTACTTCAACGAGCTTCCCGCGGGGACGTACGGGTTCCACTTCCGCGTGCGCGCCAGCTCAGAAGGCAGCTTCGTGCACCCCGCTCCGTACGCCGAGATGATGTACCGCGAGTCCATTCGCGGCCGCGGCCAGGGCATGCGCATCGCTGTCACCGGGTCGCGCGAGAAGTAGATGGCGCCCCGGCTTCAGCCCGTTCGTCCCGAGAGAAGTCGAGGGATGGGCCGCCTCGGTGGCACGGCTTCAGGTGCCGGGCGCGGAGGAAGATCATCCCTCGACTTCTCTCGGGATGAACGGCAGCGGGACTTCTCTCGGGATGAACGGCAGCGGGACTTCTCTCGGGATGAACGGCAGCGGGACTTCTCTCGGGATCCCCGGAAGCGCGTCAAACGGATCGGACTCGCTTCAATGCTGATTCTTCTGGGCGCGCTCTACGTCCACGCGCTGAGCTCGGAGCTGCAGACGCACGCGCCGTCGCACCTGCTGCTCGACCGCCGGGGTCGCTACCTCGGCGAGGTGCCGTCACCGAACGACGCGCTCGGTTATTGGCCGTTGCCGGCGGCGCTTCCCGAGAAGGTCGCGATCGCGACGATCGAAACGGAAGACCGCTACTTCCACGACCACGCGGGCGTGCACGCGCCATCGATCATCCGGGCCGTCTGGCAGAACCTGCGCAATGGGCGGGTGGTCTCGGGCGCGTCGACGCTCGCGATGCAGGTCGCCCGTATGCAGCACCCCGCGTCGAGGTCGCTGTGGGCAAAAGCGCGCGAGGCCGGCGAGGCGCTGCTGCTGATTCGCAGGCATGGGCACGACCAGGTGCTGCGGCAGTACCTGACGCTCGCGCCGTACGGGAATCGCGCGCACGGCGTCGTCCGCGCGGCCCGCCTCTACTTCGACAAGCCGGCGGAAGACCTCTCGTGGCAGCAGGCCGCCTTCCTCGCCGCGCTGCCGCAGCAGCCGGGGCGGATGAGCCCGTGGACGGAGGAAGGCAGAGCGCGCGCGCTGAAGCGGTCGCGCCGCATCCTGCAGAACCTGCGCGACCGCGGAATTCTCACCGGCGAAGACTACCGGCAGGCGACCATTTCCAACCTCGGCCTCGTGCCGCGCCCGCAACGCACGCCTGCCGCGATGCACGCCGTCCTCGCCTGGAGCCGCGAGCTCAGAGCGCCGGGCGCGCCGCTGATCTCCACCTCGACGCTCGATCTCGACATCCAGAAGCTCACCGCGCGCGCGGTCGTCGAGAACCTGCGCCGGCTGCACTGGGCGAACGCGACGAACTCGGCAGCGGTGGTGTCTGACGTCTCGACGGGTGAGATCCTCGCCTACGTCGGCTCGGCCGACTACTTCGACGAAGAAGCGAAGGGCGCGATCGATTTCCTCGCGACGAAGCGTTCGCCGGGCTCGACGCTGAAGCCCTTCATCTACGCGCTCGCGCTCGAGAAGGGCTCACACACCGCGGCCAGCGAAATGCCCGACGTGCCGACGGAGTTCGCGACCGTGCAGGGCGGCGCCTACGTGCCCGAGAACATGGGCCACACCTTCATGGGCCCGATGCTGCTGCGGCAGGCGCTCGGCAACTCGCGAAACATCCCCGCGCTCAACCTTCTTTCCGAGCTCGGCGTCGAACGCGCGCTGAACGTGTTCGAGCGGGGCGGAGTCAAAGGCATCGACTGGTCGCCCGATCGCTACGGCCTCTCGCTCGCGATCGGCAGCCTTCACCTGACGCCGCTGGAGCTCGCGAACCTCTACTCGTCGCTGGGCAATGGCGGCGAGACACGCCCGCTGCAGCGATGGGTCGGCAAGCCCGCGGCGGAAAGCGCGCGGCTCATCTCGCGCGACGCGGCGCAGATGACCGCGCACCTGTTGGCGGACCCCGAAGCGCGGCGGCCTGGCTTCCCGCAGGGGGGCCCGCTCGACTTCGACCACGCCGTGGCAGTGAAGACGGGCACGAGCCAGGGCTACCGCGACGCGTGGGCGGTGGCGCTCAGCGATCGCCTGTCGGTCGTCGTCTGGGTCGGCAACCACGACTGGCGAAAGATGAACGGCGTGAGCGGAGCAGGAGGCGCAGCACCGGCCGCTCACAAGATCATGGAAGCGGTAATGCCGCTCCGCGCGCCGCACCTCGCGTGGGCCTCGGCGTTCGCGCCGCCGACGCACTGGGTGCCGCGCGAAGTCTGCCCGCTGTCTGGCCGCCTCGTCGGCCCCGAGTGCACGTCGTCGAAGACCGAGTTCTTCGCGCCGGGCACCGAGCCGTCTGCGCCCTGCCCCTTCCACGCGAAGGTGAAGCTCGACGCGCGCAACGGCCTGCTGGCGACGGCGGCATGTCCCGTGAAGCACGTGGTGTCGAAGGCGATGCTGATGCTGCCCGAGGTGTACGGCACGTGGGCGAGAAGGCAGCGGCTGGAGATTGCTCCGACGCGCGAGAGCCCGCTGTGTCCGAGCGCGGCGCCGGCGGTGGCAAAGATTGCGATCACCGAGCCGCGGGCGCTGTCGCGTTTCCTCTACGACCCCGACACCCCGCGCGAGCTCTCGACGATTCGGCTCGCCGCGAAAGTGGCGCCCGCGACCGAAGAGATCGTCTGGCTCGTCGACGGCAGCCCCGTGGCCCAGGTCGGCTGGCCCCACGAATTGCGCGTGCCCCTTTCCCCTGGAGCGCACACCATTCGCGCCGCCTTCGCGCACCGCGAGGGCCAGAGCGCGGCCGTGTCGGTGGTGATTGACGACTGACTACTCGAGGTCTTCGAGAATGTAGGCGCGGGGGTTGCGCGGGTGGCCGTCGACCCGCACTTCGTAGTGAAGGTGGGGCCCGGTGGACTTGCCGGTGCTGCCGATATTCGCGATCCGATCGCCGCGCTTCACTCGGGCGCCCTGAATGACCTGAATGTGCGACAGGTGGCCGTAGCGGGTCTTGAGGCCGTAGCCGTGATCGATGACGAGCACGTTGCCATAGCCGCCCTCGAGGCCCGCGAAGACGACAGTGCCGTCAGACGGAGCGACCACTTCCTTCCCAGTCGGCGCCGCGATGTCGATGCCCGAGTGAATCGCGCTCTCCATCGAGAACGGATCCGCGCGGCCGCCGAAGTCGCTGGTGACGACTCCGCGAATCGGCCAGATAGAAGGCGTCGCGGCGAGCAGAGACTTCTGGTCCTGGAAGTACGCCTGCAGCTGCTGAAGGCTGTTCTCGCGGCGCATGGCTTCGGTCGACAGCCGCTCGGCTTCGGCCGGGAGGCCTTCCACCACCACCCGCGTCCCCGTCACCTCGTCGGGATCCACACGGGGCGTATAGGCGAGCGCCTGCGTCGGGCCCATCGCGAGGTTTTTGAAGCCGGCCTCGGAAACGGTGCTGGTGCGCAGCTTCTGGTCGAACCGCTGAACGCGATCGAGGGTGCCGCCAATCGACTCGAGCTTTCCAGAGACGGCGTCGAGCTCGGCACGCAGGGCGGCGTTCTCGTGGCGCAGCGGCTGGTTCTCGGCGGCGACATCGACAATCGACGCGTAGTGGCTCGAGGCAACCAACGCGGTGGTGACAATCGCGGTGACGGCGATCGCCGCCCAGACGAAGACGCGGGCGCGCACGTGGAAGCTGCGCACGGGCACGTCGTGCGCCGAGATCACCATCAACGTGAACGAGCCTTTCGCCATTCGAGCGGGCGCTTGTGGTCGATGCGTCGCGCCGGTGCAACCCCTTTTGCAATCCGTTTGGTTTAGAAAGCGCCCCTTGGTTACGGCAATCCTGGTCGCGGTGTTGCTCGGTGCGGCGCCGAAAGTGGAAGCGGCGCCTCCGCGGCTCGGGGTGTTCGTCGTCGTTGATCAGCTGGGCAGCGCGGACCTTGAGGCGCTGCAGCTGTCGGACTTCGGCGGGCTCGAGTCCCGAGGCACGCGGTTCGACGCCTGGTACGACAACCTGTCGACCGAGACTGCGCCGGGGCACGCGACGCTGTCGACGGGCGCGGGTGTTCCCACGCACGGCATCTGCGCGAACGAGTGGATGCTGGACGCGAAGGGAAGGAACGCGATCGATGACCCGGGCCAGCAGGTGCTGGGTGCGAAAGAAGGCATCGGCAAGAGCGCGCGGTTTCTCGAGGCGCCGACGCTGGGCGACACGCTGAAGTCGCGCTTCCCGAAGAGCAAGGTCATCTCGGTCAGCGGCAAGGATCGTGCGGCAATTCTGCTGGCGGGCCCGACGGCGGATCTAGCGCTCTGGTACGAGCCGGCGATCGGCCGGTACACCACCAGCAAGGCGTACGCGGCCGAGCTTCCGGCGTGGGCGGCGGCGCAAGCTGACCTGCCGGGCCGTTCGTTCGCCACGGCCCAGTGGTCACCGCTTCCCGATGGCGGAGCGTCACGCGTCGAAGACGCCCGCGCTGGCGAGTCGCGGCCCGATGGCTTCGACATCACCTTCCCGCACGACCTCAAGTCGTTGCCCGAGGCCCAGCGTGCGAAGGCTTACCGGCTGACGCCGACCTCGGTGTCCGACCTGTTCAAGCTTGCGCTGGCGGCGATCGACGGCGAGCAGCTGGGCAAGCGCGGCACGCCAGACCTGCTGATGATCTCAATCTCGGCGGCCGACTACGCAGGTCACAACTGGGGCCCGGGCAGCGCAGAGAAGATCGATCTGCTCGAGCGGCTCAGCGGCGAGCTTCGCGCCTTCAACCAGACGCTGGACGCGAAGTTCGGGAAGACGGGCTGGTCGATGGTGGTGTCGAGCGATCACGGAGCGGCCCCGCTGGTCGAGGCGAGCGCGGCGCTGAAGCTGAAGACGGCGCGCATCAGCACGGACGCCCTGATGACGGCGGCGAAGGCAGCGGTCGGCCCGAAGCTGTCGGCACGGGTGATAGCGATCGCCCCGCCGCACGTGTACCTCGATGAGAAGGGCCTGACGGTGGATGAGAAGGCGAGGCTTCGCGCGGCGGTGACGCTGGGCCTGTCGACGGTGCCGGGCGTGCGCATTCCGGGTTCGGCCGAGGCGCTGGCGTTGCGGTCGAATTACGAAGATCGCTGCGGCACGGTGCTCTTCGATCTCAACGCGTACTTCGTCTTCGGAGGGGGCTACGACGCCGGCACCGACCACTCGTCGGGCAACGCGTACGACCGCCGCGTCCCGCTGTTCGTGGTGGGCCCGAACGTAAAGGCCGGCCGCAACTTCACGCCGGTCGAGCCGCAGGACGCCGCTCCGACGCTGGCCGCGATGCTCGGCATCGCTCCGCCAGAACGCGCGGAAGGCCGGCCCGTGCAGCGGCACTTTCGCTAAAGGTAGGTTCGGAAGCAGGAGCTGCTGAATGACGTCGTCGCCTGGCGGTCGGCTGGTGCCGCCGGGCGCCCAGACGGAGGCAGTGATTCTGGCCTGGTGACCTGTGTAGATGCGGCCGAACACCGTGCTCGGCCAGAAGACTGGCGACGACGTGAGGTGAACGTTGCCGCGGTGCTGGCGGATGACC
>JBBRAX010000060.1:0-47323 GCA_038206395.1 Myxococcales bacterium | reverse complement strand
CTCGGCGATCGTGCAGAAGCTCTCGCACGGGCTGCCGCAAACACCATCGCCCGCGGGGCCAGCGTGGGGGCAGTGCAGGCCCTTGTCGCCGCCGTTCGCGGTCGCAACGCCCGCGTGGTAGGCGCGGCATTCCTTCGTGTTGCCTGAGGTCGCACCGACGGTGCCAGCCGCGAAGGCAGCGCAGACGCCCTGACAGTCACCGCTCGCGGCGTACTGCTGGAACGTCGCACCGCCGTCCGGGTTCGCGCCACAGCCCGAGATGGTGGTGCAGTACGAGGCACACGTGGTCGCAGCCGCGCCGCCGCCCGTGCCGGTTCCGCCGCCCGTGCCGGTTCCGCCGCCCGTGCTACCCGTCGTGCTGCCGTTGCTGCCGCACGCACCGATCGAAAGAGCCACCACGACCACGGACGCTGCCATCACCAACTTAAAGGTATTTTTCAAGGAAAAGGCCCCTCCCGGGCCAAGTGGATTGCCCAAATTGCCCGAGTCGCGGCCCACGTCAAGAACCGAACACTTCGCGTTGATCCGGGCCCTTGGGCCCCGTGATACATGCCGGTCATGAACACTCAGATTTTTCGCGAGTACGACGTGCGCGGAATCGTCGACAAAGACCTCACGGACGACGTGGTCGAGAAGCTCGGCAAGGGCCTCGCGACGATGGTGAAGCGCAAGGGCGGCAGGACGATCGTCGTCGGCCGCGACGCGCGCATCAGCTCGCCGAAATACAACGACCTCTTCATCCGCGGCGCGACCTCGACCGGCATTCACGTCATCGACGTCGGCGTGGTGCCGACGCCGTGCGTTTATTTTGCGGCGAACACGCTGCCCGTCGAAGGCCTGGCGATGATCACCGGCAGCCACAACCCGTCCGAATACAACGGCTTCAAGATGGGCACCGGGAACACCACGTTCTACGGCGAGACGATTCAAGAGCTGCGAAAGATGATCGAAGCGTCTGACTACGAGACGTCGGATCGCAAAGGCAACGTCACCCTCTTCGACGTCGTCACCCCTTACCTGCACTTCTGCAAGTCGACGGTGAAGGTCGGCCGGAAGGGAATGAAGGTGGTGGTCGACGCGGGCAATGGCGTCGGCGGAATCACCGCGGTGCCGTTGCTGAAGTCGATGGGCTACGACGTGGTCGAGCTGTTCTGCGAGCCCGATGGCCGGTTCCCCAACCACCACGCGGATCCGACGGTGGCGAAGAACCTCGAGTTCCTGATCGCGGCGGTGAAGCAGCACAAGGCAGAAGTAGGCGTGGCGTACGACGGTGATGCCGATCGCATCGGCGTGGTCGACGAGAACGGCGAGATCATCTGGGGCGACAAGCTGATGATTCTGCTCTCGCGCCACGTGCTCAAAGAGCAGCCCGGCGCGGCGATCGTCGGCGAAGTGAAGTGCAGCTTCACCCTGTACGACGACATCGCAAAGCACGGCGGCCAGCCGATCATGTGGAAGACGGGGCACTCGCTGATCAAGGCGAAGATGAAGGAAGCGCACGCCGCGCTCGCCGGCGAGATGAGCGGCCATATCTTCTACAAGCACCGCTTCTTCGGCTTCGACGACGCGACCTACACGACCGCGCGGCTGCTCGAGATCCTGACCCACGAGAAGACTCCGATTTCGGCGCAGCTGGCTGACGTGCCTCTCACCTACAGCTCGCCCGAGCTTCGCGTCGACACGATCGAAGAAAAGAAGTTCGCGCTCGTGAAGGCTTGCACCGAGCTCTTGCGGAAGAAGGGCCTCAACCTGAACGAGATCGACGGCGTCCGCGCCACGTGGCCGGATGGCTGGGGGCTGATCCGCGCGTCGAACACCACGCCGATTCTGGTCGTCCGCTACGAGGCGACGACGAAGGAAAGGCTCGACGAGATTCAGAAGCTCATCGACGGCACCATCGAGATCGCGAAGAGGGAACTCGGCGCGTGAACAACCCCACCGTCCTTGGTCTTGCTGCCTCGCTTCGCGAAGGCTCGGTGAACCGCAAGCTGTTGAACGTCGCCGCTGTGCAGCTGAAGGAGCTCGGCATCGAGGTCGATGTGTTCGACCTGCCGTCGGCGAGCATCCCCGTCTACAACGAGGATGTTCTGCAGACGCAGATCCCCGCGGGAGTCGCCGACTTGAAGGCGCGCATCCTCAAGGCGTCAGCGGTGCTGATCGTGACCCCCGAGTACAACTACGGCGTTCCGGGCGTGCTGAAGAACGTCATCGACTGGTGCTCGCGGCCGCCGCCCACCAACCCGTTCAAGGGCAAGCTCACCGCGCACATCGGAGCGACCCCCGGCGGCGGCGGAACCCTGCAGGCGCAACACCAGCTGCGCGGAATTCTTTCGATGGGCGTGCAGGCGTACGTGTTGCCCGGTGCCGCTTTCGGTCTCTCGCACGCGGACAAGGCGTTCGACGCCAGCGGCGCGCTGACGGACGAGGTGGGAAAGAAGAACCTCACTGCCTTCCTCTCGCGGTTCGCGGAAGAACTGAAGGCGTGGTGATGCAGCTCGCGCTCGGCGTTGATCTGGGCGGCACCCACGTCCGCGCGGCGGTGGTGGATCGCGAAGCAGGCGTGGTGGTGACGTCGGTGAAAGAGGTGCACGGCGACCGGTCGCCCGAGGCCATCATCGCGGCGATCGCGCGCGCGGCGGATGCGGCGACGAAGGCGGCCGGCGTGGTGGGGCGGCTGTCGTGTGGCGTCGCGGTGGCGGCGCAGCTGCGTGGCGACGTGGTGGCGGTGGCGCCGAACCTGGGTTGGCGCGACGTGCCGTTCGGGCACCTGGCGGCGGCGAGGCTTGGGCGCGCGGTGGCGGTGGTGAACGACTTGAAGGCGGCGGCGTGGGGCGAGTTCCGCGCGGGCGTCGCGAAAGGCGAGACGGACACGTTCACCTGCTTCGTTGGCTCGGGCGTGGGCGGCGCGCAGATTGCGGGCAAGAAGCTGGTGCTCGGCGCGCGCGGCGTCGCGGGGGAAGTCGGCCACATCAAGGTGAAGTTCGAAGGCGGGCGGCAGTGCGGCTGCGGCGAGTTCGGCTGCATCGAGGCCTACGCTGGCGGAGTGAACCTCGCGGCGTGGATGGCGGAATCGGGCCTCGAAGGCGGAGCGGCCGAGCTCGAGCTTCAGGCCCACAACGGAGACGCAGAAGCGCTTCGGCTGTGGGACTTCGTGTCGTCGTCGCTGGCGCTGGTGATCGCGAACCAGGTGACGGCGCTGAACCCGGGCATGGTGGTGCTGGGCGGCGGGGTGCTCGCGCGGTGCCCGAAGATGTACGCGCGCATCGAGAAGACGATCGAGACGCGGACGCTGGCGGCGAGCCGCGCGGGGCTGCGGGTCGGCATGGCGGCCCTCGGCGATGACAGCGGCGTCGTCGGCGCCGCGATGCTCGGCGCCGAGCTTCAGGGCTGAAGTTACGGCGGAGGCGCGAAGATTCCGACGGCGCCTTCGCCTGGGCCGTTGATGCAATCGCCTGTACTTGTCCCGGTCGCGCGGCAGACTCCACCGAGTCCGATGAGGGGCATGCCGTTCCCGTCGAGAAGACCGACGACCTCGGTGATGAGCTTGTTCGCTCCGGCGAGGCGGTAGGCGTAGTCGAGGCCGACGATCCCACCTGAGGAGGTGAAGCGCGCCACGAAGGTGCCGGGACCCGTGACCGTGAACTGGGTACCCGACTTCCCGATGGTGACGCTGCCGTTGCTGGTGGTGTCGAGCACGACGTAGGCGAAGTTGCCCCCCACCGCGATGCCGCTGACGCGGAGGCTGGATGAGCCTACCTGGTACCGGTCGACCTCTGCTCTCGACGCCGTTTCGAAGAGCACGAGCTCAGGGCCAAAATTCGACTCCCACAACAGCCAGAGTCCGGGTCCACCTTGCCCGCCGACCACGCGCGGAAAGGAGGCGGCGATAGCTCCGTTGTTGGGAATGTACGGAAGACTGCCGAGGCCATCGACCTCTGCGTGCTCGAACCTCGCTCTGTTTCCTCCACCCATGGGCACCGTGCCGTAGAGAAAGCCGCTGTCTGAAGGCGACGTAATCGCTTCTCCGACCAAGGGCGCTCCGCTCGAGACGCTGTTCGCGCCGGTCAACGCGAACGTTGCCTTGTTGAAGGTTCGCCACTCGATGTGCAACGGGTCCACGCCGACGACGGCGAGCTGCGTCCCGCTGTCGGAGTTGAAGAGGGTTGCGCTCACCGGTGTGAGGGCCGCCAGCTGCTCCGCCGCCCGAGCCACCACCTGTTGCCGAGCCACCCCCGCCCACGCCCATTCCGCCGCCACCGGAGCCACCGCCGCGCCCGCCGCCGGTGCCGCCATCGGGTTTCCCGCCGTTGCATTCACCCAACTGCTGGCACCGCGCGTTGGCCTCGAGTTGATCCCACCCGATGCAACCGGCGCTGATCAGCACCCCGGCGCTGAAGAGAAGGGCGCGCATCAGAAGGTCCCTCCCGCGACGACGGCGACGCCGTTGGGAGTGGGGAGGATCGCCAGCGAAGGCGCAGGACGTTGCACGATGAACAAGACTGCCGCGGTGACGATCGCTGCTGCGCCGACCCCGAGCATCACATTGCCCGCGGACTCGAACACGCGACCCTGCGCAACCGTCGCTGGAATGTCGATCGGCTCGGCCGGGCTCGCCTTGCGCAGCTGAGTCGCCGGACCTTCCGCGAGCCCACGCGCCACCGCACCAACTCCGGCGAGCACGAGCCCACCGGCGAGAATGGTGATCCGCGGCCAGGCCGGCGAGACCGAGGCTGACGCGCGCGCGACGCCCCGGTACCGCGCGACCAGCTGCTCTCCGAATTCCCTGGCGTGGGCTTCGATCCAGTCTTGCAGCGCGTCTTCGTTGTCCACGCGCACGGTGGCCGAGACGAGCTCACTCGCATCGTTGGCGCGAATCGCCCGGAGGACCATCGTGATGCTGCGATCGGACTTCGCGACGGTGCCCGAGAGCATCGCGTCGGCGCCCATCGCTCCGGCGAGCTCGGCGACGCAGTTGGTGGTGCCGCAGCCCAGCAGCTCGCGCTGGCGTTCCATGCCGAGCACCTGCGAGATGTCGCGCGAGGTGACGATGGAAAGGTCGTCGTTCTTGGTGAGGACGACGAAGCGCTCGAGGTACAGGTCGGCGAGCTTCGGGTCGAAGTTCACTGCCTGAAAGCCGGGAGCCGCGAGCTTCACCGGGGTGGCGGCGAGTGAAATGAGCAGCATCGAGCCGAGCATGCGGCCGCGACACTACACGGCCGCTCGTTGTACAGACACGGCGTGTTCCGATGGGTCGCGCTCGCATTGGCTTTCCTGGCTGGCTGCGACGGGACGCCGACGCTCGTGCGTGTGCACTACCCAGCGCGCGGCAAGACGCTGACGCTGCACGGGGCCGGCACGCACGGGATGACGCTCGGCGCCGACGACGTGTGGTCGGCGAGCTTGACGAACGTCACGACTCCGCTCGAGCTGCGGCCTCACCTCGATGACACGCCCAGCCGCGGGCCGGCCTACGCCATCACGCCGGGGCAGACCGCTGATCTCTACCCGCACTTCATCATCACCAAGGGCGAGGTCTCGCGGCGCTTCGACTTCCACTCGAACATCCTCGGCAACACGCGCCCCGTCTGGGTCTACCTGCCCCCGGCGTACCTCGAGAATCCGCGCGCGCGCTTTCCCGTGCTCTACATGCACGACGGGCAGAACCTCTTCGACCCGACGACCGCGTATGGCGGAAACCCGTGGTGGGTGCAGCGGACACTCGACGACGGCGCAGAGTCGGGAGCCATCGTCCAGGTCATCGTCATCGGGCCCGAGAACAACGCCGACCGCACCGACGAGTACACGCCTGTGGTGGGCCAGGAGTTTCACGGTGGCCGGGGCGGGGCCTACCTGCGGATGCTCGTCGAAGAGCTGAAGCCAAAGGTCGACGCAGAGTTCCGCACGATGCCGGCAAGAGAGACGACAGCGCTGATGGGCTCGTCGTTGGGTGGACTCATCTCATCGTACGCGGGGGTCACCCACGCCGACACGTTCGGGATGATTGGAGCGATGTCGCCGTCGACGTGGTGGGCGGACCAAGCGATCCTCGGCCTCGTGAGAGCTTCGCCTGCGTCACCCCGACCGCTGCGCGTCTACCTCGACAGCGGTGACTCGGGCGTGGACGACGACGACGTGACGCAGACCGCGAAGCTCGCCGAGGTCTACCGTGCGCTGGGCTACGTCGAAGGAAGAGACCTGAAGTACGTGGTGCAGAAGGGCGCGGTGCACAACGAGACCTACTGGGCGCAGCGGCTGCCCGAGGCGCTGCACTTTCTTTTGGGGCCGCGGTGATGGGCGAGCACCCCGACGAATCGGCGCTTCTCGATTTCTCCGCGGGGAGGATGAAGGTGGCGGCGTCGGACGCGCTGGTCGATCACCTGGACACGTGCTCACGGTGCCGGCAGATGCTGTCGAGCCTGACGCAGTCGACGTCTTCCGACGAGCTCGAGGCGGTCAGCGATGCGTCGGATCAGGCGACGCGCGTCGGGGTGGACATGCTCGTCGGCCAACAGGTCGGCGAGTACCGCATCCTCGAGCGGATCAACCAGGGCGGCATGGGGGTGCTGTACCGGGGCCTGCACCCAATCATCGGCAAGCCGGTGGCGATCAAGGTGCTGCTGCCCGAGCTCGCCGCTGACACGAGCCTCGTCCACCGGTTGCTGGGCGAAGCGCGCGCCGTGAACTCGATTCGCCACGCGAACATCGTCGACATCTTTGCGCTGGGGCAGTTGCCCGACGGCCGCCACTACATGGTGATGGAGCTGCTCGAAGGCCAGTCGTTGGCCGAGATGCTGCGTGAGCGCGGGAAGCTGACGCCGGCCGAAGTGCTGGTGGTGCTCGAGCAGGTGATGGGCGCGCTGCAGGCGGCGCACGCGGCGGGCGTGATTCACCGAGACCTGAAGCCCGAGAATCTCTTCGTCAGCAAGCGGCAGGAAGGCTGGCACGTGACGCTGCTCGACTTCGGGCTCGCGAAGCAGCGGGGCGCGTTGAGCCACCTCACGGCTCCGAACGTGGTGCTGGGGACGCCCGGGTACATGGCGCCGGAACAGATTCGCGGCGAGCCGGCGACGCCCGCCATCGACCTGTATGCGATGGGCATCGTCGCGTGGGCGCTGCTGGTCGGAAGAGAGCCGTACACGGGTGGCTCGATTGTCGACGTGATGAAGCGGCACCTCGAGGCGCCGATTCCCGCGGTGCGCACCGTGCTCCCCAATGTGCCCGCCAGTCTGGAGAACCTGATTCAGCGGCTGATGTCGAAAGAGCCGGGCGCGCGGCCCACCGCGGAAGAAGTGCGGAAGCTGCTCATTCGCCAGAAGAACGACTCGCGCCGGTTCGTCATCGCCGAAGAGAAGACGCAGCTGGTGCAGCCCGAGACGGTGCCCGAAGGGGTGAGGCCGGTGCCGGCGCCGCAGCCCGCCACGATTCCACAGGGCGTGAAGCCGGTGCCGAAGGAGCCCGCCACGCTTTCCGACACGACGCTGCCGCCGCCGAACAAGAACATCGATCCGTCTCTGCTCACCACGCGGCCCGATCGCCTCGCGCCGACGACGTTGGTGACGGCGCCGGTGATGGAAGCCTTCATCGACTCAGTGCCGATGCGGCGGGCGCCGTGGATCATCGCGGCGATTGGCGTGGTGCTGATTCTCGGAGCGATCGGCCTGCTCTTTCTTTGATCAGCGTTTTCGGGTCGACGTCACCGGCGCGAGCAGCCGGCTGATCCGTTCGTTGATCGACGGCTGAAGCGCGCGCAACAGACTGTCGACGTCGCGGCTTCCCATACCCAACCGCTTGCCCAGCACCTTTCGCGTCTCGGCCATCACCTGCTGCTGCGCCTTGTCGAGCCAACGCATCGCGGTGGTGCGGTGCACCGCGAAGGCCTTGCCGATGTCTTCGATCGCGAGGTCGTCGACGAACTTCATCCTCATCACCGTGCGTTCCTGCGGCGTGAGCGTGGTCAGCGCCTCGCGAAACGCGGCGTTGAAGTGAACCTTCTGCTGCTCGTTGAGCAGCTTCGCCTCGGGGCCGGCCTCGGTCGACGCGGTGGCGACAAGCTCGTCTTCGTTGCCGTGGCGTTCGGGGCGCAGGCGGCGCGACTCGTCGATCGCCATTGACGTCGCGACGGCCTTGAGCCACGCCATGATGGCGCCGCGGCCGGTGTACTTCGCGAGCCGGGGCCCGCCGCTGCCTTCGCCAACGAGGACGCGCTGCCGCACCTGCTGCTGAACTTCCTCGAGCTGCAGGCCTTCGAATCGGCCAATCACTCCCCGCACGGCGCGCACGAGGCGGCGGTCGAGCTCCTTCGTTGCGACGGGGTCTTGCTTCAGCGTCGCGAAGGCGAGCAGCAAATCTGCCGCGTTGATTCCAGCTGCTCCACCTGCTTCTTCCGCGCGCCGCTTCAGCACCACGAGAAAAGCGTCGAGCTCGACCTGCACGCCGGGAAGCGCGAGTGACGCACCCTTTGCCAACGTGATCCACGCGTCGCTCACGCCCGTCAGCCTAACCGCACGGTGTGGGTGCGAGGTCTAAGTATCCGCGGTTGCGGCGCAGCTCCTCGGTAGGGGCGGGTAGGACTTCGATTTGCTGAGGATCCCCGCACACAATCGCGGCCGTCGTCGTCCTCCAGGCCAGAAGCACCTTCATCGATCCTCAAGGAGTCCCATCATGGCTTACACGATTCAGCGCGGTGACACGCTCAGTTCCCTTGCCCGGAAGTTCAACACCACCGTCGACGCGCTGGCCCAGGCGAACGGCATCAAGAACAAGGACCTGATTCTCACCGGCGCGAAGCTGATTGTGCCCGGCCAGCAGGATGACTTCGGCAAGAAGCCCCAGTCGATCGAGGAACAGACGGGCTCTCAGCCCCGGTACGACCCCTCGAAGGCCGCGGCCGAAACCCAGGACGAAGTGAGCAACGGCGCCCAGCGTCGCGCGCAGACCGAGTGGAAAGACCAGACGGGCCGCACGTACGCGAGCCGCGACGGCGTCCCCGTCTTCAATCAGGGCGACAGCGAGTGGGGCGGCAACCGGCTTGGCAACAAGAAGAGCATCAGCGCCGCCGGCTGCGCGATCAGCGCGTGCGCGATGGCCGTCAGCAAGATGAGCGGCGAGACCATCACGCCTGGCGAGATGGACAAGCACCTCGACAGCAAAGGCGCATACAGCGGCGACAACGTGGTGTTCGGTGAGGTCGGCAACGCGGCGAAGTCGAACCCGCCCGTCGTCTCGACCCGTCAGCACAAGTTCTCGGTGGCGAACATCGACAAAGAGCTGGCGGCGGGCCGGCCCGTCGTCATCGGCGTCGACTACAAGAAGGGCTCGGGCACCGACCACTGGATGTGCGTCACGGGCAAGAACGCGGACGGCACGTACAACGTCAACGACCCGGCCGGTGGCAACACCATCAAGATGCGGGTCGAGAACGGTGAGCTCCGTGCCGTCGACGGCAAGCCGTACCGCTTCACGGGCGACGCGGTGACCTTCTCGGGCGGCAACCCGGCGAAGGGCCCGACGCAGTCGACGACGACGGGTGGCACCACGACCGACGGCACGACGACGACGGCGGCGCGAACGGGCAAGGGCTTCAACCTGTCGAAGGAGCTGTCGAGCGCTGATTCGGTGCTGTCGATCGCCATCGGCAACGCGGAAGGCAATCGCACCGTCGACGGCCGCAAGACGAAGTCGTACGGCAGCCACACCGACCCGGGCAACGGGAAGACGAACCTCGGCAACTTCTCGTATCAGGCGTACCAGAACCCGAACGTCAAGACGCCCGAGCAGGCCGACCAGGCGCAGCTGGGCGTGCTGCGATCCTTCCAGCCGAAGTACGAAGCGGCGTGCCGCAAGGCGGGCCTCGACCCGAACAACCCCCGGCTGCAGGCGGCGTTCTTCGACCTCGCGAACCAGTGCTCGCCGAAAATCTTCGAGCGCTTCCTCGCGCGGCTGCCGCAGACGATGGCTGGCAAGCCCATCACCACCGAGAACCTGATCGCCGCGCGCCACAACGCGCTGTTCGACGACAACGGCAAGTTCACCGCGACGGGCCTGAAGAACCCGCAGAAGGCGCTGGCCGACCAGACGCGCCGCATGCGCGCAATCGAAGCGGTGCTCGTTCGCAACGGCTACTGAAGCTCGAATTCGCGGGCGCTACTGAATGTGTAGCGACACCGGGGCGGTGACTGTTCCGTTGAGCGTCAACCACACCGACTGGGTCGCCGCATCGATCGTCGCGAAGTAGTCGGCGTTCGCGGTGAGCTCCGTGCCATTCACCGTCACCATCGAAAGGGAGGTCGCGTTGAAGCCGGTGAAGTGGAAGACGGGTGCCCGCACTGGGCCGGCCTTCGGGTCGAACGCCACCGTCGCCGCGTTCGACGTCACCGGGCCTTGCCACACCGCGTAAGTTGGATCCCACGCCATTCCGATCGCCGTCGCGCCGAGCATCCGTTCGGTCGCGGTCGCGTGCAGCAGGGTCGCGTTCGTCGAGTGGACCCCCATCACGAGGAACACCGAGTAGTTCATGATCGGGTAGCCAGAGAGCATTTTGCCGAAGGCGTTGAAGGTGGTCTGGCCGACCGCTCCGTAGTTCGCGCCCCACGCCAGGCGGTGAGACAGGGTGGTGAACGGCAGCTCGTATTGGTTGAGCTGAAAGGGCCAAAGCCACGACTGCGGCATCGTCTCGCCGTTCGTGGCGCAGTTGGCTCCCTTGGTCGCGCTTGTCTTTCCCGCGCACTGATCGATCAACCCACCGCCGTAGTCGCCACCGCCGACATGCTGATCGAAGGTCTGGGTTTGCACTGCGCCCATCTCTGCGTCGACTGCCGAGGTCCACATTCGTACGTACGGCACCACGTTGGCCTGGGTGTAATCCCACGCGGAGCCAGTCGTGACGGGGGTGTTGGCGGTGGTGGTGAACCGGAAGCGATCGCCCCAGCCGATTCCGGTGATGGGCGCGGCCGGGGTGCCTTCGAACGCCATGTCGCCGTAGGGCGAGCGGGTGTCGGCGTTGACGTTGTTGGGGCCGGCTGCCGTCGCGTCGAACGAGATTGCGTAGATCGGCTCGCTGCGGCCAGTCGCGAAGAACCATCGAATGGTGACGTTGACCGGGCCCCCCGGGCTCATCGCGACCTTGAACTCATGGATCGCGTGATGGGTTCCTTCGAGCACTGTCTTGAAAGTGCCGGTTCGGGTTCTCGAGGTGTCGGCGGTGTTCCCGTAGTGGTTGACGACGTAGCCCCAGCCATTCCAGCCGTTGGACCCGGTGCCGCGGGCGGTCCGCACAGCTCCCGCGACGTCGAACGTCATCTCTCGCAGAAAGCCGCCACGCGAGCCGCCCGGATCCGTTGCGTTGTTGCGCACGAGGGCTGCGGTGCGGCGCTGACAGTTGGCGTCGCTCCAGCCATAGCGGTCTGCGCGGTAGTTGCCGCTGAGGTTCACGTCGAGCTCCAGTGTCTGCACCGCACACCCGACGGGGCCTTTGGTGAAGCGGCCGCTCACCCCGCCGCCGGTGCCGACCCCGCCGCCGCCGAACCCGCCGCCGCCGCCGAACCCGCCGCCGCCGCCGTCGGGGCTATCCACGACAGCGCTGCAGGCGGACAGCACTGAAGCCGCGCCAATCACAACGACGAAACGTGCGGACAAGGAAGCCATGCTCGGCTGCTTAGCAACACCCGCGCCGGTTTCGTTGCCTCGGAACCTCGCGGGGATGACAGGAAACCTTGTGGCCCCCCAGGTCGACGTGTCGCTGCGACAGTCGCGGGGTTGTCGCGCGACAGTGCTGCTGCGGCGCCAGTAACCCCCTGATCGCAGGGGCCGATTGAGTGGCCAAAGGTTTGCTTTGGGTCGGGTCATGCCCCCCATCACGAACACGGTCAGCCCCCCGACGATTCGCAAGGCCCTCGAGCTGCCGATGACCCAGGCACCCGCGGTGGCGTTGCCTCCCTCTGCTGAGTCGCTGCGTCAGAAGCTGCTGAAGGACACGTTCGAGGGGACGCCGTCGCTCCCGCAGCTGCCGGTGATGCTCGCAGACTCCAAACCGAAGGTGTTCCTGCCACCGAACACCTACGGGGTGAACGGCAGCGACGCAGCGTTGGCGAGCCGCGCCTCACCGGACTTCACACCAGAGGCGTGGGCGGACCCGGCCGTCATCGTCTCAGGCATGACCCAGCACGCGCCGGGCTCAACTGGTGACGACACCACGTACAAGTGCGGCCCGACCAACCTGCTGGCGAGCGCACTGCTCCAGGGCAAGGAGGTGGGCGCGAAGTACCTGGCGGCGGCGGCGAAGTCGTCGAACCTCACCCCTGACCAGCGACAGCAGCTCGCTCAGATTTCCGACAACGTGAAGGCAGGCAAGAGCAGCTTCACCGAGTTGAGCACGGCACAGGATCTGCTCTACCGCGCTGCGAACACCCGAATGGGTGTGAACGAAGTGATCGACAACATCAACCAGCTGAATCCCCGCATCAACGTGCTCGATCGCAGCACGCTTGACGAGTTCCTCAGCAAGACCACGCACACGCCTGAAGAACTGGAAAAGGCGAGCAACGTCCTCAGCAGGCTCAGCCGCATTCCGATTCGCCTCGAGCAAATCGCCGACCCGCGCGACCCGACGAGGAAGGTCACCGTCGCCAACAACAGCAACGCAAGCTTTCTCCTTCAGAAGTCGGGCCTCGATGACGGAGAGCTCATCAAGCACGCCAAAGGCAGCGGGCTCAATGCGAAGGCAAGCCCGTACAACGTCGACGCCTCGGCTCCAGCCGCGCAGGCGCTGGCAGGTCTCAAGCCTGGGCAGTCGGCGGTGATTCGCCTCGGAGGAAGTGACGCCTCAAGCACCAACGACCACTACGTCACCGTCGGAGTGCTCAAAGATGGTCGCCCGTTCATCTACAACCCGGATCCGTCGAAGGGTGATGCCACGCTCTCAATCGGCACGAAGGGCTCGAGACAATCAGACGCCTTCAAGGCCCAGCTCGAACGGTACGACAACCGTTCGCTGCCGGACGACAGCACCGCGGGCAACAAGATCAAGCCGATGGTGACGAAGATCTCCTACTGAAGGCGCGCTACCCTTGCCGCGATGCTGCCTGCTCCGCCGCTCCCTGAATGGCTTGCGCGCATGGTGCCCTTCACCCGCTACCAGCTGAACGTCGGCGGGCACGCGCTGCACGTGATGGAACAGGGGCAGGGCTGCGCCTCGTGATGCCCGATTTGCTGGGGCTGGGGCTGTCGGACAAGCCGAAGAACCGCTTTCGCGCTGAGCCGTTCGACGAGGTCGAGCTCGAGCTGCGGACGCTGTGGGAACGTTGACCGCCGTCGAGTAGGGGCCAAAGGCTAAAGCACGCAGCCGGGAACGGGCTCGGAGCCTGCGCGCACCAGGTTCCGCAGCTCGGCCAGCTCTCGTCGCCAGTAACAGGCGGTGGCCGCCTCACGCAGGTACCCGTACTGGTAGAGCGTGGGGTTGGGCGCTTCGTTGACCAGCGACTTCGGGTCGGGGTGAAGCATCGCGCGGTGCCGCTGGGCGATCGCGGCCTTCGCGGTCACCAGCATCGCCTCGGCCCTGGCGATGTTCCCGTCGTCCGTGGAGTCGGCCCCGAAGTTCCGCGCCGCGCGAAAAGCGGCGAGCACGAAGCGGGTGCGAAGCGCGGTGACCCGTACGGAGTCGATCGCCTCGGCGAGAAACAGATTGGTCGCGTCGAGCTTCAGCGCGTCGACCGCCGCCTCGACTGCGTCGGTGTCGGCCGAAAGCTTCGCCAGCGGAGCCAGCACCTCGGCGTCGAAGGCCGCGCGCTGCGCCGGGGTGAAGCCGGCAATCTTCTGAAACGACGGCCGCAGCGGCACGGACACGAGGCCGCGTTGCTCGCCCACCGAGATCAGCTGATCCGTGCCCGCGAGGTACGGCGAAAGCTTCGCGACGATCAGCCCCGCGTGCTGCGCCTCGCCCAGCGCCGCCAGCTGCGCGGCCAGCTGCGCGCCCTTCTCGCCAAAGGGAGCGAAGGCAAACTTCAGCGGCGCGTCCCACGTCTCTGGCAGCTGCCAGTTCATTCGCAGCGTCGCCACGTCCGTCTGCCAGTAGCCCCATTCCCAGCCGGACGAGAAGAGGTTGTGCTCGGTGAGCGCTCCGACCTCGGCGATGCGCTTCAGGTCGACGAACCGCGAGCGCATGTAGACGGGCAGGTACAGCGGCACCGAGTTGTCGAAGCACACCCAGTACGCGGACTCTGGGTAGTAGCCGACCTTCTTTCCGGCGCGGATGCGGTCGAACAGGAACTCGCGGTGCTCCGAGAAGTCGTCGTGGGCGTACGCGCCGCCCGCGCTGTCGGTGAGGTTGTAGAACATCACCGTGTGCACCAACGGCACGATGCGTTCATCCGCGAACTTCACGAGGAAGTAATAGAGCAGCGGCTCATTTCGGTAGGTGACCCGCAGGCCGTCGTAGTTGCCGACGTGTACGGTGGCCGTCATCTCGGCGTCCGGAGCCACTTCGCGAAGCACCGCGCTGACGTCGTCGATGGTGCGGACGAAGAGGTCGGGGTCGGCGCCGAAGAATTCCCCGAAGGTGAGGTTCAGGCGATCCACCGGGAGGCCGTCGAGCAACACCTTCAGCCGCTCGCGCAGGTGCGGCTTCGGATCCGCGGGTGGGTCTTCGTCGAAGAGCACGAAGGACTTCTGCAGGCTCGCCTTGCCGAACAGCTGCGTCGAGAGGCCGACCTTCACGCCGCGCGCGTGGGCGTAGGCGATGATGGCTTGGGTGTGCGGCTTCCACGCCGGGTCGTCGGGCGAGTCGGCCAGCGAGTACCACTCGACGAAGTTGGCGCGGTTCTTCACCGCGAAGTCGATGGTGCGCCGCGCGCCCTCGAGGTGCTTCTGCGATGGCATGAGGAAGTCGAACATCGCCTCGATCGGGTGAAGCGTGTGCAGGTGCAAGCCGCGGCGCGGAATCTGCGGCGACTGCTTTCCCTGCGGAAGCGACTCTGGCAGCGCGAGCGTCGTCGGCACGTGCGCCTTCCACGGGTGGTGGAAGCGGTAGCCCATCGACTCGAGCACGGCGTAGAGGCCGTACTGCAGGCCCAGCGGCGCTCCGCCAGTGACGGTGACGGTGTCAGCAGCGCGGGTGAGGGTGAAGCACTCGGTGCACGTCGCGTCGGCCACCAGCACCACGCGAAGGCCAGCCCGCGCCGATGCGTCGGAAGACTTCACCCAGCCGGGCGCGTCGACGAACTCCATCGCCGTGTCGACGAGTGCGTCGGGCCCGACGATGGTGAGCGGCGCAGGCGGCGCACCACACGCGAAGAGGAAGAGCAGGAAGACGGGTGCGCGCGTCATCCGGGCGGCGTAGCAAACTTCACTCGGAGGTGTTGTTGGCCGCCGGCCAAAGCTCCGAGTCGTCGCCCGCCCATTCGACCGCGACGCACTGCCAGGCCTCGAACACCGAACGGTTGCCGTTGCTGAGGCCGGGCTGGAAGCAGACCGTGTCGTTGAGCAGCACCCCGCGCTGGCGGCGCGCCCGGTCGTCCGTCACGTACACAGTCTCGAAGTCCTGCAGCGGCGAATCGTCTCTGACGCGGAACCGCACCATCACCTCCCAGTCGTCAGGCAGCGGCTTGTCGGCCATCACGTGAACGTCGAGCGCCGTTCTTCCGGCCTCGATGCTGCCGCGCAGCCGGGGCAACGTGGCGAGCTCGGCGCGGTGCTTCTTCTCGAAGACCGCGAGCTGCTTCCAGAAGTCGTCGATGACCAGCGCGAGGTCGAAGCCCGCGGTCTGAAAGAGCCCCTGGTAGAGCGTGTGGCCTCGCAGGTTTGTCGGGAAGTCCTTTTTGCCGAGGGTCTGCAAAAGCTTCGCGGGGGCGATCTCGCCGTGTCTGGAAATCAACGCCTGGGTGAAGGCCGCGCCCAGCGGGTACACCAGGGTGCGGTCTTGCACGCGCGAGAAGGCGTCGAAGTCGAAGAGCTGCTCGATTCGGATCTCCTTTCGCTGCAGCACGAGGGCGGCGATCAGCTCGTCTTCCTGCTGAGTCGCTGGATTCCCGGTGTACCGGTACTCGAGCAGCTGGGCGAGGCCCTCGTCGAAGAGCGACATGTTCGACAGCTCGGTGAGCCCGTTGTCGGTGAGCATGCGCCGCGCGAGCACGTGAACGGTCTCGTGCGCCAGGGTCGGTACCAGCGCGGGCGTCACGTTTCCCATCCGGATGCGATTCCAGAAGGCGGTGCCTGCGGTGTTCGACATCGAGCCCGAGAGGTCGACGTCGATGGGGGAGCCCTCGGGCGTCGGCAGGTACAGCGAGAGGTCAGTGAAGATGGCGTCGGCCCGCTTCGAGAGCGCGAGCACATTGGTCGAGTTGCCCTGGTAGGTGAAGGTGTAGTGCTTGGTACCGATGGTCGCCAGAGGCTGGACGCCGAAGTCGGCTCCAGCGATCTGAGCGTTCTTCGTCGGCTTCGGCTTCTGGCTCTCGGGGGTCTGGTAGGCCCAGATGAAGCCGCCGATGGTCGCGAGGCTGAAGCCAATCGCGAGCACCGAGATCACTGGCCGCTTCATCGCGTCTGCCAGCCGGGTGAGGCGACCGCTGCCGCCACTGCCCGCGAACCCTCGCCACGCGACGAAGCCGAAGAACGCAGTCAGTGCGAGCTGAACGCCGATTGAACCCAGCGGCAGCGGCCAGTGGTCCCCGACGAAAGGCGTTCGCATCAGCTGGGTCGGGTCGCCCATCAACAGCCGCGGGTAGGACCTGCCGCCGATGGCGAGCAGCGTCGCCAGCATCGCGGCGAAGGCCCAGGCGAGGGTGCGCAGGTAGCCGAGCATCGCTCCGAGGGTCAGGCCGAAGGCGGCCGCCAGCGCGTGGGCGCCCCAGGTCGTCAGCAGCAGCGAGGGGAGCAGCGGCCGGTTCAGCGAGTCGCGCGAGAGCAGGTGCAAGCCCATCGAGATCAGCACCATCCAGGTCGGGTAGAGCATCTGCACCGACAGCGACGTCCACAGCTTGGTGAGGAACAGCTGCGCGCGCGTCAGCGGCAGGCCGTCGAGGAAGGTGAGCGTGCCCTCGTCCTGCTCGCGCACCAGCAGCCCGGTGCCGATGGCGAATGAGAGGACGAGCTGAATCATGAGCGACTCGTCGCCGAACGCGCCCTTGCCGAGGACCAGCGGGTTTTGATCTGCCTGCTCGAGCATCGTGTCGACGATGTCGACCCCGATGAAGAGGACGGCGAGCGCGACGAAGGGCCGCAGCCCACGAAGCTCTTTGCGCGCGAGCGCCAGGCTCACTGCAATTCCTGCCGCTGGGCGCCGTGGCGAACGACGCAGCCCAGCGCGGGCTCGTCGATGTCGAAGGACGAGAAGAGGCGGGTGCCGCGCGGGAAGACCTGGGGCAACACGCCGCTGCCCTGCGTGGAAAAGCTGAGCAGGGTGAGTTTTTCACCCGCCCACGGCTTCAGCGTCGCGTAGCGCACCGTGTAGTCGACAGGGTCGCCGCCATCGCTCTGCACGGCGTGGTGAAGCTCGATGCCCGAGCCGCGGCCGACGACCTTCGCGTCGAGCTGCGTCGTCACCTGCTGGCGCTTCGCGAGGTCCTCGGCAAAGGCGAGGCGATCGGCCGCGACGCGCTTCGCGAAGCCCTTGACCACCTGGTCGAGGTCGACCTCGACGCTCTTGCGGAACAGCGAGGCGCGGAAGTCCTGCCCGGGGCGCTCGCCTCCCAGCAGCCTCGTCGCGAGCGCCTGAAAGCCATCGGGGTTCTGCTCTTTCACCACCTCGACGAGGCCCACTTCCACTGCCTGGGCGAGACAGGGGCCGAGCTTCTCGCGGGTGGTGAGCCAGTCACGCAGCTCTTCGCGGGTGACGGGCCCTGCAGCAGCGGCGCGGAGGCGGAGGCGCGGGTCCGGCTCGAGGCGGTCGACCCACCACCCCGATAAGCCGGCGGTGAACCAGCTGACGGCTTCGCGGCGTGAACGGTTGCGCGAGTACCAGGCGAGCACCTCGTCGACCGCCGTGGTGCGGAACCAGCGGCCGTCGAACGCAGGGTCTGAGAGCCCCGCCTTCATCACCACGCCGTCGGTGTCTTCGAGCTCGGCGCGCACGAACTGGGAAGGGTCGAGGCTCGAGTCGGGCACGACGAACACCGGCGGCAGCTCGCGCAGGTCGAGCCAGATGCGCAGCGACTCGAGGTCTTCCGCCAGCGCGGTGCCGACGGCCATTGCTGCTTCTGGCGCGTCCTCGTCGTCCGTTGTCGCGATGCCGACGAAGGTCGCCCCCGCGGTCGAACGCGTTGCCGCGGCGAGATCGAAGCGGGGTCGCTTGCGGCGCTCGTCGACGGTGGACTCGATGACGATGATGATCAGCAGGAGGCCGCCGAAGAACACCTTCTCGCGGTGGCTCATCTTTCGCGCGAGGTTCGCCGCCAGCCCGCCTTCTTGCATCAGGCCGAGCGCGAAAGCGGCGGCGAGACAGAGGATCGCGACGGCCGTCATCACGCCCAGGTCGAGCAAAGGAAAGACGTTGCGCTCGAAAGCCATGCGCTGGTCGACCAGCCGGAACAGCGGAATGTTGTCGAAGCTCTCTTTCTTCATCACGACGCTCATCAAATAGAAGCAGCCCGCCCAGAAGACGTAGCGGTAGCGGCCGAGCATCCCCGCCAGGAAGCCGAGCGCGTGGAAGGTGAGCAGGAAGACGCCGCTGCGCAGCGCGAGGATCGCGAGGTAGCGCGGGGTGATGGGCTCGCGGCCCTGGCCTGCCAGCGCGCAGATGCCGAGGACAATCGCCACCGGCAGCAGCACCGTCGCGAAGCCCAGCAATAGCTTCACGGTGAGAATGCGCAAGCGGGTGACCGGCAGCGTCTCGAGGAAGAGCTGGGTGCGGCCCGAGTACTCACGCACGACGAGCCGGCTGTTGGCGACGAGCACGCCCAACACCCCCATCGACACGGTGAACTGCTGCAACGCTGTGAAGACGCTGCCGTCGTCGCGGGCCTGGGAGAGCAGGCCCAACAACGTCAGCGCGTGAAGCGCCATCAGTGCGAGAAAGAGCCAGAGGTGTTCGCGCAGCTCCTTGCGAATCAGCGCGCGGGTCACGCGGGCAGTCTCACCGCGTCGGTGCGGGCAAAGGCCAGGAAGGCGTCTTCGAGGTCCACCGTCGCCGCAACGACGCCCGCGGGCCACTGCGTCTGTTCCCACAGCGCTGCGTCGGCCTGCACGATGTCTCCGCGCACGACGGTGAAGCTTTGAGGCAGCTCGAAGGGGCCGGTCAACCGGCGCAGCGTCGAGAGCAGGAGGGCAATCTCGCCTTCGAAGCGCATCTTGCCGGCCTGGATGATGCCGACGCGGTGCGCGACCTGCTGGACCTCGTCGACGATGTGAGACGAGAAGAAGGCGGTGGTGCCGCGCTCGCGGACGACGCGCACCAACAGCTCGTTGAACTCGGCGCGCGCGACCGGGTCGAGGCCGGCGGTCGGCTCGTCGAGGAGCACCAGCGACGGATGCGGAGCGAAGGCCAGCGCCAGCCCGAGCTTCGACCGCGTCCCGCCCGACAGCTCGGAGGCGCGCCTTTCCAACGGCACGTCGAGCAACGCCAGCAGCCGCTTGAACTCGGGCTCGTCCCACGTCGGGTAGAAGCCGCTGACGAACTTGCCCAGCTGCAGCGCGGTCATCCACGGGTAGAAGTTCTGTTCTTGCGAGACGTAGCCGATGCGGCGCTTCAACGGCACGGTGACCTTCTTCACGCGTTCGCCGAAGAGCTCGATGTCGCCAGAGTCGGCGTGAAGAATTCCCATCAGCAGCTTCAGCGTCGTGGTCTTGCCAGCGCCGTTGCGGCCGAGGAAGCCGTAGACCTCGCCCTGGCGAACCTCGAGCGACAGGCCATCGAGCGCCTGCAACTTTCCGAATCGCCGGCGCAGGCCGGTGAGGCGAATCGCAGGAGTCGTGCTCACCGCGGAGGCAACAGGCCTTTCTCGGTGAGCAGCTCTTCGACGGCTCTCAAGATGGTGGCCGTCTTCGCCTGGTTCCCGCGGGCGGACTCGAGCTTGGCGAGCTCTTGCTGGGTGAAGGCGGTGCCGGCGGACTTGCGAAGCGATTCCTGCGTGGCGGTGCGCGGCTTCGGCGCCGGTGCCATGTCGACCTTGAACTTGATGTCTTCGTCGGTCGAGACATCGCGGGTCACCGCCTTGCGCGCGCGGTTGCTGACGACCTTCGGTTCCTGGTTCCGGTAGTGGCGGAGGATCGCGTGGCGAATCGACGTCTCGGTGGCGAGCAACGGCTGCACGCGAACGCCGGCGCGCGCCTTTACCGCATCGATGACATCGAGCTCGGACGGGTCGACCAGGGCCAGCGCCATCACGCGGTCTTTGAGCGAGACGGGAAACACGCAGTGCTCTTCGCAGAACTTCACGTCGAGCTTCGCCAGCGCGTGGGTGTCTTTGAGGGTGGTGCCGAGGTGGGTGACGGGGTGGTGAATGGCTTTGCCGATCGCGGCGGTCAGCTCTTCTTCGTCGGCGAAGCCCAGCTCGGCCAGGACCTTCGGCAGGCGGCCGCCCCAGTTTCCCAGGCGGGCCATCGCGCTGCGCAGCTGAAGGTCGTCGATGAGCCCGGCCTTGACGAAAATCTTCGCGAGCCGTTCGGTGTCCCGGGGTGACGTCATGTGGCCGGACTCTACCAACACGGGTAGTCTGCGCCGCCAAAGGGGAACAACTTATGATCCGTTCACTGCTCTTCACGTCGGTGCTGGCGCTGATTTCGGCGGGATGTTCGTGCGGGCTCGCTCCGGTGACGGACTGTAATGGCCAACCTTGCGACGCAGGCTCGGGCGGTGGCTCGGGCGCAGGCGGCGGGGTGGGTACGGGCGGAGGGGTTGGCACGGGCGGCGGCGACGCGGCCGGCGGCGGAGCGGGTGGCGGTGACGGAGGCGGCGCGGGCGTCGGTGGTGGCGCGGGCGTCGGTGGTGGCGCGGGCGTCGGCGGTGGCGCGGGCGTCGGCGGTGGCGCGGGCGTCGGCGGTGGCGCGGGCGTCGGCGGTGGCGCGGGCGTCGGCGGTGGCGCGGGCGTCGGCGGTGGGACGATGATGGACGGCGGCGTAAACCCGTCGACCGTGTGCCTCGATATGGCGAAGCGGAAGTGCGACTTCTTCATTCGCTGCAAGGCAGACCAGGACGAGTTCACGACGACGGCTCGCCCGAACGACTCGGTGGCGCCGGGTGAGCGCGCGAAGTGCGAAGCGCTCTTTGCCAACGAACGCGCCTGTAACGTCGGAGCGGCGGGCTGGACGGCAGGCCGCGCGATCCTCGACCCGGTGAAGTACGCCGCGTGTGTCGATGCGGCGTACCCGGCGAACAGCTGCGCGCGGGACTTGAACGACGTGGCGACGAAGTGTGCGGCCGCGCAGTTCGTGACGGCAGCGACGGCGCCGGGCGGCAACTGCACCAGCGACGGTGAGTGCATCAAGGGCTGGTGCAACATCCCCGGCAACAACGCCATCTGCGGCACCTGCCAGACGTGGCTGAATGCGGACGCTGGTACGCAGAACTGCCAGCGCGATTCGCAGTGCGATCCGTCGCGCAGCTTCTGCTTCGGCAGCGACACGACTCCGCAGAATCAGCCGTGCCGCTCGTACACCAACCCTGACGCCGGCTGCGTCTTCGCCTCAACGAATCAAGAAGAATGCGGGCCGAACCATGTCTGTGCGGCGACGGGTCCGGGCATGTTCAACCCGCCCAGCGCGTGCCTCACTGGCAAGCTCGAGAACGCGCCGTGTACGAAGGGCCGCTGGGAGTGCTTCCGCTCGGGCCGTGGTCGCTACGACCTCGTCTGTGCGACCGACAGCCAGGGCTTCGACACCTGCCAGAAGCAGTTCAACGCGGTGGCCGGCGGCCGCTGCGGCACGGGCGAGACGGCGCCGGGCTTTAATGGCGCGCTACAGGGCACCTTCTGTCTCGAGTCGGAGTTCTGCGCTGCGGGCATCTGCGCGACGCGCCGGGCCGCGAACATTGCGTGCAACTCCACGGACCAGTGCCAGTCGGGGCTGCGTTGCGCGAACGTCAACGGCAGCTCGGTGTGCACGCCTTTCGCGGACGTCGATGGTGGCTGCGCGCAGTCGGCGACCTGCAAGAACATGCTGAACTGCACGCAGGGCGGCACGTGCCAGGCGGGTTACTCGCTGGATGGTGGCGCATGCTCGGGCACGATTCTCTGCGCTGAAGGCTTCTGCGGTCAGACGGCGGTGCCGACGTGCGCGCCGCTGCAGCCCAACGGCGCGGCCTGCAGCAAGTTCTCGGAGTGCTCGAGCTATTCGTGCGGCCCTAACAACACGTGCGCGATGGCCTGCTGGAAGCCCTGAGCGGTTCGCTGCGCAGGCAGGCGCTGCAGCGGCAGGAGCCATCGATGAACCACCTTCACCTTCTCCTGCTGACGCTGATCAGCGGCAGCGCCCTGGCTCAGCCGTTCGCGCACGAGCACGCCCGGGAGCTCGATCGCCAGCGCGTCGATCTCGCGCTGCGGCCGGGCTTGTTCGGACCTCCAGTTGCCAGCGCGCTCGACTACCGCGACCTCTCGATGCAGATCTCGCTGCAGCCGACCACCGGCGCAGTGACCGCGTCGATGACGATCCGCGTGGCCGGCAAGACGCAGCCCGTCAGCGCCGTCTCGATGTTGATTGACCTCGGGCTCACCCTCACCTCGGCGACATTGGCCGGCGCGCCGGCGCTCATCACCGAGTCGCCGCTCGGGCCCACCTACAACTACGTCATCCTCGAGCCCACGGTCTCGGTGCCGGCGGGCACCGAGGTGTCCATCGTCGTCTCGTACAGCGGCACGCTGAAGTGCCTGCCGTACCAGGCGGGCAGCACCCCAGAGTGCGTGCTCGGCAACGTGGGCTTCTTCAACGACGGCTCGATTTTCCCGCAGCTCATCGACTCGGCCAGCGGGCTCAGCGGTCACGACGCCTTTACCCGGCGGCTCGACCTGACGCTGCCCTCGGGGACCCAGGTCGCCGCCTCCGGCAATCGCATCTCGTCGACCGATGATGGGCTGACGCTGAAGACGGGGTGGCAGGTGCCGACGCCGCTGTCGCGCGTGCTGCGCTTCTACGTGCTGACGGGGATGCTCACCCCGACCGCGATCGCCACGACTCCTCCGGCGACGCTGTTCACCGCGGCATCCGGCGCGCCCTTCGTCTCGCGGCTCGCCAGCTGGACGCCCGTCGCCCTCGAGGCGATGGAGTCGGTCGCCGCCCGCAAGCTGCCCTCTTCCAACCTCAGCCTCGTCCTCGTCCCCAGCAGCGCGTCCTTCATCGGCTCGGCGTCCTACGCGATGACGATGCTCAACGAGAGCTACGCCGGCCTCGGCGACGACGGCTTCGAAGAAATCTGGGCGCACGAAAACATCCACCAGTGGTTTGGCGTTCTGGCGACCCCCACCGACTACGAGCAGAGCCGGCTGCAGACCGAGGGCATCACGACGCTGCTCCAGTACGACGCCACGCTGCGTCGCACCAAGCCGGCAGATCCAGACCTCGCGATGGCCCGTCGCCTGCGAGAAACCGAGCTCTTGCTCAGGTATCGATTCCCGCTGGCGGCCACCATTCCGCTGTGGGTCGCAGACAGTGACGCCGTGCCGCTCGAGCCCTACCTCTACAACGCCTGGGGCTATTTCAAGGGGGCCGCCACGCTCGACGCGCTGCGCCTGCACGTGGGCACGTCGGCCTTCGAGGCGGGCCTGCGCCGGTACCTCGACACCTGCGCGTCACCAGGCGCGTGCGGCCTCGACGGGTTTCAGCGCGCGCTGGAAGGGCCGGCAGCGGGTTCGCTGGACAAGTTCTTCGCCCAGTGGATTCGCGGCGTGGCCAGCCCGCGGCTGTCGATTGGCTTCACCAGCGCCGCCGACAACGCGGTCACGGTGACGATTGCGCAGCTGCAGAGCGTGCCCGCGTATGTACCCCTCGAGCTGTGGCTCACCAGCGCTTCGGGGATCCGTCGCAGGGAAGCGGTGGTGCTCGAGACCGCCTCGGTGAAGCTGACCTTCTCGAGCGGCGAGCCGATTCGCAGCGTCCAGCTGAACCCACGTCAGCGGGGCCTCGTTCAGGTGCAGTCTGTGGTCGAGGGCGACCTCGACTTCGACGGCGAGCTCGACGGCTTCGACCTGCTGGACTGCGCGTGGCGCATCGGCCGACGGCCGACGGCCGCCTCTTCTCCTGGCTCACTGTTTGGCGGAGATCTCGACTTCGAGCCTCAGTGCGATCGCGACGGCGATGCGGTGCTCACTGCTGCTGACCTGGCTCCCCGCGTGGCCCGCTTTCCGGAGCTTCGATGAGAGCCGCCCGCCTGCTGTTGCTGCTGCTTTCCGCGTGCGGCGTCTCGCCAGCGACCACGATTGAGACTCCCACCCACGAGGTGGTGCTCGGCCCCCCGCCGGGTTGGACCTTCGAGCCGGCGGCCGGCTCGGGTGCGGCGATTCTCCTCGAGCCCGTGCTGCTCGAAGACACCCGCGCCGTCTTCGCGCTGCGCCCCGGTGGCCTTGGGCCCCTGCATGGCGTCGCCTTCCGCCTCGTGTTCGACCCCGCGGCCGCCGAGCTCGTCGGCTTTCAGCCCTCGAGCGACTGGGCTTCGGCGCCGCTGGTCAAAGTCGTCGAGGCCCGGCCGGGGACTGTGGTTGGCGTGCTGTCGAGGCACGGCCCGACTGGAGCCGTCGTGGCCGCCGAGCTGGGTCGCATCGAGCTGAAGCTGAAAGGCGCCCAGCCCGTCACCCTTCGCCTCGAGCGCACCCGAGCGCAGGCCGACTTCGGTGCGAAGATCGACGCTGTCTGGCGGGCGGGAGTTCTGCGGCGTTAGGCGGGACACGCGCTCGACCTGCTAGGTTGCGCCGTCGTCATTTCAGGGGGAAAACGCACATGTCCAATCTCCGTTCGCTCGCCGCCGTGGGCCTCTTTCTGCTCGTGGGTTGCTCAGGCCCCGCCCCGGTCGACCCCCTGAAGAAGGCGTGTGAAGGGGTGATGTGCGGCAACGGCCGCTGTGCGCTCGATGGAACCCGGCCCGCCTGCCTGTGTGACACCGGCTTCCGGGCCGACGGCCTCGCGTGCGTGCCGGTGATGCAGCCACCCGCCGACAAGTGCAAACCCAACCCCTGCCTGCAGCAGAACCGAACCGTCTGCACCGTGGTGAACGACGCGGCGGTCTGCGTCTGCGACCCGGGCACCTATGACCGCAGCGGTGATTGCGTGCCGCTGACGAAGTGCTCGCCCAACCCGTGCACGGCAGCGAACCAGACCACCTGCGCCATCGTCGCGAACGCCGCGGTGTGCTCGTGCAACGCAGGTCACGCGCCCCAGGGAACCGGCTGCAGCGCCGACAAGGTGTTCGACTGCGCCAACAAACACACCGCCGAGCCCAGCGACCCGCTCGAGCCGGACGAGTGCCCGACGCTGGCGTCTGGCATCTACGCCGACGACATGGCGCAGACGGGGCGCACCATCAACCCTGCGGGGGACGCCGACTGGTACCAGCTTGCCGCCGAGCCGAACCACGTCTATCGCGCCGCAGCGTCTGCCGCGGCCGGGCTGCCTCTTTACGTCGATGTCTATTCTGCCGACGGGGTGACGACGATTGGCTTCGACCACCTCGGCAGCGCCGAGCCGAAGGCGCACTTCAAGGCGCTGGTCGCGGGCACCGTCTACATCCGCATCCGCGCGTTCCGCGCGAACGACACTGGCGGCTACATTCTCAAGGTCTCAGACCTCGGAATTGACGACTTCGCTGACTCGCCCGCGCTTGCGACTCCCGCGGCGATCGGCGGCCGGCTCGAGGGCGACATTCAGTTTCCAGGAGACCTCGATGTGGTGGCGCTGCCGCTGCTCGAGGGGCGCAAGTACGGGTTTGGCGCGGGTCCAACCGATGCTGGCTTCATGACGCCTCCGCCGCCGACCCTGACGGTCGAGCTCATCGCCGAAGACGGCACGACGGTACTTCGCAAGGCCCAGGGCGGCTTCAGCTCGCGCGCCGCCACGGCGGGTGACTACTACTTGCGCGTCAGCGGTGGGCCCACCTCGGTGCTCGGCCACTTCGACTTCGACCTCCTGGATCTCGGGCCGGACGACCATGGCGAGGCGCCCTCGGAGGCCACGCTGATCACCTCGTCCACCGTGCTCGTGCCCGGCCAGTTCGAGCTGTCTGGCGACGTCGACTTCCTCTCGTTCGATGCGCAGGTCGGCCACATCTACTCGTTCCTCTGCAACCAGCCGAGCAGCTACTACGGCTGTGCCGTCGCGCTGACCGACAAGAACGGCCAGCTGCTGATGACGGGGAACTCGAGCTACTCATCGTTGCTGCTCGTCGAAGCGACGCAGGCTGGGCGCATGTTCGTCCGGCTCAGTCAGCAGTATTCGTACGGCCAGGTTCCCGTTGGCTACCAGTACCGGTTCGAAGACCTGGGCCTCGACGACTATGGCGATGATCAAGCCAGCGCGACTGCGGTCACGGTCGGCACGCCGACTGCGGGGCGGCTCGAGACAGCGATGGACCTCGACGTATTCTCGGTCGTCACCCAGGCAAACCGCATCTACCGGCTGACCTGCTCTTCGGGTTCCGGAAGCTCTTGCTACCCGGCAGTGACGAACGCCGCCGGGGTTCCCGTGGCGAACCAGAGCTCATCGAACCAGGTGTCGTGGGAAAGCACGGGCGGCACGTATTACGTCCGCATCGGCAGCTCGTACTCTCAGCCCGGCAGCTACTCGTTCGTGGTCGAAGACCTGGGCGTCGATGACTACGGTGACACGATCACGACGGCGACGGCCCTGACTGCCTCGTCGATGGTTCAAGGCGGCACCCTCGAACAGCCGGGCGACGTCGACGTATTCAGCTTCAGCGCGGTCGCTCCGAACGTGTACCGGTTCACCTGCGCGTCCACGACTGGGAGCCCGTGCAACCTGACCTTGAAGAACGCGTTCGGCGCTGTGTTGCAGGGCAGCGGCTACTCGGGCACTTCTGCGGTGTCGATCGAAGCCACCACCACGGCGACCTACTACGTCGAGGTCGGCTCGACGTACGGCTCGTCTTCCGGCGGCTACACCTTTTCGCTTCAGAACCTCGGGCCTGACGACTTCGGTGACGACCGTCTCACCGCGACGCCCATCACGGCTGGAGGCGCCGGCGTGGCGGGCACGCTCGAGACGCCCACCGACGTCGACACTTTCTCGTTCACGGCCGTCGCGAATCACATCTACCTCGTCACCTGTACGGCCAGCGCGGGCTCGAGCTGCTCGACGCAGGTAAAGAACCCGCTCGGCACCATCGTGGCGAACGGCACGGGCTCGGGCTCCGGCTCGACGGTGGCCTCGTTCGAGGCGGCCACTGGCGGCGCCTTCGTCGTCGAGGTGTTGTCTGGCTACAACTGGTCGGCGGGGACGTACGCGCTCACGCTGGTAGACATCGGGCTCGACGACCATGGCGACACTCCCGCCACCGCGACCGCTCTGACGGTGCCGACCGCACCGACGATGGCGAGCCTCGAGGTCTTTGGCGACGTCGACGTCTTCTCGTTCGATGCCATCAGCGGCCGCATCTATGCGTTCACCGTTGCGTCCTCGGGCTACGGCGTCGACCTGCGCCTGCGAAACAGCGCGGGCATCATCGTCACCAACGTCTCTTCGGGAAACCAGCTCACCCACAAGGCGGCCACCACCGAGAAGCTCTACGTCGAAGTCGTGCTCTCGTACGGGCAGGTGACGACGTACACCTACGCCCTGGCCGACCAGGGCCTCGACGACCACGGTGACACCCAGGCGACGGCGACCGCTTTGACGCTGGGCGTGGCGACCTCGGGGAAAATCGAGTTCGCCGCCGACGCCGACTACTTCTCGATTTCTCTCAGTGCGGGCCAGCAGGTCACCTTCGCGCCTGGAAACTCCCAGGTGGCGTTCAGTGTCTTCACCGCCAGCAGCCAGCCGATTGGGTACGAGAGCCCGTACCCGACGCCGTTCGTGGCATCCAGTGCCGGCACCTACTTCATCCGCGTGCGCGCGTACTACCAGTCGTCAGGCTTCCCGTTTCCGTACCAGGTGCTGCTGCAGTAGCGCTCGACGTCCAGTCACGTGGCTCTCGCGGCTTGCGTCACCGCCAGGTAGTCCTCCGCCGAAACGGAAGCCGCCCGCGCGAAGCCGCCCACGTACCGCACCGCGCGCACGTCGAGCCGCGCGGGAGCGAAGTCGGGCAGGGCGGCCCAGACCCTGGCTTCGGGGTTTGCGGCGACGAACGTCTCCTTCGCGCGCGTGGCGTCCGCTCCTTCGAGCCAGACCAGCGCTCCGCAGAGCGTCACCCGCGCGCGGTTCATCGTCGTGCCACTGCCCTCGGTGATGAGCACCGATGCCTGCGGCCGCGCCCTCAGGTTGCGGGTGTGCTCGGCCAGCCCGGAAAGCAGAAACAGCGGCCGCCCGCTGCCGTCGTCGACCACCGCCACCAGCGAGACGTACGGCGCTCCGTCATCGCAGATCGAGCCCAGGCTTGCGCTCGCCGCCTCCCGCACCAACGCCCGCGCAGCCTGACTCGAAGGGGTGACGGCCTCGCTCATGCCGGGAACGTACTACCAGCCCGCCAAGCCACCCTCGTCACCTTGAAGCTCTACGCGTTCCGCATCGCGTCGAGCGCCTGCTGCCAGCGGCCCTGGGCCTTGAGGACGCGCTCGACGAACTCGCGCGCGGCGCCGTGACCGCCGTTGTGCTTGCTGACGAAGTCCGCCTCGGCCCGAACTTCCGCTGCCGCGTCGGCGGGACACGCGCTCAAGCCGCAGAGCTCCATCGGGGGAAGGTCGTTGGTGTCGTCGCCCATGTACGCGCAGTCGGCGGGCACGAGACCCAGCGAGGCGGACAGCGCCTGGAGCCCGGGTGCTTTGTACTTCTGACCTTGCAGGACGGCCGCGAGCTTCAGCTCGGCGCCGCGAACCGCGACCATGCTCGAGGTGCGCGCCGTCAGCACCGCCGCCGGGAGTCCCGTCAGCCGCGCCATCACCAGCCCGTGGCCGTCTTTCACGTTGAAGCGCTTGAAGGCCTCACCGTCGGGCCCGTAATACAGGCCGCCGTCGGTCAACACGCCGTCGACGTCGAACACCAGCAGCTTCACCTTCTTCGCCGCCTTGTTGAACGCAGCCGGCGTCATGGCTGGTGCCCCAGCACGCGGCGAATCGCGAGCACGTCTTTGAGCACCTGCTCGAACATCTCGAAGGTCAGCGAGCACGGCCCGTCGCATAGCGCGTTGTCCGGGTCTTCGTGCACTTCGGTGAACAGCGCGTCGATGCCCGCCGCTGCAGCCGCGCGCGCGAGCAGGGGGACGAACTTCCGTTCACCCGCGGTCTCGCCGTCACCCGCGCTGGGCAGCTGCACCGAGTGCGTCGCGTCGAAGCACGTCGTCAACCCCGCCTCGCGCATGATGGCGAAGCTGCGCATGTCGACGACGAGGTTGCGGTAACCGAAGGTCGCTCCGCGTTCTGTCACCAGCACGTTCGTGTTCCCTGCGTCGAACGCCTTTCGCGCGCTGTGCACGATGTCCATCGGCGCGACGAACTGGCCCTTCTTCAAGTTCACTGCGCGCCCCGTCTTCGCCACCGCGACGACGAGGTCCGTCTGGCGGCACAGAAACGCGGGCACCTGGATGATGTCGGCGACCTCGGCCACCGCGTCGACCTGCTCAAGCCCGTGCAGGTCGGTGAGAATCGCGACGCCCACTTCCTTCTTCACCCGCGCGAGGATTCGCAGCCCTTCCTTCAGCCCCGGCCCGCGAAACGACTTGAGGCTGGTGCGGTTCGCCTTGTCGAAGCTGCACTTGAAAGCGAAGGGCACGCCCAATCGCTGACACACTTCGCGCACCCGCCGGGCGTGGCGCAGCACCATCTCTTCTGACTCGACGACGTCCGGGCCGGCCAACACGAAGAGCGGCTGGCCTTCCCCGACCTGCTTGCCGCAGACGGAAATCATGCCGGCCGCAGGTCGCGCTGCCGCTGCGCCGCCCGGATGAAGCCCGAGAACAACGGGTGCGCCGCCCACGGCTTGCTCTGGAACTCGGGGTGGAACTGGCAACCGATGAAGTGCGGGTGGTCGTTGAGCTCGATCATCTCGACGAGGTTGAGCTCGGTGTTCAGCCCTGAGAAGACGAGCCCCGCGTCCTGCAGTCGCGCGCGATAGGCGTTGTTCACTTCGAAGCGGTGGCGGTGCCGTTCGCTGACGGAATCGGCCTGGTACAGCTTCTGCGCCAGCGAGCCTGGCTTCAGCGCGCACGGGTACGCGCCGAGCCGCATCGTGCCGCCCTTGTCGGTCACGTTCACCTGCGACTCCATCAACGAGACGACGGGGTCGGGCGTCTTCTCGTCGAACTCCAGCGAGTTGGCCTGCGTCAGCCCAAGCACGTGCCGCGCGTACTCGATGACCGCCATCTGCAGCCCGAGGCAGATGCCGAAGAAAGGCACCTTCTTCTCACGCGCGTACTTCACCGCCGCAATCTTGCCTTCCGTGCCGCGCACCCCGAACCCACCGGGCACCAGCACGGCGTGGCAGTCGCTAAGCAACGCCGCCGCCCCTTGCGCTTCGACTTCCTGCGAGTCGACGTACTTCAAGCTCACCTTGATGTCGTTCGCGATGCCGCCATGCAGCAGCGACTCGTTCAACGACTTGTACGCTTCCTTCAGGTCGACGTACTTGCCGACGATCGCGACCTTCACCTCGCCCTTGCTGGGCCGCATCGCCTTCTCGACGATGCCTTCCCACTGGTCGAGCTTCGCGCCGCGCGTCCAGATGTTCATCAGCTCGGACAAGCGTTCGTCGAGACCCTGGCGGTGGAGCTCCAGCGGCAGCATGTAGATGGAAGCGACGTCGGGCGAAACGAAGACGTTGCCTGCGTCGACGTTGCAGAACATCGCAATCTTGTCCTTCAGCTCTTGCGAGACGTGCCGGTCGGTGCGGCAGATGAGGATGTCGGGCTGAATGCCGATTTCGCGCAGCTTCATCACCGAGTGCTGGGTGGGCTTCGTCTTCACTTCGCCGGCGGCCGCGATGTACGGCAGCAGCGTGAGGTGCACGTAGCAGGCGTTGCCGGCGCCGACGTCGTAGCGCATCTGGCGAATCGCCTCGAGGAAGGGCAACGACTCGATGTCGCCCACCGTGCCGCCGACTTCGACCAGCACCACTTCGCGCCCTTCGGCAGCGGCGCGGATGTTGGCTTTGATTTCGTCGGTGATGTGCGGAATCACCTGCACCGTTTTCCCGAGGTACTCGCCGCGGCGCTCTTTCTGAATCACCGAGTGGTACACGCGCCCGGTGGTGAAGTTGTTGAGCCGCGACATCTTCGCGTTGGTGAACCGCTCGTAGTGACCGAGGTCGAGGTCGCCTTCTGCGCCGTCGTCGGTGACGTACACCTCACCGTGCTGGAACGGGCTCATCGTCCCGGGGTCGACGTTGATGTACGGGTCGAGCTTGAGGAGCGTGATGTCGAGGCCCCGGTTCTCGAGCAGCGCGGCCATCGACGCCGACGCCATTCCTTTCCCGAGAGAGCTGACGACGCCGCCCGTGATGAAGATGAACTTGGTCTTCCTGGAGCGCATATCCCGGTATTCATCAGCCGCCCCCGTCGAGTCAACGTTCAAGCGGTGTGTTACGCCGCCCCGCATGAGAGCGACCTTCCTGCTCGCGTGCCTGCTCGCCTTTTCCGCTTTTGCCGCGGGAAAGAAGGCGAAGAAAGCGCCGCCACCCCCGCCGCCGGTGCTCACCGCACCGTCAGAGAAGCTGGCCGATGCGATGGGCGGCAAGGTCGCCGAGATGGTCGTCGCCGCGACGAAGGTCGAGGTCGCGCGCACCAGCTACACGCAGGGGATTCGCCCCGCCGCCGACAAGGCGATCGGCTCTGACTTCCAGCGCGAGTCGCCGTGGAAGGAGCTGACGAAGGCCGATGTCGAAGCGCTTCGCGCGGTCGTCTACGACGAGAAGGCGTTTCGGCTCGAGGCGAACATCTCGGGCTGCAACTTCGTACCCGACGTCGTCTTTCAGCTGACGAAGGCCGGGCTCGACACGCAGCACATGCTCGTCTCTTTCAAGTGCAACCAGGTGCTGTTCTTCACCGTGAAGACGGGCGGCCGCGCGGTGCCGGGCATGGCGCTCGATGTGAAGCCGGGCCGCAAGAAGCTCTTGCCCCTGGTGCAGGCGCTGATGCCACAGGACTCGGCGCTCGCGGGGTTGAAGTAGGGGGCGGGGCGGGCTTACGGGAACTTCGCGCGGTAGTCCTCGAGGCTGCGGCGGATGACCTCGAGCGCCTCTTCTCGGCCGTACACCTCGGGAATCTCGGTGGCGGGCTTCGTCATGTCAGGAGACTGCTTGTAGGTGAGGAAGTAGTGCCGCAGGCGATCGACGAGCGCCGTGGGTGCGTCGAGGATGTCTTTGTACGCGCCATAGACGTTGTCGTTCTTCATCACCGCCACAATCTTGTCGTCGGCCTCGTTGCCATCGAGCATTCGCAGCCCGCCAATCGGCACCGCGGTGACCAGCAGGTTGCCGTGGCTGATGGGCTTCTCGGTGAGGACGCAGACGTCCAGCGGGTCGCCGTCGCCGACGATGCCCGGGCGATTCACGCGCTCGGCGCAGCGGGCCGCGACGCGTTCTGCGCAGTAGGTGCGCGGAATGAAGCCGTAGAGGGTCGGCGGCACGCTGGAAAACTTCTGCGGGCGGTCGACGCGCAGCAGGCCCGATTCTTTGTCGAGCTCGTATTTGACCGCGTCGGTCGGAACCATCTCGATGTAGCAGGTGAAAGCTTCAGGGCCGCCGGGGAGGATGCCGTGCCACGGGTGCGCGGTGAACGGTTGATTCATGCGCAGCGTTCTAACGCGGTAATCGCAGCAGCGCCGCTTCAGCGAACGGGACATCGGCCGGGCTGTCGACCGCCTGCCCGCGGTGCACCGTTTCCCCACAGAAAATCTCGATGCCGTGCCCGAGCGCGCGCAGCTGTTCGAGGCACTCGGCCTTCTCGAGCGCAGTCGGTGGTAGGGCGGCCAGCTTCAACAACGTGGCCCGGCGGTACCCGTACAGCCCGAGGTGCGCCCAGCGCTTCGTCGGCGCGCCGTCGCGAGAAAACGGCAGGTCGGCGCGAGAGAAGTAGCGCGCGAAGCCCTGCTCGTCGCGCACCACCTTCACCACGTTCGGGTTGGTTCGTTCATCTTCATCGAGCGGACGCACCAGCGTCGCCATTGCGAGGTCGCCATCGAAGGCCCTCGCCAGCGTCCACAGCGCCTCGGGGTGAAGCGCCGGCTCGTCGCCCTGGACATTGACGAAGACGTCGCCGTTGTCGCCCGGGCGTTTCGCGGCCACTTCGGCGACGCGGTCGGTGCCGGACGCGTGTGTCGCCGCGGTCATTTCCACCGAACCATTGAAGCCGCGCACCACCTCGGCGATGCGCGCGTCGTCCGTCGCGATGGTGACCTCGTCGAAGCATCGAGCCGAAAGGCAGCGATCCCACACGTGCTGCACCATCGGCTTGCCGCTGATCAACGCCAGCGGTTTCCCGGGGAAGCGGGAGGCGGCGTACCGCGCGGGGATGACGGCGATGATCCGGCTCACAGCGACGCGTTTACCCTGCCGATTTCTTGCTCACCACTCACTTATGACGGCTTTCGCGGGGGTGGTTTGTTGATCATATGGTGGCTGGATGACTGGAAAGATTGAACGCCCGCCGACGGCCGCCCGCGCGAAGGTTGAACGCACGCAGGTCGAGACGCCAGCGAAGACGGCCGCGATCGCACCCACGGCGTCGAAGGTGAAGACCGGGTTCAGCAGCGAGGCGCCCGCCACGCTCGGCGCCGGCACCACCGGAAACCACGTCGCCATCTCGGCCCGGCCCGACACGCTGTGGGGCAGCGCCGAAAGGCGTGGCGGCGGCCCGGACTCGCCCGCTGAGATCATGAAGCTCTCGCCGGCGCAGCAGACCGAGAAGCTCGCGCAGCTCACCGCCCAGCGCGACGAGCTGCAGGCGAAGGTGCTCGAACGGATTTCGCAGCTCGACATCAAGTTCGAGAACTCGCCAACGAAGACAAAGGCCGAGGCCTTGAAGGAGTACGCCGAGGTCAGCGAGCAGCTCGACCCCGAGACCCGCCAGGAGCTTCGTCAGATGGCGCGCCAGGCCGAGCAGGCACAGCACCGCATCGATCGCCTCGTCGCGCGCCGGGAAGGAATGCCGCCCTCGCGCAACGCCACGCCAGAGACGAAGGCCGCGCGCGCCGCTCTGGCCGCCGAGCTACGGGCCGCAAGGAAGGAACAGCGCGACGCGGTGAAGGAAGCGACGAAGGTCGTCGATGACGAGGGCCTCAAGGTCGATCGCCTCGCCGTTACCGAGCAGATTATCGACCCCAGCGCGCCGAAGCCCGGCACCGATGGCTCGCTGCTCGGCATGGTGAAGAACCTCTTCAGCTTCAACTGGATCACCGAGTGGCTCGGCACCATCATCTCGTCGCGGAAGGAAAAGAAGCTCGATCTCGAGCAAGACAAGCAGTTGCTTGAACAGCTGCTGGTCAACCACCAGCGCGACCAGGCGGCGAAGCGCGAAGGCCTGCGCGAGCTCGCCATCGAAGCGTCCGCTCGCAAGCGCGCGTAACACCGTCAGCAATTGCGGGCGCTGCGGGGTACACAGCGTCGATGACTCGCGTGCTGGTGACCGCTGCTCTGGGAAATGTCGGCCGCGAGGTGGCGCACGAATGCGTGCAGCGAGGCCTGGCCGTGCGGGTGGCCGGACGTTCGGTCGCCGAGCTGAAGGCGCGCTTCCCAGACTTCGAAGCGGTGCCGTTCGATTTTCTCGATCGCGCGACGTGGGCCGGCGCGCTCGAGGGGTGCGATTCGGTGTTCTTGCTGCGACCGCCACCGCTGGGTGACATGGACGCGACGCTCAACCCATTCATCGACGCGGCGTACGCCGCAGGCATCGGCCACATCGTGTTCCTCTCTGTCGCCGGCGCGGACAAGATGAAGTGGGTGCCGCACCGGAAAGTCGAGCTCCACCTCGAGTCCACGGGCCAGGCCTGGACGGTGCTTCGGCCGGGCTTCTTCGCGCAGAACCTGCAGGACGCCTACCGGCGCGACATCGTCGAAGATGGCCGGCTCTACGTCCCGGCGGCCAACGGGCGCGTGGCGTTTATCGACGTGCGCGACGCCGGCGCGGTCGCGGCGCGTATCTTCGAGACGCCGACCGCTTTCAGGCAGAAGGCGCTCACGTTGACCGGGCCAGAGGCGGTGACCTTTACGCGGGTGGCAGAGCTGCTGTCGGCCGCGCTTGGCACCCCCGTTCGCTACGAGCCGGCGAGCATCCTGGGCTATGCGTGGCACCTTCGCCGCAGGCGGGCGATGTCGTGGATGCAGGTCCTCGTGCTGACCTTCTTACACTTCGGGCTTCGTGGCGGTGACGCCGAGGTCGTCGAGCCAACGGCCGAACAGGTGCTCGGGCGACCGGCGGGCTCGCTGGCCGACTACATCGCAAGGGAAGTGGAGGTCTGGCGGCCATCACCGCGCGCCAAAGCGACGACGGGCTGAGGCGCGCTCAGGGAGTCACTTCGGCGTCGGCCTTGCCCTGCGTGAGCCGGTAGCGTTTGCGGCTGTCGAGCTTGCGCCACGTCTGCACGGTGTTCGCCTTGTTCGGCCAGCGCACGGTGACTTCGTCGACGGCGTCGCAACCGCTGGTGCCGATGTGCACGACGGTGTCGTTCTGCATCCCCATGTGGCCGTAGCCGCCGCCCACTTCACGGGTCCACGTGTGGCCTCCTGCCTTCACCGTCACCTTTGCGCCGATCGCGCTCTTGTTGGTGGCGACGCCGTCGCCGACGAGCTCGAGCAGCAGCCAGCCGCCGGTGGTGCCCTTGTTCTCATAGAGGTGCACCTCGTTCGCCTTCCACGTCTGTGAGCAGTCGCGGGCGGTGCCGCTGCCCACCACGACGTCGAGGTCCCCGTCGCGGTCGAAGTCGGCGATGGCCAGGCCGCTGACGCACGCGTGGTGAATGCCCCAGGCCGCTGACGCCTCTTCGAAGGTGCCGTTGGGGAGCTGGTGAAAGACGAGGCCGAATTGATCCGGGTAGTCCGTGGCGCCGACGAAGACCTCCTGCCGCCCATCGTTGTCGAGGTCTCCGCCCGCCGCGGTGATGCCGCCCTCGTTCCAGCTGCCGACGTGCGGCCACTTCATCCCCGTTGCTTCGTTGCCCGGGCGGAAGAACTGGAAGTTGCCGGCGGTCGAGCCGTTGAGCAGAAGGCCCGACGCGTCTGAGCTCTCGCCGATGTGCCAGTGGCGAATGGCCGCGTTGTAGAGGTCGTTGTCGCCGTCGTTGTCGAGGTCGCCGCACCAGGTGGTGAAGTTGTTTCCATTGAGGCGAAACGGCTGATCATCCGAGCCCACCCCCCACAGCCCATCGGGCGGGTTTCCGCAGCCGATGACGGGAATCGCCGCCCCGATGCAGTCGGCCTGCATCGGGTGCGCGGTGCAGAAGCAGGCGAAGAACTGGTTGTCCTTGTAGTCGGTGTTCTGGTCGCCAGCGAAGCCCGAGGGGCGACCGCGCTCGCTGAACTTCCCCGTGCCGTCGTTTGCCCAGAGGTGGTTCCACTGTCGGCCGTACGCGGTGACGAGCAGCTCGCTGCTGCCGTCGTCGTCGAGGTCGCACGCGGTGACGCCATAGGCGGGGCGATGCGAGGTGTCGTACGCGAAGCCCGTCGCGTCGGTGAGCAGGCCGGCCGCCGCGGTGGCGTAGGTAAAGAGGCCATCGGCGCTGCCCTTGAAGAGCTGTGCCTGGGTGCCGAGGTGCGAGTAGCCGTAGCGCTGGTACCAGTAGCCCGCGAAGAGATCGATTTTGCCGTCGTGGTCGACGTCGACAAAGGACGCCCCGGTGATGGGCCAGCGCTGGTTCGCGGCGGGGCGGGAATCGGAAGGCACCGCGAGCGTGAAGTGCCCCGTGCCGTCGTTGAGCATCACCTCGCTGCGATCTCCCGGGTCGGTGGCGGGCGCGTTCGGGTCGGTGTTGGTGCCCGAGAAGCCGTCGAGGTCGCCGTCGTTGTCGATGTCGGCGAACACCGCGAGGTGCGCCGCGCGGAGCTCGGTCGTCGAGCCGCCGCGCACCTGGAAGAAGCCACTGTCGATCGTCTCGTCGATGAACTGCCGGCCACCATCGGGTCCGGGTCGGTTCATCAGCAGGTAGACCAACCGACGCCCGCCGTCTTCGATCGACTGCCGCTGGTTGCTGCTGACCGCGTGCACGAGCAGGTCGGGGTAGCCGTCGTGGTCGAGGTCGGCGGTCGAGAGCCGGTTGCCCACCACGCCCAGGCCGCCGTCGCGGTGCAGGTTCCACGACGCCGTCGCGTCGACGAACAGGGTGCCCGTCACCGTGGGGTCCGCGCCGCAGACGACCTTCGGGCCCGCGTCGACTTCCACCTGCGGTAGCCCGCTGTCTGCTTCCAGGCCGGCGTCAGGGCCGCCGTCGTCGACCCCAATCACCACCCGCGCCACCGTGACCTCGCCGATTCCACCCAGCGACGCCTTGCCTGCGGGAGAAGGTGACGAGCAGGCGAGCAACGCGAGGGCGGCGAACGAGAGTCGTTTCATCGGCCGCGCGGCGTAGCACTGCGGGGTTTGCACTGCCAACCCGACGAAGGCCGAACATTCAGCCGCGAAGGTTCAATGAATGGCGGGGCGCACCGGCAGCGAGCAGACGATGTCTGCCTCGGCGGTCAGCAGCTCGGCCAGCCGGGCAGAGGCGACCTCGGTGGGCGCCACCTTCTCGGCCAGGCGGACGAAGAGCTCCTGGTGCCCGTCTTCCGACTGCGCGAGCTCGGCGTACATGCGGCGCAGGTCCGCGTCTTCGAGGCCATCGGCCAGCAGCTGCAGCCGTTCGTGGCTTCGCGCTTCGATGATTGCCGCAACCAGCAAACGGTCGAGCCGCCGTTCACCTGCTGGCGTCCGCACCAGCTTCTGCAGCGCCTTCGCGTACGGGTCGCCGAAGTCGTACGACAGCTGCAGCCCGCGCGATTCCATCACCGCCAGCACGCGCGCCAGGTGCGAGCTCTCTTCGCGGGCGAGGCGCGCCATCAGCGCCGGCAGGCCCGGCACCTCGGGGTACGACTGCAGCAGTGACAGCGCGTTGACCGCTGCCTTCTTCTCGCAGTGGGCGTGGTCGGCGAGCACCGCGTCCAGCTGCGAGAGCGCCAGTGGCAGCCACTGCGGCGAAGTGGCCGCTTTGAGCTGCAGCTTCACTTCGGCGCCGGCACCGTCTTGAAGTCGCCCGCCTTGATGCCGGTGAGCTTCGACGGGTCGAGGTGCTTCTTCGTCGCCGCGCTGACTTGCGTCGCTGTCATCGCCTTCAGCTTCGCGTCCAGGGCCTCTTCGAAGGCGAAGGTGCGGTTCAGGTACAGGTTGCTGTTCAGCTGAGCGGCGAGCGCGTTGTCGTCGGCCCGGCTCTGCTCGCGCGCCTGCATCAGGCCCGGCTTCGCGTCCTTCACTTCCTTTTCGGTGAAGCCCTTGTCGACGGCCTTCTGCAGCTCTTCAGTCATTCCGCGCTCGACCTTCTCGAGGTTCTGCGGCGCGAAGATGGCGTAGCCGTAGACAGCGGCGGCGTCTTCCAGCGGAGGCACGCGAAGGAAAGTGCCCGCTCCGTACGACAGGCCTTCGGTCTCGCGCAGGCGGCGGGTGATGCGGCCGCTCATGAAGCCGCCCCCCAGCAGGTAGTCGGCGAGAATCATCGCGGGGTAGTCGGCGTCGGTGTCGTTGAGCGCGAAGTCGAGCCCCACGCCGTAAAACGCGTTCGCCTTGTCCGGCAGCGTCAGCGTCGAAGTGGTGCCGGTGCCGCTCTTGTGCGGGCGGGGAATCCTTTCGAAAGCCGTCGGCGCCTTCCAACCCCCGAAGAGCTGCTCGAGCTTCGGGCGCACGACGTCGGCTTCGAAGTCACCGACCATCGACAGCTCGGCGAACTGCGCGCCGTAGTGCTTCGCGTGGAAGGCGACGATGTCTTCGCGCTTCACCTTGCCGACGCCGGCGATGACTTCGTCGGGCGTCTGCACCGCGAAGGGATGCCCGGCGGGCCAGGGCTCGACCGCACGGCGCAGCGCGACGAAGCCAATCTGCGTCGGCTCGGACTTCAGCTGTTCCTGGCCCGCGATGACGTCGCGGCGCAGCTGCTCGAGCTCGTTGGTGTCGAACGCCGGCTCTTTCAGCGCCTCGGCGACGAGCTCGAGCGTCTCGAGCAGGGCGACCTTTCGCACCTCGACCGTCACCACCACGCCCTGCGTACCGGGCGTGACTCCAAGCTGGGCGTTGAGGCGATCGAGCGCGTCTTTGAACGCCTGCCGCGACCGTTTCTTCGTGCCGCGGGTGAGCATGCGTGCGGTGAGCTCGACGGCGCTGCGCTGGTTCGTCAGCGAGGCGAGGGTGCCGTAGTGCAGCGTCAGCGCGAAGTGCAGCGTCTCACCGCGGGTCTTCTTCGGCAGCAGCGCCCACTTGAGCCCGTTGGAAAGCGAGCCCTTCTCGGTGCGCGCCTCGATGTTCTTCGGCGAGGCGTCGAACACCTCGCCTTCCGACAGCGCAGTCGAGCCCTTGAAGTCCTTCAGCATCACCGCCACGTCGACCGCCGCGGGAATCTCGATGCGCTGCGCCTTCTCGGTGGGCACGTACTCGCCCAGGGTGCGGTTGCTCGAGATGAGGAACTTCGCGGCCGCGCGGTTGACGTCGTCGGCGGTGACGGCCTTGAGGCGATCGCGGTGGACGAAGAGCATGCGCCAGTCGCCCATCGCCGCGCACTCAGAGAGGACGAGGCCGATGCGCTCGGACGAGTTGAGGATGAGCTCCAGCTGCTTGAGCAGCGTGCCCTTCGCGCGCTCGGTCTGTTCCTTCGTGACGGGCTTCGCGGCGAGACCTTCAGAGATGGAAAGCAGGGTGCTGCGCGCGTCGTCGACCTTGTCACCCGGCTTGAGCTCGACCTGGCAGAAGAGGAAGCCCGGGTCTTTCAGCTGGTAGTTGCTGCACGAGACGCGCGCGGCCTTCTTCGCCTCGACGAGCGCGACATGAAGGCGACCGCTGGGCGCATCGCCGAGCACCTGGGTGAGCACGTCGATCGCGGCGAACTCGGGGTCGCTGCCCGCGGGTACGTGCCAGCCGGCCATCAAGGTCGGAACGCCACCGGCGCGCCGCACGAACACCGAGCGCTCGCCGTCCTGCGCGGGCTCGACGGTGTACGTCGGGTACTCCTTCGTCGTGGGCTTTGGAATCTTGCCGAAGGAATCGGCGACCCACTTGAAGACCTTCGCCTCGTCGAACTTGCCGGCGATGATCAGCAGCGCGTTGTCGGGCTGGTAGTGGCGTTTGTAGAAGCTCTGCAGGCGCGCAATCGGCACCTGCTCGATGTCGCTCTTGGGGCCGATGGTCGAGTGCGCGTAGTTGTGCCACTGGTAGGCGGCGGCCATCACGCGCTCGTTGAGCACGTTCGAGGGGTCGGACTCGCCCATCTCGAATTCGTTGCGAACGACGGTCATCTCGGAATCGAGGTCCTTCTTGGCGATGAAGGCGTTGACCATGCGGTCAGCCTCGAAGCGAATCGCCCACTCGGTGTTGGCGTCGGTGGCGGGCATCGTCTCGTAGTAGTTGGTGCGATCGAACCAGGTGGTGCCGTTGGCGTCGGCCCCGTGGTCCGACAGCGCCTGCTTCGCGTCGGGCGTCTTCGGGGTGCCCTTGAAGAGGAGGTGCTCGAGCAGGTGCGCCATGCCTCCCTCGCCGCCTGCTTCGTGGCGGCTGCCGACGAAGAGCGTCAGGTTGACGGTGACGGTCGGCTTGCTCGCGTCGGGCACGAGCACGACCTTGAGCCCGTTCGGCAGCGCGTATTCCCGCAGGCCCTCGGCTTCGGTGACGAAAGTGAAGGGCTTCGGCGGCCCCTTGACCACAGGAGCTACGGCCAGCAACAGCGCAGCGGCGACGGGAGCAATCAGCATCCCGCGTGAATACGTGATCCGCCCCGAAATTCCCCTTCGATTCTCTACCTGTCGCTGGTGAAGACGGCGACGCCGGCTCCGAAGCTGTCGGCCTTGCCTTGCGTCAGCAGGTCGCGCGTCTTCGTCGAGCCGCGCAGCTCGGCGTTGAAGAAGCCGATGGCGAAGTGGCGCATCAGCGGCTGTGCGACCGAGGCGGGCGGGTTCGCGGTGCCGCAGCCGTCGCCGAGCACTGTCTTGATGTCGGTGCCCATGATGTCGAGCTTCACCTGGGTCGCCAGCGTGGCGAGGTCGAACTGGCAGAGGTCGGAAAAGGTGAAGTGCCCGCCAGCGACGAGGTCGAGCAGCTCGCGCGGCTTCTGTTGCGCCACCCACGCCGGAGCCACGTTCTCGTCCCACGGCAGCGTGCGGTCTTTGTGCGCGCCCTGAATCTGCACCGGGATTCCGAGCACCACGGGCTGCGGCAGCCCAATCCACGCGTAGTCGGTGGTGGTCGGCGCCTGGGGGACGATGGCCTTGACGCGCTTGTCCGTCGCGGCGACGCGAAGCGCCGTCAAGGCTCCGAAGCTGTGGCCGATGACGCCCAGGTGGTCGATGTCGATCAACGTCTTCAGCGGGTCGCCGTCGGGAAGGCGCGACAGGCGGTTGACGACGTAGCTCACGTCCTGCGGGCGCTTCTCGACGCCTTCGGTGACCGCCGCGAGCTGGCCGCGGACGACGTCGTACAGCGTGCCTCCTTCGTGGTCGGGCGCCGCGACGATGAAGCCGTGGCTCGCGAGGAAGACGGTGAGGTACGTCGACTGCCAGCGCACCGCGGCCTGCCCGTGGCTGAAGATGATGAGGGGAAACGGGCCGTGCGTCGCAGCAGGAGGCGCGTCGCGAACAGCGGGAGTCTTCAGAATTGGCACGTCGACGCCGGTCAGCATCGTCTTCTGCTCGGGCGTGAAGACCTCGCGGATGTCGTACGTCGTGCCGGGCTTGCCCTTCGTGTCCTGCGTCGCCGGGTACCAGATTTCAGTGACGAGCTTGCGAGGCGAGCCATCTGGCTTGCGGCGGCCGGTGTCGAGAATCTCGAGGGTGCGAACGCCGACGGGGAAGGGGCCCATCACCGCGGGGTCGGGCGCGTCGTCCTTGCTGGCCGCAGCGAAAGGCAGCACATCTTCCGGCGGCTTCGCCGGGGTGCCCGTACCGCAGGCGATGAGCATCAGGCAGGAGAGGGCAGGTGCGCGGGTCATCGCCGCGCCTTCTAACAGGCTACTGAACGGCGATGGTGACTGAGCCCTGCGCGCAGCGCAGCCGCACCTCGTTGTTCAGGACGTCGGCCGAGGGGTTCTGCCTGAACTCGGACAAGACGAGCTCGCGCGCCATGCCGGGGCCCAGCGTCTTGAACTCGATTTGCTGCTGGCCGGGCACGAGCACCGTGCAGCGGTTGAAGGTGAAGGTGCCGTTGTTCTTGAGCTTGACCGCGCGCACGGGCAGCTCGACCAGAGACAGCGCCGCGTTGAGGCCAACCTTCACCCCCGGGGCGGGGCGCTTCGCGTCGGCGGGCTTCGCGGCTGCCGTCTCGAGCACGACGAAGCGTTCGCCCGGCGCCTTGAGTGCCGGCCCGTCGAGGCTCAGGCGCGCCATCTTCGGGAAGACCTCCAGCACGGTCGCCCGGCCGAGCAGCTCGCGCTTGCCGTCATTCGTTTGAGCTCCAACGATTCTCACTTCGATGCCGACCTTCAGGCCGTCTTCCGTGCCCGCGCGCGCGAACAGCTTGTCGCCGTCGGCGAAGATGGCAGCGTCCTTTTCCACCACGACCTTCGTCCCCGCGTCCGGGGTCGCAGCGGCTTCGACGAGCTCGGCCACCGGAAGCGGCGGAGGCACTTTCACCGGTTCCGGTTTTTCCTCGGCAACCGGAGCCGGCGGAACCGAAGGCGAACCGCCAGCCAGGAAGACGAACACCCCGGTGAGCAGCAAGGCGGCGAAGAGCACGGCGGCAATCAAGGGCGTGCGGCTGGGGCGCAGCGCGGCGAGGGCGGCGTCGGTGTTGCTCGGGGTCATCGCGGGCACTCCCTTGGAAATCTGGGTCTGGGCGAGCGCGTCCGGCGAGGTGGCCAGGCGCGACAGCAGGCGTTGGTTCGCGGCGTAGGCGTCGCTGCAGCGCGACTTCACCCAGTCGCCGACCTGCTTGCGGGTCGGCTGGCCGAGGCGCGTCAGCTCGGCGTGAAGCGCGCGGGCGAAGTCTTCGGTGGTGGCGTAGCGACCGCCCGGTTCCTTCGCGAGCGCCCTCTGCACCACCGCTTCGAGCGGCGCGTCGACTTCGCTGCGCAGCGGCGGCAGCGGCTTCAGCCTCGGCTGCGCCATCGCGACCATCACCTCGGGCGTGGTGCCTGCGCCGACGTACGACTGGCCGGCGAGCAATTCCCACAACAGCACCGCCAGCGCATATTGGTCGGCCCGCGCATCGACGGGCTGGGCCATCGCCTGCTCGGGCGCCATGTAGCCGAGCTTCCCCATCACAGTGGCCGTCTGGGTCGAGTGGCTGCGCGCGGTTGAACGGGCGATGCCGAAGTCGATCACCTTCACTTCGCCCTCGAAGCTCACCATCACGTTCTGCGGCGACACGTCGCGGTGGACGATCGCCATCGCCACGCCGTCGGGCCCCGCTTTGCCGTGCACGTACGCGAGCCCTTCGGCCGCCTGCCACGCGATGTAGACGGCGATGGGCACGGGAAGCAGCTCTTGCTGCGTGTTGAGCTGCGAGACGAGCCGCGCGACGTCAACGCCCGCGACGTACTCGAGCGCCATGAAGAGCTCGCCGTCGACCTGGTCGAGGTCGTAGACCTGCGCGATGTTCGAGTGCGACAGGTGCACCAGCACCTTGCCTTCGTGGTGGAAGCGCTCGACGAACTGCGGGTCTTTCGCCAGCGCGGGCAACACGGTCTTCACGATCGCGGGCTTCTCGAAGCCGCCGGCGCCCGAGAGGCGCGCGAGCCAGACCTCGCCCATTCCGCCCTGGCCCAGCGGCTCGACCAGCTCGTAGCGGCCCAGCTTGCGGTTGCTCACGCGACCTTCACCTCTGCCTTCGTTCGCCGGGTCAGCGCCCACGCGATGAGCCCGAGCACCGCCGCCGCCGCGACTCCGGCGAGCAGGCGCGGCTTGTCGTTGAACCCCGTCCACAACATGAAGACTGCCGAGACGCAGTAGAGGCCGGCGGCGACGAGCGCGGTGGGCTTCACGTCGGTGCCTCTGGCCTTCGCGCGGAAGAGGCCGGCGACGGTGAGGCCGGCGAAGAGGACGAGAATCGCTCCGACGTTGCTGAGCACTTCTTTGAGGGACTGGGTGTAGACGAGCAGCAGGGCGATGGCTCCCTGCAGAGCGACGCTGAGCATGGGTGGCTTGCCGTCTGTGCCGGCGAAGGCTTTGGGAAGGAAGCCGTCTTTCGCCATCGCGGCGTAGACGCGTGGGCCGATGAGAATCATCGCGGACATCGCCGAGATGAAGGCGAGCACGATGATGAGGCTCATCACCGACGCGAGGCCGCCGCCGACCAACCGGTTCATCAGCGCGTGTCCGACGGTGACGGGCTGGTTCGAGAACACGACTGCCGATTCTGCCGGCGTCAGGTTCGCAGCGAAGACGTAGTTGAGGACGAGGTAGAGGACGCCGACGGAGCCACAGCCGATCAGCATCGCGCGCGGCACGGTGCGGCTTGGGTTCTCGAACTCTTCTGACGCGTAGACCGCTGCGTTCCAGCCGCTGAAGGTGAACGCGATCCAGAAGAGGCTGCCGACGACCTCCTTCACGAGTGCAAAACCTTCGGGGGTCTTTGGGGGGCTCCACGTGGGCCAGGCGAGCGTGCCGACGGCGAGGCCGAAGAAGACGAAGCCGAGCACGAGCATCACCTTCACCGCGACGAGCACGTTCTGCGCGCGGGTCGAGAGGTGAAGCCCGAACGCGTGCACGGCGGTGAGGCCGACGACGAGGACGACGGGGATGAGGCGAAGGTCGACGGCGCCGACGGTGAAGGCGGGAAGCCCAGGGAAGACGGCGCGCAGGTAGAGGTCGGCGCCCAGGGCGTCGGCGGCGATGGGGGCCGAGAAGCCGACGAGCAGCGAGGCCCAGCCGGCGAGGTAGCCGAGCGAGGGGTGAAGCAGCTCGGACAGGTAGCGGTACTCGCCGCCGCTGCGCGGGACGAGGCGCGCGACCTCGGCGTAGGCATAGGCGCCCGAGAGCGCGAGCACGGCGCCGATGACCCAGGCGAGCAGCAGTGGTCCGGGCGGAAGCGACTGCGCCATGAAGCCGAAAGAGAGGAAGACGCCGATGCCGACCATGTTGGCGATGACCATGCCGACGCCTGACCACAGGCCAAACGGTTTGCGCGGCTCGTCGGTGACGCTCATTCCGGGGCACCATAGTCCCCGTCAGGTGCTCACTTGACGAGGAATTCCCTCAGCACCGGGGCGACCGCCTTCGGCGACACGTAGTGCTGTTGGCGCGACGCTGTGTTGCAGCCACTGCGGGCTCTTGCCGCCGATGAGGGTCTCGGTGGGCATCGGGCCGCCGCGCTGCGACTTGCCCATGAACGCGAACTCGTGCGCGTCTGGTTGGGGATGAGCTCGAGGTATTTGCCATCGAACGGCAAATTCTGTTCTCGGTGGGGTCCGGTCATGGCGAGGCGCCAGCTGCGGCCGAAGCGGAAATCGACTTCGAAGAGGACCAGTGGCCGGCCGCGGGGCCGAACCACTGCTGGGGGTGTCTGGGCTGCACGTAAGCGTCGAACCAAAGGGTCATTTGGGTCTCCGTTCGGGATGAAGGTGCTGCACGTACTGCTGGAGGTCGTCGAAGCCCTCTTCCGAGAAGCGCTGGTAGTGGTTCCCGTCAGGGCTTGAACAGCGGCGCGAACGAAGAGATGAAGCTCGGGTCGTCGAGCATTCTCGGGAGGACGACGACGGGGCGCCAGCCGAGCCGGGTGAGATGAAGGCGCTGGGAAGCGTCGAGTCGCGCGCGGCGGCGGGCGAGGTGGTAGCTGGCGCCGTCTGCGAAGAGGGCGATCTTCCGTTTTACCCAGGCGAAGTCGATGTGCACGAAAGGGTGGTCGAGCTCTTTGAAGACGGGGTACTGCAGGGTGGGCGGCTCGATGCCGGCCTTGCGGATCATCTGCAGGAGCCGCGTCTCGAAGGCGCTTCCGGTGGGCTCGCCGCCGACGCGGAGGGCGACGAGCGAGTCGAGCCGGCCGCCGTGGTTCCGCCACTGGGTGGAAATGGGTGCGAGGAATTCCGTCAGCTCGATGAAGAGCTCGGGGTGCCCACGGGCGGCCGAATCGAGCGCGATCTCGAGCTTGTTTTCGGAGAGCGACGATTCGAGGTCGAGGATGGTGCGGTGAAGTGTCGTCACCGGAACCCCGGCGCGTTTGCAGTAGCCCTCGGGTGCGAGCTGGCGGCGCTGGTGGGGCGTGACGCCTGGAACCTGCAGCCGGCAGCCATGGGGAACCGAGACTTCGGGCGGAGGCGCATCGCGGAATCCGTCGAGGCGCCAGAGCCAGGCGGCGCTGCGGTGTGATGCGACCGCTCCGCGACCGAAAGAGAGACACGCAGCGAGCAGCTTCTGCTCGGGCGATTCCGGGGCGCCGGCACGGAGGCGGTAGACGTGGGGCGCCACGCGTTCGAGTTCACCCCTGCTCAAGCGTCGGTCGATCGTCGATGACGACACACCTGCGTGCAGCGCCTGGGTGCGGGTGATCAGGCCCAGTTGTTGGCGAGTGAACTGATCAAAAGTGCTGCGCCTATCGTCGCCCATGCACGAGAAGAGACCACGCAGGGCTGACATGTTCTGGAGCACTCGACCACCGCCGGTGGGGGTGGGGTGCTCCACGTCGACTTGTCGGAGGCGAAACGGGTCCGCCTCCTCGTCAATGCCCGAGGGCATTGGCCGATGGGCCGTCTCTCGTGGGCGAAGGCCTTCTGGAGCACCGGACCACCGCCGGTGGGGGTGGGGTGCTCCACGTCGACTTGTCGGAGGCGAAACGGGTCCGCTTCCCTGTCAATGCCCGAGGGCGGTTGAGAGAACCCGCGGAGGTCCCGATTTATCGGCTGAGTTCCGCGGCTCCGTTGTTCCGGGCCGACTGATTGACGAGGGCACGCGCGAAGACCCCGTCTCCTGCGAGCGAGAAGTCTCGGTACGCCGCGGGCCGGCGGCGAAACGCCGCAGCCACGGAACCGGGCGTCGGCGGCGGCTCATCCCTCGACTTCTCTCGGGTCGGGATGAACGGGGCCGGGATGAACGGGGCCGGGATGAACGGGGTCGGGGTGAACGGGGCCGGGATGAACGGGGCCGGGATGAACGGGGGCGGGGTGAACGGGGTCGGGATCAGCGGGCTCGGGCTGAGCGGGGCCGGGAGGAACGGGGCAGGGAGGAACGG
>JBBRAX010000059.1:0-47622 GCA_038206395.1 Myxococcales bacterium | reverse complement strand
CTCCTCACCACTGGATCAGGAAATCACCCCCGCAGCCTCGCCAAAGCGCCATCCCTCCCCGACCCGGCCCTCCTTCCGCCATGCCCCACGGCCTCACGCGAACTCACCTCCTTCGCTCGGATCACGAATCAAGCGTGAGGGGGAGCGGGGGCGCGCGCCGACGAATGATCCAAACGCGCAGCGCACTTCGGCGGCAGCCGAGGGTAGTGGTGAAGGTCAGGCATGGGTGTGGTGACTCCCGCACCGGCCGTCTCTGCCGCCGCGCCACGCGCGGAGCGGTCCGTGTACACACTTGCGAGGTCCGGAGCTCCGGGTTGACGGAGGGATGAGGTCTGAGAAGACCAGCGTCTTTCGTCTTTCAAAAGAGCTGAGCCTTGAACTCGCTCATTCAGCCGTGTCGCACCGAGAAAGCGGGCAGGGGCGACGCGATGCGCCGAGCTCGGGCGCGCCGGCGACGGGTTTCCCCGTGATGACCGAGCGACGCCGCCGAACCAACCCACTGCCATGGTTTTCGCTGCGAATGACCCGGCTTCAGTCAGTGGACTGTCAGTGCTCCACGTAACCCCTTGATGCCGTCGAAAAGTCCCTTTGGTTCCATCGGGTTACAGCAGAAAAAAGCGGCATGGATCCGGCACGTCGGCGGAGCATGTTGCCCAGAAGAATCTCGAGCCTCGTCTGTCTGCTGTTGGTGGGGTGCGAGGCGCAGATTTTCGCCCCCGAGAGCGAGGACCCGATTGTGTCGGGGAAACCGCCGGTGGTGGTGGTGAAGCCTTCCGCGAAGCTGGCCCCACCGGTGAAGACCGCCTGCACGGATGACGTGATGCCCGGCCCGTCGCCGATTCGGCGAATGACGCGCACCGAGTACGACCGAACGGTCAATGACCTGTTGGGCGATGACACGCACCCCGCCGCAGAGTTCAACGCCGAAGAAGAAGGGCTGGGCTTCAACAACAACGCGATGGCGCTGACCACCACCTCGGCGCTGGTCGAGAAGCACATGTCAGCGTCCGAGCGGATTTCGCTGCGCGTGACGTCGCGGCTGGGGACGTTGCCCTGGTACAGCTGTGGCGCTCCGCTGTCGGATGACGCGTGCGCGGCGAAGTTCATCGACGCTTTCGGCCTTCGCGTCTTCCGCCGGCCGCTGGACGAAGACACGCGCGCGATGCTGCAGGTCGCGTACACGCAGGGCAAAGCGCTGGGCTCCATCGATGCGGCGAATGTCACCCAGCCCGCCTTCATCGCTGGCCTGCGGCTCGTCATCGAGGCTGCGCTGCAGGCGCCCGATTTCCTCTACCGCGTCGAAGTCTCGAGCGCCCCCGTGCTCGACCGCCGCCTGCCGCCAGGCCTCGCGAAGCTCGATGACCACGAGGTCGCCGCGCGCCTCTCGTACATGCTGTGGGGCTCGATGCCCGACGAGGCGCTCTTTCTGGCCGCGTCCAATGGCGAGCTGCGCACGAAGCAACAGGTCGCCGCCCAGGCCGAGCGCATGCTCGAGGTCGCTCAGGCGCGGGCGCAGGTGGTCGAGTTCCACCGCCAGTGGCTCGACTTCGATCGCATTCACAACGTCGGCAAGTCGGCGACGGTGTTCCCGACGTGGACGCCCGCCATCGCCGGCCTGATGGAAAAAGAATCGGAAGCTTTCATCGAGCAGGTCGTCTTCGACGGCGACGGCAGCTGGGAGTCGCTGATGTCGGCGCCGTATTCGATGCTGAACCCCGCGCTGGCGGCGTTCTACAACGTGACCGCGGCGACGACGGGCAGCGGCTACCAGAAGGTCGCGTTCGATCCCCTGCACCGCGCGGGGCTGCTGACGCAGGGCACGCTGCTGGCCATCAACGCGCACACCAACCAGACCTCGCCCGTGCACCGCGGCAAGCTGGTGCGGGAAGCGTTCCTGTGTGAGGTGCTCGACGCGCCGCCGCCGGAAGTGAACATCACCGTGCCCGAGCCGAAGGCCGACAGCACGGCGCGTGAGAGGTTCGCGGCGCACTCGGCGAGCAACTCGTGCAAGGGCTGCCACCGGATGATGGACCCGCTCGGGTTCGGCCTCGAGAACCTCGACGGCGTGGGCGTGTACCGCGAGAAGGAAGCAGGCCGCGTCATCGACGACAGCGGCGAAGTCTTCGGCACCGATGTGCCGGGCACCTTCAAGGGCGTGCGCGGGCTCGCGACGAAGCTGACGAGCAGCAAGCAGGCGCAGCGCTGCTACGTGAAGCAGTGGTTCCGGTTCGCGTACGGCCGCGGCGAGCTGGCGGAAGACGCGTGCTCGATCGAACGGGTCAACGACGCCTTCACCCACGACCGCCACGACATCAAGAAGCTCGTCCTCGCGCTGACGCAGACCGACGCTTTCCTGTACCGCCGCACCGGAGTCGCGCCATGACCGTGAAGCTCACCCGCCGCACGCTGCTGCGCGGAGCCGGCCACGCGGCGCTCGCCCTGCCCCTGATGCAGAGCCTCGGCTGCGTGGACTCGTCGCTCGCGCCGTCGCAGGTGGCGCAGTCGTCGACGAAGCAGGCGCTGACTTTCCCGAAGCGAATTGTCTTCTTCTACACGCCGAACGGGAACCTCTTCCTGCCCCCGTCGATGGACTTCACGGGCTCGGCGCTCGAGCCGCTGACGCCGTTCAAGCAGAAGCTGGTCGTCATCAAGGGCCTCGACCTGCTGGCCAACGACATCGGGCCGGGCGAGCCGCACCAGCAGGGCATGGCGCTATTGACGGGGCAGAAGCTGAACACGGGTGGCCAGGTGGGCGGCGACGGCTCGTTGGCGGGCTGGGCCTCGCACATCTCGCTCGACCAGCACCTGGGCAACACGATTGGCGCCGGCACGCGGTTCAAGTCGCTGAACGTGGGCGTGCAGTCGACGCAGTACGGCGGCACCGAAGTGCGCACGGTGTTGAGCTACGCGGGAAATGACCAGCCCGTCGCGAACGAGACGAGCCCGTACGCGCTCTACAACCGGGTCTTCTCGCAGCTGGGCACGGACCTCGCGGCGCTGACCCGCGAGCGCCGGCGCCGGCACGCGGCGATTGACTTGGTGAAAGACCGCTTCGCGAAGCTCTCGCCGAAGCTGTCGCAAGAAGACCGGCAGAAGCTCGAGAACCACCTCACCTCGGTGCGCGACGTCGAGATGCGGCTCGACAACCCCGCCGGCACGCTGGGCAGCGCATGCAGCCAGCCGATGCTTGGAGCTCAAATCAATCTGACGGACCCCGGAAACTACGGCGCCATCGGCAAGCTGCAGATGGACCTCGTGTCGATGTCGCTGGCGTGTGACCTGACGCGCGTCGTCACGCTGCAGTGGTCGGCCTCGACGAACAACCGGCCCTACCCCTTCCTTCAGTACAACGACGGCTCGGGCAACAAGCCCATCACCGACGACGAGCACATTCTCGGGCACCAGCCGGACTCCGACACCCACGCGTGGGGAAAGCTGGCCGTGATTCGCAAGTGGTACATGGAACAGCTGGCGTACCTGCTCAACAAGCTGAACTCGATTCCCGAAGGCACCGGCACCGTGCTCGACAACACGGTCGTCGTCTGGTGCAGCGAGCTCTCGAAAGGCAACACGCACAGCCACAAGGACGCGCCGTTTCTTCTTTGCGGCAGCGCGGGTGGCGCGTGGCAGACCAACCGCTACCTCACCTTCTCGAACGACGTTCCGCACAACAACCTGCTCGTCTCGCTGATGAACGGCATGGGCGTCGCGGGGAACACGTTTGGAGACCCCGCCCACTGCACCGGGCCGCTCGCGAACCTCATCTAGCGCGCCTGGGCGCTACGGCAGGAAAGTCGCCGGCTCGCCATGCGGAGCGCCCTGCAGCGCGCCGTCGCGCATCACGACGTTGCCGCGCACGATGGTGACCATCGGCCAGCCGGTGACGGCGTGTCCTTCGAACGGGGTCCACCCGACGCGGCTGCGGCTCCACTCTTTGGTGATGACGCGTTTGGCGGCGAGGTCGACGAGCGTCAGGTCAGCGTCGTTGCCGGGAATCATCCGGCCCTTGCGCGCGAGGCCGAAGATGCGGGCCGGCCCGTGCGCGGTGAGGTCGACGAGCCTCTCGAGCGAGAGGCGCCCTTCGGCGACGTGGCCGAGCATCACCGGCAGCAGCGTCTGCACGCCGGGCATCCCCGACGGGCTGGCCGGGTACGGCTTCGCTTTTTCTTCGAGCGTGTGCGGCGCGTGGTCACTGCCCAGCACGTCGGCGAGCCCCGACCGCACCGCGTGCCACAGCGCGGCCTGGTGGCTCGCATCGCGAATCGGAGGGTTCATCTGCGCCAGCGTGCCCAGCCGGTCGTAGACCTCGGGGGCGTGAAAGGTGAGGTGCTGCGGGTTGACTTCGAAGGTCGCGTGGTCGCGCGCCGCTTGAAGCAGCGGCAGCTCGCCCGCGGTGGTGACGTGAAGCACGTGAACGCGCCTGTCCCACCGCTTCGCCATCGCCAGCAGCCGGCGCGTCGAAATCACCGCGGATTCTTCGTCGCGCCACTGCGGGTGGAAGTGCACCGTCTTTCCTTCGGCCAGCGGGCGGCGCAGCTGAAGCCGCGCTTCGTCCTCGCTGTGAAACGCCGCCCGCCGCCGCCCCGACTGCAGCACCCGCATCAGCGTCGGCTCGTCGTCGACCAGCAGGTTCCCCGTCGAGCTGCCGAGGAAGACCTTCACGCCAGCGCAGCCTTCGAGCCGCTCCAGGTCTCCGAGCGTGTCTGCGTTCTCGCGCGTGGCCCCGACGTAGAAAGCGAAGTCGACCCAGCTCGTCTCCCTCGCGCGCGCCACCTTCCACGCCAGCCGGTCGGCCGAGTCCGTGCTCGGCGTCGTGTTCGGCATCTCGAAGAAACAGGTGATGCCGCCCAGCGCCGCGCACGCGCTGCCGCTGCCGATGTCTTCTTTGTGGGTGAGCCCCGGCTCGCGGAAATGCACCTGCGAGTCGATGGCGCCCGGCAGCACATGCAGGCCCTTCGCATCAAGCTTCGCGGCGGTGGGGTGCGCGCCAAGCGCGCCGAGGTCGGCGATGCGGCCCGCGCGGATTCCCACGTCGGCGACGACAGTGCCGCCTGGAGTCACGCAGGTGCCTCCGTGGATGAGCAGGTCGAACGGGTCCATCTGCCCTCAGGGTTTCTTCTTCGCTGGGGCTTTCGTGGCGGCCGCCGGCTTCTTCTTCGCCGGAGGCTTCGGCGCGGGGTGACTTCCCGTCGGCCGCGACGGCCGGGGCGGCTTCGTCTTCGACGGCTCGAGCTCGGCGAGCGCGTTCTTCACCGCGTGCATCGCGCGCACGTAGGTGACTTCGCCGAAGTCTTCGCCGGGCCGGGCGACGCTCATCGAGAGCAGCTCCTGCAGCGAGCGCACGACGAAGACGTCGTCGACCGCGCGCCAGAGGCCATACACGAAGCTGTCGGCATCGACGGACCGCAGCCAGTTGGTGCGGGCGGCAGCGGGGAGCGCGCGGAGCAGCGGGCGCGAGCGGGCGGCGAAGAAGATGCCGGTCTCGCGCTTGGTGCCGAGCAGCCAGACGTCGCTGGACTTGAGGCCACCGAGTCCTTTCGCGGTGCGCTCTTCGACTTCCTTCCACGTCCACAACACGACTTCGCCCGAGAAGCGGGCGCCGTCGGTCTGCTCGTAGAGGGCGCGCACGTCGTCGGGCACGGGGAGTGGGGAGCGCTGGGCGACGGCGGGCCACGTCTTCGGGTGAACGCCAGCACCGCGGGAAGTAGCGGACTTGAGGAGGACAGGGAGCCATTTCATCGGCCGCGGAACATAGGGCGCCGCAACGTCTGGAGCGACCTAGATCGGCCACGCGACGACGACGCGCGTCCCCTTTCCCTGCCCGCTGCGCACATCGACCCGGCCCCGGTGGCCTTCGACGATGCGCTTCACCAGCGCAAGCCCCAGGCCCGTGCCGCGCGCGCGGGTGGTGAAGAAGGGCTCGAACACGCGAGGCAGCACCTCGGCAGGGATGCCGTCGCCCGTGTCGGTGAAAGTCACCTGCACCCATGGCTCGGTGCCCGCGGTGTCGAGCGTCAGCACCACGCCCAGCGTCCCGCCTTGCGGCATCGCCTGCACTGCGTTGTTGGCGAGGTTCAGGAACACCTGCCGCATCAGCCGCGCATCCATCGTCACCAGGTCGACGCCCGACGCGTTGCTGACCTCGAAGAGAATCTTCACCGGCGTCGAGCCGAGCACGGCCCCCACGGCTTCGACGACCAGGGTCTGCAGCGCAGTCTCGTTGGAAAGCAGGGGCAGCGAGGGCCGGGCGAAGTCCAGCAGGTCACCGACGAGGTGGTTGATGCGGTGCGCTTCCTCTTTGAGAATCGAGACGAGCTGCGTGGTGTCGTGGCCCGCCGAGATTTCGCGCGGCAGCGACGAGAGCGAGTTGAAGATGACGCCGAGCGGGTTTCGCACCTCGTGCGCGAGCGCGGCCGCCATCTCACCCAGCGCGGCGAGGCGTTCGCGTTGAACCAGCTGGGCCTGCGCGCGCGACAGCTCGTCGTAGCTGCGGCGCAGGTCGACGATGAGCCGGTTCGCCTCGAGCGCCGCGCTGATTTGCGCGCCGAACAACGCAAGCGTCGGAGCGTCCTCCGGCTTCAGCCACAGCGCCCCGATGACCATCAGCTCGCGGCCGACGCCAGCGACGTCGAGGCGAACCACCGCTCCGCGAACCCAGGTGCAGGGCTCGGTGAAAGGCGTCAGCCTGAGGTCGTCGAGAAACGCATAGCCGGTGAGCCACGCCTCTTTGAGTCCCGGGCCCCACGGCTCGATGGGCGCGGGCGGGCCGTCGCTGATGACCTGCAGGCCGTCTTCGATGGGGCGCACGCGCAAGACGGCGGCGTCCATCGAGTGAAGGCCGGCGACGACGGCAGCAAAGATGGCGGCCTCGCTTTGCCCGCGCTGCACGGCGGCGCCCAATCGGGCGAGCGCGCTCAGGTGTTCCTGGTGGGTGGCGCGACCGGTGACGTCGAGCAGCTGGAAGAGCGTCTGCTCACCAGCCTGCGAGACGAAAATCTCGACGGTGCGGCGCTCGCCGTCGCTGCGCAGAATGTTCAGCTGGTACGAGTCGGGCACCGCTTCGCCGGCCAGGCGCGCGCGGTGGCGAGACGAGACGCGCTCGGTGTCTTCGGGAGCGACGCGTTCGTCGAACCGCATCCCCACCGCTTCTTCTCGGCTCAGCTTCAGCAGCACAAGAAAGGGCTCGTTGACGTGAAGGAACCTGGCGTTGCTGATGATGACAGCCGGTAACGGCAGCAGGTCCAGCCAGTGCTGACTCGACGACTCCGACACGAGGTGGTGCTCCGGGCGAGATGAAGGCGGGTGGAGCCTACTGCGGCTGGCGGCGGCGTTAGCGGGCGAAGAGCAGCTGGCGGCCGTCAGGGTGCTCGGCGCGCAGGGCAGTGGTGGTCCCCCCTTTGGGCACGAAGCCCTCGGGCAGCTGGTAGGCGTCGAGGATGATGCCAGTGGCCGTGAGGCGGGGCACGAGGTGAAAGCCCTCGGTGGTGGCAATCGCTGGGCTCGCCTCGACGTGGGTGTTGGTGAAGGGCACCCCGGTGAAGGGGATGCCGTTGAACGCCATCGTGGCCGACTGGACCTTGCCGTCGGCGCCGAGGCTGTCGACGCGCAGCGTGGAGTCGCCGTGCGACCAGTGTCCCGCAGCGTCCGAGCCGAGCAGCTCGACGCGGCCCAGCTCCTGGCAGCCGAGGTCGTTGCTGGTGTTCAAGTTGTACCTGCAAAGCCTGCCCTGCGAGGTGCCCTGGGGCTCCCAGAACAACAGCAGGTTGAGGTCCCCCGTGACCAGACCTGCGCCCTGCCCGATGTAGCGGTACATGCGTTTCGTCTCGACCAGCATGCCGCCCTGCAGCGCGATGCGCACGGTGCCCATGCTGCCGCTGGCCACCAATTGATCCGCCGTCGCCACGAGCTTCATCGCGGTGTCGCCAATCGCCGTGTTGAGCTTCACCGCGGGGCCCAGGCCCAGCGCGCCCCCGAGGTCAACCTGTCGCTGCACGACGCCGATGCGGGTCGACCACACCACGTTGCCCGAAACCGCGAACTCGTCGGACTCGAGGCTCTGCAGCAAGGCGCCGTCACGGTACACGCGAAGGGAAGCGCTGGTCTGGCAGAGCACGAGCCCTGACGGCATCACCTCGAGCGCGCGGCATGGCACGGAGGTGTTGAGCGCGGTCGTCGTCGTGGCGGTCATGTCTTTGGCGACGACGACATCGACCTGCTGGGTGCCGATGGACGGCTCGAAGCGCGCGCTCAGGTGGTAGTCGCCTGGCTCTTTGGGCGTGAAGGTGACGGTCGTGCTGAACCCGGGCGCGGCGGTGCGGGTGTGCTCGACGGGCCTATTCATCGGGTCGAGCACTTCGGTGATGACCTCGAGGACCTTGCTGCCGGCGCCGCAGGTGGCGAACTGGGGCTGGCTGAGGATGACCTGCATCGGCTTGCCGGCGACGCCCACCTTCGTCATTGGCAAGAAGCCGTTTCCGCCTGCGCCACCGAAGCCCGCGTCCTGGTTGAACGGAGGGGCCCCGCTGAAGCCGCCGGTGCCGCCGCCCATGTTGCAGACTTCCGGAGGGGGCCCACACGCCACCACCCACACAAACCCGAGGATCAAAACGCGTTGCATCAACCCACGTTACACTCGAACCCATGCTGGCTGCCTTCGTGGTCGTGTCGATGGTGACGCCGACGGGACTCCCGTCTCCTTCCGATTGCACTCCGCTGCAGGCCGCGGTCTGGCGGCTCGATGCGCCCGAGGTGCGGCGGCTGGCGGGAAGGCGGTTGCTGGGCTTCGTCGACCCGCAGGAAGACCTGGAGAAGATGGCTCTTGCTGGTCCTTGCAAGCAGCGCACGCCGTTGATGCTGGCCGCCGAAAGAGGCGAACTCGAGATTGCCAGAATCCTGATCAGCAGCGGCGCCAGCATCAACGCCAGCGTCCTCCTTCCCGAGTTCGATGAATCGCTGGCCGATGCGCGCTGCCTGGCGATCGCCAACAACCACCACCGAATGGTCGGGCTGCTCGACGAGAACGGAGCCGTGGCCAGCCCGTGCACCGAGGTGGCCGAGCTCTTTCGCCTGTTGGCCACCGATGACGTCGAGTCGTTGCAGCGCCAGCTGTCGATCGGCCCGACCCCGCTGACCTTCGAAGCGGCGCTGCGCGCGTCGATCGGCACCCGGGTCAACCGCACCACCGACCTGATGATTGAACAGGCGATGCTCGAGAAGCTCGACTTCACCCGGCTGTACGAGGCGGCGATTCTCGAGAGAGACGTGGCCTTCGTGAAGAAGCTCAGCGACGGGGGCGCCCGCGTGATGGGCGTGCACACCCTGGCGCTGGCGATTGCTGGCGGCCAGTCGGCGATGGTGGCTCCGCTTCTGACCGCCGGGGCGAAGCCTACCGACGCGAAGGAAGCGATTCTCGAGGCGGTTCGGAAGGGCGACCGCGCGGTGCTTCGCGCGCTGCTCGACCACAGCTACCGCGGCGACGACGAAACGCCACTGCTGCTGACGGCGATCGACCACCTGCCCGACCTGGTGCCCGAGCTGATCCGCGCCGGCGTGCAGGTCGAGATCGACGACGAGGATGGCCGCACGCCGCTGATGGCGGCGGCGAAGCTGGCCAGGGGCGACCTGGTAGAGCTGCTGCTCGAGCGCGGGGCTTTCAAGGGCACCGGGAACCTCGACTGCAAGACGGCCGCGTACTTCGCGCTTCAGACCATCGACCTCGGCCTCGCTGCGAAGCTGCAGTTGCCCGACAACGTCGTCCCCGGCCGCGCAGCCAGGATGCGGGGCATCACCTGCGGCACTGCGGCGGTCACCTTCGAGGTGAGCCCGACGGACGAGATTCGTCTAAAGGCGCCACGGGGGGGCGAGGCGAGACTTCCGTTGAGCTCGAACGCGGTGACCTACCTCAATGCCGGCCTGCAGGTGTTCGAGCTCACCGACCTGACCACGAACAAGTATTCCCAGGCGACGCTGCCAGTGGAGAACGGCAGGAACCACTTCACCCGAAGGGACTTCGGGCTGCCGGCAGTGGCCGGAATGGTCGACTCGCCCACGAACCACCCAGACGACCTGAAGCACATCGTCCAGGAGATAGGCAACCAGCGCCCTGCAATCAGTCGATGCGTCGTTGATCAGAATCGGCGCGCGCCCAAGCTTCACGGGACGATGCTGCTCAACGTCCACATCGGCGTGACCGGCAAGGTGACAGTGCTGCACCTGGTGCGCGATGAGGGGCCGTCGACGCTCTTCAACTGCATCTCGACGCTGGCGGGGCGATGGAGCTTCGGCCCGCGCCCGTATCCCTCAGGGCCGATCGACTACGCGGTGAAGTACTGAAACAGACTGCAGCGCCCGGGTGTCTCAACCGACACCGATGACGCCGCTGCTGCTGTTGGTCCTCACCTCCTGGCCGTCGTCTTCCGATGGCCTGAAGCTCCTGCCGCTTCCGCCGGCTGCCGATGCGCGGCGGGCACCGAAGCTGCGCGTGTACGTCGACGCGGGGCATGGCGCGAAGGACAACCACGGCGCGGTGTCGGCCCTCTGCGAGAACGAAGAAGACTTCACCGCGCGCACCGCGGACGCGCTGGCGAAGGCGCTGGCGGCGACGGGGCGGTTCGAGGTGAAGCTCTCGCGGTCGGGCGACGCGCGGCCTTCGTACGGGGCGCGGGTCGCCGAGGCCGAGAAGTGGAGGGCGGACGTGATTCTCGGCATCCACTTCGACGTGCGGGGCTCGGCCATCCTCTGGGAGCCCGAGCCGGGAAAGCAGTGCTGGCGCACGCCGCTGCTGCAGGCGCCGGGTGAAGAGACGGGCGGCTTCTCGGTGCTGTGGAGCGACGAGGACCAGGCCAAACGCCCCGAACGGCAAGGCGGTGCGCGCCTCGGGCGCCAGATTTCGAAGTCGATGGCGGCGGCGGGGTTCGCGCCCTACGGCGGGTGGGACTACCAGGGCCTGTACGTGCCCGACGAAGTACCGGGCTGCTTCATCGCGCGGCGCAAGGTGTGGATGCTGAAGAGGCCCACCATTCCGAGCCTCATCATCGAGACGCACCACGCGCTGGACCTGCAAGAGCGGGCAAGGTGGGACGAGCCGCGCACGCTGCAGGTGTTCGCGGCGGCAATCGCGGCGGCGTTGCTCAACTAAGGTCCGCGCCCATGAAGAAAGTACTGCTGTCGATCGCCGGCGTGGGCGCAGTCGTCGTGGTGTTGGGGCTGCTCGGAGTCGGCGACTGGCTCGACGCGCACCCGTGAAGACCGTGACGCTCACCGCCGCCGGCGGCAGCAGCAGCGCGACCGTGGTGCCCGAGCGCGGCGGCCTGGTGACGGGGTTCATCGTCGATGGCGAGCCGCTGCTGTTCCTCGACCGCGAGACGCTGGAAGACCCCACGAAGAACGTGCGCGGTGGGGTGCCCGTGCTCTTTCCTTTTCCGGGCAGGCCTCCGCCCGGCATCGCGCTGAAGCAGCACGGGTTCGCCCGGCTCGAGGCGTGGGAACTGACGGAGGTAACCCAGACCCAGCTGGTCTGCCGGCTGGCGTCTGCTCATCCCGGGTTTCCGTACCCATACCAACTCACGCTCACGGTGACGGTAACGCCAGGCGCCCTGACCCTCGCTTTCGAACTCGAGAACCGGGCTCACGTGCCGATGCCGCTGCACTTCGGGCTGCACCCGTACTTCGCGGTGACCGACAAGCAGGCGGCGTGGGTCGAGACGAACGCGACGCGCGCCTTTAATCAACGCGCCGGCACGACAGGGCCCCTCCCCCCGCTGCGTTTCGGCGGCGACGAGCTCGACGTGCACCTGCTCGACCACCGCGGCGGAAAGACAGTGCTTCACCGCGGCAGCGCGCCCCCCATTTCTCTCGAGTGGAGCGAGAACTTTCAGACCCTCGTCCTCTGGACGCTGCCCGGAAAGCCCTTCATCTGCGTCGAGCCGTGGACGGCGCCAGCAGGCACTTCCGGGCAGAACATGCTGAGGCCGGGCGGGCGAGAGCTGCTCGGTTTTTCGATCCGCGTCGGCCGGTAGCTGGGCTTATCACCGCGTCAAGGCCCGGTTTACTCCCGGCCGACCTGCAGGTTGACGCGCTGCGGCATTCCCCACTAGAGCGTCGGGCGAGCAAAGGGGAAGTTCAGCGGCGGTTTGAAGCGGTGTCTTCTCTTTCTCCGAACCCATTCGACATCGACGTCGTCACTGGCCCGGCAGTGTTTCTGCGGCCGCGGGACGTGCAGCCCACCCGGACTCTGCTTGCTCCGTTGAAGACTCGACCCCAAGCTGGCCCCCCCATGTTGCAGGACCCGAGCCCTGACGCACCGGTTCCGTTCGGCAAGTACGAACTGATTCGCCGCATCGGCGCGGGCGGAATGGGTGAAGTCTTCCTCGCTCGCGAAGGCCAGGGCATCGGAGGCCAGGCACCGCGCGCGTGCGTGGTGAAGAAGGTGCTGCCGTCGCTGCTCGAGAACCGCGCCTTCGTGGGCCGCTTCCTCGACGAGTCGCGCGTCGTGGTGCGGCTCAAGCACTCGAACATCGCCCGCGTCTACGCGATGGGCGAAGTGAACGGCGAGTACTTCCTGACGATGGAATACGTGCAAGGGAAGACGGTGTCGCGCTTCACCCGCCGCCTGCGCGACCGGAAGACCCAGCTGCCACTGGGGCTGATTCTGCTGCTCGGGGAAAAGGTCTGTACCGGCCTCGAGTACGCGCACAACGCGAAGGACGAGAAGGGCGACCCGCTGCACCTCGTGCACCGCGACCTGTCTCCGGCGAATGTCTGCATCTCGTACAAGGGCGAGGTCAAAATCATCGACTTCGGCGCCGCGCAGTCGACGCTGAAGGAAGAGCAGACCGCGCCGCGCGTCGTCATCGGCAACCTCACGTACATGGCGCCCGAGCAGGCGAAGAAGCAGCTCGTCGATCGCCGGGCCGACGTCTACTCGGTGGGCGTGATGCTCTGGGAGTTGCTCGCGTGGCACGCGCTGCCGCAGAAAGGCGACCCCATCGAGCGCTGGCGCAAGGCCGCCAACCCCAGCTGGGAAGCGCCTTCGCTGTACCACGGCAGCCTGCCGCGCGAGGTCGACGAGCTGGTGCTGAAGGCGCTGAAGAAAGCCCCTGGCGACCGCTACCCGTCGGCGGAATTTTTCGGTGAGGCGATGAAGAAGGTCCGCCTGCGCCATGCGCCAGACACGAACGAGAAAGACCTCGCCGAGCTGCTGCAGCGCGTGTTCAAGCGCGAGAAGGAATCGGAAGACGAGGTGCTCGCGTACACGATGCAGGGCAAGGCGATTTCCGAGGTCCCGACCGACAAGACGAAGCGGATGCAGTTCGTGCCGCCCACGGCCCTGGCTTTCGAGCACACCGCGGTGCTTGCGCCCGCTGGCTACATTTCGTCGCGCGACGAAGACGTCACCGACCCGGGGCGCCCCGGAATGCTGCCGGGGCCTTCGCTGCCGCCGGTGATGACCATCGAAGATGGCCTCACCCCGATGCCGGTGAAGGACCCCCGAATGACGCAGCCGCTGGCCGCCTCGACGCTGGCGCAGCGGATGAGCTTCGGTGTCACCTACGACACCCGCCACGAGCCGCGCCTCGAAGACTCGCTGATTCAGGAAATCGAGCCAGTGTCGGGCGAAGAGCCGCAGGAGGAATACCTCACCCGCCCGTACGGCCCTTTTGAAGGCCGCTTCGTCTGGCTGGCGGCAGGTGTGTTCGTCGGTGCGACAGGGCTCGGGTTTCTCGCCATTCTGCTCTGGGCCCAGTTCCAGTAGTCGTCTAGGTTGCCCCGCGCCTCAAACACATTTCCCTGGCCATCTCGGCCAGAGGGGGAAACTCACACATGAAGAACGTTGGAAAGCTGTGCGCTGCGGCGATTACGGCCGTGGCGGTTTTGTCCGCTTGTACCGGCGGCGACCCCAATAACACCGGTGGTGGCGCAGGCGGTTCGGCCGGCGGCGGCTCGGGAACCGGTGGTGGCGTTGCAGCGGGCGGCGGCTCGGGAACCGGTGGTGGCGCTGGAGTCGGCGGCGGCGCTGGAGTCGGCGGCGGCGCTGGAGTCGGTGGTGGCTCGGGCGGCGCGACGCTGTTGGCCGCTTCGAAGTCGAGCACGGTCTCGGTGTCTGACGACCTCGCGCTCATCTCGATGGTGAACCCTGAAAACAACACGGTCTCGACCTTCTCGGCGTCGACCAAGACCCTGCTCTCGCGCGTCAACACGGGTGGCGAGCCCAGCGCGGTCGTCTACACGCCCAGCCGCAAGTCGGCCTGGGTCGCGAACCGCGCGGATGCGACGGTGAAGCTCATCAGCGGCCTCGACACCGCCAGCCCGACGGTCGGTGCGGCGATCAACGTCGGCAGCGAGCCCACGGGCCTCGCGCTGTCGCCCAGCGGCCGGTTCCTCGTCGTCACCGAGTGGGCAGAGGCGCGCGTCAGCGTCATCGACACCACCACCAACACAATCGTGAGCTCCGTCGTCCTGCGGAACCCGCGCGCAGTCGTCATCACCAATGACGGCGACGCCGACGACACCGACGAAAAAGTCATCGTCACCGAGTTCTACGGCCGCACGAACACCGCCGCCGAAGGCACGGACCTCAGCCGCACGGGCGCGGTCGCGGTCTACACGTTGAGCGCGGCGGGCGCGTTGACGGCCGATGGTGCCATCACCTTTGCTCCAATGGCCGATGGTGGCTTCGGAGCGGGCGTGAGCCCCAACCAGCTGTTCGGCGCTGCAGTCGCCAACGGCAAGGTCTACGTCGCGGCCATCGGCGCTTCGCCGGGTGGCGCGCCGAAGTTCGACCAGAACGTTGCTCCCGTGGTGCTGGTTGGCGACCTCGCGACGAAGACGGAAGTGACCGGCGTGGCCGGCTCGCAGTCGCTGGCGCCGCTGGTGAACGCCTTCCCCGACCCGAAGCTCTTCCTCGCCGACCTCGTCGACCTGGCCTTCCTCGGCAACAGCAACGTCGCCTACGCGGTCGCGCGTGGCGGTGAAGCGGTGCAGCGCCTCGACTACGGCACCGGCACCACGCTGGCGCTGGGCTCGACGGCGAACAAGCAGATTGACCTGCTCAACGGCATGGGCGGAGCGGCCTGTCAGAACCCGACCGGCATCGCAGTCGTCACGGGCAAGGCGTACGTCAACTGCTGGGGCAACCAGAAGCTGGGCGTCGTCGACCTCGCGTCGCAGACGCTCACCGACGCGGTGGTCTCGGTTCCAGCGTCCACCGTCCCCTCAGACATCGCGGTGAACCGCGGCCGCCACTTCTTCTTCACCGGCCGGACGCGGTGGAGCAACAGCGCCTGGTCGTCGTGCGGCTCGTGCCACCCCGACGGGTTGTCGGACAACATGACGTGGATTTTCGCGGCAGGTCCGCGGCAGTCGACGTCGATGGATGGCAGCTACTCGCACGGCGCCGGGGCGCAGAAGCAGCGCATCTTCAACTGGTCGGGAATCATCGACGAGATGCATGACTTCGAAGGCAACACGCGCGGCGTGCAAGGCGGCAAGGGCGCCATCACCACCGCGGCGACGCAGGGCGATTGCGGAAACCTCGCCAACGAGACGGCGGCGGCGCTGCCCCCGAACAACCTCGCCCAGTCGTCGAAGGAACTGGCCGATGGTCTCGCCATCAAGTGCGTGCCCGCCGCATGGGACGACATCGACGCCTACGCGCGCACGATTCGCCCGCCGAAGGGCCGCAAGGCGCTGGATGCGTTGGCAGTGACGCGCGGCAAGGCGGCGTTCGTCGAAGGCAACTGCGCCAACTGCCACGGTGGCGCAGGCTGGACGCTGTCGCGCCGGTTCTACACCCCGGGTACGGCAAAGAATGCGGAGCTCACGACGACGACTGCGTTCGTGAGGCCGGGCGTGTGGCCGCTGACCTGGAACTCCCACACCACGTTCCAGATTGCGGCGCAGCCAACTGCGGCGGAAGTCGCGCCGTTCAACGTGGCGGCAGTGGCGCCTCCGCAGGTGGCTTGCTCGGTGCGCAACATCGGCACCTTCGGCGTCCCCAGCGACACGGCGGCGACGGATGCGCTCGAGCTCAAGCCGGGTGGCACCGCGCGCGCCCAGGGCCGCGGCGGCTACAACATCCCCTCGCTGTACGGGATGCAGGTCGCCGCCCCGCTGCTGCACCACGGCCAGGCGGCGTCGTTGGCCGACCTGTTCGACAACGCCAAGTGGCAGAACCATTTGCTCGCCGCGAACTCGGCGTTCCTGGTCGGTGACCCGCAGGCCGCAACCAAGAAGTCAGACCTGATTCAGTATATCTGGTCGATTGACGCCACCACTGCGGAGGTCGCTCCCGCGGCCAACTTCGACGGCTGCCCTCCGTGAGTTGAGTTTCAACTCGCAGTTCCCGCGGGGGTCGGCGTCGGTGCCGGCCCCCGCGTTTTTTTGTGAGCGTGGTAACAAGGCTTTCGTGATGTGGAGACGGTGCCTCTGGCTGCTGGTCGCTCTGCTGGCGCCCGGTGCGCTGGCCGAGAACAAGCGGGGGGTGTTGGTGGTCCAGGTGCTCGAGGCGCAGGGCGTGCCGGACACCGTGACCCGCAAGGTGCAGAAGACATCAGAAGCCTTGCTGAAGAAGCTGTCGGGCCTGCAGGTCGGCGAGGGCCCCGTCTTCAAGACCGGCCCGCGCAAGGCGTGCGGCGAGCTCGAGTGCCAGCGCGACCTCGTCGCCACCGCGAAGTCCGATGCGGTCGCCCTGCTCTCTCTGCGTTCATCCAAAGGCGGCGTCGCCTTCGACGTCTCGTTCTGGTTCGAAGGCCAGCGGCTCGGAGTGGAGCTGGGCGATGCCGAGCTCGAAGCGCCCGACGTCGGCCTTCGCCCGGCGCTCGATGCTGTGCTTCCGGCGTGGGCGAAGCGTGGCTGGGGCGCGCTGCGCGTCGAGGCGCCGGCCCTGGCGGTGGTGAAGCTCGACGGCCGCCCGATGCAGGTGAAAGGCACCGGGCTCTTGAGCGTGCCCGCAGGCGGGCACCAGGTCGACGTCGTCTACGCCGGCGGCGACGCGGTGCTCCACAAGGTCGAGGTCCCCGAAGGCCACCGCACCCACCTCGACCTGAAGGCGCCGCCCATCGCGCTCAGGGGCGCCGCGCCTGAAGGAAACGCCGCGCTGCGCATCGGCAGCTTCGCGCTCTGGACGGCGGGCGCAGTCGCAATCTGCGCGAGCCTCGTCGCCGGAAGCCTCTCGCGGCAGACCGGCGCCGGCCAGAACCCCTGCGTCGGCGGCAGCCGCGCGTGCTCGACGCTCGAGGTCGCCACCGAAAGGCAGCGGCAGGCCCAGGCGTACGCGACCACCGGCAACATCCTCCTCGCCAGCGGCGTCGTGCTCGCGGGCGCTGGTGCGGGACTCTTTGCCTTCGACCTGGTGAGGGCGAAGTGAGGCGCCTGCTCGTCCTCGCCGCGCTGGTCGCCGCCGGCTGCTACCAGGCCTGGCCGTTGACCGGGCCCTACCAGTGCAACGGCGGCAGCTGCCCGTCGGGCTTCGTCTGCGACGACGGCCTGTGCTGCCTGCCGTTCGCCACCCCCGCGTGCACCACGCTGGTGCTCGACGGCGGCACCTGCACTGGCGGCGGCACCCCGAAGCTGTACTTCGAAGACCTGGATGGTGACGGCTACGGAAACCCCAAGGCCTCGAAGCTGCTCTGCAGCGTCCCGGTGGTCGAGCCGTACGTCGGAAACACGCAAGACTGCGACGACACCAGCGCCGAGGCGAACCCGAAGGGCTCCGAGAAGTGTGACGGCCTCGACAACAACTGCGACGGCACCATCGACGAAGGCCTGGTGCCGCTGAAGACGTACTTCCGCGACGAAGACGGCGATGGCTACGGCGACCCGCTGATGACGCTGCAGGCGTGCGCCGCTCCGAAGGGCTGGGTCGAGAGCAACAACGACTGCAACCCGATGGCCTTCACGATTCACCCCGGGGCCGACGAGCTGTGCAACGGCGAGGACGACAACTGCAACGGCGTGAAGGACGAGAGCCCCGTCGATGTCGGGGCCGACTGTGCCGACGCGGGAATGGGCGAGTGTTATTTCGGAGCCATCGGCTGCGTCGCTGGAAAGAAGGTCTGCCAGAGCAAGGTGCCGCCGAAGCCCGAGGTCTGTGACACCGTCGACAACAACTGCAATGGCCTCGTCGACGAGCAGCCCGACTGTGGCGGCCCCGTCTCGCTGCGCGTCGGCCCCGGCTCCGTCGGCGGAGCGAAGGACATGAAGAAGTCGCTCACCTTCATGGAGCTCACCTCGAGCTGCCACAAAGACCAACCGAACTCGGCGGGCGAGTCGTGGTCGGTGCCGACGTGGACGGGCTCGGGCGGCTCGGACCACTTGCTGTACTTCGAAGCGCCGGGCGCCAGCACCTGGGACCTCTCGAAGCCGGGCCTCAAGCTGCGCCTCGCGATGGGCTGGACGATGGGCACCCCGATGACGCCGCCGTGGCAGGCCTCGAGCCAGCCGGTCGTCTTCCTCTGCGCCGAGAACGGCAGCTTCAGTCGCTACGTTCACTCCGCCCCCGATGGCGGGGTCAACCCCGACGGCTACCTGCTCAAGACGGCCAGCGGCAGCTTCGATGAGACGATTCCCATCGCTGCGGGCAACCAGTGGGTGCAGGGCAATGGCTCGGGCGCGGACTTGAAGAAGGTGAAGCGCATCGAGGTGATGGTGCGGCCCACGGGGGTGGCGAACCAGCCAACCCCGACCTTCAGCTTCACCGTTGGTGTGCCCAGCGGGTTCGTGCCGTAACCTGCGCGGCTACAGAAGGGCGCGCCAAGCCCCTGTAAAGACTTAGCCAGGCCGCTGGCCTGAAGCCTGCAAATTCGTCCGGCATGGCACCTCCGATTTCAGGCTCTGCTCCCCGTTCGGCCCCTTCCGTTCACCGCGCGCCCGAAGCGTCGCGTCCGGCCCCGGCTCCCGCGCCCGCCGCTGCTCCCCGGGCGACCCCCGCCCGTCTGCGCGACAGCTTCGAGCCGGACTCGGGGGCGCGCGCCCGCATGGACCACGCGACCGGCCGCGGCGTCGAGAGCCCGGTCGTGATGGCTGCCCGCGGCCGCGCGGCAGAGAGCGCCAGCGCCCGCCCCGATTGGGCCGACCCGACAGGCACGCTGATGCGGCACACGCAGATTGACAGCGACTCCCGCACCCACGGCGACACCGAGCGCTGCGGAGCCACCGCGCTGGTCGGCGGCGTGCTGATGTCCGGCGCCGAGGCCCCCCGCCGCCTGGATGAGGCCCGTGGCCGCGTCGACGCCCGGCTGGGCGAGGTGCGTGGCCGCCTCATCGACCGCACCAGCACCGAGTGGAGCAGCCGCAGCCCCACGTCTTTCACGGGCCTCGCCGACGCCTCCGAGTCGCGCCGCCTGCTCAACGGCCTGCCGCGCGACACCTCGAGCTGGACCCACCGGGACATCAGCCGCTTCGAAGAGGCGACCTACCGGCTGGGGCGCGCCGAGATGGCGGCCGACGGCACCAACCTGCCCTCCGGCCTCAACGGCGTCGAGATGAGCCACCTGCGCGAGACCGTCTGGGGCGGCGACTGGCACCCCACCACCTCTGATGGCCACTCGGTCGACGTGAACTTCAGTGGGACGCGCGAGGGCGGCCTCAACCACTTCATCCTCGGCACCGACGCCGCCGTCACCGACGCCCGCCGCGAAGTGGTCTACGACCCGTGGCCCAGCAGCTTCGGAGACCCTTTCGTGCGCGGCTCGGGCGCGGCCCCGCGGGCGATGGGCGGCTTCGAAGAGCGGGAAGCGGCCACCACGACCCCAGGCATCGACCTCGACGTCTGGCGCGAGCCGCGGGTGGACTAATTCGGCCCGGCGCGGGTTCGGGGACGATGGCCAGGCGGCATAAGCTTCGCCGCTTCGCCGCTTCCCAAGGAGTCGCCCGTGTTCCGTCGAGCCTCATTCCTCGTCTGCCTGCTCGCGTCCGCGTGCGCCACTGTCGCGCCGCGGCCCGGCCTGCGCGAGGCGCCGGTGGCAGACGATGCCGCGCTCGACCAGGCCGTCGAAGCGTTCTACCGCGCCACCACGGCCGAGGCGCTGCGGGAAGCCGTGAAGACGGCGGGGAGGCTCGCGCCCGAGTCCGCGCGCTTTCATGAAATCGCCGCCGACCTCGCCACGCTCGAGGGCGACGACACCACGGCGTTCGAGCATCTCTTCCAGGCGCTGCAGGACACGAAGGACGACGCGGCGCAGCTGCACCTTCATCAGCTCGCGGCGCTCGAGTGGAGCTTCGAAGAACGCACCCGGGTGAAGGCGCTGCTTGGCGCGCTGACCGACGGACACCCAGACCCCTTCGTCCGCGCCATCGCCGCTTGGCAGCTGGCGTACCTGCTCAACAACGATGGCGACTTCGAGGGCCGCGAGGCCCTGCTGGGGAAGATTCCGGGCGCGCTCGACTTCGCCGTGGTGGGCACGTGGGACAACGACAGCGGAAAGGGCTTCGATCTCGAGCTGCCGCCGGAATCGCGACCCGGCCTCGACCAGCACTACCCGGGCCGCTCGCACCCGCTTTCCTGGCGGCTGCGTCCTTTGCACGACGCGCGCGGCCGCCTCGACCTCGGCGCGCTGATGTCTCCTGGCCGCTGGGCCGTCGCCTACGCCCAGGCACAGGTGAACGCCGAAACGGCGGGCAAGTACCTGCTGCTCGTCACCACCACCGACCCGCTGAAGGTCTGGGTCGACGGCAAGGTCGCCTTCTCGTTGAGCGAGCTCGAGCGCAGCGTCTTCGACCACCTCGCGATTCCGCTCGACCTGAAGGCTGGCGCGCACAACGTCACCATCAAGAGCGCGCACCGCGACGACGCGTGGCTGCTCTCGGCCCGCCTGATTCCCGCCGCGCCTTCTTCCTCGCTGCTCGCGCAGGTCATCGGGCCCTCGAGGAACCTGCCCGTGCTTCCTTCCGCCCGCGCGCACCACCACCTCGTCGAGTGGGCCCACCTTGGCGCCGGCGGTAGCCACACGGTTCGCGCCGCCGACGTCTTCGCGCGCGCGTTTCCGAACAGCCTGCAAGCGCGCCTCGGACAAACCGAAGCGCTGTGGTTCAACCAGGAGCGCGGCCGCACCGCCGACCTGCTGGCGAGCCTCGATAAGGACGTCGGCGATGCGCTGCCCTTCGTGCGGCTGCGCCAGGTGCGCTTCCACCAGCAGCAGGGCATGCGGCTCAAGGCGCGCGAGAAGCTCACCGCGCTGACGAAACAGAAGCCGAGGGTGCGCGAGGCGTGGGACCTGCTGGCCGAGTACTACCGCAGCGAGTCGTGGACGGAGGACGAGCTCGACATCGAAGAGAAGGGGCTCAAGGGGTTCCCCGTCTCACCGAACGACCGGCTCGAGTACTCGCGCACCCTCATCCGCAGCGGGCGCCGCGACGAAGGCATCGCCCAGCTGCAGAAGGTGCTCGACGAGGTTCCGTTTCACGGCGAGGCGCTGCGCCGCCTGGCCGACCTCGCGCTCGAAGCGGGCCAGTTGGTGCGCTCGGAAGATTTTCTGCTGCGCCGGCTCACTGCGTGGCCCACCGACTATGCGGGGTGGATTGCGCTCGCCGAAGTGCGCCGCCGCAAGCTGGACTCCGTCGCAGCGCACCAGGCCCTCTCCGCCGCGATGGACTTGAACCCTGACGCGTCGCTGGCCCACCAGAACGCGGGCAACCTCTACTGGACGGAAGGCGACCGCGAGAAGGCGATTTCGAAGTGGCGCGACGCGCTGGCCTTCAACCCCGATGACGAACGGCTCGCGAACCGCCTCGACTACGTGGCGCCGGAAGCCAAGGGCCCCTGGGCCGAAGACGTGCCCGACGAAGCGGCGCTCGAGGCGGCGGTGGCGCTGCGGACGAAGGTGCCTCCGAAGCCGGGCGCCGACGTGGCGTACCTGCTCGACCACGAAGTCACCCAGCTCAACTCGGACGGCAGCAGCATCAACGTCGTCACGCTGGTGATGCACGCGTTCAACCCGGCGGGCCGCGACCGATTGGTGCGGCAGAACGTGGCGGGCAACGGCCGGGTGCGAATGCTGGCGTCGTACTCGGTAGACGAGAAGGGCGCGCGCACGGAAGCCGCGTCCGAGCGCGGGCGCAGCGTGCTCTTCCGCGGCTTGCAGCCAGGCTCGACCGTGGTGATGCAGTACCGCGTCGACTCCCCACCCAGCGGCTACCTGTCGCGCTACCTCACCAAGAGCTGGAGCTTCCAGGGCGTCGGCGATCAGCGCGTGCAGAGCCGCTTCGTGATGTGGGTCCCCAATGGCACCCAGCTTCATGAGCGCCGCGTCGGCGAGGTGAAGCGCGAAGAGAGCAAGCGCGAGGGCCAGCTGCGGTTGCAGTGGACGTCGACCAACATGCCGCCGCTGATTCCCGAGCCAGGGATGCCGACGGTCAGCGAGCTCGCCGCCAACATCAAGCTGTCGACCGTGCCCGACTGGACGGTGTGGCTGTCCTGGGAACAGGCGCTGCTCGACGGCGCTTTTCGCGAGAGCCCCGAGACGGACGCGGTGGCGAAGGTGCTGGGTGAAGGGAACCCCGACGAGAAGACGCGGTTTGATCGCATCCACGAGTACGTGATGCAGGAGATTCGCTACCAGCAGGACTACGAGAGCTTCATCGCAGGGGTGAAGCCGCACCCGGCCCCGATGACGTTGGAGCGGAAGTTCGGCGACTGCAAAGACAAGGCGGTCTTGTTCATCACGCTCGCGCGAAAGCTCGGGCTCGACGCGCACTTCGCGCTGGTGCGCACCCGCGACGCGGGGCCCGTGGAGCAGGACGTGCCGATGCAGCAGTTCAACCACGCCATCGTCTACGTGCCCGAGCAGAAGGGCTTCCCCAGCGCGCGCTTCTTCGACCCGACGGCCGACGCGCTCGACCTGTCGGTGGTGCGCAGTGACGACACAGGCACGCGCTCGCTGGTGTTCGACCCGAAGAACAACACTCACACCTGGCGCGACATCCCCTTCCAGGGGCCCGAGTTCAACTCCGACGCTTTTGACTTGAAGCTCGCGCTCGACAAGGAAGGCGCGGTGGCCGGGACGCTGACGATGTCGGGCGTCGGGCGCACGGGCTCTTCGCTGCGGCGCACCGCGCGCAATGCCGAGACGACCGCCCAGTTTCTTCAGCGCGTCTCAGTGGCGCTGCTGCCTGGCTCGGCCAGCTCCGAGCCGAAGGTCGTCGAGGTGAAGTCGCTGACCCAGCCCGCGGTGCTGCAGACGAACGTCGTCGCCCGCGGCTTTGCCCGGCAGGAAGGCGACACCCTGCGGGTGCGGATGCCCTCCGACTGGAACCCGCGCTACTCGTACAACCTCGCGACCCGCCGCCACCCTCTCGTCCTCGGAGCACCCACCCAGTACAGGACCCGCACCGAGCTCGCGCTGCCCGAGGGGTTGAGCGTGAAGAAGTTGCCGCAGGGCGGAACCGTTGACGCGCCGTGCCTCAGCTACCAGCGGCAGGTGAAGCTGTCGGCCGACGGCAAGAGCGTGGAAGTGACGCAAGACGTGAAGCTCAAGTGCGAGCGCATCTCGTCGGCCGAGTACGCGACCTACCGCGGGCACGCCGAGACCATCGCGAAGATTCTCGACGACGAGCTCGTGCTGGGCGCCCAGACGACGGCGAAAAAAGCGCGGTAGGACGCAGGTGGTGTTCAGCTGCGAATCTAGTAAGGCCCGCGGCATGTCCTCGGAAAACCAGTCTGCGCCGCTGACCCTCGAACGCTTCTGGCGGTGGTTGTCGGAGCACCCGAACTGCGTCATCCGCGCGGGCACTCCCGACTCGACGCTCTTCGACTTCGAGGACTACCACTGGGAGTTCCACGAAGAGGAAGAGGGCCACGCGATTGCGGCGCTGATTCGGGGCAAGAACCTCGTCGGTGAGCTCGTCATCGACAAGACCTCGGCCCTCTTCGTTCAGTCGTCCATCGACGTCGAAGCGCCGCAGTCGGGCCACTGGATGTTCGAGATTATCGGCGGTGGAAAAGACGAGCCGCTGCCGGTCGCCTTCTTCGTGATGAGCCACGGCCTGGAGTCGGCCGCGGGTCATCAAATGCTGAAGCATTAATGATTTCTCTCGCACCGGGCGGGCTGCTAGAGGCGCGCTGCCTTGTCTGACCCTGACGAAGGACTCTCGCCGCTGGCGAAGTCGATGCGGCAGGCGGGGCCCTGGTTGGAGGTCACTTCCAGGCTGACGGGCGGTGCGATTTTCGGAGTGGTGGCGGGTTGGGGCCTGGACAAGGCGATGGGTTGGGAACAGCAGCACTGGGGAATCATCATCTGCTCGGCGCTGGGGCTCTTTGCCGGGTTCTGGGGCTTCATCCGCGGCGTCATCAACATGGGTAAAAAGAAGTGAGACAGTTTTCGTTCTACGCCGGAGTGAGCGCCGCGGTGGCCGCCGTCGCCGCGCTGGTCGTGGCCCTGGTGCCTGCGACCGAAGCCTCCCGGAGCGCGGCGTGGCTCGGCGTCGCCCTCGCCACGATGTCCGGAGCGGTGGCCCTGCTCTTGAAGCGCCGCGCGATGGCCAGCGACGGCCTCGAGGCGGTCGCCAGCGGGATGAAGACGCTCGCGATGGTGATGACGATGCGCGCGATGCTCATCACCGCGGGGCTCTATTACGTGGCCCGGCAGAGCGACGGCGCGATGGGCTTCGTCTGCGGATTCTTCGGCGTTTACCTGGGCCAGCAGTGGCTCGAGATCAGCTATTTGATGGCAGAGCAGAAGCGTCACTCCCTTCGCAAGGTGCAGACTCCATGAAGCGTTTCGCAAGCCTCCTCTCGTGCCTCGTCGCGGTCACCGCGTGGGCGAGTGAGGAAGAGCACCACAGCAACGACACGCCGACGGTCATCATCCACCACGTCAGCGACTCGCTGGACTACGAGTTCGAGATTCCGTGGCCGGGCGTCGAGCACAACCCGACCCTGCGCCTGGGCGAGATTTTCGCGCCCCTCGTCTTCGAAGGCACCCCGGGTGCGTGCGCGAAGGAATCGCCGGCGTCGTTCTCGGCCGCTCCGGGTCTGGGCGCGTGGTTCGTCAACGGCTGCTACGACATGCGGCCGACGAAGAGCATCTTCATGATGTGGATCGCGGCGGCGCTGCTGTTGATTCTCGTCTTCGTGTACTCGCACCGCGACGCCTCGAAGTTGGTGCCCAACGGCGCGGGCGCGAACATCATCGAGGTGCTGGTGCTCTTCGTGCGCGACGAAATCGCGGTGAAGAACATCGGCAAGGAAGAGGCGCCCCGCTACACGTCGTTTCTGACCACGCTCTTCTTCTTCATCCTCACGATGAACTGGCTCGGCCTGATTCCGAACCTGGGCAGCGCGACCGGTAACCTCGCGGTCACTGCGGCGCTGGCGTTGTGCACCTTCGTGCTGACGCAGATTGCGTCGATCCGCTCGGCCGGCATCGGTGGCTACCTCAAGCACCTCACGGGCGGCACGCCGATGTGGCTGTGGCCGATCATGATTCCGGTCGAAATTCTCGGCCTGTTCACCAAGCCCTTCGCGCTCACTGTGCGTCTCTTCGCGAACATGCTCGCGGGCCACATGGTGTTGTTCTTCCTGCTCGGCCTGATTTTCATGCTGCACCCTGCGCTCGCGGTCGTGTCGGTGCCGATGGCGACGGCGATCTACTTCCTCGAGATTTTCGTCGGCCTGGTGCAGGCGTACATCTTCACCCTGCTGTCGGCGCTCTTCATCGGCATGGGCGTGGCGATGGGACACCACGGCCACGACGCCGCGCACGCCGAGCACGCCGAGGGCGGCCACCACTGACGACTTTCTAAAGCACCCCGCGGATACGTCATCGCCGCGCTGGAGGTAGTACCCAAGGGCATTCACGACTCCCCCTCAAGACGAGTCCTCACTGACTGGGCAAATGGACACTATGAACGCAGTTGCTTTCGCATACCTCTCTGCAGGAATCGGCGCCGGCCTCACCATCATCGGAGCCGGCCTCGGCATCGGCAAGCTCGCGGCAGCCGCTCTCGAAGGCACCGCTCGCCAGCCGTCGGCGACGGGCGACATCCGTACCTCGATGCTGATCGCGGCAGGTCTCATCGAAGGCGCCGCGCTCTTCGCGCTCATCATCTGCATCCTTCTGACGGTGAAGGCGGCGGTCTAAAGCTTCGTCTCGTCCCGGGCGGGGGCAGCGTGCGTCGCCCGGGATTTAAGTCCTTCCTCGAACTAACAAAGTAAGAGAGCACCATGAACTTTCTCGTCCTTGCCGCTGGCGGCGCTGGTTTTACGGATGTCCGGCCCGGCCTCATTTTCTGGACGTTGATTACGTTCTTCATTGTCGCGTTCGTGCTGCGCCGCGCGGCGTGGGGGCCGATTCTGAAGGCGGTCGGCGCGCGCGAGAAGGCGATCAGCGACTCGATTGACGCCGCGAAGCGGGAACGCGCCGAGGCCGAGAAGCTCTTGGGCGAGCAGAAGTCCGCCATCGCCGGCGCCCGCGCTGAAGCGGCCGAGATGATGCGGAAGAACCAGGCCGACATGGAGAAGTTCCGTGAAGACCTGATGGGCAAGTCGCGCAAAGAGGCCGAGGACTTGAAGGCCGACGCGCGCCGCTCGATCGAAGAAGAGAAGAACAAGGCCATCGCTGACTTGAAGGCGCAGGCCGTGGCGCTCGCGATTCAGGTCGCCGAGAAGCTGATTGAAGAGAAGCTGGACGACGCGAAGCACAAGGCGCTCGCTGACAAGTTCATCAGTGAGCTCGCCACCAAGCGCCCGTCGGCATAGCCCCGCCGGTAAGGTGAGCCGCTTTTGCGGGCCCCGCATGGGGCACGCGGGCGAGCCGACGGCCCCAGCAAGTCAGTAGCGTGTTAATCAGGGGTCTTCCGCGGGAGGTCCCTCGTTGTCGTCGCGTCTTGGCAAGTACGAGCTGATCTCGAGGATTGCCAGGGGCGGAATGGCCGAGACGTTTCGGGCGCGCGTCGAAGGCGCAGCCGGCGTCACGAAGCAGGTGGTGATCAAGAAGGTCCTGCCGGAGCTGTCGAAAGACCCGGACTTCATCGCGGCGTTCATCGACGAGGCGAAGCTCTCGTCGGCGCTGAGCCACGGAAACATCGCGCAGGTCTTCGAGTTCGGGCGCTTCGACGACGACTACTTCCTCGCGATGGAGTGGGTCGACGGCAAGTCGCTGGCCGAGATTTTCGAGCGCATGCACGAGAAGCAGCTGGCGTTCTTTCCGCCGTCGATCGCGTGCTTCGTGGCGATCGAGGCGCTCAAGGCCCTGCACTACGCGCACACGCGGGCCGGCGAGGACGGCAAGCCGCTGAACCTCGTGCACCGCGATGTCAGCGCCGACAACGTGTTGGTGGGGTTCGAGGGGCAGGTGAAGGTGATCGACTTCGGGCTCGCGAAGGCGGTGCTGCGCGGGCAGAGGCCCACTGAGCCGGGACTGGTGAAAGGCAAGTACACGTACTTCTCGCCCGAGCAGGCCAGCGCGCTTCCCGTCGATGCGCGCAGCGACGTGTTTTCCCTCGGCGTGCTGCTGTACCGGATGCTCTGCGGGACGCTGCCGTTTTCCGGCGAGATGCACGTCGTCATTCACGCGATTCAGAACGCGCACTTTCCGCCCGTGCAGCAGGTGAACGCGCTCGTCCCTGCGCGCCTCGCCGAGGTCGTGGCCCGGTCGATGACCCGGGCGCCCGACGACCGCTACGCCACCGCACTCGAGATGCAGCAGGCCCTCACCCAGCTGCTCTACCGGGAAGACCCCGCCTTCTCGAGCGAGACCGTGCGCGACTGGCTCGCCAGGTTGTTCAAGGAAGGTTCGGCCCCGAGGAAGGTTGCGAAGTCGCGCGAAGTGCAGGCGCTTCCGTCGGCTCCTGTGGCTGTCTCCGCCCCTCCCGTTCATCCCGAGAGCACGTCTCCCGTTCATCCCGAGAGAAGTCGAGGGACGGAACCGGTGCCGCTCGACCTGGGCAGAAAGCTGCAGACGTTTGCGCTCGCGGCGCTGGCGGGGGTGGTGTTGCTGGGCGTGCTGACGGTCATCGCGATGAACGTGGACTCCGGAGCTGCGCCCGTGCCGCGCCCGGCCGAGCGTCCCCCTGCGCTCGCGGGGCCTCCGCCATCGCGGCCGGCAGCGGCGGTGGTGGCGACGTCGGACACCTTCGTGTACCCGGCGACGGTGGTGGTGAGGGCGCCGCGGCACCGGCTGAAGCTCGAGGGCGTGGCGCTGCCGGAGGTGAAGTTCGCTGCGAAGACGCGGGCGCAGCTGGTCGAGCGCGGGGCGTCAGACGAGGACTCGCCGCTGTTCCTGCTCGCGGGGTCGGAGGACCCGGCGAAGGATGGGTCGATTCGCCTGGTGCTTCAGAGGCCGGTGGCGACGCCCGACGTGACGGGTGGCCGGCTCTTCGACTTTCAGCCGTTCGACGTCCCGGCCCGCGTCGCGCGCAGAACGGTCGAGGTGGGTGAGCCGGCGACGGCGCTGTCTTTTGATGCGGTGGAGGCGCTGGTCGGCCCGCGGCAAGCGACCTGGCTCACGGTCGAGAACCTGCCGGCCGACGAGAAGGTGAGGCTGATTTTGCGCGCGGTTGAGCCGACGGCGTGGTCGGGGCGGCCGCGGCCGGCGTCGGTGCTGGTGGTGTGGAAGCGGGCGTTCGGCAGGCTGCTGCCGCCCCCCGGAGGCGACTGGCCCGACGAGGTCGACCGGGCGGTGCTCACCGAAGGAAGGCCTCTGGTGCTCGAGCACGCGACGGTGCTGGCTTTCGTTTTCGCGGATCCGCTCGCGGTTGACGAGAAGGACTCGGCGCTGGTCGAGGTGTTCGGCACTGGTGAGCCATCGAGCAAGCCGGATCCGGAGGAGCTGGCGAAGGCGATGAAGCGGGCGCTGGCGGCTCCGAAGAAGGAACGCGCGGCGACGCCGAAGACGATCGACCTGGGTCTGTTCGATGAGGCGCTGTCGCTGGTGCAGCAGGGGAAGCTGCCGCAGGCGCGGACGAAGCTGGATGAGTGTGTGGCGTCGACGCCGGACGATTTCGAGTGCCACAAGCTGCGAGGGGCCGTGCTCGACCGGCTCGGTGATTCGAAGCGCGCGGTGCTGGCGTATCGCGAGTACCTGAAGCGGGCTCCTGCTGGAGACCCGGGCGTTCCGAAGGTCGAGGCGCTGATTCAGCTGCACGCTGAGAAGCCGTGAACCCGGCATTCCTCCCACTTCTCGCGACTGGGTGAAATCCGACCTCCCCGCGCTGGAGGAGCCTCCTCCAGCCATTCGATCGAATTCGATCGAAGATTTATGACGCGCCGCAGCATAGCTGCGGTCGACCGAAAACGTGACGCGCTGCGACAGAACCGGTGGCGGCCTCAGAAGCAACTGCCCGCCACCTCGAGGCTTTGAACGTTCGATCGAATGGCCTGGAGGCGGGCCCGGCTCAGTCGACTGGGTAGGTGACACGGGTCAGCCGCTCCGAAGCTTCCCAGAGCTTCGATGCGACTTCGACGTCGAGCCCTCGCGAAGGGGGGCGTCACCACGACCGGGGCTCCGCGCACGTCACCGGGTCCGAAGTAGGTGCCGGCCGGGGCGTCTTCTGTCGCCGCGCGAAGCGACGGCAGCGCCTCCTCGCTCGCCGACTGCTCAACCACCTTCATCGCCAGCTTGTTCATCAGCCCATGCCGCTGAAGCTCCGTCTGACCGCCCCCCGGATGCGCCGCCAGCACCTTGAGCCACGGCGCGCGCGCGTTGAGCCCGAGCATGAAGAGCAGGTTCGACAGCTTCGTCTGCCCATAGGTGCGCATCGGCCCGTAGCGCTTCGTGCCGAACTGCGGCAGGCGAGCGTCACCTCGGCCCCGCCCGCCCCAAGGCCAGCGCCGTGAAGTACCCGATGCCGCTGTTCGCGCCGGTGACGATGGCCCCCTGTCCCTGCTGACTGCCGAGGTCCTTCACCGACCAACCGCCCATGGTGTTGCCTCCGAAGAGCCATGGTACATGCGCCCGCACATGGGACTTTCGATCGGAATCGTCGGCTTGCCCAACGTCGGGAAGTCGACCCTCTTCAACGCGCTCTCGAACGCCGGAGCGCTGGCCGCCAACTACCCCTTCGCGACCATCGAGCCGAACATCGGAGTGGTGCCTGTGCCGGACGACCGCCTCCAGGCGCTGGCTGACCTCGCCAAGCCGGAAAAAATCCTGCCCACGTCCCTCGAGTTCGTCGACATCGCCGGCCTCGTGCGCGGCGCGAGCAAAGGTGAAGGCCTCGGCAACCAGTTCCTCGGCAACATCCGCCAGGTCGACGCCGTGCTCTACGTCCTGCGCTGCTTCGAAGACGAGAACATCACCCACGTCGAAGGCAGCATCGACCCCGTGCGCGACAAAGAGACCGTCGACACCGAGCTCTGCCTCAAAGACATGGAGTCCGTCGACAAACGCAAAGAGCGCACCCAGAAGCTGGTGAAGACCACCGGCAAAGAAGGCGAAGCCGCACGCGCCGAGATGGTGGTGCTCGACAAGGTGAAGGCCAAGCTCGACCAGGGCATCCCCGTGCGCGCGCACGGCCTCACCGAAGACGAGATGCTGCTCATCCGCGAGCTGTTCCTGCTCACCAGCAAGCCGGTGCTCTACATCGCGAACGTGATGGAAAATCAGCTCGCCACCGCGGAAGCCGACGTGCACGTGAAGGCCGCGCGCGCGCTGGCCGCGAAGGAAAATGCTGACCTCGTCGTGCTCGCCGCAGCCCTCGAGGCCGAGATTCAGCAACTGCCCAGCGAAGAGCGCCCCGAGTTCCTCAAGTCCTCGGGCCTCGACGAGCCGGGCCTCAACAAGGTGGTTCGCGCGGGCTACAAGCTGCTCGGCCTGCAGACGTACTTCACTGTCGGCCCCAAGGAGGTCCGCGCGTGGACGATTCACCGCGGGTGGAAGGCGCCGCAGGCCGCGGGCGTCATCCACACCGACTTCGAGAAGGGCTTCATCAAGGCCGAGGTGATCGGCTGGAAGACCCTGGTCGAGCTCGGCAGCGAGCACGCCGCGCGCGAGAAGGGCCTGCTTCGAATGGAAGGCAAGGAGTACGTCGTGCAGGACGGCGACTGCATGCACTTCCGCTTCAACGTGACGAGCTAAGCGCCTTCAAACGCTTAAGCGAAAAGCCCTGATTAAAGACGTTCTGCACACACCCCCCGGATGCGGGGTCAACGCGCCGTCTGTCTTCACTCAGGGGTCACCCAGCATGATTCGCGCACTCGCGGCTTCCGCACTCGTCGTCCTTTCCGGCTGCAGCACGGCCACCATGAATGGCGTCGGAGGCGGCTCGGGCGGCGGCACGTCGAGCGCCGGTGGCGGCATGGCCAGCAGCGCGGGCGGCGGAGTAGGCGGCGGCAGCGGCGGCACCGGCGGCGGCGCGACCGGCGGCGAAGTCTGCGACAACCAGATGGACGACGACAACGACGGGAAGACCGACTGTTCGGACCCCGAGTGTTTCAGCTTCGCCCAGTGCTGCTTCGACCTCTGCTCTGACGGCACCAGCATCTGCGACACCGGCGGCGTTCGCACCTGCGCGCTGAACCCCGCCACCAAGTGCCGCAGCTTTGCCCCTGCGGTGGCGTGCAACGGCGGCCTGCTGTGCAGCGGCGGCGGCTGCGTCGCGACCTGCTCCAACCAATGCACCGCCGGAGCGAAGCAGTGCAGCAGCTCGGGCTCGGTGGTCGAGTGCAAGCTGCTCGGCAGCGGCTGCACCGACTGGGTGTTGCAGCCCGCCTGCGCGCAAGGGCAGGCGTGCAGCGGCGGCGCCTGCGTGGTGGCGGGCCAGTGCACCAACCAGTGCACCCAGGCGGCGACGCGCTGCACGGCCGGCGGCCAGATTCAGCAGTGCGTACAGCTGATGTCGGGTTGCACCGACTGGAGCTTCCCCGCGATGTGCGGCGGCAACCAGACGTGCACGGCGCCCGCGACGGCGTGCACCGCGCCCCCCGCCTGCACCATGGGCAGCAAGCGCTGCAACGCGACCTCTCCCTTCGTCGAGACCTGCGATGGCGCCGCCAACTGGGTCAACACGCAGAGCTGCCCGCAGGCCTGCTCGATGGGCGCCTGCACCACCTCGGCGGCGTGCACGCCGGGCGCGGTGCGGTGCAACACGAACAACGTCGAAATCTGCAACAGCTCAGGCAGCGCGTGGCTCTACAGCCAGAGCTGCAACGTCGGCTGCAACCTGGGCGTCTGCACCGACCCGTGCACCACTGGCGCGAAGCGCTGCAACGCGCAGGTGCCCGAGACGTGTAACGCCGCGGGCACGGGCTGGACGGCGGCTGCCAGCTGCACGCAGGGCTGTTACCTGGGCGACTGCATGAGCGCCGACCTGCTCATCACCGGCGTCACCCAGACGATGGAAGGCGACCTCGCCTACGCGAACTCGGTCGTCATCAACAACGGCGGCTCGCTGCGGGTGGGGCCCACGGGCATCCTGAAGATTCGCGCCAAGACCATCACCATCGATGGCGCATCGAACATCAACGGCAACGACGTCGGCGAAGACACCCGCGGCTCGGTGACAGGCGTCTCGAACACCTGCTGCACGTACATGAGCGGCGCCACCTGCTACTGCACCGCCACGGGCCCTGGCCCCGGCGCGAGCTACGGCACCATGGGCGCCACCGGCGGCACGGTTAGCGCCTACTGCCCGAACTACGGCACCACCCGCAGCTGCACGCTGGGCGCGGCGCTGGCGCCGTATGACCGCAGCGACGACCTTTCCATCAGCGAAGGCAGCAAGTGGATGACGTCGAAGGGTGGCGGCTTGATTCAGCTCATCGCCACCAACATCGACATCAAGGGCCAGATTACGGCGAACGCGACGGGCTCGGGCGCGTCGGGCGGCGGCATTCTCATCGCGGCCGACACCATCACCGGCAACGGGGCGCTGCAGGCGTCGGGCGCTGCCACCAGCCCCACCGGCGGCAATGGCCGGGTGAAGCTCCTGCGAGGCTCGACCAACACCTTCTCGGGCAGCGTCACCGGCGTGAAGGCCGACTCGCCGATGCCGCCCCTGGACCTCGTCTCGGGCAGCCACCCCGACCCGGCGCGTTGGTACAACGACGGCCTCGGAGACTGGTTCCTCGCCTGGAGCAAGCCGTTTCCCACGCTCAACGGCTACTACTACAAGGTGTCGACGAGCGCGGCGACGCTGCCCAGCCAGGCAAACGGCATGGGCACCTTCCACCAGGCCGAGACGCACGTCGTGAAAGCAGCGGACCTCGTGCAGGGCGTCAACTACATCCACCTCGTCACGGTCGACTCGGGCTTCAACGTCGGAAATGTGAAGTCGACGTTCAGCACCAACATCAATACCCAGCCGCCGGCCATCGCGTCCAGCAGCCACCCCACGCAGCGCACCTGGTACCAGAACAACGCGCTCTACTTCACGTGGGCGAACCCCCAGACCGACGCGAACTTCAACGGCTACTACTACCTGCTCGACAAGTACGCCGACACCCTGCCGCCCACGGTGCAGGCGAACTTCACCAGCAGCAAGCAGGTGCTGCTCGCCAACACCACCAACGGCATCTGGGTGTTCCACCTGCTGAACCGCGACACGCGCGGAGCGGTGACCAAAGCCGCGAGCCACCACGTCGTCTACGTCGGCCCCGCGCTGGACGTGGACAACCTGTCGGGCTCGGTGTTCGACGGCAGCAACGGAAACGCGCCGCTGTCGGGCGTCACCATTTCCATCAACCGCGGGCTCTTCACCCAGCCGACGACGGGCGCCGGCACTTACACGTTCAGCGGCAACCTCTTCGTCGGCCAGTGGGAAGCGACGGCGTCAAAGGTCGGCTACCTGCCGCAGACGAAGATGATTACCCTCGCGAAGGGCTCACCGCTGACCGAGAACTTCACGCTGCTGAAGGCGCCGTAATCAGCAGGACTTGTTCTGCTGGCAGCAGTTCAGCGTGTTCAACACGCTGTTGCAGTCGCCGACGAAGGAAAGCGTCTTGAAGAAGTCGGTGCGGCCGTTGCTGTCGCACTGAACGACGTTCTTCAGGCACACCTCGTACTGCAGTTCCTGCTGGTAGCACTTGTTGCTCGAGCGGTTCTGATGGTCGTTGACGCAGTTCTGGTACTCGGTGGCGCTCTTCTTCGCGTCGTTGGGGCACTTCGAATCGCCGCACGGGTCAGCACCTCCGCAGCCAGCGAGGGTGAGCAAGACGGCAGACAGCATCAGCACTTTCGACATGAACGCTCCTTGAAGGGCGGCCCAATCAACCATGGTAGACGCGGGACGCTACGATTTTGCCGTTCCGCACGTCGAACACCTCGGCGACGGGGTACGGCGGGCCGTCGGGGGCGTGGCGCGTGTACTCGAGAAACACGCGGTCTTCGTTCGCGGTGACCGTCAGCGCTTCGTAGCGAAGGGTGGGCAGCCGCTGCAGCGCGTCCAGCCACCACGCTTTGAGCGCCGCGTGGCCGTGCAGCTTGCCGCCGGTGTCGGGGTGCAGCGCGCGAATCTTCGGTGAGGTGTGCGTCGCGTCGGCTGCGTACAGCGAGACCAGCGCCTCGATGTCGTGCGCGTTGAAGGCCTGCAGCCAGTCGCGCCCGAGCTTCACGTGGGCTTCCATCACTTGCCTCCGCTGGCGATGACGGCGGCCAGCAACAGCAGGGCGACCACGGCACAGCGCGAAGTGTTAGGCATCGATTCGAGCCTTTTACTCCATGACCCTCCTTCGCGCGTTCGACGTTTCCCTGGCCTTCGGCAGCCGCACCCTCTTCTCTCACGTCGAGCTCGTCATCGAGGCGGGCGAACGGGTCGGGCTGGTGGGCGTGAATGGCAGCGGGAAGTCGACGCTGATGAAGATTCTCGCCGGCACCCAGAAGCCAGACTCGGGCACGCTGCAGCTGCAGCGCGGCGCGCGGGTCACCTTCCTGCCGCAAGAGCCCGAGTTCCCGCCGGGAGCCACCGTGCAGAGCGAGCTCGAGGTCGCCCAGGCGCCCCTTCGCGCTGCGCTGGCCGCGCACGAAGCGCTGGCCGCGACGATGACGGGCACCGACGAAGAGATGAACAAGCTGTCGGCGCTGGCCGACACAGTCGAGCACCTGGGTGGCTGGGACACGGGCCACGAAGCGAAGAAGCTGCTCGATCGCCTCGGCGTCAACGAGTGGGAGCGCCCCGTCGCCGAGCTTTCCGGCGGCCTCAAGAAGCGCGTCGCGATCGCCAAGGCGCTGCTCGCGCGGCCCGACCTGCTGATGCTGGACGAGCCCACCAACCATCTGGATGCCGAGACGGTCGAGTGGCTCGAAGAAGAGCTCGACGAGCGCGATGGCGCCTTGCTGCTGGTCACCCACGACCGCTACTTCCTCGACGGCCTCGTCGACCGGATGGTGGAAGTCGAGCCGGTGATTTCCGAGCAGCAGCCGGGCGGGCTCGTCTCGTACCCGGGCAACTACCAGGCGTGGCTCGAGCAGAAATTGGCGTTGCAGGAAACCCAATCGGTGCAGGCGCACAAGCGCGACCGGTGGATCGCGCAGGAAATCGCGTGGATGCGGCGTGGCCCGCAGGCGCGGCGGACGAAGACGAAGCAGCGCATGGAACGGGCGGCGAAGCTGTTGACCGACCGCGGCTTCGTGCGCCCGAAGGTGGCCGACCTGCAGATTGCGAAGGCGCCCCGGCTGTCGCAAATCGTGATCGAGGCGAAGCACATCTCGAAGTCTTTCGACGGCCGCAAGGTCTTCAACGACGTGAGCTTCATCCTGCAGCCGGGCGAGCGGGTCTGCCTGATGGGGAAGAACGGCGCGGGCAAGACAACGCTCATCAAGACGCTGCTCGGCGAGCTGCCGCCCGACGAAGGCACGGTGGTGACGGGCGCGCGCACGAAGGTGGCGTGGTTCGACCAGCACCGCGAGTCGCTGGACCCCACGCTCACCGTCTACGAGAGCGCGCTGGGCCCCGACGGCAGCGACTGGATCATGCTCGGCGACAGCAAGATTCGCGTCGCGGAGTACCTCGACGACCTGCTCTTCCCCGTGCCGATGCAGCGGCAGAAGGTGTCCGCGCTGTCGGGCGGCGAGCGCAACCGCCTGCTGCTGGCGAAGCTGTTTCTCGAGGGCGCCAACGTGCTGGTGCTCGACGAGCCGACCAATGACCTGGACCTCGTCACCCTTACGGTGCTCGAGCGGTTGCTCGTTCAGTTCACCGGCTCCGTCTTGCTCGTCACCCACGACCGCGCGTTCCTCGACAAGGTCGCGACCAGCCTGCTGGTGTTCGAAGGCGACGGGAAGGTCGTCCGCTACGAAGGCAACTACGACACCTGGCGCCGGCTGACGCAGCAAAACGCAAAGGCGGCGAAGCTTTTGGCGAAGGAGCCCGCGAAGGTAGCGGCGGTCTCGAAAGAGAAGGCCGCTCCGGCCCTTGCCGCGAAGCCGGTGGTGAAGCTCTCGTACAAAGACCAGCGCGAGCTCGACAGCATGGAAGCGGCGATCGAGCTGGCCGAGACGAAGAAGGCGGCCATCGAGATGCGGCTGCACGCTCCGGACGTCTACGCAAACGCGGCCGAGAGCGCGAAGCTGTCGTTCGAGCTCGACACGTCATTGGCGGAAATCACCCGCCTCTACGAGCGGTGGGAACAGCTGCAGAAGATGGCAGGCTGAGACGGCAGCGCTGTCGGTCGGGTACGCGGAACCCTATTTCGGGGTGAGCCGACGGGCGGCCTGCGACAGCGCATCCTTCACCACCGCGTCGGTTTCTTTGGCCTGACGCGCCTTCACGGCCGCCAGCGCCTCGGGACCACCTGCCGCGACGAGCGCTTCGGCGGCGTAGTACCGAACGTCCTTCGATTCGTCATCGAGCGCCTTGATCAACGCGCCCTGCGCGTCGGCAGCACCGATGACCGCCAGCGCCAGGGCCGCATCGGCACGAAGCTCGGGCTCGGGTGCGGTCAGCAGCTCGGCGAGGGGGCCGCCCGCGTCCTTCGGTTTGAGCGCGCGAACTCCGAGCAGCGCGAGCTTGCGACTGGCCATCGGCTCGCTCGGGTTCTTCGCGCGCTTGAACAGCTGTGCGGCGCCACCGAGCTTGTCGAGGGCGGCGACGATGGCCGCGTGAAGGTGGTCGTTTCGAACGTCGAGCCCCTTGAGCAGAGAGTCGATTGCGGTCTTGTCGCCGGCAGCGCCCAGCGCCTCGGCCACCTTCACCCGTTCCTCGATGGAACGAGACGAGTCATTGAGCTTCATCGGGGCCTCATTTGCTTTGGGCGCACGCGCCTGGGCTGGGCTGCAGGCGCCCAACCCGGCAATCGCGAACCACACGGCGAGACGATTCAATCAGGCCGCGGACGATAGGTGTTCGACTTGAAGCCGTCAGCCGTAAAGCCTGCGTCGTTGCGCTTCTCGAGGTCTGACTTCATGTCGTCGACGCTCTTTTTCGCCATCACGCCATCGAGCGTGGTGAAGACGTCCGCGGTGCCGGTGCTCCAGGGGAGCTCTTTGTTCGACGCGATGATGTCGAGGTTCGAGGCGTCTTTGTTCTTCGGAATCGCGCGCAGGTCGTCGACGTAGTTCTTCGTGGTGCAGCCATCGAACATCATCATCTGGTACCCGTCGGTCATCTTGGCCTTCTTCAGGTCATTGCTGCCGAGGGTGACGTGGCCCTGCTCGTAGGGCTGGCCGATGACGTAGTTGCCCTTCGAGGACTTGATGTCATCGAAGTCCGGGCCCGAGCCGTAGCGCGCGTGGCCGCTGTAGATGACCAGTTCGCTGTTCTCCATGCCGTCGCCGAACTGCTTCTTCGGGTTGGTCGAGTTGCGGTCGACCAGCTTCACCAGCGCCCGCACGTCCTTGCCGTCGTTGTCGAAGGTCTTCGTGTAGTAGGTCGCGTCGCGGTCGATGGTCTTCGGATCCAGGCCGAGCTTCTGGAGGTCTGCGTCAGACTTGTTGGCGACGTCGAGCGATTCGAAGCCGCGGGTCGTCAAGCCTTCGACAATCTCTTTGCGCTGCGCGATGTCGTTGCCGTCTTCGTCGTAGCCGATGCCGATGGTGGTGTTGAGGACCCCGTCTTTGAACATCTTGTCGTACTCGGGGTAGCGGACCTTGCTCGCGGCGGCCGCATCGAGCCGCTGAATCGTCTGTGCGTCGAGCGTGCCCGACGGCTCGAGGCCCGAAGCCGTCTGGAACTTCTGGAGCGCGGCCTTGGTCTCGTTTCCGAAGTCCGCGTCCGCCCCGAACTTCGGCAGCGGGTAGCCGGCTTCCTGCAGCGCCTTCTGAACCAGCTTCACCGAGTCGCCCTTCACGCCCTTGTTCATCACCGCGTTGCCGTTGGCGATGTTGGCAAGGGTCGGGTCGTTCTTCAGAAGCGGGCTCTTGAGCTCCACCGCCTTCCCAGCCGTCGCAGGTGACGCCACCGGAGCGACCGCCGGCGTGCCGCCGAACTGGTCTGCGCCGAAGAGCTTCACCGGCTTCGAAGGAGACTCGACGACCGGCGCCGGCTTCTTCGCAAGGGGAGTGACTTCCGGCTTCGGCTTCGGGGTGACGGTAAGCTTTGGAGTGATTGGGGGCATGGTTTTGATCCAGGTTCTCGGCGCGCGGGTCCATCAAGTTGCCCCCCAATGCGCCAAAAACCAACGGCGATGTCATTTTTAATTACGAACACCCTGGGAACTGTCAACGAATTCAATGGGCTACCGGCCTCGGTGCGCCTCGAGGGAACGCCATGCGCCGAAACCACCTGACGGGTCTGTCGCTGTTGCTGTGTCTGATGCTCGTTGGGTGTTCCAGCAGTCGGTTGACGCCGGACGAATCGCCTACGACACCGCCAACATCGCGCGCTGCAAAGCGGGGAGCACCCGCGACGGTGGCCTCGCGAGCGAGTGCCGGCAGATCTTCAAGCCGCTGGTCGCGACCGGCGGCGCCTGCGCCCGCACCGGCAAACCCGCTGCGGTGGGCAGCTGCGGGGGCCAGTGCGCGCTGCGGCTATCGATGGGCACCGCGTGCGAGCCGAGCCGTGACGTGTGCCGCGATGGCGACTGCGCCCTCGCCGACGCGGGCTACCGCTGCCTGACTGACGCGGCACGCGACGCTGGCGCAGGAGCACCGTGCGAGTTCATCGCCACGGCCCCCAGCTGCCAGCCGCAGCTGCGCTGCATCCGCAATTTCGCCAACCCGCTGCTCCCCGATGGCGGCACCAACGCGCTGTGCGCCGCGCCGGCCAACGACGGGGAGCCCTGCGGTGAGGTCGGCGGCAACGCAGCTCAGCCCGCGCCGTGCGCCTCGCCCTGCTCGGTCTGTTTCGCGACCGATGGCGGCGCGGGCGCGTGCCGTCCGAAAGGGTCGCAGGCCACCAGCTGCCACCTGGATCAGGACTGCCAGAGCTTTCACAGCTGCATCAACAGCTTGTGCGTGCTCGACCCGCGGCCCGGAGAGGTCTGCGTCTTCAAGGGCAATGGTGGGCGCGGCAACTGCCGTTGGGACGACAACTACTGCAAGGCCTCGGGGCCCGACGCGGGCGCGGGCATCTGCACCGGCCTGCCGGCGGCGGCTCAGCCGTGTGGTTCGCGGTTCGATCTGAGCAGCGTGTGTGGCCAGGGACATCGGAATCCTGGTTGGCTACGGCAGCATCGGGCTCATCTTCGCGGCCCGGCGCCGCCGACGCGCGCCCTGATTCTATTCGGCTGGCCGGCTCGTCAGGGCCTCGACGGATCCTGGTCGTCCTCACCGGGGATGTAACCGATCGCAACCTCAACGGCCGCGCGGATGACCTCCTTGGGCTTGGGGCTCTCTTCGTCGGGCTTCGGCCCGGCGGCCCAGGCTTCCCGGGTCTCAAGCGAGTTCTGGGGCTGAATGCCGCCCACGACGCGCTCGATGGCGAGGGGGATGTGCTTCTCAGGGTGAACGATCGCGAGTGTTTCTTTGGGATTCATGCCCTTGGGTTGAGCATCGGATGTGCCGGGCCCAGAGACGTGTTTTCAACGGTCTGGGAGGCGTCGCTCTGAGCAACATCGCCACAACCGTGGCGACATCGTTGGCGCATGCCGAGGCCGAGCAGCAGACCAGTTTCTACGGCCCGTAGAACGGCTCGACCGCCTTGGGCAGGGTGAGGCCGCCCGAGGTGCTCGAGGAGGTGGCGGGGAGCACGTAGACCTGGTCGTTGCCGCCGTTGTCGGACGAGAAGGCGAACTTGTCGCTGCCGACCCACGAAGGGTACGAGTCGTTGGTGTTCGGGTCGGCCGTGTACTCGGTCGCCTTGGTGACGACCTTCGTCGAGAGGTTGATGACGAAGATGCGCGTGCCGCCGCCCGTCGCGCGCCCGTCGTAGACGGCCTTCGTCCCGTCGGGAGACATCACCACCCGGTTCACCACCACCCCGCCTTCCGCGCCGACACCCAGCGCGTTGGTGACGTTGACCGGCATGCCCGTGGAAATCGTGATTCGCTCGAGCTGCGACAGCGTGCTCGGCGAGCCACCCGCCGCGGCGAGAAGCGTGAGGCCATCGGCCGACAGCGAGGGGCTCGAGTAGCTCAGCGAAGACGAGCCGGCGATCGACTTGAACCCCGTGCCGTCGAGGTTCACCACGCCCACCGCGCTCGCCGGGCCGACGTCGTACGCGAAGTACAGCTGCGCATCGTCTTTCGAGAAAATCGGAGTCCTCAGGTTCTTCACCGCCGTACTCGCTGACAACACCACGCTCTCGGTGCCGCCCGCCGAAGGCACCGTGACGAGCTCGGTGGCGTTGGCCGCTGTCACCCGCGCGAAGGTGACGCGCTTGCCGTCGTGAGACAGCGAAGGCGTGCGCGCGCCGCCGGACGTGGTGAGCCGGGCCGTCGTCTGCAGGTCCGCTTCGTCGGCGATGTAGACGTTGCGGTCGTCTTTACGAATAAAGACGTAGCCCTTGCTGAAGGTGACGCCGCTGCCGCCGCCTGCGCCGCCTCCCGTGCCGCCGCCGCCGCCGCCAATCAAGTCACAGCCGGACGCCACCACCGCGCAAGCCACCAATGCCAGAGCCAGCTGTTTCATGTCGTTTCGCCTCGCTGCTTCGACGTACCAGACTGCAAAGCCTTCACCGCCCGTCGCGGGTCCGCGCAACCTGCCCCACCGCCGCCTGAACCACCAGCGCCAGGCTTTCTGTCGACGCCACCCCTTCGTGGGCCAACAACGCGTCACCGAACCCTGCCAATCCCGCGAATCGCTTCGAGTGCGCATGGGTCAAGGCCCGCTCGAACAGCGGGTCGAACGAGGCGAGCGCTGAATCTACCCGCGCCAGCGAGAGCCCGCCTTGGTCGAGCCACCGCGACAGCTGCAGCCGGTCGCTCACCAGCACCAGCCGCCCGGACACCCCGAACAGCGCAGTCCCCGTCAGCAGCTCGAACAGCGCGGTGCCCAGCTGAAACACGACGCCACCCGGGTCGTCATCAGGGGGCGGCTCGCCCAGCGGGTGGACCTCTTCGCGCCCGGTGTAGCTCGGCTCTTCCGCACGGGTGGTGCCGGGAAAACCGGGCAGCAACCGCACCCGCCCCAGCGCATCGATGAGCACGTCATCCGCGGTCGGCCTCCACCCCGGCACGTGCGAGCCGGCCAGCGCGGCCTCGCCGAGAATCTTCAGCACGAGGCCTGGCGGAAGGCGGGGGTGAAGCCGGTTCAGCTCCCACAGCGAGACGCCCTCGAAGGACTCAAAAATCGCCCAGCGCGCGTGCTCGAGCATCGCGGTGCGCTCGACCCGCATCAGGCCCGCCACGCGGGGCAGCGCCATCAAGCGGGCGATGTCTTCGGCGAACGGAACCGCTCCGAAGGTATCGGCCGGGCCGACGGCGACGAGCACGGGAATCGCGTTCTCCTCCGCGCGAATCAACGTCACCGCCTGCGGAATCGCGCGGGGCAGAAACCCGCGGGCGAGAATCTTTTCCGGCTTCAACCAGCGGTCCCACGGGTCGGTGGTGGGCGGGGCTTTCGGCAGCGGGACGAAAGCCATCGGCGAAAGGCGCACCGCGCCGTCGGGCGAGTCGGCGAGCACGAGGTTGAGGGCGCCCATCGCCACGGCGGGCGCCAACACCGACGTCTGCACCCGGAAGGGCTCGAACGCTCCCGCCAGCGCGGCTTCGTCGGCCGCGAGGTAGTCGACGCCACGCCAGCGAATCGTGAGCGAAGGCAGCTCGGCCCAGATGCCGCGGATGGCGGTGAGAATGTCGCGGCCGAACATCGCTCCGGCCTGGCGGGTGAGGCGCAGCTGCGCGAGCTGCTTCGGCTTGAAGCGCGCGAGGTCGTCGAGCAGCGCGCCGCCGTCTGGCGTCAGCGGCAGGTCGAGCCGCCTCAGCCGCGCGAGCCAGCCGAGCTGGTCGAGCAGCTCGATGGTGTTGGCGTCGGCCGAGAGCTGCTTGAGCACCGAGAGCCCGGCGCCGGCCGCGCGAAGGCTTCCATCGATGGGGCTGTCGACGAGCCGCAGCGTCAGCTCGCGAACGCGCGCACCCAGCGGCAGCGCCATCACGCGCTGGGCGACCTCGGCTGAGGTGTCACCCTCGAGCCGCAGCACGCGCACGGGAGCGACGACCTCGAGGCCGCGGTGAAGAATCGCTCCGGGCAGGCACTGCAGCTCTTCGACGAAGCCGCGGCGAAAGAAGCCATCGCAGCGGAAGGGAATCGCTTGATCCACCCACTCCTGTCCGTGCTCGGCCAACAGCTCGCGCTCTCGCTCGCGCATTGCCTGGAAACGGGAGGCGTCGGCGCGAACGCTCCACTTCACGAGCTCGCACTGCAGGGGAATGAACTCGCCCCGCGCGTCGCCACGTTCCTGCAGCACGTCGGCGTAGACGAGGCGCGGGCCGTCGTCGTCCGGCGACGACAGCACCTTCAACAGCAGCTCGAACTCGGAAGGGAGGAGCGACAGGCTTCGCCTAGCGCCGCAGCTTGTTCAGCTCGTTGCGGCAGTTGTTGCAGAGCGCGAGGTTGCGACGGTCACAGTCAGCGAGGCTCGTCGCGAAGAACATCACGCAGCGCACGTCTTCACAGTACGAGAGGCCGACGAGGTGCCCCGCCTGGTGCACCGCTTCGATTTGCAGCCGGCGCTTGATGTTGTCGTTCTCATTCTTCAGCCGGAAGGTCGACAGCACCCCCGAGTGCGACTCGCGGTCGGCCTCGCCGTAGACGAACTGCGAGTCGGGCACGAAGAGGTCCACGTCCGCGACGCCGAGCACCATCAACGCGCCCGGCTCTTTCACCGTAATCAACCGCCGCATGATGGCGTTGCTGTGGAATTGGTTGCGGTCTTTGTTGAACGCGTACTGCGGCTTCGGCAGCAAAGCCTTGCCCGAGAAGACGGTCACGCTCAGCAGCGTGGCGATCGGCTCTTCGAGCTCTTTCAACATCGCGGGCGTGATTCCACCCACGGCGACCAACTGCAGTTCTTTGCCCGCCATGCCGCACCCCCAAAGAAAACCTACGTGCGCCGGCCCCACGAATCCTGCTGGGGCGCCAGGATTCGAACCTGGATATTCAGAGTCAAAGTCTGATGTCCTACCCTTGGACGACGCCCCAATTTTCACCGCGATGATTGCAGGGCGCTTCCCGGGGCGGCAACAACTTCCCTTCGCCAGACGGGATTACTTGAGCGGCACAAGTCCCACCTTCTCATCGCGCAGTGCGTAACGCCGCCCGCAGGAACAGGTGCGCGAACGGCCGAGCTTCTCTCCACACGCGCACATCCAGCCGAGGTGGCGCGCCGGGTTGCCGACGACGAGGGCGTAGGCGGGCACGTCGCGGATGACGACGCTTCCTGCCCCGACGAAGCAGCACTCGCCCAGGGTGACGCCGCAGACGATGGTCGCGTTGGCGCCGATGCTGCTGCCCTGCTTCACCCGGGTCGGCTTGAAGGCCGAGGGCGCCTTCCTGAAGGCGGCGCGCGGGTTCGGGTCATTGGTGAAGACCATGTTCGGCCCGAGGAAGACGTCGTCTTCGATGGTGACCTGGTCCCAGACGAGCACCGCGTTCTTCACGGTGACGCGATTACCGAGCACGCAGCCCGCCTCGAGAAACGCGTGGTCCCCGATGTTGCAGTCGCAGCCGACCTTCGCGCCCTTCATCACGTGCGCGAAGGCCCAGACGCGCGTCCCGGCGCCGATGTCGTCGGACTCGCAAAGTGCCCGCTCGTGAATGAAGGGTTTGGAGTCTTTCATTTGCGCAGCCCGAGGCCGACGTAGACGAGCGGGCGGAGAATGCTCCACCAGCCGGTGATGGGCTTCATCTTCGTCTGCCCGAGCAGCTTCGGCGGGTAGACCTTGGTGACGGGGACCTCGACGGTGCGGAAGCCTTCCTGAATCGTGCGCAGGTAGAGGTACGGCTCGAGCTCGTACTGGTCGAGCCAGGCCTGGTTCAGGTCGATTCGAGGGTCCATCAGCACGCGCCGGTGCACCGCGCGAAAGCCGTTGGTCGACTCGGTGACGCGCTTGCGAGCGGCCAACGAGAACAGCAGCGGGTGCACCCGGGTGGCGGCCTTCCGGTAGAGCGGCATCGGGCCGAAGTTCGCGTCGCGCTTCAAGAAGCGGCTGCCCTGGACGAAGTCGGCGCGGCCGTCGGCGATGGGGCCCAACAGCGAGGGGATTTCTTCCGGCGCGTCCTTGTTGTTACCGGCCATCACCACCGCCACGTCGTAGCCGTGCTGTACCGCGTACGCGTAGCCGGCCCGCAGCGCGGCGCCGACGCCAGCGACGAAGCCCATCGGAAGAATGTTCGCTCCGAATGACCTCGCGACTTCGGGCGAGCGGTCGGTGCAGCCGTCGTCGATGACCAGCACCTCATCGACCACGTCGCGCGGGGTGCGGCGCACGACCTCGCCAATCTTCTTTTCCTCGTTCAAGACAGGGGCGATCGCGATGACGCGCAGGCCCCGGTACATGGCTAGAAGGTGGCCAGCTCGAGCTGAAGCTGCTCGAGCCTTTCGTCGATGCGCGCCCGCTCTTTCCGCGCACGGTGCCACTTCACCGCGCCGATGAGGAATAACGGAATCGCCGCGGCAACGAAGACGGCGCCGATGGTGAAGAGCACGACGCTGCCGACCGCGAAGCTGAACGCGTAGTAGATGCCGGTGACGATTCCGCTCCACAGGAACGCCGCACCGCCCAGCCCGAGGACGATGCCGCCGCTGGTGAGAAGAATCGGGGCCAGCAGGCGAGGGCGCGACGCCTCGAGCGCCACCTGCTCGGTCAGCAGCTTCGCGCTGCGCACCACCACCGGTGCGTCGTCTGGCGGCAGCGGGGCGGGGAACTCTGCGGGCAGGGAGAGCAGGAGCAATGCGGTGAGCAATTCACGCGCGACCTTGCCCGCAACGCCCCCGGTTTGACAGGGTGCCCTGCGTGCGCTGGTTCCTGATTCTGCTCGCGGCCTGCGGGCCGTCCGTTCTGCAGGTTGACGCTCCCGGAGCGGACGGAGGAAGCGCGGGCAGCCGCTGCGACGAGACGGCCCAGAGCCTTCACTGCGCGCACCACACGACGGTCATCTCTCCCGGTGGGCTCGGGCTGGGCGCGCGCGGGGTGCACTGGCAGGTGCCCCTGGGGGAGGCGCCCGATGCCGGCTGGCCGGTGGTGGTGATGTTTCAGGGCTCGTTTTTCTCGGCCGACACGTTCTGGGACAGCGCTCCGACGGTGGGCTTCGGCGGCTGGTGGCAGGCGCACGTCACGCGCGCGCTGCTCGACCAGGGCTTCGCGGTGGTGACTCCGAAGACGCGGTTCGACGGGGCGTATTACTGGGACACGAACGTCGTCGGCTTCGCGGACACCTGGACCTCGACCGACGACCACCACCTGATGCTGAAAGTCTTCGAGGGCATCGAGGCGGGCACGTTCGGCCGGCTGAGCGGCTCGCAGTGGTACGCGACCGGGATTTCCAGCGGCGGGTACATGACGAGCCGCATGGCGCTGTCGTACCCGGGGAAGTTCCGCGCGCTGGCGGTGGTGTCGGCGTCGTGGGCGACCTGCAGCGGCCCGATTTGTTCGGTGCCGGCGACGCTGCCGGCGGACCACCCGCCGACCCTGTTCATGCATGGGGAGAAGGACGCCATCGTGCCGATTTCGACGATGCGGCCCTATGCGGACGCGCTCACGGCGCAGGGCACGGCGACAAAGGTGGTGACGGACGCGGACGCGGGGCACGCGTGGCTCGACTCGGCGCCGAGGGAAGTGCCTGGGTGGTTCAAGACCCACTGAGCCGTTTTGAAAGGCCGCGCCACCGTGCTTGAGTAGTTGGAGGGCCGTGGGGACATCTTTAAATATGAAAACCAAAATCGCTGCAGTGCTGAGTTCGTTGTGTCTGGTTGGCTGCTTTCAACCGATTGATGAGCTGAGCGATGCAAACAAGGGCGGGCAAGGCGGGCTGCAGGGTGGACAGGGCGGTGCGGGTGGCTCGAGCAACAACCTGGGCCCCGGCGCGTGCAACGGGTTCACCTTCTCGGGCACCGAAGTACAGCCAGCGCAGGTCTGCATCTGCACCCGGCGCGACGCGGTTCCGAACGGCAGCTGTGCGAAGGGCGCGAACGAAACGGCCTCGGCGACGATTGGTGCCGCAGGCGGCACGGTGACGTTGATGGGGCAGCAGGGCAAGGCGTCGGGCGTGGCGTTCTCGATCGAGTTCCCTCCAGGGGCGATTGCGACGGACACGCTGATTACGGTGACAGAGACGTCGATTCCTCCTCCGGCGGGCATGGTCGACTGGTCGCCTGTCTTCCGAGTCGAGCCGGCCGAACTCGTGCTCGCCGCGCCCGCGAAGCTTCGCGTTCCATGGAGCCAGGGCCGTGGCCAGTCGTACGGCGGCCCTCAGCTCTTCTGGTCTACCGACAGCTCGACCTGCACCCTCGAGAAGCTGCCCAGCAGCTACGTGAACGCGGGCTTCAATCAGGCGAACGTGGGTCGGCTCGGCTACGCCATCTCGGGCTACCCGAACCTCGGCTCCGCGACGTTCTGTAACTGACCCAGGCCTTTAGAGAGGCCGCAAAAAACAGGGCCAGAGGTACGGTTTGCCGAAGCTCCGAACCCGGGGGGGCCCAGGTCGTCGGCCAGTCGGATTGCTCGAGAACGACCTCGCTGATTTCGGGCCGAACCAGCAGCCGCTTCGACGACGCCGCAGCTGGAGCGCAAGGAAGACTCGCGACCATGGCTGCGAAAATGGCGCGCGTCGGCAGGCGCGGGTTCTGCCATCTCTACCGCGTCGAAACGATGACGCCCCGCGTCGCAGACTCCGGCGTCGACCTTCCAACCCCCCGCCGGCACGACCTTTCGCCTGTTCGATCGAATTCGATCGAAGATGTTTAGACGCACTGCGCCGAGATTTTCGAATGGCCGATTGACGCACTGCGCCAGATTCGAGCGAAGGGGTTTGCGGGTGCGGTCCAGCGAGAGGCGCAGTCGCGGTGCCGCAGGGACCCGCAGTCGAACGAGAGGCCGCAGAATCCTGCTGGTCGAGGCCCAGCCTCCTGCCCACCGGAAGCATCGGCCGATGTCGAACTCCGAAAAGCCCGCTGGAGGCCCTCAAAGCTGTTCGATCGAGTTTGATCGAACATCGAAAGCGCAGAGTCGGCGGGCGGTTAACTCCGAAGGCCGGGCGACTTCATGCCGAAGTGCACTGCCACGCTCGACGCGAGCTCTGCGTATTCCGGCGATGCCGAACACCTGTTCCGGCTGAAGCCGAACACTCAATCCGGGCGATGCCGAACACCCGCGCCGACCTGACGACGCTGGTTTTGGTGACTACTTCGTCGGCTTCTTTCCGTTGGTCAAGCCCTGGG
>JBBRAX010000058.1:0-48212 GCA_038206395.1 Myxococcales bacterium | reverse complement strand
TACTGCCAGGGCACTGGCTGCGTCCCGAAGCTCGCCGACGGAGCGACCTGCGCCAACAGCACCGACTGCGTTTCCGGCAGCTGCCTGCAGGGCTACGCGGACGTCGACAACGACGGCTACGGCAACGCCAGCGCGCCCGGCAAGTTCTGCGGCAACCTGCCCATCACCCCCGTGAAGTACGTCGCCAACGCCACCGACTGCTGCGACAGCAACCAGGACGTGCGCCCGAACCAGACGACGTTCTTCGACGTCCCCGTGCCCGGCGCCTGCTCGAGCCGAGGGTTCGACTACGACTGCAGCGGTTTTCCCAACCACCAGTACGTGGTGAACGGTTGTTCTGCCGGTACGTGCTCGACGGGCAGTTGCAGCAGCACCCGCGGCTGGAGCACCGGCAGCTATCCGGGCTGTGGCGTCTTCGGCACGCTGCGCAGCTGCTCCACCGGAAGCTTGATCTGCACCAACGGCGGGCAGATCGTGGCATGCAACGCCATCACGAGCACCCCCACACCCGACAGGTGCCGCTAGAACTTCACTGCGACACCGGTCGGCGTCACTGTCAGCGCCGAGCTTGCGGAGTCGGACGCGCCCGACGACGCGATGAACATCACCACGCTGGCGACGACCAACGCGCCACCCGTCACGCCCATCGCGATCGTCATCGTGTTGTTGAAGTCGCGGGACTTCTCGAGCTGGTCGGCGTTGGACGCCGTGCTCTGAGGGCAGGTGCCTCCAGGGCAGAGCAGCTCGAGCTGTTGGTTCGCAGAGTTCGTTTGAACGCCAAAAAAGGCGGCTGCGCAACACCCACGACGCCAACGGCCAGGGTCGCGATGGCCAAAGGACGCCGTGCGCTGCCACCCGCTTTGGCGGCTGGGGCCACGGCGACAGCTTCCGGGGGAGCCGCCGCAGACGCTGCCCCCGCCTTCGACTGGACGCCCGGCCCCTGCAGCGCTTCAACCGGAGGTACAGGCTTCTCGCCCGTGAGCATGAAGGCGACGAAGCTGTCCCACGCGACGGGAGTCAGCGCCCCGGCGTAGAGCTTCACCCGGCCTTCGACGCGCTCTTCGCCCGAGGCGCTCAGCGTCACCGCGGTGACGAAGCGCTCTTGATCCGCCGGCTCTTCTTCGCGAATCGCGTGCACCGTATGAACACCGAGCAGCGACGTGAGTCGCGCGGCGATCGCCAGCCGGCCCTTGCGCGTACCGTCCGTGCGGACGCAGACCTTGTCGGGAAACACCGAGCCATCGAACGCCTTGTCGAGCTCGACCGAGGCCGACGCTTCGTCCAGCTTCACGGTGCGCGTGAGCCCGCGCTTGCCTTCGCCCCAGTCGACGTCGACGAGGTACGTGCCGCTCGCCGGAAGGAAGATGGTCTGCGGCGATGGACCCAGCGGCTTCGTATCGACGTACACGGTCTGGCCCGCGGGCTTCGTCGTCACCGACAGCGTGACGCGCGCGGATTTCTTCTCGGCCTTCGTGCGCAGCTTCGCGACGAAGTTGCGGGTCGCGGGCGGGAAGAGGTCGGCGTCCGGAGTGAACTTCGGGTCCGTGCGCAGCAGCCTTTCGAAGGTCGGCGTCGCCGCGGCCTCGCCGTTCGCGCCTTTCAGCTGCACGTGGCCGATCAACGACAGCGCCTTCACGTGCGCGGCGTAGCGCGCGGGCGACGGAGGCAAGCGCGCGATGTCATCGAGCACTCCCGTGAGCGCGGTGACCGCGCGGGCAGCCTGGCCGCCTTCGAAGATGTCCGTGGTCGCGGCGGCGATGAGCCGTTCGACTTCGCCAGGGCTCGAGCGGGACGCTCCGCCGAGACGGGCAATGGTGTCCGCCTCGCGCAGCAGCTCGGCGCCGAGCTTCGCCTCGAGTGCCTGGCGGTAACCCTTTGCGTGGCCGAGCATGGTGGGTTGATCGCACTTGTCGGTGGCGACGACGGCGACGCTCGGCGCGGCGAACGCCAGCAGAGGGAACAGCGTCAGCGGGATGGCGCGATTGAGAATTCGCATCAATCGCACTTGATCAGTCGGCGGGCGGGGGCGTCCAGTCGAAACGCTCGCGCTTCTCGGCCCGCTGAGCGACGCTGATTGCGGATGCGACGAGGGGGAATCCTCCTGTGTGCGCTGTTGCCCGCGATCGCCGCGGCGCAGGCGGTGCGCGTGCGGGTCGCTTCGCTCGCTGCGGCGGAACCGTGCCGGGCTGATCGCGCGCTGAGCTCGCAGCTGCGGGGAATCCCGGGCGTCGAGCTCATCGAGCAGGAGTCCGACTTCGAGGCCGTGCTGCTGCGCGATGCGGCGACCTGGCAGGTGTCGCTGCGCCGCCCCGACGGCAGCGTTGCCCTGCAGCGCACGCTGTCCGGAGCGAAGGAGTGCGCCGACGTCTCGTTCGCCGCGACGCTCGTCATCGAGCGGTTCATTCGGGCGCTGGATCTCAAGGTGGAGCTTCCGGGGATCCGATCGCGGGCGGCCGCAAGTCGACCGGACGCTGGGAGCGCGGCCGCTGCGGATCGAAATCGCGCGGCAACCGACCAACCCTCGGCGAGTCAGGGCAATCGGGCCACGGCCGGGGCTGACGCACGTGGCAATCCTTCCGACCTAAGCCGCGCAGGAGCGATCGAGCCGAGCGGCGGCGACGCGGGTCGTGCGGACGCGGGCGGCTCTGACGCCGGAACCGCGACCCGCAGCGCCGAGGCCGACGGGAGTCCAACCGACCGAAGTCGAGCCGCCGCGCCCGACGCCGGGCTCCCGAAGTTGATCGACGCTGGCCCGAGCGTCCCTGATGCCGGAACGCCCGATGTCCCACCGGACGCGGTCGTCGCGGCGATCGGCCGGACGCGTGAAGCACCTCCGCCTTCTCAAGCACCAGAAGAGCCCGCCAGGCGCACGCCGCCGATCTTCACCCGCGTCGAGGTCTCGGCGGGCGCAGGCCTCTGGCTCAACGACCTCACCTTCGTGAGGCCGGCGTTCGAAGCGTCTGCGGGCGTCTTCATCTGGAAGCGCCTCCGCATCGCAGCGCAGTTCGCGCTCTCTTCCACCGAGACAGTGGTCATCCCCGGAGACGCCACGACGAACCGCGGCGAGCTCACCACCCAACCCTTCCTCGGCGCGCTGAACGTTGGCCTCTGCGCGTCACCGGGCGTCTTCCGCATCTGCGGCAGCGCCGTCGGCGGAGCGCACATCGAGTCCGCCTCCACCCGCGGCGCCTTCGTCTTCAATGACCAGACCCGCTGGCTCGCCCGCCCCACCTTCGGCCTCGACCTCCAGCTCGGCTGGCTCCCCGTTCGCGCCCTCGTCGTCTCCCTGTCCGGCACCGCCCTCTACACCCCCGGCACCACCACCTGGAGCCTCGAAGGCCTCGAGGCCGAGTTCGGTAAATCCTTCCCTCATTTCGAGGGGTTGATTCGCATCACCATCGGCTTCGGCGCAGATCGCTGATGCTTTGAACGTTTCCCTCAGCCCAGGACATTCACCTTCGCCGCCTACCTATGTTCGCCGAGCTCGCCAACACCGCTTCCGAGAACGCCCCCGCTGACTCGGACACGGTGGCCCTCTGCCGCGAAGGCGACGTCGGCGCGTGGAAGCGCCTCTACGACGGCCACTTCGACTTCGCGTACCGCACGGCGCATCGGCTCGGGGCTCCGACGGCGGAAGTCGAAGATGTCGTGCACGAGTCCTTCGAGATCGCGTTTCAGAAGCTCGACCAGTTCACGCACGGCCTCTTCACCACCTGGCTCTACCGCATCGTCGCGAACGTCGTGTCCGCCCGCCTTCGCAAGCGCCGCGTCCGCGACTTCTTTCACGGCATCTGGGCGACCGAGCAGGAACCTGTCAGTGCTTCGCTCGAGGCCACCGTCGCCGCGCGCCAGACGCTCGGCCAGGTGTCCGACGTGATGCGCAAGCTCTCTGCCGAAAAGCGTGAAGTGTTCGCGCTGCATGAGCTCGAAGGGCTGACCCACGAAGAGATTGCCCAGCTCATCGGCTGCAAAGTGGAAACCGTTCGTTCGCGCCTGCACTACGCGCGCAAAGACTTCGAGAAGCTCGCCCGCAGCCGAGGGTTGTCCCCATGAATCAGCTCGACGCATTGAAGGTTGCCCAAGACGCAACGGCCGAAGTTCCAGCTGGAGCCCGGGAACGCGTCTGGCGCCGGCTCGGAGCCAGGCCGGCGCCCCCTCGTCTCTGGGTGCGCGGCCTCGCCTTCGCCGCCTGCGCCGCGGCCGGCTTCGCGCTCGTCTCGTCTCTCACCGCCTCGCCGGAGCCCACTGTCTTCACCACCGAGGGCTCTGTGGCGACCTCGACGGGCGGCCTCACCCGTTCCGCCGATGGCGCGCTGCGCCTGGGCAACGGCCTCGCGCTCGTCTCCACCTTCAGCGGCCCCGGCGTTACCGTCGTCGCCGGCGGGCATCACATCGAAGCAGAAGTGGCTGTGTTCTCGGTCGACGTCGCCGGTCAGTCGGTCACCGTCGATGTTCGCGAAGGCAGCGTCCGGGTCGATGGCGAGCGCGTCGACGCAGTCCGGCGGTGGCCTCCGAATGCGGCGGGGAAGACGGCAGATTTCGCCGCGCTGGCGAAGCTCGAGCCCGTCCGTGCTGGCGAAGACCGTACGTGGGCGTTGGCAGAACGGGCTTCGCGGGAAGGCGACTACCCGCAGGCGCTGCAGCGATACGAAGCGCTGGGTGGTGGCGGCCTTCGTGCGGAAGCGGCATTGCTGAAAAAAGGAGAGCTGCAGCTGCGGCAGCTGAAGTCGCCGTCGAACGCGCTGTCGACCTTCGACGAAGCGGTGCGGCGTTTCCCGGAAGGCAGCCTCACCCAGGAGCTCACGCTGTCGTCGCTGGAAGCGAGCCTCGCGCTCGAGCGCTGGGCGGATGCGCGGACCCGGGCGGCGGCATTTCTGGCGCGGTTCCCCGACAGCGAAAGGTTGCTCGACGTGCGTTACGTCGCGGCGCTGGCGGCGTGGCAGCTGAAGGACAAGTTGACGACCTGTTCGGAAATTCGCGGGCTGCAGACGTCGGCATTACAGGGTGAGCGCCGCGCGACGCTGGAAAAACTCGCCGCCCAATGCACTTTGTTTGAACGCTGATCCGGCCTCGGGTCATTCACGCATCGATAGGCCGGTAACGCTTCAACAGGAGATGAGATGAAACAGCTGAGACTTTTGATGGGGACACTCGCCGCGATCGGAATGGTCGCCTGCGGTGGCACAGAGCTCGTCGGTTCGAAGTTCGTCAAGACGCAGGACATCAGCGCGTCCAGGGGCGGCGAAGTCGAGCTCGCGGGGTCCGCCACGGATCTCGACGGCGCGAAGCTCGTCATTCCCGCCAACGCGCTGAAGAATGACCTGACCATCACGCTGGAGATCGGCCTGAGCGCGATCGTCCCGCAGAGCGCTGGCCCCGTTGCCATCTGGGGCCCCGCCGGTACGAAGTTCGACAAGCCGGTGACGATGACGCTCCCGTACAAGCTCGAGGCCGGAAAGAACGAGTCGGGCCTTTCCATCTTCGTCAAAGAGGCGACGGGCGAGACGTTCGTCATCAAGAACAAGGCGCTGACCATCGACACGCTCAAGAAGACGGTGAGCTTCGCGGTCTCGGGCTTCACCAGCTTCCAGCCGACGACGCAGCCCCCGGTGCAGTGTGTCGCCGACTCCGACTGTGCGTCGGGTGAGCGCTGCGTCACGAATGTCTGCATCAAGGCCGACGGCGGAATGGGCACTGGCGGCGGAATGGGCACGGGCGGCGGAATGGGCACGGGCGGCGGAATGGGCACCGGCGGCGGAATGGGCACGGGCGGTGGCAATCCATTCGACGGCGGCCCTGGCACTGGCGGTGGAATGGGCACCGGCGGCGGCAATCCGTTCGACGGCGGCCCTGGCACTGGCGGCGGCTCGGGTGGCGGCGGCGGGAGCTTCTGCCGATCGGACTTCGAGTGTGTCTTCGGCCAGGTGTGCGTGAACATGTCGTGCGTCGCCGGCCCGATCGACGCTGGCCCCGGCCCGACCGATGGAGGTCCTGGTCCGACCGACGCCGGCCCCGGTCCGACTGACGGCGGTCCCGGTCCGGGCGATGCGGGTCCTGGTCCGACCGACGCGGGAGTTCAGGATGCGGGCAGTGGGCTGAACTGCTCCAGCAACTCGGACTGTCCGGCGCCGGAAGCGTGCTTGCAGAACCGGTGTGTTGCGATCTCCTGCATCCCCGCAGTTCCTTGCCCCCAGGGGCTGTCCTGCGGCGCAACAGGCTGGTGCGAGTAGTCCGGATTCCGTTCATCCTGCGAGCAGTCGAAGAACCCGGGCCGCAATCTCACTCCGAGGTTGCGGCCCTTTCTTTGGTCTTACCCCCAGGTCACCCGCGACCCACGCGCGCCCCTGGCGACCTCGCGAGCCATTCGATCGAATTCGATCGAAGTTTTGACGCGTCGCGGCGCATCAGAAACCTTCGATCGAATTCGATCGTACGGCTCGAAGCTGGCGGCCAGGTGCTCCGTTCGAACTGAACGCGACGCGGTGCAGCGTGAATCTTCGATCGAATTCGATCGAACAGGTCGAGAGTCGAGCTCGAGTGTGTGGTGGCTGGAAGCAGGACAGCGGTGGCGGTGCTGGTCGAATCGAAGACACCACCGGAGGCTTCGAATACAACGCAGCGATCAACCCCGACAGCGCTTCGTACGTGATCGGCGCGCGCACCCAGCTGCGATTCCGCGCCGGCGACGCGCTGCTGTGGACCGCGTTCCCTTCTTTGGCGCCCTGACCAACTAAGCCATCAGCTCAGCGAGCCTCTCGATGCGCTGATCGCCATCGATGCCCATGCCGACGAACTTCACGTTCGCCGCTTCGGCCGCGTTGCGATCGAACCGCGAATCCCCGACGAACCACGCGTCGGCCGCGGCGACCGACAGTTCCTTCAACGCCAGCTCGACCAGGTCCGGCGCCGGCTTCGACTTCTTCACCCGGTCGGCCGTCGCGAGGACGTCGAGCAGCGACAACACCTCGGCGCGTTCGACCAGCGCCCGCGCAATCTTCGACACCGAGTTCGTCACCAGCGCCGTCTTGATGCCCTTTGACCGCAGGTTCTCGAGCAGCGGCTGCGCGTCGGGGTTCACCCAGACCGTGCCGAGGTGCCGCAGAAATTCGGCTTCGTAGAACGCGTCGAGCTCTTCGCGCGAGCACTGCAAGCCGAACACGGCGATGTCCGTCTCGGTGCCCTGGCCGAACGTCGGAGCAAACTCCTTCCGCGTCACTGCCTTGCCCGAACGAAACTTCACGCCGGACTGAGCGACCGCGCGGAACCACGCTTCTTCGCTCTTGACCAGCACTCCATCGAGGTCGAAGAGAACTGCTTTCGGCATCGTCATTCCCCGCATTTGCCCTTCCCCCCATTCGTTTGTCACCTGCGGCGATCAGCCAGCTGCCGCCGAAGGAAGCGCCCGCAGGCTCCAGTTGCGCGTCGAGGCGCTGACTGAAATCGGGTCACGCCCCCTCGCAGCTCCAGCGAATCCAGCCCTTTGGGCAACCGGCGCGCAAGCTGCACATGGGGACCTCAACCGAGGTGTCCATGTCTCGAATCTTGACGCTCGTTGTCCTGCTCTCTGCCTCCGCAGCCCTCGCCAAGCCCCGCATCGCGTTGATGCCCTTCAAGGGCCCGCTGGCCAGCAAGGTGAAGCTGCAGGTCAGCAAGAAGCTCTGTGCCAGATACACCTGCGTCACCCCGAAGAAGGGCACGCCCGCCAGCGTCGACGCGGTGGTGGTCGGTACGACGACGAAGAAGGATGTCGAGCTCAAGGTCTACGTTGACGAGGACACCGAGCCGGTGAGTCTGTCGCTGAAGCTCGGAGCCGGCGGCAAGCTGAGCCCCAAGGTCCTCGCCCTGGCGCCCGGCGCCGTGAAGGACGCGCTCGCCAACGTCGAGGCCGATGAAGACGAAGGCGGCGGCAGCGGCGCGCAGCCGTAATTCGTAACGGGTCGCCCCTGGGCGATCGCGTACGCTGTCGGAGCCTTGGGTACTTCGCTCCTCGTCTCTGGCTTCGATCTCGTTCAGTTCCAGGTTCCCGCTGGCGCGCAGATTCTGCTGCCACCGGCCCCACTTCCGCCGCTGCAGGACTTCAAGGAGTCCGTGCTGAGGGCGCTCGACGAGCCAGTCGCCGGCCCGTCGCTGGCCAGGCGGGTCAACGCCACCTCCCGCGTCTGCATCGTGCTCGACGACCCGTCGCTGCCGGTGCCTCCGGCTTCTCACGACGCGCGCGGCGAGATGCTCGAGGCCGTGCTCGAGGCGCTGACGTCTTTCGGGGTGAAGCTGGCCCGGGTGACGGCGCTCATCGCCAACGGCCTCGCCCGGCAGTGGCGCCCCGCCGAGCTCACCGAGTGGCTGGGAGCGAAGAGCACCTCGCAGGTCAACGTTCGCTGCCACGACGCCGAGCAGCTGAGCGAGCTGGTGCGCATCGGCGACGAGCCGTCGGGCCCCATCGAGCTCAACCGCCACCTGCTCGAGTGCGACCTCGTCATTCACCTGAACGTCGTCTCGATGCCGATTCAGGCGGGCCCTTTTGGCATCATCCAGGGCGCGAGCGGCTACCGCACCGCGCGCGAGCTGAACGCCCCGAAGATGTTCTCGTCGGAAGAGTCACCCTTTGTGCCGGGCAGCAAGTGGCACCAGGCGCACCTTCGCGTCGCGTCGATGCTCGAGAAGAAGGTGCCGATTCTTCAGGTCTCGACAGTGTTGAACAACGAGCTGTGGACCCCGGCCGTCGCGGCGCTGCTGAGCACCGAAGACGAGAGCCGCCTGTCGCGCCCGCTGCAGATGTGGAACGCGCTGCCCGCGTCTGTCCGTCACCGCGCCGCGCGTTCGATGCGGGCCAGCTTCCGCCCGCTCGAAGTTCTTTCCGGGCCGCCCGAGGCCGTCTCTCCCCGGGCGAGTGAGCTGTTTCTTCGCCAGCACGAGGTGAGCGCCAGCGGCGACGCCGATGTCCTCGTGTTCGGCCTGCCCGACCTCGGGCCCTGGTCGGTGCGAACCCAGCAGAACCCGGTGCTGGTCGCGAACCTCGCGCTCGGCTTCGTCGCCAACCTCTTCACCCACCGGCCCCTGGTGCGTCCAGGCGGAGCGATCATCTTTTCGAACCCGCTCACCCCTTCGTTCAACACCCGCCACCACCGCGTGCACGAAGAGTTCTACGAGAAGGTGCTCCGCCTCGAGCGCGAGCCAGAAGCGATTCACGAACGCTACGAGCCGTGGCTCGCGAGCCGCCCCGAGTTCGTCGCCGACTACCAGCGCCGCTACGCCTTCCACGGCGCCCACGCGTTGATCAGCTGGTACCAGTGCACCCCGATGCGGCGCCTCGCGAGCCGGATCATCGTCGCCCACGGGGACCCGCGTGCCTGCTCCCGGCTGGGGTTCATGGCGGCTCCGAACCTCGAGGCTGCCCTGCGAAAGGCCAAGGAATCCGTGGCCAACGCTGAGCCGGTGGTGCGCGTGCTCGAGCTGCCGCCTGCCTTCTTCACCCGCGTCGAGTAGATGAAGGGGTTGCGATAAAACGAACGGTCGTGCTATTAATTGGGGGCAATGAACGCCGCGCCCAACAAAGGTGAGCTCAGCCGCCAGGCGATTCTTCGCACGGCGCTCGAGCAGGCGCGGAAAATCGGGCTCGAGGGCCTGACCATCGGCAGCCTGGCGGACGTGCTGCAGCGCTCCAAGAGTGGCGTCTTTGCCCACTTCGGTTCCCGCGAAGACCTGCAGCTGGCAGTCATCGAAGAAGGCGCCCGCCAGTTCATCGACGAAGTCTTCGTGCCGGCGCTGAAGGAAAAACGCGGCCTGCCCCGCCTGCGCGCGCTGTTCAAAGGGTGGCTGCGCCGGGTATGCGACCTCGAGGCTGGCGGCTGCATCTTCGTTGAGGCCGCGGCTGAGTTCGGCAACAGCGACGGCCCCATCAAGGAAAAGGTGGCCGACCTGCAGGGCCAGTGGCGCACGCAGCTGACCAAGGCGATCGAGCTCACCGTGCAGGCGTCGCCGAAGAGCAGCGCCGACCCCGAGCAGCTCGCCTTTGAAATCTTCTCGCTCGTGCTCGGCGTCCACCACGACGCCCGCATGTTCGGCGACCCGAAGACCTGGATGCGCCGAGGTGATGCTGCCTTCGAACGCCTCGTCCAGGCCCACGACCTCACCCCGACGTAGCGACCTTCAAGGAGCCCCCCATGGATGCGCCTTCTTCCCGCCCTCAAAAAAGAACGAACGTTCGTCCCGCGGCCCTGACCCTCTTCGCGGCCGGGGTGAAGGCCGTCGCGGTCGTCCACCCGGACCTGGCGGCGCAGATGATGCTGACGGCGTTCTGCACGCCGCCAAAGAAGAAGGGGGCGAAGGTGACGTGGACGCAGGGTCTCGAGCCCGAGCGCGAGTTCCTCGACGTGGACGGGGCGAAGATTGCCGTCTACCGCTGGGGCCCGGCGCTGAATGGGAAGAAGGTGCTGCTCGCCCACGGCTGGGCAGGACGTTCGGAGCAGCTGCGCGGCCTGGTCGAGCCGCTGCGCGCGAAGGGCTTCGCGGTCTACGCGTTCGACCAGGCGGCGCACGGCCGAAGCAGCGGGAAGACGAGCAACCTGCCCCGCTTCGCCCGCACCCTCGCCGCGGTCTCGCAGCACGTCGGCCGGGTCTACGCGGTGGTGGCGCACTCGCTGGGCGCTCCGGCGGCGGCGTACGCGCTGACCCACGGGGTGGCTGCCGACCGGCTCGTGATGGTTGCGCCGCCCGCGTACCCGCGGCGCTTCATCACCGGCTTCTGGCGCATGCTCGGCATCGCCGACGCGCTGGGCGAACGGATGAACGCGCGCATCGAGAAGACCGAAGGCATGCGGCTGCGCGACCTCGACCTCTCGCAGCTCGCGCAATCTCTCTGCATGCCCACGCTCGTCATCCACGACCGCACCGACCGTGAGGTGCCCTTCATCGAAGGCGAAGAGTGGAGCAGGTGCGTCGCTGACGGTCAGCTGCTCACCACCGAAGGGCTCGGCCACAACCGGCTGTTGACCGCCCCGGTGGTGACCGAGGCGGTCGCGCGGTTCCTCGACGGCGAACGGATTACGCCGAACGCTCGGGCCACTTCATCGACACCAGCCCCATCTGAATCGTCTCGCACGGAAGCGGCACAGCCTTCTTGATGCGCTCGATCAGCTCTTCGTGGCGCTCGTACTGGTTCGCGATGAACTTGATCGTCTTGCCCGCACGCGTCTGCACCACGACGTTCAGCCCGTAGCCCAGGCCGCCGAGCTTGATGTTGGCGACAACCCGGCCGATGCCCGCGCCGGCCAACGGCACGGTGAGAATCCCCAGCCGCGCGACGTCCGAGAACTCGAACCGGTCGGTGAGCATGATGCCCGCCGCCTCGACGCCCGAGCGCGAGACGACAACCTTTCCGCGGCCGACCCGGAAGAAGACCCAGATCGCGAGCGGCACCGTGAGCACCAGCAGACACAGCAACACCCCAACGAAGATGAATGAGCCCTTCGCGCCTTTGTGAAGCGGAAACTCCGCAGCGTCGACCATGGTGAGACCTCCCCTTTAACGAAGCTCGGGATTGTAGGGCGTGCCGAGCGCGGCGGGGGCAGCAGATGCCGACGGCTTGCGCGCGGCGAGCACGACCAGGGTGAGCACGTAGGGCAAGGCGAGCAAGAGGCCCTGGGGTACCACCTCGAGAATCCCCGGCGCCGACGTCGCCAGCCCGATGCGCAGCGCGTTGCCGAAAGCAAAGAAGGCCGCCGCGCCGGCAGCGCCCAGCGGGGTCCACCGGCCGAACACCATCGCCGCCACCGCCATGAAGCCGAGGCCTGCGGGCATGTGATGCTCGAAGCGGTCGAGCGTCGAGGTCGACAGCGCTGCTCCGCCGAGGCCCGCGAGCATCCCCGACGCGAGCACCGCACCGAAGCGCAGCGCGTTGACGTTCACGCCCACCGCCGCGACCGCCTGCGGCTTCTCACCCGCCGCCCGAAGCCTCAAGCCGGTGCGCGTGCGCTGCACGAAGAAGTGAACGCCGAAGGGCAGCACCAGCGCGAGCCACGTCAGCGCGGTGTGCCCCGACAGCGCGCGCAACAGCGGCACGCCCTCGAAGAAGTGCCAGCGCGTCAGCTGGGTGATGGCGGGCGTGGCCGAGGGCGACGAGAAGACGGCCTCGAGCAGAAACGTGCCCAGCGCGAGCATCACCAGGTTCAGCGCCATGCCCGAGACGACCTGGTCGCTGCGCCAGCGAATGGTGAGGAAGCCGTGAATCGCCGCGACGCCCGCCCCGGCGAGCATGCCGATGACCACCCCCAGCGGCGTCGGCATCGCCAGCGCCGCGACCGCCGCGGCGAACGCCCCCGCCCGCATCATTCCTTCCACCCCGACGTTCACCACGCCCGCGCGCTCGGAAAGCGTGGCGCCCAGCGCGGCAAAAATCAGCGCGGGAGCGGCCTCGAGCGTCGACGACAGCAGCGCCTCGATGAGCTGAATCACGCGGCCCCCTTGCGCGCCAGGCGCGACAGCAGCGCCACCCAGATGAGCTTCCCCGCGACCAGCAGCAACGCGAGGCCTTGAATCAGCTCGGGGAAGCTCTTGTGAACGCCGAACAGCTGCATCCGCGTGCCGCCGGCGCGCAGCGCCCCAAAGAGTCCCGAGGTGGCGAGGACCCCAAGCGGGTGACCCTGGCCGATCAACGCCATCGCGATGCCGTCGAAGCCGTATGGGGCGCCGAGCGTGGCCGGGTACTTCTGCTCGGTGCCGAGCACGAGCACGGCTCCCGCGAGGCCCGCCAGCGCGCCGCTGACTGCCATCGCCTCGAGCATCCGGCGGCCGACTGGAACTCCCGCCGCGCGCGCGGCCTCCGGCCCGAGCCCCACCGCCCGCCACTCGTACCCGTGCCGGGTGCGCTGCAGCCACACCGTAAGCAGCACGGCGAGGACGATGGCCAGGATGAAGCCGAGGTTCAGGCGCGAGCTGAGGCCGAGCAGCAACGGCAGCGCCGCGGTGTTGGCAATCTCTTCGGTGCCCGAGACGGAGTTGTCGCCGCTGGCTGCCGCGCGCAGCGGGCCGACCACGAGCCAGTTGTCGATCACCGCGACCGCGATCCAGTTCAGCATGATGGTGCTGATGACTTCGTGAACGCCGCGGCGGCGCTTCAGCTCGGCGGCGATCAACGCGTAGAGGCTGCCGCCCACCGCTGCGGCCAGAAGACACAGCGGAAGGTGGAGGACGGCGGGCAGCGACATTCCCGCTCCGCAGACCGCCGCGGCCAGCGCGCCGACCATCATCTGCCCCTGCGCGCCGATGTTGAAGAGCCCGACGCGAAAGGCGACCGCGACCGAGAGTCCGGTGAGGGTGAGGATCGCCGCCTTCGTCCCGGCCTCGCCCAGCGGCCGCAGCAACACGCCCACCTGCCCGCCGTCGAAGAAGCGCGGCCAGTCGCCGAACGCGCCCCACAACATCGCGCCGTACGCATCGGCCGCGACCCCGAAGCCACCGCGGGTGAGCGCGATCGCGACGAAGCAGACCGCAAACGCGGTGACGACCGAGAGAATCGAAGGCAGCGCCCGCTTCATGCCCCGAGCATCCGCCGGCCCAGCTCGCGTTCGTCGACTGCCGCCCGCGGAAACTCGCCGTTCGCCTTGCCTTCGAACATCACCACCACGCGGTCTGCCAGCGCGAGCACCTCGTCGAGGTCGAGCGACACCAGCAACACCGCGCAGCCTTCGTCGCGCACGCGGCGCAGGTGTGCCCGCACCGCCTCGACCGCCGCGATGTCGAGCCCGCGCGTCGGCTGCACCGCCACCATCAGCTTCGGATTCGCGTCGAGCTCGCGAGCGACGATGAGCTTCTGCTGATTGCCTCCCGACAGCTCGGCCATGCGCTTGCCGGGCTCGCGCGGCCGCACGTCGTGGGCGTCGAGCAACCTCATTGTCCGCTCGCGGCGACCCCGAAAGTCGATGAAGAGGCCCTTCGCGAAAGGCGCCTGCGCCTGGCGACCGAGCGCCACGTTCTCTTCGGCCGAGAAGTCGCCGACCATCGCGCGCCACTGCCGGTCTTCCGGAATGTGCGCGACGCCCAGTTGCTTCGCGCGCGCCGGAGTCAGCGCGACCATCGGCTGTCCGCCCAGGCTCACCGTCCCGCGCGTCCACGGCCGCAAGCCCGTGACCACTTCCGCGAGCTCGCGCTGCCCGTTTCCATCGATGCCCGCGAGCCCGACGATTTCCCCCGCGTGCACGGTGAGGCTCACCCCGTCGATGCCCCGCGCGTGGAGGTTGTCGAGCGTGAGCACGGGCGCGCCTCTCACCGCGCCTTTAGAGGCCGTGACGGCAGCCACGGACTCCGACCCGACCATCAACGCCGCGAGCGCCTCGGGCGAGGTCTGCGCCGGCACCAGGTGGTCGGCCACCTTCTTTCCGCGCCGCAGCACGGCGATGCGCGTCGCGAACGCGAGCACCTCTTTGAGCTTGTGCGAGATGAGCACCACCGACCTGCCGGCGCCCGACAGCGTGCGCGTCACGGCGAAGAGCTCGTCGGCTTCCTGCGGCGTCAGCACGGCGGTCGGCTCATCGAGAATCAGCGTCGTCGCGCCGCGGTGCAGCGCCTTCACAATCTCGACCTTCTGCTGGCTGCCGACACTCAAGTCGCTGACGGTCGCGCGCACGTTCAGCGCGAAGCCGAACCTCCGGCACGTCTCTTCGACCTCTCTCACCGCGCGATCGATGTCGATGAGCCCGTTCTTCAGCGGCTCGGCGCCCAGCACCACGTTCTCGGCCACGGTCAGCGTCGGCACGAGCGTGAAGTGCTGCTGCACCATGCCCACGCCGCGCTTGAGCGCCTCCCGCGGGCTCTTCAGCGCCACGGCCGAGCCATCGAAGCGCACGGAGCCGAGGTCCGGTTGATACAGCCCGTAGAGCACGTTCATCAGCGTCGACTTGCCAGCGCCGTTCTCTCCAATCAGCCCCAGCCGCTCGCCTGGCTGAAGCTCGAGCGACACGTCATCCAGTGCGAGCGTCAGCGTCGGCCCGCATCGCTTGGTGATGTGCTCGAGGCAGATGCTGGGCATTTTCAGTTGGGAGGGCTGAACGACTCCAGCTCGGCCAGGTTGCTCGGCACCTTCAGCTTCTCTTCGATGATTTGCGCCCTCAGCTCGGCCACGCGGGCCATCGCCTGTTCCTTGCCGTCGAACTGAAGCTTCACCGGCGCCAGCGACACGCCCCCTTCCTTGAGGCCCATCACGCGATCGCCCGCGGTGAACTTGCCGTCGACGATGTCTTTCGTCGCTTCGAACACCGCGAGGTCCACGCGCTTCACCATCGACGTCAGCATCGCGTCCGGAGCGAGGTGGGCCTGGTCGCTGTCGACGCCGATCGCAAAGACCGTCTTCCCGGCGGCGCGCGCTTCCTTCACGGCCTGAATCGCTCCGAGGCCGTCAGAGCCAGCGGCGTGGAAGAGAATCTCGACGCCCTTGGAAATCAAATCCTGCGCGACCTGCTTGCCAGCGGCGACGTTGTCGAAGCTGCCCGTGTACGTCGCCAGCACCTGGGCCTTCGGGTTCGTCGTCTTCACTCCCGCGCGAAAGCCCGCCTCGAACTTCTTGATCAACGGAATCTCCATGCCGCCGATGAAGCCCACCTTCTCTTTCGCGACCAGGCCCGCGAGCGCGCCCGCGAGGAAGCTGCCTTCTTCTTCACGAAACACCACCGTGCGCACGTTCGGCAGCGCCGCCGGGGTCCCCTTCGCGTCGAGAATCGGCGAGTCGATGAGCAGGAACTTCGAGCCCGGGTTTGCCTTCGCGACGGCCTCGACGGCGTTCTCCAACATGAACCCGGTGCCGATGACGAGGTCCGCGCCCTGGTCGACCAGCAGGCCGAGGTTCGACTGGTAGTCCTCCTGCGCCTTGCTCTGCACCACCAGCGGGCGGATGCCGACCGCTTCGACGCGGCCCTTCAAATCTTCCGGCACCGAGCCGGCCACTTCCGCGGGGTTCAGGGGCACATACTTGCCGCCGCTGAACTTCGCCCCAGCGGCCCAGGTCTCGAGCCCGCGCAGCGCCGAGTCGTTGAAGGACTGGTCGCCGCGGCCGCCGATGTCCGTGACGAGCCCGACCGTCTTCCCGCCCTTCAGATTCGAAGGCGGGTTGTCTGACTTCTTGCAACCGACAACGGCGAGCAGCGCGACGACGCTCAAGAGACGGGTCATGGGTGCGGTGGGTTTACCACCCGCCTCCGCTTTCATGGCAAAGAGCGACGGATGCGATGGATGGCAATCGGCTGTGGGTTGGCGTTGGCGGCGTGCAGTGCCTCGAGCACGACCGGCGGCGGCGGAAGCGGAGGCGCGGGCGGCTTTGGCGGCTCGACCGGCACTGGCCACTTCACGTACGGCTTCGGGCAGCACCGCGTGTACCGCATCGAAGCGCGCGTCGGCGCGACGCCGCAAGACATCAGCACCGTCTTCGGAAAGTTCGGAGCTGGCACCACCGACCGCTGGCTCGTGCCGTCGCACAACGGCGCCCACTACCTCGTCTCGACCGATCGCCTGCAGTGCGGCAGCGGCGAGTGCCTTGCCTACGCGCCGTCGAGCTTCGCCACGCTCGAGCTGGTGAAGGCCGACGGGCAAGACGTCATCATCGAAGGCATCCCCACCATCAACAACGCGGGCGACACCATCGTCTACTCGGCGGCAGGCGGCCCGCACATGCGCGACCTCTTCGTCATCAAGAAGACGGCCACCGGCTGGGGCCCCGCCACCCTCATCACCGGCCCCTCGGCCTACCCGTACAACAACATGCCGGCGCTGACCTTCGACCAGACGCGCGTGCTGTTCGACTGCAGCCAGGCGCCATACCCGGAAGGCGGCATCACGGACTCGTGCAGCGTTCGGCTCGACGGCTCGGGCCAGAAGATCGTGGTGTCGTCGGCGACGCTGCCCAACTCGCGGCAGCAGCACGTGCAGTTCCCGCGCGACTCGCTGGACGGCGTGTTGTTCGAGAGCGCATGGCCGCAAGACGGCGGCTCGCCCGAGACCATCTGGCTGCGGAAGGACGACAGCGTGCCGACGCCGATCGGAAGGAACTTCAACAACGCGGTCTCTCCGTGCGGCCTGCGCGATGGCCGCTTCGGCGTGCTGTGGCTGGGTGGGCCGGGCAACACGTCGGGTGCGCACGAGCTCGCGCTGGCGGCGCGCGATGGCACCGTCATCGGGGTGCTCACTCCGGGCGTCGACGTGGACGACATCGGCATAGGCTGTTCCGACTGACATGCGCCCCTACGAGCTGATCAAAGCCAAACGCGACGGCCAGACGCTGGAAGCGGAAGACATCCGCGCTTTCCTCGACGGCTACACGAAGGGCGACGTGCCCGACTACCAGATGGCCGCGATGTGCATGGCCGTCTTCTTCAAGGGTCTTAACCCGGTGGAGCTCGGCGCCTGGGCGCGGGCGATGCTCGAGTCGGGCGAGGTGCTCGACCTGTCGGACACGCCGGGCATCAAGGTCGACAAGCACTCGACGGGTGGCGTGGGAGACAAGGTGTCGCTGTCGCTCGCGCCCCTTGCGGCGGCGTGCGGCGTGCCCGTGCCGATGATTTCGGGCCGTGGCCTGGGTCACACGGGCGGCACGCTGGACAAGCTCGAGTCGATTCCGGGCTTCAAGGTGGACTTGAGCGTGGCCGAGTACCGGCGGCTGGTTCGTGAAGTGGGCGCGTGCCTGATTGGGCAGACTGCGACGCTCGCTCCGGCAGACAAGAAGCTCTACGCGCTGCGCGACGTGACGGCGACGGTCGACTGCATTCCGCTGATCGCCTCGTCGATCATGAGCAAGAAGATGGCGGAAGGCATCGACGCGCTCGTGCTCGACGTGAAGGTCGGCAGCGGCGCTTTCATGAAGACGATCGAAGACGCGCGCACGTTGGCGCGAACGATGATCGCGATCGGCCAGCAGATGGGAAAGAAGGTCAGCGCGCTGCTGACGGACATGGATCAACCGCTGGGGCGCACGGTCGGAAATGCGCTCGAGGTCATCGAAGCGGTCGAGATGCTGCGCGGCCACGCGCCGGCCGACTACACGGAAGTCACCCTGGCGCTCACGGCCGAGATGCTGGTGCTGGGCGGCAAGGCGAAGGACGAAGCGGAAGCGCGGAAGAAGCTGCTGGCGGTGATCGCCGATGGCTCGGCCGAGAAGAAGCTTCGCGAATTGGTGAAGGCGCAGGGCGGTGACCCGGCGGCGATCGCAGACTTGTCGAAGCTGCCGAAGGCGAAGGCGACGGTGAAGGTCGGCGCGCCGGCGTCGGGGTTCATCACGGGCATCGACTCCGAGGCGATTGGGCTCGCCGCGATGGCGCTCGGCGCGGGCCGCGAGAAGTCGACCGACAAGATCGACCCCGCGGTGGGCTTCGTGCTCGAGAAGAAGGTCGGTGACGCGGTGGCGGTGGGCGAGCCGATGGTCACCGTGCACTACAACTCGGACGCGAAGCTTCAAGACGTGAAGGCGAGGATTCTGCGCGCGTACAAGATTGGAGCTGCCGCGCCGGCGAAGCGCCCGCTGGTGCTGGAGCGAATGGGCTAGCTGCGGCCGAGCAACAGGTCGCGCGCCTTGATCAACGCGTCGCGCTGATCATTGACGAGCTTCTGAAGGTCGGGCGCCATGCCCTGCATCTGCGAAGGATCTCGGCTCGCCAGCTGCGCGGTCAACGCGGCTTCGATGACGGCAGGCGGCGCAGTCACGGTGACGCCGAGCAGCGTCGCCGCCTTGTTCTTCGCGCCCTCGAGCACCAGCGAGGGGTTTCCAACGGTGGCCGCGAAGCGCGCGTCTTCGGGGGCCGAGAAGCTCTCGCGTACTGCACGCGTCAGGTAGACGCCGATGGCCGAGAGCACCGCGCCGACGAGCATCAGCGGGAAGAAGAGCCGCCGCCGCTTCTCTTCTTCGAACAGCGTGCGCGAGAAGTCCTGCGCTTCAGTGGGGTGCTCGAGCCGGGCGAAGCCGTCGGCGAGCACCGTCAGCTGCTCTTCCGAGTACGCGGAGTACGAGCTCTTCGCGAGGGCGCCGAAGTAGATGGCGCCGCCGACGAAGCCGAGTGCCAGAAGCGCAAAGACAAATCTCACGGAGTCGGCTCGTAGCAGGCATCGGCCTCGCACGTCGTGTTGCACGTGAGGCGAGCCGCACCTTGGTCACTGCCCGAGCAGGCCACACCAGGCGGCCTTGAGCGGCTGACACGTGCCGCTGCCGCACTGCAGTCCCGCGGCGCATTCGTCTTTGCCTCAGAGCCGCGACTGACGCAGGTGTCCCGGGCGAAAGCGTCCTCAGTTCGCGACGGTGACCTTCTTCACTCCGCGCTTCTCGAGCAGCGGGGGCAACCGTTCGCGCTGGTCGCCCTGGAGCACGAGCGCCTCACCATCGACCTGGCCGCCGCAGCCGAGCGCGTTCTTCAGCGCCTTGAGCCAGACGTCGCGCTCCATCAAGGGGAGCTCGAGGTGCGAGACGATCGTCACTTCCTTCCCGTTGCGGCCCGCCCGCTCGAGCCGGACGACTGCCCGCGCCGGCCGCTTCTTCTCGACCTCGGCCACCTGCTTCGGCGTCTTGCCCGCAGGCAGCGAGTCCTTCAGCCCTGCGAGCGCACCGAACGGATTGTGAAACGGCTTCTTCGGCTCGTCCGCCATCTGAATCTCACTTCGGGTCGAGCTGCAGCTTCTCGAAGTACTTCGACTTCGGGTCACCCTTCGACAGCATCATCCCGTAGAGAAACGCCGGAACCGGTGGCGCCTCACGCCCGTTCAGCAACACCAGCGGGGTTCCCTGCAGCTCGAAAAGCATCGCGTACGCCACGTCCTCGTCGATGCGCGCCTGGGTCACCTTCGAGTCGATGCACGCCTGCAGCTTGTCCAGCGGCATGCCTTTCGTCGCGATCTCGTAAATCTTCTGCTTGCTCAGCCCCTGCTGGTTCTCGAACAGCTCCGACCGCAGCTCCCAGAACTTCTCGTTACCCTCGAGGCAGATCTGCGCCTTCGCGCCCAGGCATCGCACGCCGTCGCCCGAGCTCTGGGTGACCTTCTTGTTGCACTCGGAGTCGAGCGGGAAATACCGCGGCTCAATCGAGAAGTTCGCCGCTGGCACTGCCTTCTTCAGCTGCTCCAGGTTCGCGATCAACGCCCGGCAGTGGCCACAGAGAATGTCGGTGAACTCCACCAGCTTCACCGGCGCATTCGCGGGCCCGTAGACCTCGCGCGTCTGGTAGCCGCTGGCATCTGGCGACGCGGCCTTCAGGTACGCATCGCGCGCATCCGCCGTCGCCTTCGCCTCGGCCCAGGGCAGCGACGCGAAGTACTTCATCGTCTCGGCCTCGTCCGTCTTCGACGCTTCCTTCAGCGGCGTCGCCGTGCCCTTCGGCGTCAGGCTTCCCGGCCAGAGCAGCACCACGAACACCGGCACCGCGATCGCCGCGAGCCAGCCCAGCGCAGGAGTCAGCGACGGCGGCTTCGGCAGCAGCAACAACACCGGCAATGCGAACCCAATCGTGAGCGCGTAGGTGCCGAGGCAGGTCAGGCAGACCGCTCCCAACTTCACCGAGGCGACGCCGAAAGTGATGCAGCTGAGCGCACCCAGGGCCGCCCAGACCTTCGCCGCAGCAATCGGGCCCGCGGCGTCGTCACCCGCGATGAGCTTCCGCGCGATCACCACCGAGACGCCGAACGCCGTCAGGCCCCACACCAGCCCCAGCCCCGCGACCGGCATGCCCAGCAGCCCGTGGACCCGCGACGCGAAGTCCGAGTTCCACACCGTCGCGCAGTTCACCGTCTCGTTGATCGCGCAGGTCGCCGTGCCACCGCTGCGAACGAGGAGCAGCTCCATCCACTGGTAGACAGCCAGCAACGACTCCGCCAGCGCGGTGACCAGCATCAGGCTCAGTGCGTTGGAAGAGGTCTTGTTCACGACGCCGAAGCTCTTAACGTGCAGCGAGCGCGCGGCAAAGCCTCTATATAGAGACGAGTGGATCTGACCGCCTACCGCGCCGCCCTCGACTCTGCCGCCTGGGTCGATTTGTCCGCACGCCAGCACCTGCGCGTCCTCGGCGGCGACCGCGTCAGCTTCGTTCAAGGCATGGTCACCCACGACGTCGAAAAGCTCGCGGCGGGCGAATCGCTGTACGCCACCATGCTCACCGCCAAAGGGGCGATGGTCGCCGACCTGCGCGTCGTCAAACGCAACGAAGACGTCACCCTCGACCTCGACCCCGGCATGCAGGGCCCGGTGAAGGACTTCCTCGAGAAGTACCTCATCTCGGAAGACGCCGAAGTCCAGGCCGCCAACGACCTCGCCGTCATCGGCCTCTACGGGCCGCAGCATGTCGCGCTGCTCGGCCAGCTGCCTATGGGCGCCCAGATTCGGATGCTGGTCGGCCTGCACGGCACGGCCGTCGATGTGCTGCTTCACCGCGACGCGCTCGCCGAAGTCCGCGGCGCGCTCGCCGCCACGCCCAAAGTCGACGACGAAACCTTCGAAGTGCTGCGGGTCGAAGCCGGCCAGCCGCGCTGGGGCCAGGAGCTGATCGAGACCACGATTCCCCTCGAGGCCTCGCTCGACAACGCCATCTCGTACACGAAGGGTTGCTACATCGGGCAGGAGGTCATCGCCCGCGCGACCCACCGCGGCCAGATGCAGCGCAAGCTCGCTGGCCTGCTGCTGGGCGACGCCGTGCCGCCGAAAGGTACGGAGCTGCGCAAGGGCGAAAAGAAGGTCGGCTGGGTCGGCACGGTGGTGCAGTCGCCGAAACGGCAGCAGCAGATCGCGCTCGCGTACGTCCACCGCGATTCCCTCGCGCCCGGCACCGTGCTCGAGTTGGCCAGCGGCGGAACTGCGACGGTGACTGCGCTGCCTTTCTGAAACAGACTTCCCGCGTCGTCCAAAGGGGAGCGTGAAAGTGTCCGCACTGTCGATGGTGGTCGTGTTGCTCGCAGCGGCACCGAAGCTCGCGTCGCCTGGCCTTGCGGGTGTGAACGTGACGGCCGAGATGCAGGCCTTCGTGACGGACCACCTGAACCAACAGCTCGTCATCGCCGGAGTCGATGTGTTGAGCAGCTCGCAGGTCGCCGCGGTCGTCGGCCTCGAGCGGCAAAAGCAGCTGCTCGGCTGCACCGCCACCAACGAATGCGTCGCAGAGTTCGCCAACGCGCTCGGGGTCGACGGCCTGCTGCTGGGAAATGTCGGCAAGTTCGGTCAGACGATTCAGCTCGACGTCCGCGTCGCGGCGGCCTCCGATGCAGCCAACCTCGCGCTGTTCTCGCTGCGAATTCCCGACGAGAACGGGCTGCTCGACGGCATCACCCAGGCGGCGCGCGCGATCGCGGACCAGCTGTCGAAGAAGCTCAAGGTCTCACTGGTGCCGCTGGAACAGCCGGCGGCGACGGTCAGCGCGGCCCAGCTGAAGACCCAGTACGGCAGCGTGCGCAAGGGCGGGGTGGTGACTTTCGTCGCGGGCGCGGTGGTGCTGGTGGGGGGCGTCATCGTCGCGGCCGCAGCTCCAACCCCGACGGGCGGAGGCACGTCGGACCTTCAGGCTGTCGGCGGAGGCCTGATTATTCTCTCACTGCCCACCCTGCTCATCGGCGGCCTGCTGTGGATCTTCGGCGGCAACGAGCAGGTGCCGGTGAAGGCTGCGTTCTTGCCCACCCGTGACGGCTTCTCGTTCGCGCTGGGCGGAAGCTTCTAAGGCTTGATCAGGTCGTGCAGCCACGCCTCAAAAGCAGGCGCGGTCACGACCTGCTTCATCCGCGCGGCCAGCGCCTCTTTGCCCAGCGTGCGGTACGTCTGCAGCTGGCCCGATTCCTCGAGCACTTCGCGCAGCGTCCGGCCGCCTTCGCGCTTCGTCAGCTGCGCGGCGAGGTCACTGAGCGTCGCCTCTGAATCAGGGCTCGCGAGCCACTCGTCGAGGCCTTCGCGCAGCACCTTCGCGCCGCCGGCGACGTCGAGGTTCATCAGCTCGCGCGCCAGCTGCGGCAGCGTGAGCTCGAGCACGCCTTCGAAGAAAGCGACGCGCAGCTCGGCGGCCTCGTGCGCGCGCTGCGGGTTGCTGACGGAATCGGCGAGCTCGGCGAAGACGTTCGACAGCGACGCGTCGACGAACTCGACCGCGCGCTTCTCGAGCTGCCTTTCGACTTCGCCGCTGACGGCGCCGACCATCGAGCCAATCGCTCCGCTGCGGGACTTCGCGGTGTCGACGGCGAACCGGGCCAGGCCGCCCAGCGACTTCGCCATGCCCGCCATCGGCGCGGTCACTTTCTTCCCGAAGTCCAACACCGTCTGCAGCAGCAGCGCGCGGATGAGCTCGCGCATCGGCGGGCGGTCGATGATGGTGAGCACCAGCCGCTTGTCGGGCGAGTACGGGCGCTCGAGCAGCTGGAGCACCGTGGCCTTCACCTCCTCGGGCATCACGTCGCGCAGCTTGCCGGTCTTCTTCTGCAGCTGATTGAAGGTGGTCTCGACGAGGCGGTTCAGCGCGGGCACCGCCTGCGGTGAGGCGAGCCAGCCTTCGAGCCCCAGGCGCAGCGCGCGCACGGCGGTGTCTTCGGGCACCAGCGACATCAGCGTGGCGTCGAGCAGGGCATCAAGGGTGAGCGAGGCCAGCGAATCCAGCGCCGCCGGATCCTCGAGGCGCTTGGTCAAAGTAGCGGCGTCCATGCGCGCTTCAAGTCACAGAAAGCCGCTCGACACAATGCGCGTGCCGTGACAACACCCTCGCCATGGGAACCACGAACGCCGACATCCGTTTCGTCTGGTGCGACCTCGAGATGACGGGCCTCGACCCCGAGCACTGCGCCATCATCGAGATGGGCATCGTCATCACCAGCGGCGACCTCAAGCCGATCGCCGAGCTCGAGCGCGCCATCTGGCAGCCCGACGACGTGCTCAACCGCATGGAGCCCTTCGTCAAAGAGATGCACACGAAGAACGGGCTGCTCGAGCGCGTTCGCAAGTCCGACATCTCGCTGCGCACGGCCGAGAAGGACGCGACGACGCTGATCAGCCGCCACATCGACTTCGGCGAAGGCATTCTCGCCGGCAACTCGATTGCCACCGACCGCTCGTTCATCACGAAGTTCATGCCGGGCTTCGACCGCTACCTGCACTACCGGATGCTCGACGTCTCGGGCCTGAAGATGCTCACCCGCGCGTGGTACCCGAACGCGCCGGGCCGCTCGAAGGTCGAAGCGTCACACACCGTCCTCTCGGACATTCGCGCGTCGATCGCCGAGCTCGCGTATTACCAGCAGACGTTCTTCAAGAACCCGAAGGACCTCTAAATTTAGAGCGTCGGATTGGTCGCGTTGCCGTTGGCCGGGGCTACGGCAGGATGCGGGCGATCGCGAACTCGCCTGGCCGGGTCTGCTCGAACCACGGCCCGGCGACGACGTAGCCCGCGGGGGTGACGGCCAGCCCCCGCGCCCCACCGGGGCTGTAGGGAATTCCAAGGTCGAAGACGGTGAAGCCGCTGCCTCCAAACGCCGGGTCGAGCTCTCCTGAGGGGCTGAACCGCGCCACCAGCCAGGACTCGGAGACCAGCGTGGTCTGCCGGTAGCTGCCGGCGGCGACGACGTTTCCATCTGACAGCGTCGCGAGCGCGTTGAACCGGGTATCTCCGCCGCCGGTCGGAGCCTCCGCCTCGCCCGCGGCACCGAAAGAAGTGTCGAGGACTCCGGCCAGCGTCAGCCGCCAGACGGCAGGGCGAAAGTGCGCGAGCTCAGACGGCTTGACTGCACCGGCCAACAGCAGCTTCCCGTCGCTCTGGATCGCGATTGCGTTCACCTGCGTCGTGCCCACGACCGAGGCCTTGAGCTTCACCACCCCGTTGGTACCAAACGACGGGTCGGCTGCCCCGCTCGCCTGCAGCTGAGCCACGAACGGTTCCCCGTAGGGAGTTCGGGTGTCGAGGCCGCTGAGCACGATGCGGCCGTCAGGGTGAACGAGCGCGCCGGTGAGGAAGGTGTCCGAGCCAAAGAAGGCCAGGCTCAGGTGGCCATTGGTGCCGAAGGTGGTGTCGAGGGCTCCGTCGATTTCCAGGCGGGTGAGGTTCTCGCCGTTGCCGACCAACAGCTTCCCGTCAGGCTGCAGGGCGATCGCCCGAATCAACTCGAAGCGCGAGTCGAGCGCTTTATCCACCGCGGCCGCAAACGCCGAATCGTTGACCCCGTTGGCCGACAGCTGACGGATCGCGTCGCGCGCGCCCGCGTGACCCCGAGCGACGACCCGGCCGTCGGGACGCACCACCATCGCCGTCACCTCGACGAAGGATCCAGCATCAGGAAACAGCTGGGTCTTCCCCTCGGTTCCGTACGAGGGGTCGAGCGAGCCGTCGCTTAGATAGGCGGCGAACGCCCACTCGCCGCACGCTCTACCTGCGGCCACCACTCTTCCATTTCCAATCGCGACCAGCGCATCGGCGCGGGAGTGGCAACCCCACGCGGTCCGGGTCAGGCCCTGGCTGCCAAATGCCGGGTCGAGCAGGTTCGGGCCTGCGTCCACGCGCCCTCCCCCGGCGCCGGGGCAGCCGAGGAGCGCGCTGCAGAGAACGAGGAGAAAGGCTGTCTTCATCGAAACCTCTGCGCACCTGAGCCGGCCGGTTGAATTCCCGAACCATCTTTGCCCCTCGGGCTTCGCCGAGACGACGCGATAGAGCGGAGCGGGGGAGGCCCGGTCATGGATCACTTTATTTCGTTGCGCCCAAGCCCTGATAAAAAAATCAGGTCTAACGCGTCTTTCGGTCAAGTCGTCGGAGGAAGCGATTGGCGGTGGCTGGACCTCGCCGCGACGTTTAGTCGAGCACCTCGGGCGCCTCCAGCGGCCCGTGCTGCTCATAGAGCCCCTCGTGGTACGAGCCGAGCGTCGCGTTCAGCGCCGCGTAGATGGCGGGCAGAATTCCCAGCGCGACTTCGGTGGCCGCGCGGAACACGTGGTCGGCCCCCGCGGCGCGAAGCTTCTCGACGCCTGAACGCGTCGTGCAGTTCGCGATGATGATCGCCTGCGGGGCGAGCGTCCGCAGCATCCGCACCAGCTTCTCGTTGTTGATGCCCTTCAGCAGCTCGTCGGGCACCGTCGAGACGATGACCTCTGCCGAGCCGACGCCCGCATGGCGAAGGACCTCGAGGTTGCCGACGTCGCCGTAGACGACCTGCGCGCCGCGCTTCGAGAGCTCGCGGTGCAGCCCCATATTGGTATCGACGATGAGCGTGCGTGGCAGCAGGTCGGAGTGCAGCCGTTCGAGGTCGCGCACCAGCGCCGAGGCGACGCGGTGAAAGCCGAGCAGCACCAGCCGCGGCGGCTCTTCGGCTTCGGCCTCGGCCTTCGCCCCACGCGAACGAATGCCGATGGCATCGAGGAAGCCGTGCAGGTGTTCGTAGAGGCGGTCGGACGCACTGAAGAGCAGCGGCGTGACCAGCGCGGTCAGCACGAACGCGAAAATCACCACGCTGACGAGGGTGCCGTTGATGTGCCCCAGCCGCGCGCCGAGGTACGCGATGACGAGACAGAACTCTGAGACCTGGGCCAGCTTCGTCGACACCGCCACCGAGTTCCGGCGATCGAGCCCCGTGCCGTAGAGCACCGGCAGGAACACGAGGTACCGCAAAGCAATCGTCACCACCGCGACGATTCCGGCCAGCAGCACCACCGCGAAGCCATTGGGCACGGGGATGCTCATCCCCAGGCCGACGAAGAAGAGCGTCACGAAGAAGTCGCGCAGGTGAACGATGCGCGAGACGACTTCGTACGCGTACGGAGACGTGGCGATGGTGGCGCCGGCGATCAGCGCTCCCATTTCCATCGAGACCGAGATTTCGACGTGAAAGCCGAGCAGCGCGACGACGTGGGTGAGGTTCGCTCCGAAGAGCGCGACGCCGAAGCACCAGCCGAGCGCGAGGGTGACCACGAGCTCAGGCGAACGGGCGACGATCTTGAAGGCGCGCGGCAGCACGAACCGCGCGAGGAAGACCGCGAGGCCGAGCAGCGAGAAAGTGCCGATGAAGGTCAGCAGAATCGGGACCACCGACGGGTTCGCGAAGCTCGGCTGCAGCGCGAGAAAGACGATCGCCCAGATGTCCTGGAAGATGAGCAGGCCGACGCAGAGCCGGCCCGCGATGGTGTCGAGGCGCAGGTGCTCGTGCAGGTACCTCACGACCAGCAGCGTCGACGAGAACGCGCACGCGACCGCGAGGTACAGCGCTGGGTACCCGCCCTGGACCAGCGCCCAGCCAGTGAGCCCGACGAGGAAGAAGGCGCCGAAGGCGACCGCCAGCGTCAGCGGCACCTGAACGAGGCCAGTCACGACCAGCACCTTGCCGCTGGCGAGCAGGCCCTTGAGGTTCACCTCGAGCCCGATGACGAACAGCAGCAGCGTGAGGCCGAGGTTGGCGATCGTGTCGATGCTCGCGCTGTCGCGAATGGCCTCGAGGCCCGCAGGGCCGAGCAACACCCCGGCGCCAAGCAGCGCAGCGATCGCGGGAATGCGCAGCTTGACGAAGACGACCGAGAAGAGGCCGGCGACGACCAGACAGAGACCGAGGTCCGCGACGAGAGGGCTGACGGCTCCTGCGGCGGCGATGAGGAAGGGCCCGGACATCAGCGCTTCGCGAGGAAGTCACGAACGGCGAGGCCGGTGCCGAACTCCCACGGGCGCAGCTTCTCGACGGCGATCTTCTTGAAGGCGACGAGCTCGGCGCCGACCTTGACGGTGCCGGTGGCGCGCACGTGGTAGGCGACGATGAGCTCGTTGCGCATCTCGAACGCGTAGGCGCCAACGAGCGAAACGACTTCGCCGTCGAGGTCGAGCTCTTCTTTCAGCTCGCGAAGCACGCCCTGCTCAGGTGTCTCGTGCGCCTCGAGGAAGCCGGTGACGAGCCCGAAGAACTTCTCGGGCCAGCCCTGCGCGCGCACGAGGATGATGGCGCCTTCGTGCTCGACGATTGCCGCGACGACGGGCAGCGGGTTGCCGTAGTGAATGAAGCCGCACCCTTCTTTCTGGCAGGCCCGCCGCGCCCGGCCTTCTTCGAGCTTGTCGCTGAGCGGACTCGCGCAACGGGGGCAGAATTTCATCGCGCCGACGAGGTAGCACGGGCTCGCCGCGAAGCTGTAGCTTCCGCGCCATGACTCTCAAGGAATTCGAAGCCAGGCTCGAGGAGTACGGGACCAACAACATCTCGGCCTTCATGGGCACGCTGCAGATCACGTCTACCGAACGCGATGACCTGAAGCTCAGGTTCAAGCAACTGTCCCCGCCCGACCAACTGGAAGCCGCGAGGATTCTCAAGGCGAAGGGCATCGACATCGCGGCGTAAGCGGCAGCTGCCTGGCGCCCTGAGCGCGGCCTACTGAGGCGCTTGTGCAGGTATGTGGCAAAATAGTACCCTGAGGCAGCGGGCTAACCATTCGAAACCACAGCCAGATCCAGGTGGGTCCACACTTGCAAGGCGAACCCGAATGCCCTCGCTAGAACCTCGAAGGGCTGACGCAGCCTCGACAGCAAATCCAGGCCCCCCTCGAAGTGTCCTGCTGGTCGAGGACGACGACGCCTACGCCGACCTCGTCATCGAGGCCCTCGAGGAAGCTTTCGGCAACCTGGGTCTGAAGCGGGTGGTGCGCCTCAAGGATGCGCTTCACCACCTGGCGACGACGGAGGTCGACGTTGTGCTCCTCGACCTATCGCTTCCAGACGCCTTCGACCTCGTGGCGGTGACCGCGATCAGCGCCGCAGCCCCCGATGTTCCTGTCGTCGTGCTCACCGGTTCGATGGATGCTTCCCTCGGCTCGCGGGCGATGGCTGCCGGTGCCCATGACTACCTCCAGAAGGGCCAGGTGGACGCCAATCTGCTGTTGCGTTCGCTGCGGTATGCCCGAGAGCGTCACGCTTACCTCTTGGCCACCCGGACGGCGGCCGCGAAGAAGCACAAACGTGCTGAGTTCCTGGTCAAGGTCGGCGACGTGCTCAGTGTCTCGTTGGACTTCGACGCAACGCTGGCGGCGGTGGCCTCGGTTGCGTTGCCAGAGCTGGCCTCGTGGTGCGTGGTGCAGGCACACGGCGACGGCGATCGCCCTGTCCGCCGCGCCGTTGCCGGGAGTCCGCCCGCCGATGCCCCAGCCAGCGACGACGTCGCCGCGGTGAGGCGCTCGATGCTGGTCGTGCCGTTGACAGCCCACGGCAAGCCCCTTGGCACCCTTCAGCTCGGACGGCCTGACGATGCGGCGGTGTACGACGAGGACGACCTCGACCTCGCCGTAGAGCTCGCGCGCAGGGCTGCGGTGGCGCTCGAGAACGCCCGTCTCTACCAGGTGGCCCAGTCGGCGATCGAGCGCCGCGACCTCTTCCTCTCGATCGCGTCACATGAGCTGCGCACGCCGCTGCAGACGCTGCAGCTCCAGATTGACCAGATGCAGCAAGGCGTTCAGCTGGTTCCGCCGACCAGTGCCGTCGACCTGTCGAACCGGCTGAAGGCGGCGGAGCGCCAGACGAAACGTCTCGCCAGGCTCGTCACCACGCTCTTCGACGTCTCCCTCATCGCTGCCGGCGATCTGGTCATCGACCCCAAAGAGATGGACCTCGCGGAGCTCGCTCGGGAGGTCGCTGAGCTCCACGCAAATGCCAGCCGCATTGAGCTGCTCTTGCACGGCAACAGCCCGGTGCTGGGGGTCTGGGATCGACTGCGGCTCGAGCAGGTGATGACCAACCTCCTCGGTAACGCGACCAAATACGGCGCTGGAAAGCCCGTCGCATTGTCCATCGTCGCAGAACCCGCGTTCGCCACTTTCTCAGTTCGCGACCAGGGCATTGGCATCGCCCACACCGACCTGGGGCGCATCTTCGAGCGCTTTGAGCGGGCGGTGTCTCCGCGTCATTACGGCGGACTCGGCCTTGGGCTCTTCGTGTCGCGCCAGATCGTCGAGGCTCACCACGGAACCATCGCCGTCGAGAGCGCAGTGGGCCTGGGCTCGTCGTTCACCGTGAGGCTCCCACGCTTGCGAGCAGCGGCGCGCCCCGTCGCAGAGTTGGTGGCGCGATGAGCTCGCCCACGCCTCAGGTCGACGTCTTGTTGGTCGACGACGACATCGACTTGCGGGGCATGCTTCGCGAAGTGCTGGATGACGCTGGATACGTCGTTGTCGAAGTGGGCAGCGGCGCCGAGGCGGCGCAGTACCTGGCGACCTCACCTGCGCCCAGGCTCATCCTCCTCGACAACACAATGCCAGTCATGAACGGGGAAGAATTCCGGGCAATGCAGAAAGGCATTCCTGCCTGGGATGCCATTCCGACCGTGAGCATGACGGCCGCCGGAGAAGCCACGCGGCTGGCCGCCTTCGGCACGATGCCCTTCATCGCGAAGCCCTTCAGCCCGAAGCAATTGCTCGACACCGTCCTTCAGCATCTCAAATAGCCACGCTCGCGCAGCGCGCGAGAGGAACCACGATGGAAGCACAACATCCGGAAGAAACGCTGCAAAGAGCGAAGGCCCTACAGAGCGCGATCTTCAACAGCGCCAACTTCTCGAGCATCACGACCGACGCCAAAGGCGTGATCCAGATCTTCAACGTCGGCGCAGAACGAATGCTTGGGTACACCGCGGCCGAGATGGTGAACAAGAACACGCCGGCCGACATTTCGGATCCGCAAGAGCTGATCGCACGCTCAAAGGCTTTGAGCAGCGAGCTCGGAACTTCGATCGCGACAGGGTTCGAGGCCCTCGTCTTCAAGGCGTCGCGTGGCATCGAAGACATCTACGAGCTCACCTATATCCGTAAGGACAAGAGCCGCTTTCCTGCCGTCGTTTCCGTCACGGCGCTCCGCGATGCCCAGGACGCCATCATTGGCTATCTGTTGATTGGCACCGATAACACGGCGCGCAAGCAGGCCTCGCAGTACGCCCGCAGCCTGCTCGAGGCGAGCCTCGACACGCTGGCGACGATCAGCGCCGAAGGCAAAATCACCGATGTCAACGAGGGCTTGATCAAGGTCACCGGCGTTGCCCGCGAGAAGCTGATCGGCACCGACTTCTCCGACTACTTCACCGAGCCCGAGAAGGCCCGCGAGGGCTATCAGCAAGTCTTCGCGAAGGGCTTCGTCACCGACTACCCACTCACGATCCGGCACAAGGCAGGCCGTCTCACCAACGTCCTCTACAATGCATCCGTCTACAAAGACGGCGGAGGCAACGTCCTTGGCGTGTTCGCCGCCGCCCGCGATGTCACGGCGCGCAAGCAAGCGGAAGAGGCCCTGCTCAAATCAGGAGCGCTGCAGAACGCCATCTTCAACAGCGCCAACTTCTCGAGCATCGCGACCGACGCGAAGGGCGTCATTCAAATCTTCAACGTCGGCGCCGAACGGATGCTCGGTTACACCGCCGCCGAGATGATGAACAAGAACACGCCAGCCGACATTTCAGATCCGCAGGAACTGATTGCGCGTGCCCAGGCGCTGAGCGTCGAGCTCGCCACCCCGATTACCCCGGGCTTTGAGGCCCTGGTGTTCAAGGCTTCACGCGGCATCGAAGACATCTACGAGCTGACCTATATCCGAAAGGACAAGAGTCGGTTCCCGGCGTTGGTGTCTGTGACGGCGCTGCGCGACGCACCGGGCGCGATCATCGGGTATCTGTTGATTGGCACCGACAACACCGCCCGGAAGAAGGCGGAAGAGGCGCTGCTGACTGCTGGGGCCCTGCAGAGCGCCATCTTCAACAGCGCCAACTTCTCGAGCATCGCGACCGACGCAAAGGGCGTCATCCAGGTCTTCAACGTCGGTGCTGAACGGATGCTCGGGTACACGGCCGCCGAAATGATGAACAAGAACACGCCGGCCGACATCTCGGATCCGCAGGAAGTGATTGCTCGCTCTAAAGCGCTGAGCATCGAGCTCGGAACTCCGATCGCGACGGGGTTCGAAGCCCTGGTCTTCAAGGCTTCGCGTGGCATCGAAGACATCTACGAGCTGACCTATATCCGCAAGGACAAGAGCCGGTTCCCAGCCGTGGTGTCTGTCACCGCCTTGCGCGATGCCCAGGACGCGATCATTGGCTACTTGTTGATCGGCACCGACAACACCGCGCGCAAGAAGGCCGAAGCCGAGGTCGCCGACCAACGCACCAAGGAGCTCGAGCGACTGTCCGAGCTCGAGCGCTTCCAGAAGCTCACCGTGGGCCGGGAACTCAAGATGATCGAGCTCAAGAAAGAGATTCACGAGCTGAAGAAACTTCAGGCGACCCCTTGAGCACCGACGGCGCCGGCCGCCTGGCAACGAGCGACGGCGACTCGGCCTACATCCGCGCGGTTCTGAACATCCTCGAAGACTATGCAGCCGAGAAGGATCTTCTCGCCCAGACCCAGCGCGCCCTCTTGAACATTCTCGACGACTTCGACGGCGAGAAGAGCAAGGTCGAGCGTGCGAACCTGCAGCTACAGACCAAGACGATTCAGCTTGCGCGTTCCAACGCCGAGCTCGAGCAGTTCGCTTATGTGGCCTCGCACGACCTGCAAGAGCCGCTGCGAATGGTCTCGATGTACATGCAGCTGTTTGAGAAGCGCTTCAAAGGCCAGATCGACGAGAAGGCCGACAAGTACCTCGCCTACGCAGTCGACGGCTCCAAGCGCATGCAGGCGCTGATCGGGGGCTTGCTGGCGTACTCTCGCCTCGGCAATGCCGACCACGGCTCGTCCCGCCTGGCCCTCGACGGAGTCGTCGACACGGCGCTCGCGAACCTGCAAGCGGCGCTGCTCGAGACTGGCGCCATCGTCACCCGCGATCCGCTCCCGGTCGTTGCGGCGGATCCCATTCAGCTCGCTCAGGTCTTCCAGAACCTCATCGCCAACGCCAACAAGTTTCACCGCCCTGACGTCAGGCCACAGATCCACCTCTCGGCAGTCAGACAGGGTCCCCAATGGCTGCTGTCTGTCGAAGACAACGGAATCGGCATCGAGCCCCAGTTCTTCGACCGAATCTTCGTCATCTTCCAGCGGCTTCACACCCGCGCCGAGTTCCCCGGCACCGGAATCGGGCTTTCCATCTGCAAGAAGGTGATCGAGCGCCACGGCGGGACGATTTGGATCGAGTCCCAGCTCGGGCAGGGCACCTCGTTTCGCTTCACGCTTCCCGCGCTGGAGACCCCGTGAAGCAGCCGCGCTCCCGCCCGTTCAGGATCCTGGTCGTCGAAGACAACCCAGGCGACGCCGACCTCATCAAAGAGGTCCTCGCGGAGTCGAAGGAACAGAACGAGGTCACCGTGGCGTTGGACGGAGTGGATGCGCTGCGCAGGCTTCGAGAGGGCCCACGGCCTGACCTCATTCTGCTCGACCTCAACATGCCCAGAAGCGACGGCCGCGCGGTGCTCGGCGAACTCAAGAACACCGAGGCGTTCAAGGCGATCCCCGTGGTGGTGCTGACCTCGTCGGAGGCTCAGCGCGACCTCACCGATGCTTATCAGCTGCACGCCAATTGCTATCTGACCAAGCCCGGGGAGCTCGAGGAGTTCCTGTTGGTGGTGAGAGCCATTGCGCAGTTCTGGCTGGGCTTCGTGAAGCTGCCCATGGCGTAGACTGAAACCCATGAGCGATGGGGGAGCAGCGGTCATCGGCAAAGGGGTCGAGGGTGTCATCGCGCTGGCCAGATTTCCGGCCGGCCGGGGGGTGCTGTGGGTGGGCGCCGCGTGGCTGACGCTGTGCGCGGTGACCGGGCAGGCCGGCGCTCGCGCGCTCTGGTTCTTCATCGCAGTCGCGATCGCGCTGGTCGCGCTCGTGGCAGGCTTCCTCGCCGACCGACGCAAGCGCGCCGAGCGGGCGACGCTGAAGACCGCTTTGGCGTTGCTCGCCTTCACCCTGTTCTCACTCGTCGGGGCGGTGTGGCTCGTGTTCCGCACGAAGAAGACCTCGGACGACCTGCCGCCACCGACCGCGGAAGAGCTCGAGCAGCTGGTGACCGGGTGACTCCGGCGAACGCTGAAAAGCTGAAGGGCCTGGCAATGCAGGGCGGGCTCGCGCTGCTGACCATCATCCCGCGGGTGGTGCTCAGCGGCGTGCTCGGCGCAGTGGGTGGGCTGCTTTTCATGGGTCTGCTCGGCGGGCTCCTCGTCGGGGCGACGGTGTTGGTGTGGCGCTCGATGGGCTTCGACGCTCCGGGTTGGCTGACCGCTTCGCTCGCGCTCACGCCGGTGGTGATGGGCCTCGCGGGCGGCTACTGCGGCGCCGTTCGCGGGCTCTTGAAAGGCCTCGGGCAGCAGCTGGTCGAACGAAGGCTCGTCGCCTACCTCTACGCGCAGGTGAAGCCGGCCTGCCTCGCGGCGGTGAAGAAGCTGAGCGGTGCTCACGCGTCGAGCGCGGCGGTGGCGGCCGAGGTGCGGGCCCAGCTCGAGCAGGGCTTCAAGGAAGAAGCGGGCGAGCAGAGGCCCGCGTCGTACTCCGAGAAGGTGGCGCGCTTCCTTGCCTCGCGCTCTCGGCGAATGCTCGCGCTGTCGATCGTCGGCCACGTCGCGCGCGCGAAGTCCGGCGACGAGGCGGTGGCCGAGCTCGAGAAGCTGGGGCTGCAGAAGCTCGAGGCGATCGTCGTCGGCAGCCTCGAGGACTTGTTCTCGCTGAAGCTGACGCTGGTCTCAGGCGCGGCGCTGCTGGTCTGCGCCCTGCCGCAGGCGATCTACTGGCTCAGTCGATAGCGCTCAGGCGATGGCAGGCAGGGTGATCGCGATGCTGGTGCCCTGGCCCGGGGCGGACCGCACGGTGAGGTTGCCACCCATCTTCTCGATGATGGTGCGTGAGATCGACAGGCCCAGCCCGGTGCCGATGCCCACCGGCTTGGTGGTGAAGAATGGGTCGAACATGCGGGCGAGCACCTCGGGCGCCATCCCCACGCCGTTGTCCTCGACCACCACAATCACCGAGGCCGCCCCAGCCAGCCAGGTGGCGCAGACCTGAATCGAGTTCTCGGCCAACGGCCGATCGGGCATTGCCTGCGCGGCGTTGACGAACAGGTTGACGAACACCTGGCCCAGCCGTGCGTCCGAGCCGAGCACCGGGGGCAGGTCGCCAAGCTCGAGGTTGAGCATCGCGCGGCTGGCCACCTCGCCCTTCGCCAGGTTAGCGGCCGCCTGAATCGAGCGCTGCACGCTGACCGGGCTCGGCGCGTCGGAAGAGCTCTCGCGAGACAGCGCGCGCATGTCGCGCACGATCGTGCCGATTCGTCGCACCCCAGCCAGCGCGTCGTCCAGCACCTCTCGGCGCTCGGCAGCGGCAACCGAGTCGGGCGCGGTGGCGAGGAACTCGAGGCTGCTCGTCACGTACGTCAACGGGTTGTTGATCTCGTGGGCGATGCCAGCCGCCAGCGTGCCCAGCGCGGCGAGGCGGTGCGACTGGCCGACCTGCACCTGGGTCTCGGCCATCACCTTGTCGCGCTCGGCCGCGACGAGCCGGGCGCCCAGCCGCTTCTCGATCGTCACGTCCCGAAACAGCAGCAGCAAATCACCGTTCGAGGTCGGGCTCACCCGCGTCTCGAGGCTGCAGGGCCCGGCCGGATCTCCGTAGATGATCACCGCGGTCTGGGTGACAGTCGGCCTCACAGTGCCGATCATCGCCTCGAGCCTGGCGAGCATCTCGGGCCCGGCGCATTGCGCGAGCGTGGCGCCGGGCATGGGCGGGCGCTGAAAGGCGTCGCACAGCAGGGCCGAACGCCAGCTGTCGATCACCACCCCAGCCGGAGTAACCCGCACGATCGCGTCGGGGATGCCGTCAATCAGCGCGGCGAGGTCGGCCTGCGCGCGGCGGGCCTCGTGCTCGCGTTCGATCTGCTTGAGGGCGAAATCGTGGACCAGGCCGCCTCCAACCGCCACCACCAGCAGGCTCAAGATCCCCACCAGGGTCTGGGCGCTCTGCACCTGGTCCGCTTCGCCGAGCTGCAGCCGGATGAGGGTGGTGCCAATGATGACGCCGGCGGTCGCTCCGAGCCCACCGCGCACCCCGAACAGGTAGGCGCCTGCGGCGACGGGGATCAGGCCCAGCGCGCCGCTCATCGCCCCAAGAGACGAGCTGGCGAACCAGAAGAACGCCGTGTATCCGGCGGTGAGCACCGTCAACAGCACCAGCCGAGCCGCACGTGGGGCCATGCGGCGACGGGGTGCAAGGCGAAGACCCCCAGCGGTGCGCATGATTCAGCGCAGTTGCGGCGGTCGCAGCGGGGTTTTTTCTCGTCACCGGGTCGGCGATAACCTGGGCTTGGCGCCCCACCTCGCGCACCGATGGATCGCGCTTCTCCGCGTGGGATGGGGTGTGGGTGTGCCCCTCGCCGGATCTGCGCCTGATACTGTCGCAGTCATTCGACCTCGAGTTGGTTCTGGAGCCCGTTGACCTCGCACCTGTTGGTGGCACATCTATGAAAACCGGCCCGTTGATTCTTCGGCTGTGCGCCATCGGCGCCGCCACGCTCGCCTTCGCGGGCTGCTCGTGCGGGCCGGAGGCGGCGGCGCTGAGCATCACCGTGAAGTTCGGTGCGGGCGCGCAATCGAGATGCGTCATCGCTGGCGTGCGCAGCACCGATGGAGCCCGGAACTTCAAGACGATGATGGTTCGACGAATGAAGCCGTCGTTGATTGTGGGCGTTGAGCGCACGTCGCAGATCAACGGAAAGCTGATTCCGTATGCGCAGGGCTTCACTGCCGAAGACTGCTCTGGAAGTCTCGTCGAAGAGGCCAGCGCGGCGGCCGTCGACCTTGACTTGAAGGGTCTGCAGCAGGTGACGCTGATGCTCGACTCCGCAGGCCAGCCCGATGGTGGCGCGGGGGGAGGATCCGGCGGCGGTGCGGGCGGAGTCGGCGGCGGTGCGGGCGGAGTCGGGGGCGGAGCCGGGGGCGGAGCCGGGGGCGGAGTCGGGGGCGGAGTCGGGGGCGGAGTCGGAGTCGGTGGCGGTGGCGGTGGCGGTGGCGGCGGAGTCGGGGGCGGAGTCGGGGGCGGTGGCGGCGGAGTCGGTGGCGGTACTGGCGGCGGTGCTGGCGGAGTCGGTGGCGGTGCAGGCGGCGGAAGCGGCGGCGGCGGAGTCGTTGACGCCGGCCCGCCCGACGGCGGCTTCGGCTTTGCCCCGGTGAACTTCGATCCGGACATCCTCCAACCGGCAGGCGCGGTGGTGATCGACTGCAACGCGGTCTTCAACTCGAGCGGTACGCCGGGCTGGACGACCTCCTGCCCAGGCCCGCTGCCCGTCCTGAGAGTCGTCACCATCGATGGGGGAATCGAGGCGGCGGTGATGGCAATGAACACCTTGTTTGTCACCGACGCGGGCTCGCTCACCCTCACCGGAACAAGGCCGGTGATCCTCGCGGTGTTCGGCGACGCAGTCGTCGCGGGCTCGGTGCTCACCAACTCGCGCACCCTCAGCCCCTCCCGAAGCGGCGCCGGCGCCAATCGCGACTCTTGCGGTCCCCAGAACGGCAGCAACGGCACCAATCCCGGCAACGGCGGCGGAGGCGCCGGCGGGGCAGGCAACCGCACCCGCGGCGCGAGCGGGCAGATCAGCGACAACCAGGCCAGCAGTGCCGGCGACGGCGGCTCGATTGGCCCCGGGTTGATCGCCCCCCTCGTCGGAGGCTGCCGCGGAGGAAACGGGGGCGGAGGCAGCGCGCCTGCCAGCGGCGGCCTCGGCGGCGGCGCGGTTCAGCTCTCCGTCTCAGGGTTGTTGACCATCAGCGGCATCGTCAGCGCCAGCGCCGCCGGTGGGGTAGGCGGCGACGGAAACAGCCAGCCAGAAGCAGGCGGAGGCGGCGGAGGCAGCGCCGGTACTGTCATCCTCGAGGCCGGCCGCCTCGTCCTCACCTCCACCTGCACTGTCACCGCGAATGGTGGCGCCGGCGGCGGCGGCTGCGACAACAACCAGGCCACCAACGGCCAGGACGGCCACGTCAGCTCGGCCGCGGCGGCGCTCGGTGGCGCCAAGGAAGGCGGAGGAGGCAGCGGCGGAGACGGCGCGGCAGGGACCCTTGCCCCCAAGGTGAGCAGCTCCGGCGCGGTGACCAAAGGCGGCGGCGGCGGCGGCGGCGGTGCGGCTGGCCTCATCTTCCTCCGTCACCACGCCACCAGCCCGGCGGCCTGCACGAAGGTCGGCGCCCTGATCAGCCCGCCGGCCGTCGACCTCAACTGCCCTTGAGCGCTTCGCTGAAATCAGGTGCAGGTTCGCCGCGTCCACGGTGAGCGGGCGATTCACTGCGCGACGTCTCAGACCTGGTCGACTCGCTCGCGTCGGTGCTCAGCTCACCGCTGCTGGCGGCGACCGGCCTGTTCGTTGGCTGAAGGTCAAGACACCAGCCCGGCAGCGCGGCAAAGCGGGCAGGACTGCGGCGGAGGATGCGCCACGCGGCCCCGGTGCAGGTCGAGCACCGCGCGTGAGACCTCGGCCAGCTGCCGCCGCACTTCGCGTCGCGCGCCCTTGACCCGCGCCACCTTGAGCGAGTCGTAGGCCGTCGTCTGGTGCCGCATCCACGCGATGACCGCCGACTCCGCGCGCTGCTCGATGGGAATGCGCTCGGTGCGCGCCACCGTGCCGCTGCCCACCGGCGTCGCGTGCACCGTCACCATTTTCGCAACGGCGGTTTCGAGCGCCGTGAACACCGACGTGAAGCGCAGGAACTCCCGCACCGCGCCCTCGAAGTCCTCGACGTATACGGCCTGGGCGACCTCGCGCCGCTTCACCTCGGAAGCGCGCTTCTTCGCGTACGCCGGCGTCGCGCGCTCGACCTCGAGCTTCGCCTTCGCCGCGTCGATGTGCTCCGCGGGCGCCCACACGCCCTTGGAGAACGCCTTGCGGCCAACCTTCTCGACCACCGTCCAGCTCGGGCCAGCGGCCTTCACCCGCCGGGTCAGGCCCGCGTCACCGGGCGGCAGGCAGCTCCACCCAATCGGAATCGTCAGCACGCGCCCGTCAGGAGCGCGCACCTGTCGGGGATCCTTCGTCGGGGCGCAGGTCAGTGACTCCGTCATGCGCGGCCGAGTACCACGGGCCGACCGAAAAGCGGGTGGGCGGTCAGCGAGCAGCGGGTGAGCGCTGATCAGAACTGGTGCCGGGGCCCTTCACTGGCCGGGCCGTGCAGCCGGGTGTTTCTCGTCGTTGGATCATCGACGACCCGGGCTCTACCACCGCACTACTCGGGATCGACTCCCTGAGCAGCTTCCCAAAGCTCGCGAAACTTCTCGCGCACCGATGGATCGAGCTTCTCGGCGAGCTCCAAAGGAAGGCCAGTGGCTCGCACCAACTCCAACACGTCGGTCAAATCCTTCATTCGGTGCGGTGCGCTCAGCCCCGACGCGAGCTTGAGTTCAATGAGCCTGGGAAGAGGCATCATCGACAACGTCCCCACCCGTTCGCCGACCGCCGCGGGGTCAGGGAAGGCCACAGCCTTGGGCTTGCCGTCGCCTGGAAACTCGCCACTAAAGAGAAAGTCGATCGCGACGCCGTTGACCGTGTCGCGCATCGACTTGCTGCCAGCAAACTTCTCGACGTAGCCACGCCCCAGCGCCCGCGCCTTGAACGCCGCGTGACCTTCGCGGGTGACCAGCAGGTCGATGTCTTCGGTGAACCGCCGATATCCGTAGCGGTTGAGCGCCATCGCCCCGACGAGGCAGTAGGGAATCCCGGCCTCGTCGAGCAGCTTCGTCACTGCCTCGAGCGCGTGATCGACGTTGGAAACGCCCATGAAGAATCGGCTCCCCTCACGCACCGCGACCCAGATGCCGTGATCCGATTTGTCGGCATCGAACACGAAGCAAAGGTAGCACGGCAGCGCTCACGTTCTTCCCCTGTGAAGCAGCTCTTGCAACAGCGGGGGCTGCCGGGTGGACCAAACCCCAGCTGTACGACCACAACCCGTGGGACCTCACCAGAGACTTCGGCTCGGCCGGAAACGTCGCAGGCGATCTGCTCGACCCCGGCTTCGTCGCCGCCGCCTGCAACTAGGTGTTTTCTTCTTCCGGCTGATCCTGAAACGCCGACGGCAGGATGTTGAAAGGCAGCACCTTCGCGAGCGCGATCAACAGCAGCACCCCGCCCGGCGCCGCGAAGATCGCCAGCGCCGGAATCACCTTCGCCACGTCAATCAGCTGTTCGCGCATCGCCTTGCGCTCTTCCCGGGTCAGCTTCTGCCCGCGCGCCGCCCGCGTCAGCAGCACCGACAGCTCTCCCGTTTCCTTCACTTCCTGAATCAGCCGCTGAAAGTTCTTCTCGACCGTGCGCTGCATCGAGTCGACCAGCTCTTCACCCATCACCTCGGCGCCCGCGGCGACGGTGAACACGTCGACCACGCCACGGTGCTGTGCGTAGAACTCGGCCATCTCGAGCTCGATGCGCTTCTCGTCCGCGTCCGACACGCCCAGCGTCTCGCGCAGCCCCTTCACCCACTTCACCTCCTCAGGAGATCGCCTTCCGTCCACCAACGACGCCAGCACGGTCTGCTCGAGAATGAAGCGCTTCAGGTCGCGGCTGCGCACTTCCTTCAGCACCACCCGCATCGATGGTGTCCGCTCGAACGCCTTCTTCGCGAACGCCCGCACGCTGTCCTCGAGCTTCGGCGGCAGGTGCAGGTCGTCGATCTGCCGAAGAATCGCCCGCCGCGTCGGAAACGACGGCTTCCGTTCCGCGCACACCAGCCCAATCAACACCTCGACCAGCAACGCCTTCTGGGCCGCCGCGAAGGTCAGCCGACGCGCTGCCGCCGCGCGCGGAAACGTCGACCGCGTGAAGTACGCCAGGGCGATGCGCCCGAAGACCTGCGCGTCGGCGTAGATCGCTCCGTTGTGAAGCACGAGCCCGAAGTACGGGTCACCTGTCAGCGACATCGCGCGTTCTTCCAGCGCCTCTTCGACCCGGTTCCACAGCTTCGGAGGCAACGGCCAGCTCTTCGCCGCGCGCTCGATGCGTCGGTGCACTTCTTCCGCGTCATCCAGCTCGCCGAAAGTCGCCGCCAGCAACAACAGCAGCTGTTCCCTCCGCGGCGCCGGCGGCGCGTCCGCAAACACCGCCACGTCCAGCGCAACGCGCGTCAACGTCCGAAGCACCGCGAGAAAAAGCGCCTCTTCCGGAGCGCCCGTTACCTCTGGGGCCTTTGACGGCGTCCCGTACAACAGGCCGCTTTCCCGGAAGATTCCGCGCAGGTATCGCCTGGCCCGCGCAGGGCGGCTCACCAGCGCTGACGCCTCGATCGCTGATCGCGAAGTCTGATCAGGACGATGGCCCGCGATCTCTGCGTCCAACAGCTTCGACAACCAGCCTCGCTTCCCGAGTTCCACGTCAAAGACATAACGCGTCGCAGGCTAAACGCCGACTGCGACTGGATTTCACAACGATCGCATTCCAAAAAATTGATCAGCTTCATGCCTGTGGCACCTTGTTGTTCACCTCGAAGCACGAAGGCGGGGAACACCAAACATGATCAAGATGAACGTCTCGCTGATTGCGGTCGCTGTTCTTTTCTCCACTGGCTGCGCGAAGAAGATTGTTCGCAACGAGCCGGCAGATCCGACGGACTCGCCGCACTACGTCCGCGCGGGTGAGCCCGACCCGCTGCCCCAGCTGCTCAAGGAAACGGTTCTTCACTACGGCTTCGATGACGCGACGCTGACCCAGCACGACGCGCTGGCTCTTCGCCGCCTCGCCGAACAGATGCAGAAGCAGCCGTGGGCCTCGATTCGGATCGCGGGCCACTGCGACGAGCGCGGCACCGTCGAATACAACCTCGCGCTGGGCCAGCGCCGCGCGGACGCCGCCCGTTCGTACTTGATCAAGCTCGGCATCGCGCCGTCTGCCGTCGAGTCGTTGACCTTCGGCGAAGAAGCGCCGCTGATCGACGCCGAGACTGACGAGGCCTACGCCGAGAACCGCCGCGCCGAGTTTGGCGCCGCTCCGCTGGAGCTCTTCGGCTTCCTCGTCGAGGAGAATTGATGAGCCACTACGACTGCGACGCCGGCTTCATCGACGTGTCCGAGCTTCACGCGTCGTCCGACGACGGCATGCTTCCGCCGCCTTCGCCCACGCCGATTCTCTACGACCGCCGCGCGATGGAACGCCGGGCCCTCGGCCTGGTGCCCGAAGCGATCGAACGCAAAGCCGAGCGCCGCGAAGAAGAACGCCGCGCCTCGCCCCGCGTCCCCCGCCGACTCTGGGTCGTCGATGCCCAGGAAGGCGGAGTGCCCAAGGTCTTCGAAGGCGAAGTCGGCCTCGGAGGCGCCTCCTGGAACACTGCCTTTCCGCCACTGTCTGAGTCCTTCGAGGTTCGCTTCCGCGTCCCCGAGCACGACGAAGAAGTGAAGCTGCCCGCGAAGCTCGCGCGCATCGTCCCGCTGGGGGACGACAACCGCGTCCAGGTCGTCTTCACCGACCTTCCGCTGCGGCACGAGCTGGCGCTGGCCCGCTACCTCGACGACTGCATCATTCGCTGAAAATCGCTTCTACGCGGCGAGGGCGAGCCCGGCCGGGCGCTGGTCTTCCTTCAACGCGGCCTTCATCACGGCATGCACTTCCGCCGCGTGCTCCGCGGCGTTCGCTTCCGTCCACCCGCTGGTGTCGATCGCCGGCAGCACGTCGATCTCGAGCGTCATCGGGGTGAAGTTCAGCGGCCCCAGCGGCCAGTTGCGGTGCGCGCCATGAACCGCCACCGGCACGACCGGCAACCCGCTGGCGATCGCCAGGTGCACGAAGCCCTTCTTGAAGGGCAGCAGCCGGCCGTCCTTGCTGCGCGTGCCTTCCGGCATGATCCAGATGCCGAGCCGCTTTTCCTTCATCAGCACCGCCGTGTCTTTCAGCGTCTCGACCGCGCTGCCCGAGTTCTTCCGGTTCAGCGTCAGGTGCCCAGACAGGGCGAGCAGCTGACCAAAGAAAGGAATCCACAACACCTCGCGCTTGAACACGCCGCACGCGTCGTATGGGCAGAGCCAGATCGACAAGAACGCGTCGAGCGTCGAGGTGTGGTTGCAGACGAAGATGGCCGGCATCGACGCGACGATTCGCTCGCGGTTGCGAACGACCGGAGTCGCTCCGGCACAGAAGAGCACCGCCCGCCCGACGATGTGCCCGTACAGGTTGCAAATGCGGATGCGCGTCTGGCGCCAGGGGATGAAAGGCAGCGCGGCGACGAAGGCGATCACCGAGCCGACGGCGACGATCGAGAAGCCGGCCAGGAAACGCAGGTACGAGATGAGCGAGCGCATGTTGGGGGCGAGCTACCCTAGCGCAACAGCCTTTGCGGTGCCTTGCCCAGGCGCTGGGCGAAAACCTACAGCGCGAAGGCTGCCCGATGAATCGCCGCCGAGGCCGTGAGCTCGGGGTGAAAGGTGGCTGCCGTCACCCTTCCCTGTCGTACGAGCACCGGCTCGGCATCCAGCGTCTTGAGCCTTCTCAGCTGCGTGCGCAGCGCCCGCAGGTGCCGCACGCCTTCCGCGATGTCGCCGGTGCCCGCTTCACCCTTCGCGCGCAGCATCGACGCGCCTTCTCCGATTCTGCGCAACGCCTCACCCAGGTCGCGGCAGCCGCAGACAAATGGAATCGCAAAGGCGAGCTTGTCGATGTGGAACTCGTCGTCGGCTGGCGTGAGCACTTCGCTCTCGTCGATGAAGTCGACCTCGAGCGCCTCGAGAATCTGCGCCTCGACGAAGTGGCCGATGCGGCACTTGGCCATCACTGGGATGGTGACCGCGGCCTGAATGGCTTGAATCATCTGCGGGTCGCTGGCCCGGGCCACGCCGCCTTCCGCGCGAATCTGCGCCGGGACGCGTTCCAGCGCCATCACCGCCACGGCGCCCGCGTCTTCCGCGATGCGGGCCTGCGTGACGTCGACGACATCCATGATGGCTCCACCGCGCAGCATCTGGGCGAGCCCGACCTTCGTGACCGCAGTGCCCTTCGTCTTAGACCGCATCGACACGTGCCTCCTTTTTGGTGGGTTTTGCAGCGCGGGTGCGCTTCTCGACGGCGAACCAGGCCTTCCCGAGCAGCTTCGCGCCTTCGACCAGCCGCGCTTTCGGTTCGGCGCAGTACGTGAGCCGAAGCCCGCGCTGCGGCGACGGGCCGACCGCGTTCAGCGTGCCGGGGCTCACCATCACGCCCTGCTGCAGCGCCTCGACGTACAGCAGCTCGGGGTCGATGTCCGGCGTAGGAAGCCACAGCTGCAGCCCCGTCTCGGGGTGACGCCAGGTGACGTTCGACGGCAGGTGCTTTCGCAGCGCCTCTTCCAGCGCGTCGCGCCGCAGCCGGTACTCGACGAGCACGCGGGCGAGGTGCGCCTGCAGGTAGCCGCGGCCCAGGAACTCGGCCAGCGCGTGCTGCAGAATTCCCGACGTGCCCAGGTCCATCGAGTGCTTGAGCGCGGCGATGTGCGCTCGCAGCGCGGGCGGGCACCGTGTTGCGGTGCGCCGACAGCTGCGACGCCAGCTCGCGCGTCGGAGGCAGCTGGTAGCCCGCGGGCCAGGTGCCCGTCTTGATGCGCCCGGAAATCTGATCGAACAGCTGCTGATACAGCGGCAGCTCACTCTTCGCCGACAGCGACAGTCCCAACGCCTTTCCCATGGCGCTGTCATCTCACCCGCCGTCAAACCCCGGTAGAGCCAGCGGCCACAAAGGCACTGTACCAAGCAGACCAATGGGGCCGCACTGCCTGTACCAAGTCGCTATTTCATGAGCTGGTTGGTGAGGAAGCTGAACTCGAGCGAGACCAGGTTCGCGCGCTGGGCGTTGTTCGCTGCCCCGGCGTGGCCGCCTTCGGTGTTCTCGAAGTACTGCACGTCGTGCCCCTGCTCGAGCATGCGGGCGACCATCTTCCGCGCGTGGCCGGGGTGAACGCGGTCGTCGCGGGTCGAGGTGGTGAAGAGGATGCGGGGGTACTTCGTGCCCTTCTTCACGTTCTGGTAGGGCGAGTACCTGGCGATCGCCGCCCATTCTTCGGGGACGCCGGGGTCGCCGTATTCCCCCATCCACGACGCGCCGGCCAGCAGCGTGTGGTACCGCTTCATGTCGAGCAGGGGGACGCTGCAGACGATGGCGCCGAACAGGTCGGGGCGCTGGGTGAGCATCACCCCCATCAGCAGGCCGCCATTCGAGCCGCCTTGAATGCCGAGCCGCTTCGGCGAGGTGATTTTCTTTGCGATCAGGTCTTCGGCCACCGCGATGAAGTCGTCATACGCGCGCTGCCGGTTCAGCTTGATCGCCGTCTCGTGCCACTGCGGCCCGTACTCACCGCCGCCGCGAATGTTCGCCAGCACGAAGGCGCCCTTGTCGAGCCACGCCGCGCCGGTGGCCGCGCCGTAGTAGGGCGTGTTGGACACCTCGAAGCCGCCGTAGCCCGTGAGCAGCACCGGCGCGTTGCCGTCGAGCGCGAGGTTCTTCCGCGCGACGACGAAGTAAGGAACCTTCGTGCCGTCTTTTGAGGTCGCGAAGAACTGCTTCGACTCGAGCCCGCTGGCGTCGAAGAACGCCGGCATCGCCTTCACCACCGAGCGCTTGTTCGTCTTCAGGTCGCCAAGCTCGAGCGTCGGCGGAAGCGTGAAGTCGGCGACGCGCAGCCAGTATTGATCCGACGCATCCTCGTCGAACGCCTCGAGCTCGACCGAGCCGGTGGTGGCCAGCGGCGTGCGCTTCCACTTGCCCTTCGCGGGCGTCAGCACGGTGAGCCTGTTCTTCACGTCTTCGAGCACGTTCAGCACGACGTGGCTCTTCGTCTTCGTCCACTGCAGCAACGACGTGTTCTTCGCCGGCGTGTACAGCACCTCGAACTCACGCTTGCCCGCGCGGAAGTCTTTGAGCTTCGCCGCCAGCAGCGCGCCGGCCGGGTACACCGTCTCGCCCACCTTCCAGTCGCTGCGCAGCTCGAGCAGCAGCAGGTCGCCGAAGAACCCCGTCTTCGCGTCGTCGGGTTTCTCGAGCTTCTGAAGCTTGCCGCTGTCGATGAAGAACTCCTCGGTCGAGAAGAAGGTCAAGTCGCGCTGCACCATGTCGATGGGCTTGCCCTGGTTGAAGTCGCGGTATGCGAGCACGTCGACGTCGCTTTCTTTTCCCTCGAACAGCAGCTTCGCGTCGGCCAACGGTGTGCCGCGCTTCCATTCTTTCGCCAGGCGCGGGTAGCCCGAGGTCGTCAGCGAGCCAGGCCCGAAATCGGTGGCGACGAACAGCGTGTTCTCGTCTTTCCACGTCACTGTGGGCTTCGCCTCGGGCAGCACGAAGCCGTCCTTGACGAACTCCTTCTTCACGGTGTCGAACTCGCGGGTGACGCTGGCATCGCCGCCGCCACGCGAGAGGAAGATGAGGCAGCGCTCTTCTTTCGGCTTCGCGCAGTCCGAGCCGTTGAAGACCCAGTTCTCTTTCTCGGCGGCCGCGAGCGCGTCGACGTCGATCACCGTTTCCCACGGGGGATCCTTCTTCTTGTAGCCATCGAGGCTCACGCGCCGCCAGAGCCCGCGCTCGTTCTTCTCGTCGCGCCAGAAGTTGTAGAGCCACTTCCCCTTCGCGGCGGGCTGCGGAATCTTTTCCTTCGAGTCGAAGATGGCCAACAGCTGGCCGCGAAGCTTCTCGCGCGCGGGCGAGTCGAGCTCGGCCAGCGCCTTCTTGTTCTGCAGCTCGACCCACTCCAGCGGCTTGGCGCCCGTGACTTCTTCCAGCCAGAGGTACGGGTCTTCGACCGCTGGCGCTTCGACCCTCACCGCCGGGCCCGCATCCAGCGGCACGTCGGGCGTCGGCTCGATCGCCGGTTTGTTCGAGGCACAACCTGCCAGCAGCACCACCGTCAGGATCAACGAGCGCATGCGACGCGACGTACCCGGCCCGGCTGACTTCGGCCTCAGAATTCGCTATCCACCTGCCCAATGAAAATTTCCTTCCGCGCCGGAATCATCGTCACCGCCTTGTTGTCTGTCGTTGCGTGGGCCGCGTGGCCCAACGGCGTAAACCAGGACCTCTCGGTGGCCAAAGCGACCTTCGCCCAGCTCGAGTCGTTCACTTCGGATGGTGACGGCGGCTACTGGGTGACCTGGCAAGAAGATCGCCTGGGCGGCATGGCACAGGCCGATGTCTTCGGCGAGCACGTGACGAAAGACGGCGAGCTGCTGCTCAACACCGCCACCGACGGCGGAGCGATGGGCAAGCTGCTCATCGGCGGCAACGGAGACCAGGACAGCTCGCAGCTGGTGCTCGACAACGCGGGCGGCTTCTATCTGGGCCACATCACCGGCACCAACAGCGTCATCATCAACCGCTACGACTCTTCTCTGAACCTCGTCGCCGGGTTCAGCCCCATTCTTCTCACTGGCAACGCGTACGCGATGATGTCCGACGGCGCGGGCGGACTCTTCGCCGCCACCAACGCCATCTCGACCGCGGCCATCACCCGCTTCGACAGCACGGGCACTCCCATCGCCGGCCCGTCGCAGTTCGGCATTGGTGGCGACGTGCGATCGATGGGCATCCGTCCTGACGGCATGGGCGGCGTGCTTACCCACTACATGGTCAGCACCGGCGGCCCGGTGGTGTCGCGCTACACGGCGAACCTCACCAACATCTACCAGCGCGCCGTGCCGCACTCGGGCATCGGCGCCTCGTTCGCCTACGTCGACCAGGCCACCGACACCCAGGGCGGCGCGTGGGTGGCCATCCGCCCGAACGGCGTCAGCATCTACCTGCAGCGCGTCCTGTCCGACGCCGGCTATCTCTACAAAGTCGCCGATGGTGGCATCGCAGCCCAGCCAGTTCCCTTGAATCCGATTGGCGCGGGCTCGGCCGACCTGGTGGGCATCGTCCCTGACGGCGTCGGCGGCGCAATCATCGCGTGGCTCGACACCCGTTCGGGTCAGCGCCTCTACTACGCACAGCGTGTCGACGCCTCGGGCGCGCTTCAGTGGACCCCGGGCGGCCTCGTCATCACCACCTCGGCCGTCTCGAACCGCGCGACGGCGCGGCCGGTGATGCGGCCCGGCCAAGACGTGCTGTTGGCCTGGGTAACCGAAAGTTCGGTGACCACCCGCGCGCAGCGCGTCGACCTCGACGGCGGCCGCGCTTTCCCGTTTGGCGGCGCGCTCGTCTCGACCACTCCGCAGAGCTACTTCTACCCGCGCGTCTTCGCTTCGAGCCTCGAAGCCGATGGCACCAGCTTTTTTGCGATGAGCTACTACTTCAGCAGCGGCACGAACGTGAACGACGTGCGCGTGAAGCGGTTGCCGGCTGACGGCCTGCTCGGCGTCGACGGCGGCAGCGGTGCAGGCGGCGGCAGCGGCGCGGGCGGCGGCAGCGGCG
>JBBRAX010000057.1:0-50967 GCA_038206395.1 Myxococcales bacterium | reverse complement strand
GAGGCACGCGTTCGAGGTGCAAGCCCGCTGGCAGGTGTAGAGGCTGCTGCACTGGGGATCATTCGAGCAGTTGCTCATCGTGACGCAGCAGTCCGCCGCCTGGCAGTTGGCGCACGCTGCCGTGGGGTCGACCGCCGCCGCCGCGCACGCAAGCAGCCCCGCATCGGGAGGTCCGGCGTCCGGGGTTCCAGCGTCAGAGCCACTTGTTCTCGCGGTACCACCCAAACGTGCGGGTGATGCCGTCGCGAATGTCGACCTTGGGCACGAACCCCAGGTCTTTCCGCGCCGCCGCCGCAGAGCATGTCCACGCCGATTGCGCGCCCATGATCGCCTTCTGCTTGTTGAAGAGGCGCGGCTTGCCGTCGAGCCGGCTCATCAGCTCGCCGAAGAACGCCGCGATGCCGACGAAGAACTCGGGCAGGTTGATCGTCATTGCTTTGCGGCCACTCAGCTCGACCAGCATCGCCTGGAACTCACCCCAGGTGAGGTGGTGGTCGGTCGAGAGCAGGTACCCTTTGCCCACCGCTTCCGGCTTCTGCGTCGCGAGCAGGATGACGTCGATCAAGTCGTCGACGTAGATCGCCGACCAGTAGCGATCGCGATTTCCGAAGAACACGTTGCGGCCCTTCGACACTTCGCGGAACAGGTTCAGGTAGTCCGCGTCGCCCGGCCCGTACACTCCCGCAGGCCGCACGATGGTCCACTTCAGCTTCGAGGCCTCGATCGCACGCTCTGCCTCGAGCTTGCTCTTGCCGTAGAACTCGATCGGGCTGCGCGTCGCCGTCTCTTCGTGCGGCTTGTCGATCGCAGACGGCCCGAACGCCGCCAACGACGAGACCAGCACGAACCGCTGCAGGTCCGGCAGCTTCGATTCGGCCGCCTTCAGCAGGTTCACCGTCGGCATCACGTTCGCGTGGGTGAAGTCTTTGTAGGTGACGCCCTTCGTTGCACCGGCGACGTGAAGGATGACGTCTGGCTTCTCTTCTGCGAGCAGCTTCTCGATCGAAGGCAGGTCGCGGTACTCGAGCTCGACGCTGCGGCCCTGCTTCGAAGGTGGCGAGCCCTTGCGGCGAATGCTCAGTACGTCTGCGCCATCGGTGAGCAACCGATCGCGCAGGCGCCCGCCGATGAAGCCGCTGGCGCCGGTGAGTAGAACCTTGCCCTGAATTTTCACAGCCCGGTCTCTACAACAGAATGCCTTCTATCGCTGCGCCTGGCTCGCGCCATATGCCGACGGGCGGATCGCGTGGATGAGCCCGCTGGGCACGATGCCTTTGTCCGACTGGTACGGGTCGAACCGCAGCTTCACCTGGTCGACCGCCAGCATCTGCTCGCACGCAATCGTCGCCACCGGCAGCCACGGCCAGTGAAACACCGGGCGCGCCTCGAGCTGGAACACCGCGTCGCCATCGATCACTGCTTGCGTCAGCCGCTGCACGCGCGAGCCCGTGGTGAGGTGTGGCCGCTTCATCGGCACGAGCCGGAACTTCAGGCGGCCCACGCCTGCGACCTCGAAGGGAGACACCGCGTAGTAGCGGTTCGAGAGGAAGTCGCCGCTGCGCGTGGTGAACGGCGACGACGGCATCGTGAACGGGCTCAGAATCGTCGCGAAGAGCAGGTCTTGATCTCCCTGGTGCGGAAGCACGTCGGTGGCCCACTCGCCTTCCGCGCGGAAGCGAAGCGCGATGCCGAGCACGTCGAAGCCGTCATGGCCGCGGCGGCGCAGGGCTCCGGAAAAGCGAGCCATGATCGGGCCGGCGAGCCGCGCACCGAGCGTCGCGTAGGCGCCGGTGAGAGCAGGCACGGCGTGGCCAATTGTCACATCTCCGTCGGGGTGGAACATGCGGGCGTGACGCGCGCGGGCAATCGCCGCGACCATGGGCGCCCAGGCCCGGCCGATCGCGGCACCGAGGCGTTCTCGTACCAGTGTGTTTGGAGTGTCCATGCGCAGGGGTTGAGCAAGTTATGTTCCGCGCCATGAGAGCTACCCTGCTGAGTCTGCTGGTCCTCGCGGGTTGCGCGCATGCACCTGCGTCTGCGTCGGTCTGGGTCGTCAGCGCGGCGGATCGCACGGATGCCGACCGCGCGCTCGACCAGGGCCGGAAGCCCGCAGAGCTTCTCGCCTTCCTCGAGCTCAAGCCCGGCATGCACGTCGCCGAGCTCGTCGCGGGCGGCGGTTACACCACCGAGCTGCTCGCGCGCGCCGTCGGCCCTGGTGGAAAAGTCTACGGCCAGAATCCGAAGTGGTTGCTCGAGCGCTTCGCCGAAGCGCCGTGGACGGAAAGGCTGCAGCGCCCGGTGAACAGCAACGTCGTGCGGGTGGATCGCGAGACAGATGATCCGTTTCCCACCGATGTCGGCGACCTCGACGTCGTCGTGAGCTACGCGATTTACCACGACACCGTCTGGCAGAACTCCGACCGCGGCCGCATGAACGCCGCTGTGTTCACCGCGCTCAAGTCGGGTGGCCGCTATGTGATTTGCGATTCGTCGGCACGAGAAGGCAGCGGGCTCGAAGACGTGCAGACCCTTCATCGCATCGACTCGCAGATCGTGAAGACCGATGTCGAGAACGTCGGCTTCAAGCTCGCGGCGGAAGGCAATTTTCTGCGGAACCCGGACGACACGCGCGACTGGAGCGCTTCTCCGGCTGAGGCTGCGGGCAGGCGCGGCACCAGCGATCGGTTCTGTTTTTCGTTTCAGAAGCCGTGAGCGGATCCGCCCACTGGGGCGTGTTCGCATCGCGCGCCTGGGCGGCCTGGATGTTGCCTTTTGAAGAGGCAACTCGAACCCAGGACCCATCATGCGCAACCTCTTCCTTTCCTCGATCGTGCTCGCCTCGTTCGGTGTGCTCGCCCAGTCGGCGCCGACCCCCGACCGCAACACTGACAACTTCAACGCCGTGCCCGCGTTCGGGCCCCGCGTCGTCGACTTGAACTCTGCTGGCCGCGACGGCGGCAACGGCGTCACCACCCAGAACATTGCGCAGGGCAACGACTTCGTCCCCGGCGGCACGGGCAATCGCACGACCGGCAACCGCGGCACCGGCGACGAAGGCACAGGCAACCTCGGTACCGGCACCACCAGAACTGGCAACGCGACCACCGGCAACGCTGGCACGGTGAGCACGACGACGGGCGACCGCCGCAACAACGAGCCGGGCGCCTTCGACACCCGCGATCCGGGCACCCTGAACCGCGGCAGCACGACCGCGGCGCCGAACACCGGAGCTGGCGGCAGCACTGGAGCGAACGCCGCTCGCACCGCGACTACCCCCGGCCCACAGCCAATCGCCGCGCCGCAGCCTGTCCCCACCGCGCGGTAGTTTCTCAGCCGGCAAGAATTCGCGCCCGCGACGGCCCCTCTGCCGGCCGGCTGTCTGGCTGTTCGATCGAATGGCGCGCTGCCGCGATTCGTTTTCGTAACCCTCCGACACGACTCGATGACGCACGTTCGATCGAATTCGATCGAATGGCGCGGTGCGGCGTCTGACGCAGGGTCGATCGAATTAAATCGAAGGTTCGCGCCGCAGTGCAGCAAATCTTCGATCGAAGTCGATCGAATGCCCGCGGGACCTCGCTCGAGCGCGGGGGGGAGCGCGAGGGCGGCTTTCTGTTTGCCGGTTCCGCCGTGTCTGTAGCGAATTCACGGAGGACACTTTGCGCGCACTCCCCATCTGCATCTGCCTATTGGTCTCGTGCGGCGCTCCGCCGGTCGAGCTTCCCTCGCCTCCGAAGCTGTTCGAGACGGTGGCGGCGAGTCCGGTGACCGGCGCCGCTTTGCCGAAGACCACGGTCAACCTGGGCGAAGACGTCGTCCGCGTCGGCCTCTCGCTCGACGGCACGCTGGTCGCCGGCACCACCCAATCCACCTGGGAGCTCGTCGGCGGCGCGCTGGAAAAGCGTACCCTCTACGCCGCTGCGGGAGAGCAGACGTCGCTGGGCGCGGTCACCTCCATCGCCCCGCGTCTCGCCGGCGGCGCCTGGCTCTCAGCCGCCAACGGACTCTTTGTCCTTCAGGGCGAGTACGTGACGAAGTCGCCGCTGACCGCCGGCACCTTCGCGCTCGAACAGCCGCGCGGCCCGCTCGCTGGACTCTGGCTCGGCACACCAGACGGCCTCGTGCGTCGCACGGTGACGACGACCCAGCGCTTCACCGTCGACGGCCGCTCTCCGCAGGTCGACCGGCTCGCGATCGAACCCAACGGTAACGCTGCGATCGCCGTCATCGGCGGCCTGACGCTCGTGCTCCGCGCAGATGCCACTGGCCTCACCTCCGAACGGCCGCCGCTGGCCATGCCGGTCGCCCTCGCCGTCGCCGCATCGGCCGATACGTTGTACGCCGCGACGTCCAGCGGGCTGTGGCGCTACGCGGCGAAGGCCGAAGGTCTCGCGTGGACCCGCATGCTGCTCTCATCCGGCACCGAGCCAAAGCTGCTCGAAGCGCTGGCCGTCGATCCCGTCAGTGGGGCGTTGTGGGCCCGCGCGACGAGCGAGCTGATCAAGCTCGAGGGCGACACGGCCACCACCTACCCCGCCGCGATGACGATGGCTGGCTTCACGGTCGATCGCCTCGGCGACCTCTGGCTGCCCGAGGGCAAGTCGCTGCACCAGGTGAAGACGGGCAGCGCGATGCCTGTGTCGTTCGCGACCCAGCTGAAGCCGTGGCTGACCAAGAACTGCACCGCGTGCCACGCCGACTTCGCCGAGCCCGGACCCTTCGCGATGCGCGCCGAGAACGCACTGGCCCGTGTGCTCAGCGGTGACATGCCCCGCTGCACCGGCGGACTGCCCTGCCCTTCCGGCCAACGCCTCACCGACACCGCGGTGCTCGAGCAGTGGATTCGAAACGGGAAACAGCCATGACGCCAAGAACGCTGCTGATGATTGCCTGCTGTCTGTCGCTCACCGCTGCCGCGCAAGACGTGTGCGAAGTCGCGCGCCCGCTGAACGGCCAACGTCTGTTGCGCCGCCTGTCGCTGGACCTGCGCAACATGGTGCCGACGCTGGCCGAGCAGGAAACGCAAAAGGGCCTGACGGCCGTGCCCGCCGCGGTGGTGGATCAATTCCTCGCGTCGCCCGACTTCGGGCTCGTGATGCGCAGCTATCACCAGGCGCTGCTGTGGCCGAACCTCGACCAGGTCAACCTGGATCCGTTGGCGCAGGTGCTGACGCCGGTAGAGTTGGCTCCTGGCGTCACTGTCTACTACTCGGTGGTGCGCGCGCTGACGATGCGCACCATCACCAAGCCGTTTCCGCCGTGTCGCAACGCGCCCGCGACCTGGGACGCGAACGGAAAGCTCGTCACCACGCCACTGATCGAGAACGGGCAGACCGTCGCCGTGCAGGAAGGCTGGGTGAACGTCGCGCCATATTGGGCGCCGAGCACCACCATCAAGGTCTGCGGCTTCGACGCGCAGCCGGCGTTGACCGCTGCCGCGTGCAACCCGGCCGACACCGCGCGCAGCCCGTACATGAAGCAGTTCTGCGATCAATTCGAAAGCTACGCCGCGGTCGGTGGCTTCCCGCTGATCAACACGCCGACGTCGTGCGAGTCGGGCATCGCCTTCATCGCGGGCGGCTGTGGCTGCGGCCCGAACCTTCGCCTCTGCCAGACGGTTGAGACGGCCGCCGAGGTTCGCGCCGCGCTGATTGAACAGCAGCTGCGCATGGTCGACCACGTCGCAAAAGACGACGCGCCGTACACCGACCTGCTGCTGAGCCCCGCGGCGTCCATCAACGGCCCGCTGGCGCACTACCTCACCTGGCAATCGCGCACGTCCTTCGACGTGTTCGGCGAAACCGACGCGACCTCGCCGATTCCCGCGAACCTTCCTTTCAGCAACAAGGCCTGGCAGCCGATCACCCGCACGGGTCGCCACTCGGGCGTGCTGACGACGCCGGGGTACCTGCTCAAGTTCCAGAGCAACCGCGGCCGCGCCCACCGTTTCTACAATGCGTTCGAGTGCAGCGCTTTCATCCCCTCGGGCGCGCTGCCTTCGCCCACCGAGGCGTGCTCGAAGCACGAAGACCTCACCCAGCGCTGCGGCTGCAACGCGTGCCACGTGAAGCTCGAGCCGATGGCCGCCGGCTGGGGCCGCTTCGCCGAGTACGGAGCGACGCCTCTGAGCGAAGCCCGCTACCCGAAGACCTACGACACCATCTGCACGAACTTCACCGACATGGATCAGCTCTTGCGCTGCGTGCGCTTCTACCAAACGGAAGCCGTCGGCGATGAGCTGCCCTTCAAAGGCCTGCTGCGCCCCTACGTCTTTCTACCTCCGCAGCAGGTCGCCCGCCTCGAGGTCGGCCCGCGTGCAGTGGTGCAGGACGCGATCGATTCCGGCGCGCTGGCCAACTGCACCACGCGCCGCATGTGGTCGTACTTCATGCGTCGCGACCCGCGCCCCGACGAGGAGCTCACCATCATCCAGCCGCTGGCCGCCGACTTCAAAGCCAATGGCTACCGCTTGAAGCCGCTGGTGAGAGCGATTGTGACCCACCCCGCGTACGGGAGGATGCCGTGAAGAAATTCCTGCTGGCCGCGCTGGTGGTGACGGGCGCGTGCACGAAGCCGACGCCCGCCAAGCTTGAGCCGCTCCCGCCACTGCCGAACCCGGAAGTGACGGGCACCCTCGCCCCCCAACTGCCTGCCGACCACCCCGCGCTGCCGGGCCTGAAGGTCGGCTCGCGCGGCCCGCGGCGCATGGGCATCGATCAGCTCGAACGCTCGCTGGATGCGATCGGCAATGTTGCCGAAGGGACGGTGAAGCTGCCGCCTGACCTCGCCGTCACGCTGGGCCGCCCCGACTTCCGGCGCGTCACCGAAGAGTCGCTGGAGCCTTCGCCGCTGTTCATGAAGTTCATGATCGACCTCAGCGTCTTCTTCTGTGACTCGATGGCCGAGGCCGAGGCGACGCGCCCCGCTGGCGATCGACTCTTCACCCGCCTCCCCACCATCGACGAGAACCTGTCTTTCCTGTTGCTGCGGTTCACCAGCATCGATGGCGACGACGGCAAGCCGTACCTGGTGCGCCTGCGCAAGGCGTACGACGCCGGCAGCCAGAGCACGAAGAAGTACGGCGGCTACCAGGCGGCGTGCATGGCGTTGTTCAACTCGCCCGAATTCCTTCTCTACTGAGGACGACCCGATGAACCGACGACAATTGTTGCAGGGGTTGTCTGGCCTCTTCTTCGCCGACTGTCTGCTTCCCCACCTCTCGTTCGCGCAAGCAGCAGGCCCCAAACGAAAGTTCGTCTTCGCGTACTTCGAAGGCGGCTGGGACCTTCTGCTCGGGCTCGACCCGCGGGATCCGTCGAAGACGAACACCCAAGCGCACCTGATCACGCCCGGCTATGATCAGCTGGGCGCGTACGCGGCGCGCGGCATCCGCAAGGTCGGCAACCTTTCCTTCGGGCCTGCAGTGTCGCCGTCCTTCCTGCAGGTGGCCAGCGAGTGCTCGGTCATCAACGGCATCATCATGGACACCGCGGCGCACGAGGTCGGCCGCCGCTACTTCATCACCGGCAGGTTTCCGCGTGGGCTCGACGCGGTGGGCTCGTCGACGGGCGCAGAGATTCTCGCGCAAGTCGGCGAGGGCTCGCAGATTCCGCACCTGTCGGCTGGCGTGGAGTCCTTCGCCACGGGCGTGCCGAGCTTCGCGTCGGCGCTGAACGTCAACTCGCTGCAGGACATCCTCACTGCGCTGAGCCCAATCGTCGCGGCAGACCCGCTGTTGAAGGCGGCGCTCGAGGCGTACCAGGACAGCGGCCCGGGCTGCGAGGGCGTGCGCAGCGATCGCGATGGCCTGACGCGGAAGCTCGGCGACAGCGTCACGCGTTCGCGCGACTACGTGAAGTCGCAGCTCTACAAGGTGTTCGATCTGGGCCGAACGGACGCCGAGATGCAGGCGCTCTTCAACCTCTACGACCTGAGCGCGGCGCAGGGAGACCTGGGCGCCCCTGAGGTGCTGGCTTTCATCGCGGCGCAGGCGATCAAGAAGTCGGTGAGCCAGTGTGTCTCGGTGCGCGTCGGCACGGATCTCGACACCCACGCCAACTGGGCCCAGGACCAGGCGCCGCGGCAGGAGCGCGGGTGGAAGGCGCTGGCCTCGCTGCTCGCCGACCTGAAGTCGACGCCGGGCTCGGCGGGCTCGGCCCCGGGCAAGACGATGCTCGACGAGACGACGGTGATGGTGTTCAGCGAGTTTGGCCGTACGCCGCTGTTCAACAACATCCGCGGGCGCGACCACTTCCTCGGCAACTCGGCGCTCATCGCAGGAGCTGGCATCAAGCGCGGCCTCACCGTCGGCAAGAGCGCGGACGTGGGCATGATGCCGTCGTTGACCGAGCTCGCGACGGGCCAGGGCCTCGACTCGCCCACCGAGGCGCAGAAGGCGAGCGCGGCCTTTGCGGTGCTGACGCCGCGGCACGTGCTCGCGACGGTGCTGAAGTCAGCAGGCCTGAACACCGACTACCTGCGGGCGGAAGCAATCACTGCCCTGCTGCCTTAAGTGGTGAAGGTCTTCTCGAAGAGGTTCACGCCCCGCCCGTCGTGAAAGACGATGCGGTGCTGCTTCGTGGCTGGCAGCAGGTGAATCGCCAGGTAGTTGTTCGTGTCCGACGCGTACTCGAAGCGCGGCTTGGTGAGCAGGTTGTGCAGCACGCTGCCGCTCTGGCCGCCCGGCCCCGCGAGCACTTCGATCGCGCTCGAGCCGTGGCCCGTCGCCGAGACGGTGCCGAAGCTCGCGAAGTGGTGATCGCCCGAGACCCACAGCACGCCTTCGATTCCTTCGTCTTCGATGAACTCGAGAATCTCTTTCCGCTGCAGCTGGTACACGCGCCAGCTGTCGAAGTTGAAAGCCGAGAAGCCGAAGTCGGTGATCGGCACCGAGTTCATAATCACCTTGAACACGCACGGGCTCGCCTTCAGCGCCGCCTTGAACCAATCCATCTGCACGCGCGAGAGGTAGATGTGATTCGTGGTGAGCAGCGACGACGGCTTGCGCTCGCTGCGGCCATCGAGAACGAAGAGCTCGGCGGTGCCGCCCCAGCGCACCGACCTCCACAGGCGGTCGGGCTCGATCGCGTTGCGGCGCACGGGCAGTGATTCGAAGAAGGTCTTCCGGGCGGTGGCGAGCTTCGACGCGCTGATCAGCTCGGGGTTGAAGTCATTGGTGACTTCGTGGTCGTCCCACGTCGCGACGACGGCAACGGAGGACCTCAGCGCGCGGTACTCGGGGCGAGACAGGCTCGAAGCCCACCTGGCGCGGTACTCGGAAAGCGAGTCGGCGCCGTCGTTGTACGAGGTGTCGCCCAGCAACAGAAACGCATCGAGGTCATCGCGCTCGGCCGCGCGTGCCAACGGCTTCGGAGCGATGTTGTTGTGGGTGCAGCAGCACGCTCCGAAAATCAGCGGCTCGGTTTGCAGCGGGCCCAGCGCGGCGCGGAACCTCCCGATTGGGCTGCGCCCGTTGTTGCCGTGCAGAAACGCGTACCGGTACTTCGTGCCGGGGCGAAGGCCCTGCACGTCGAGGTGCACGAACCCGCCGTCACCCGCGGTGACTGCTTCGTCTGCCACCAGCTCGGCGTATTCCGCTGCTTCCATGCGCCAAACGCGCAGCCGCAGCGGGTCGAGCCCGAGGTAGCGCGTCTGCAGCACGATGCGGTCTTCCAGCGCGTCGCCGGCCGCGATGCCGAAGCCGAAGAGCGCGGGCGACTCAGAAATCGTCTCGGGGTTCTCGACCGGCAACCCCGCGACCGGCAACCCCGCGACCGGCAACCCCGCGTCCGGCTGACCCGCATCGGGCTCCTTGAAGCCCGCGTCGAAACCACCGCCTGTTCCGCTGGGCTGAGGCGACCGCCCGCAGCCTGCCAGCGCCGAGGCCCCACCCATCGCGACGACCCGCAGAAACTGCCTTCGAGAGCTCGGCATGGCCCCCCTTTATCAAACCCTGACCGCATGGTTGCGTTATCCGCCGAAGGCCGGGCGCATCCACACGGCGCGCAGCAGCGGCAGCGTGCGTTCGCCGAGCGTCTGCGTTCCGACGACGACGGCGACGACCTCGACGCGGGTGCCGGCCGCGAAATCGCCGCCCCACGCCTTCTTCGTCGGAAGGAAGAGGAAGAGGCTGCGGTTGCCGACCTGGACGACGCCGATGTTCGCAGTGACCCCTTCGATGACGATGCCTTCGATGACGGCGGCCTGGCCGGCGAGCGCTTCGATCTGATCGAGCTTCGCGAGGTCGGGCGAGCCGACGGCCAGCTTGAGGCGGGGCACGTAGCTGCTGACCGCTTCTTCAAAGCTGCTCACGTTCGGGCCGACGGGCTGCGCGCCGGGGTCGCCGCCCTCACGCCGCTTGCGAACCTCACCTTCGAGCGCGGCGCCCTCGTCGGCCATCGCGTCGGGCCGAATCTCGCGGCAGGCGCGAACCCGTTCGAGCCGGTTCATCAGCGCGCCGGTGCTGATCGCCGCGGTGGAAGCGACCTGTTCTTTCGCGAGCTGCCGGCACGCAGTGAAGGCGCCGAGGACGCGGTGCGACGTCTCGTCGAGCTCGACGTCGCGGCCGAAGAAGACGACGCGATCCACTCCGGCGGTCTGCAGCGCCGACTCGTCGAACTCCACCACCGAGCCGGCGATCATCTTTCCTTCGGCGGCGAGGCGCTGTTCCGACATCAACACCACGGGGCCGTCGACGTCGCGCTCGTTGCAGACGACTTCCTTCTGCGTCGCGACCTGCTCGACCTTGCGAACCTCGGTCTCGGAGCCCTGGCGCAGATAGCCGACGGTGCCCACGATAAGTGCAGGGATGCCGACGACGAGCGCGACCACGCTGTAGGTGCGGACCTGCGTGCGAAGCGATGGGCCGTAGCGGCCGAGGGGGTCGATGCTCTCGCGGTTGGGCTCGTTCGAGAGCGCCGGCGAGACGGCGAGCATGATTGCCCCTGCGAGGGTGCCGACGATTCCCAACGACAGCGCGGGGCCGGCGGCGGTCGAGGTGTGATCGGTGGTGTGCTCCTCGGCGTACTCCTCGACGACCTGGGTGCGGCAGAGGTCATGGCCCCGCAGCGCGACCTGCAGCTTCGGCCACTTCGCCGTCACGTCGCCGCGCACGGAGCCTTCGGTGACCTGGTTCCGGTCGAAAGAACGCAGCAGCGGGCCGCGCTCGACGCGGGAGGTCGAGTCGAGGGCGGTGCACGAGGTGAGCGCGATGCAGAGAACCGTGACCGCCCGCCTCATGGAGGAATCCCCTGGAGCATCCGCACCACGTCGGGGCAGCGCTCGAAAGACTGCGCCACGTCACCGCACGCCGGGTGCACTTCGACGGAGTCGCCCGCGTTCAGCAGCGGCGCGCGGCACAGCAGGAAACGGTCGCGCGTCGGCGAGGTGAACTTGAACACTTCGCTGTCACAGCCGGTGCGCGCCTGGAGAATCTGGTCGCACGCGACGCCCGCATCGGCGTTGAGAATCGACGTCTGCGTGCAAACGGGGTTGATGCAGATGCGGTGAATGAAGTCGCGGCACACCGCCGGATCCGGCGCAGGCGGCCCGTCACAGCCCACCAGCACCAACAGCATCGTCATCGTCGCCGCAGCTCGCACGGGCGGGACCATAGCCCGGCCCGGCACCATGCCTCTGCCGATGCTCGTCCCTCGAACGGGGCTTCTTCTACCCCCTGACGCGCTAAGACGCGCGGATGCCCTGGGTGTCTTTGAGTCTCGACGTGAAGAAGGCTTCGGCAGAAGCGGCGCAGGAATTGCTCACCGAGTGTGGGGCCGCTGGCCTCGAGCTGCGGGACGGCGAGGGCGGAATGCCGAACGTGCGGAAGCCCAACGCGGGTGAAGCAATCGTGATCGGTTTCTTCGAGAAGCGGGCCGCGGCGACGGCCGCGCTGAAGATGGCAAAGGCGCAGCTCAAGCCACGCGCTGCGGAGCTCGAAGACATCGTCGAAAAAGACTGGAGCGAAGAGTGGAAGCGCCTCATCCGCCCCGTCACCGTCGGCCGCCTCTGGGTGGGCCCGCCGTGGGAGAAGGCGCCGAAGAACAAGGTGTGCCTCTTCATCGAGCCGAAGATGGCGTTCGGCACGGGCGACCACCCGACCACCTCGCTGTGCCTCGCGGCCGTCGACGCCTTCATGGAAGCGCATCCGAAGGCCTCGGTGCTCGACGTGGGCACCGGCACGGGCGTGCTCGCCTTCGCGGCAAAGAAGCTCGGTGCCGGCAAGGTCATCGGCACCGACAACGACCCCATCGCGGTCGAGCTCGCGAAGGAATGCGCCGACGAAAACGGCATCACCGGCATCGAGCTCTCGGGCAAATCGCTGGAGTCGATCAAAGGCCAGTTCGACCTTGTCCTCGCGAACATCCTCGCCAACACCCTGGTGGCGCTGGCACCGATGTTGGTCGCCAAGGCGAAGAACCGGCTCGTGCTCGCCGGAGTGCTGGTGCCGCAAGCGGACGAGGTCACTGCCGCGTTCGTGAAAGAGGGGATGAAGCCCCTGGGCCGCACGGTTCAAGGCGAGTGGATCCGGCTCGACTTCGAGCGTCCGTGAAGAGGCTTCACCTTCCCGGCGCGGCGCCCGGCGCGATGCGCCTCGACGGCCCGCGCTTCCACCACCTCGTTCGGGTGCTGCGCGTGCGCGCGGGAGAGCCACTCGAGGTCTTCGACGGAAGAGGCACCGTCTTCTCCGCGCAGGTCACCGACGTGGGCGCGGATTCGGCGTCGCTGTCTCTGGAAGAGGGCACGCCGCAGCCTGCGCCGCGGGCGATTACCATCGTGCAGGGGCTGCCGAAGGCCGAGAAGCTCGAGTGGGTGCTGCAGAAGGGAACCGAGCTCGGAGCGGCCGCATTCAGGCCGGTGTTCACCGAACGCACGGTGATCAAGCCCAGTGGGCGCGAAGACACGAAGGTGCAGCGGTGGCAGCGCATCGTGGAAGAAGCAGCGCGGCAGTCGGGGCGGGCGGACGTGCCTGAAGTGTTCGCTCCCGTGCCGCTGCTCGAAGCCGTGCACGAATTGAGAGGTGCCCTCGTCCTCGTGCTGGATGAAGAGGAGGAGGCGACTTCGCTGTCGGCAGCGGTGGCCGAGACGACGCAGCCACTGGCGCTGGTGATTGGCCCAGAAGGGGGGCTCGCGAGATCAGAGGTGGTGGCACTGCTGCAGGCCGGGGCGGTGCCCGTCACGATGGGCCGCCGGGTGCTGCGAACGGAAACGGCGGCGTTGGCGGCACTGGCGGTGTTGTTTCACCTGCAAGGAGAGCTGGGCTAATTTGGGCCGGGTCCAACGTGAGTGAAGGCAAAAAGACAGACGGCTCGGGCTTCCCGCTGGACGACTCGGTTCCCTCCGAGACGCCGAAGCTGCTCCAGCACAACCTGAAGCAGACGGCGCCGTACTACCCGTCGCCCGCGAAGGTGAAGGAAGCGAGCGGCGAGCACCCGGTGCCGATCGAGTACGCGGACACGGCGATGTCGAAGGCGCTCGCGGTTCCAGCGACGGCGGCTTTCGATTTCGCGAAGACGCAGCCGTCGGCGGCGAACCCATTGCTGGCGAAGATTCAGGCGGAAGAGAAGGCAGCGGTCGAGAAGCAGCTGGCGGCGGCGCGCGCGGCGGCGTCGAGACCACCGGTGCCGACGCAGGGCCCGGGCGTCGCTGCGCCGCGGCCGGCCGGCCAACCCGACCTGTCTCCGCTGCAGCGCTTGCGGCAACCGCTGGCCAGCCGCCCGCTGGTCAGCCGACCGCTGGGTCCGCTGGGTCCGCTGGTGCCGACGCCCGTGTCGACGCGTTCGCCCGATGTGACTACGGATCCGCTGCCGCGCGGCGGGGTGCCTCCCGCAGTCGCGCAGTCGAAGCCGAGCGCACCGACGGTGGTGCAGCGTCCGCCGCAGGCGGCGCCGAAGACGGATCCAATGCAGTCGCCTGATGTGCTCGCGGCGATCTCTGCGAACCGGGTCGCGATTCCTCCGACTGCACCGCTTCCTCCCCGCAGCGCGCCCATCAGCAAGTCGGTGCCTTCTCCTGGAATGAAGGTGCCGCCTCCCGTCTGGGCCGTGCCTCCCAGCGGAGCGCCGCCTCCCACTGCCCCCAGGCCTCCACCGCCCGTGTCGGCGCCTTCGCCGTGGACGTTGATCGAGCACACCGACGTGCCGAAGCGGCCCGTCGTCACCGCGCCGCCCGTCGGGATGAAGGCGCCGCAGAACGAAAAGACGGAGATCGCTCGGCCTGCGCCTCCGACCGAGCGGGTCGCTCCGATCGGAGATCTCTCGTCGGGTCCGACTCAGCTGCAGAGGCCGCCCGGCGTGCCGATGCCCGCCGCAGCGATGAAGACGCAGCCCGGGCTCTTCACTGCGGGGCAGGCCGCCGAGAAGACCGAGACTCGGCCAGATCGCCTGCTCAATGCGACGCCGTCGATCGCCGTCGGCCGTCCGGCCGCTCCGGTGTCGAGCCGGATTGGGATGCCCACCGATGTCAGTCGGCCGGTCGCGCGCGCCGCTGCGCCCGAGGTGGATCCGTGGCTGCCCTCGCCGAGCCAGATTGATCTGACGCCGGCCGCTGCGCGTGGCGCCGTGAAATCGGAGCCGTGGGCGTCTGCCGCCCCGTCGGCCCCGGGCCACACGGGCATCGCGCCCCTCGTCGCGAGCGAGTTCGACTTCACGCCCGCCGCGCCTCGTCCTCTCATCCCGAGCCAGGCTGGCGTCACGCCGGTCGATCCGCGCCCGGCGGTGACGGCCCCGAATCGCCCGGCGCCAGTGGTGCCTCCGTCTTTCATGGACCTGCCGCAGATCGGCGCGCGCGAGCAGACCACCCAGCCCGGTGTCGCCGGCCCGTACTCCGCGCAACAGCCGCTGCGCCTCGAGCTGGCCACCGCCGCAGACGAGCCCGTCGCATCCGACCAGGTGCTCGCCACGCCCGCTTCGCTCTGGCGCCGCACCTTCGCGTCCGTCTTCGACCTCGCCCTCCTCGGCGCAGTCATCGGCGGCCTGCTCTTCCTTGCCGTCGGGCTCGCCTCGGGTGGCAAGCCCCTGCCAAACAACCTCCACGGCATCGACGCCTTCTTCTTCCGCCTGCACCCCATCGCCATCCCCGCGCTCGGGCTGACGGTTCTCCTTGCGGTGCTCTACACGACAATGGGCGCCTTCCTGCTGCGCGGCCGGACCTTCGGGCGCCTGCTTTTCGGGATCCGCCTCGTCGACTCCAGTGGCAAGTCGCCTGGGGCCATCCGCTCCCTGTTCCGGGCGTTCCTCGCGATCGTCTCTTTCGTGTTCTTTCTTGCTGGCTTCTGGCTGGGTTTGTTCGATCGCAAAGGCCAGACCCTGCACGACAAGCTGACCCGGACATTCGTGGTCCGACCGGTATGATGCGCCGCCCATGTCTCAGCGGCTCGCCCAGCATCTGATTTCGCGCGGCCTGTTGCCCGCCAAGGTCGTGGACGATGCAATGCGGCGGCTGTCGGCGGGCTCGGCGTCGCTCGACACGATCCTCCTCGAGGCCGGCGCTGTTTCCGAAGCGGGGATGCTGCAGGCGTTGTCAGACGTCTCGGGGATGCGGCTCGTCAACCTGGCCGACTTCGAGCCGAACGCCGAAGCCGGGCCGATGCTGCCGCTGAAGATTTCGCGGCGGCTCACCGTGGTGCCGCTGTCCGTCGACGGCAACATCCTCCACCTCGCAGTCGGCTACCCGGTGCCGCACAAGGAACTGCGCGAGGTCGCCTTCCTGCTCGGCAAAGAGCTCGAGCTCTGGGTCGCGCTCGAGTGCCGCATCAAGGACTGGCAGACGGCGCTGTACCGCGAGCCGATGCTCGACCGGTTCCGCACGCTGCTCAAAGACCTCGACCCGGGCCGCCGCGGCCTGACGCCGGCGCGAGGCGTTCAAGAGCCCGCGCGGCCCGCCTCGCGCCCGTCGGCGCCGAGCGCCAGGCCTCCTTCGAAGCAGGCGCCCAAGGCACCGCCGCCGAAGCAGCTCCTGGAAGAGGACGCCACCGAGCAAGAGATGCTTACCGAGAGCATCTCGGTCGAGACGCTGGAAAGAATCGCCCGCGGTGTCGCCGACGAGCCCGTGCTGCTGGTGAAGCCGAAGAAGAGGCCCAGCCAGCCGCCGCCTCCGCCCGCGGAGTTCGAGTCGACGATGGTGATCGAGCCGAAGGCGTACGCGCAGTACGCGATGCCGAAGCAGTCGACCGACGAGTACCTCGAGACCGCGGTGCTCGACACGACGGGGTACGCCAACTTCGCGCGGCAGGTCTCGAAGCCCGAAGCGCCGAAGAAGCGCACGCCGGGAGACCGCACGCCGACGGAGCCCGAGATGCCGGCGATCGTGCTGCCACCTCCGCCGCCGGTCGCTGCGGTACAGGCGAAGCCGACCACGATGCCGCGCATCACCGCGCAGAAGTCGGAAGAGCCGCTGCGCGCGCCCGAGAAATCTTTTCCCGGCGGAGTGATGCCTCCGAAGACCCGCGCGCCGGGCGACGCGCCGACGCCGACCAACCGCGAAGTGCGCGCCGTGGATCGCGCGTGGGTGATGCCGGCCCCTTCCGCCCGGCCGAGCATCGAGCGCCTCAAGACCGCGCCGTCGGCCCCGCGTCCGCCTGCTGCGCCGGTGCGCGCTCCCATTCCTTTGCCACCGCCGCCGGCGCCAAGCGTTCGCGACGAAACCGACTTCAGTGACATCAACTCGTCGCCCGGCGTCGCGGCCTACGTCCCACCGCCGCCGGTGGAATCGGGCCCGTCGTTCGCGATCACCCACGAGCCGCCCGAGTACGAGGCGCCGCCCGAGCTGCGGCCGTCGTACGGCGCCGCTCCCGTCATCGCCGAGGCAGCTCCGACGGCGCCGCCCGAGCTCGCCGCGGCGGCGATGGACAACTTCCCGGTGGCGCAGCCGTCGATTCCCACCTTCACGCCGCGGCTGATGTCTGCCTCGGCGGGCGTCGTCGTGCCGTCGGGCAACCCGGCCGAATGGTCGCTGGCCCAGGCCCGCGCCGCGCTGAAGCTGGCCGTGCAGGATCGCGACAAGCTCGTGTCGGCCGCGCTCGACTACGGCCGCCGCGCCTTCGAGTACGTCGCCGCTTTCGCAGTCGTCCGGGGCGCGGCCTTGGGCTGGGACGCGCGAAGCAGCGAAGGCGAGCCGCCCGTCATCCGCCATGTCTCGATTCCGCTCGATGCGGCCAGCGTCTTCCGCACCGTCGCGCTGACCCGCGGCAGCTACGTCGGCCCGCTTCCGCCCGACGCGCTCACCCAGCACTACCTGGCGATTCTCGGCCGCTCGCCGCGCGCGGTCTTCCTGTGGCCGGTCGAAGTGAAAGGCCGGCTCGTCGCGATGGTCTACGGCGACAGCGGCGGCAAGCCCGTCAGCCAGCGCAAGCTCAACGACTTCATCCTCTTCTGTCAGGAGCTGCCTTCCGCGTTCGGGGAGTTGATTGTCTTCCGCAAACAACGCCTCGGCACGTCGGGCGCCTTCACGGCCGAGGGTGAAGAAGAGCTGCTCGCCCTGCCCCCGCAGGAAGACTTGATGGCCGGGCCCGAGCAACAGGTGGAGGCGGACCTCGCGAAGGCAGACGCCGATTGGTTCACGGGGCTGCTCACGCTTCTCACTGGCCCCGACCCGCGCGAGCGCGCCAACTCGATGACCGAACTGTCGCGCACACCTGACTCTTCGGCCCGCGCGCTCGTTCGCGCGTTTCCCGGCCCGACGGCGTGGAGCCGCCTGCCCGTCACCGAGCTGCCCGAGGTCGACGAGCTCGGCCCCATTCCCGGAGCGCTCGCAAGGCTCGGCCGGCCTGCCGCGGTGGCGCTCGCGCCGCTGCTCGATGCCGACGACTCCGACACGCGGTACCTCGCGCTGCTGACGGCCGGCTCGCTGCGGTACCCCGAGCTGCTCGACGGCGTGCTGCGCGGACTCTTCGACATGGAGCCCGACATCTCTTCCGCGGCGCGCGCGGCAGCGACGGCGATGAAGAACGTCGACGGCTACGACAGCGCGGTGAAAGCGCTTCGCCAGGAGCTCGCCTCCCGAGACCCGCTTCGCAAGAGCCTCGCCGCCCGCGCGCTGGGCATGCTTCACGACCGCGAGGCGATCGAAGGGCTCATCGGCCTCACCGCCTCGGAAGACCAGCTGTGCGCGCAGTCGGCGGCCGAGGCGCTTCGTGAAATCAGCCGCGCGAACCTGGGGCCGAACCCGCGCCAGTGGGCCGCCTGGTACGCGATGGCCCGCAGCCGCCGCCGCGCCGAGTGGCTGTGCGACGCGCTCGAGAGCGAAGAGTTCGAGCTGCGCCTTGCCGCGGTGGAAGAGCTGTCGCGTGCGTTCGGAGAAAACCTCGGCTACTTCGCCGACGGGCCCGACACCGACCGCGTGATGGCGGTGGATCGCTGGCGGTCGGCGATCAGCGCGCGCCCCGACTTCGAGCTGTAGCGAAGCCACTGCTGCGGGTGAGCGCGTGTGCGTTCCACATCTGCACTCGATTTCATTTGTGGTGGGACAGTTGTGACGAATGGGAAGCAACGCCACGCCACTTTTTCAGGGCTTCAGAGGTGAGGCTCTCTGGCACTGGAAATGCTGGTGAGTGGTTCATGACGACCTACGCCATCTTCGGAGTGCTGAGGGATCGCAGTCAGGCAGCGTCGGTCATTCGCGACGCGAGCCGCGCCGGGTTCAGCACCAACGACATGTCGGTGCTGGTTCCCGAGCTGCCGGACGCCACGCCGCTGTCTTCGCTGGGGCTGCTGTCGGGCCTCGTGCCGGTCGAGATTCCCGGCCTGCGCACCACGGTTGGAGCAGGCCCCCTGGTCGCGACCCTCGCCGGCTGGTCGACCGCGGGCGTCGCGCACGGCCTGACTTCGCTGCGAATCTCAGAGGCGCAGGCGCACGACTACGAGCAGCGCCTCGCCGAGGGCGGAATTCTTTTCTCGGTGCAGACAGACCAGCCGCGCGACATCGACCGCGTGAAGGCGATTCTGATCCAGCACGAAGCGACCAACGTGGCGTCGAGTGAGGCGCGCGACATGGGCGCGAACAACCCGCGGCCCTCGCGGCCGCCCGCCGTCATTCCACTTTAGTCGCAAGAAAGTTCAAGATCGCGCGCTGCACGGCTTCGTCGTTGAGAAGCGCGACGTGCTCGGTGGCGGTGTCGACGCGCTGAAAGTCCATCGGGGGCACGGCGCTGGTGAGCAGCACGCTGCCGTCGCCATCGGCAGTCGGCGGGTGCTCGAAGTCGAAGGTGTCTCCGATGACGCGCACGCCACTGACGGTCGGTTGCCCGTACCCGATGATCGCCATCACCTGCGGAGCCCCGCGCATCGGCAGCGCGAGCAGCGCGTGGAGGTCGTCGTGCGCCGCGAGCATGCGCTGCAGCTGCGCCTTGTCGGCGTCCGTCCACTCAACGGCGAACAGGCCCCACTTCCGCATCACCCAGGTGTCGGCAGAGAAAGCGTCGAAGGGCACGGGCGCCCCTGAGGCGTCGACGAAGAAGTCAGACTTCGCCGAGAGCAGCTGATGGGAAGACGCAAAGGTGAACAGCGCCTGCGGCGAGAGCATCGAGCGGTTGCGGCCGGTGGACGAGCCGAGAAAGAGGTCGTCGAAGATGCCGGGGCCGCCGCGAAAAGGCGTGCCGGCGAAGACGATTTTGGTGACCCGCTGCGCGACCGCCTCGTTGCTGGCGAGGCACGACCAGGTGACGAGGCCTCCCATGCTGTGCGCGACAATCTGAAGCTTCTTCGCCGGAAGCTGCTCGAGCCGCTCGCAAAGCGCCTGCCCCGACGCGCGCACGTCTTGCCGCCAGTCGTACGCGAACGGAATGAAGCCGGGCAGCGCGTCGCGGCCGAACTGCATCCACGACTGGTACACGTCCATCGTGACGATGCCGGGGATGAGGGTCAGCTTCGTCAGCGGACCATCGGCGGTCAGCGCGCTGTAGGTCGGCTTGAAGGTCTGGCCTTCATAGGCAAGCGCGAGGTTCGCCGATCCGCTGAAGAGCACGTCGACCGGGTTGAGGTAGACGCGGTCGCGCTGCGCGTTGTCGGTGACGAGAAAGCTGCCGCGGTAGCCGTGGACGAAGACAGTCACAGTGTCGCCGTCGGGCGGCAGAAAAGTCAGCGCCGAAGCCGCGCAGGCGGCGAGCGCTAGCAGCGGAAGGAACCTCACCGTTTTCGCGCGGCCTGCACCGCCATCAACAAGCTTTCGGGCGTGCAAGGCATCGCGAGCTCGACAGGCGTACCGGGGTCCGCGAAGGCCGAGACCGCGTGGCGCAGCGCCGCGACGGCCGAGAGGGCGAGCATCAGCGGCGGCTCACCGACGGCCTTGCTGCCGTGGATGACGTCGTGCTGGGGCGCGTTCTCGAGCAGCTTCACGTTGAACTCCAGCGGCTGGTCGCCGAACGCCGGAATCTTGTACGTGTCGGGCGAGTGCGTCTTGAGGAAGCCCTGGTCATCGAAGAGCACCTCTTCACACGTGAGCCAGCCCCACCCCTGCACGAAGGCGCCTTCGACCTGGCCGAGGTCGATGCTGGGAATCAGCGAGGCGCCGACGTCTTGAAGGATGTCGACCCGCCGCAGCCGGTGCTCGCCGGTGAGGCCCGAGAGCTCGACCTCGCTGACTGCGGCTCCGTAGGCGAAGTAGTGGAAGGGCTTCCCGCGGCCGGCCGCCTTGTCGTACGTGATGTCGGGCGTCTTGTAGAACCCGGTGGCGGACATCGAGACCTGACTCAAGTGCGCGGTGTCGGTGACTTTGGAAAAGGGCACCGACCGGCCGCCGCCCTTCACCAGGTTTTCGGCGAAGACCAGCGAATCGGCCGGCGCGTCGAGGAGGCCAGCGGCGACTTCGGCGAGCCTTTCACGCAGCGTCACGCACGCTGCGCGCACCGCCTGCCCGTTCAAGTCGCTGCCCGATGACGCCGCGGTGGCCGAGGTGTTGGGCACCTTGTCGGTCGCGGTCGTCATCGCGCGGATGTTGTGAAGGGGAACTCCGAGCTCGTGCGAGACGATCGCGAGCATCTTGGTGTGAAGGCCCTGCCCCATCTCGGTGCCGCCGTGGTTCAGCTGCACGGTGCCGTCGCCGTAGAGCTGCAGCAGCGCGCCGGCCTGGTTGAGGAAGGACGTGGTGAAGCTGATCCCGAACTTCACCGGGGTGATGGCGAGCCCTCGCTTGTTCCACGCGTGCGTCTGGTTGAACGTTTCGATCGCCGCCTTGCGCTTGCTGTAGTCGCTGGAGGCGAGCAGCTCGGACCAGATGCGCGCGATGCGGTTGTCCTTCACTTCCATGAAGTACGGGGTGACGTTCTTCGGCGCGTCTGCGTAGAAGTTCTTCTGCCGAACGTCGGCGGCGTCGAGCTTCAAAACTTCGGCGGCGCGGCTGAAGACGTCTTCGACGACCGCCATGCCCTGCGGGCCACCGAAGCCGCGGAAGGCGGTGTTGCTGGGCAGGTGCGTCTGCACCACGCGGCCGATGAAGCGAAGGTTCGGCACCCAGTACGCGTTGTCCGAGTGGAACATCGCCCGGTCGAGAATCGCGCGTGAGAGGTCGGTGGAGAACCCGCCGTCGGCGTAGAGCTCGAAGTCGAGCCCGACGAGCTCGCCCGCCTTCGTGAACCCTGCCTTGTAACGGGTGAGAAACGGGTGCCGCTTCCCCGTCTGCGCCATGTCCTGGTCACGGTTCAGCCAGACCTTCACCGGCCGTTGCGTGCGCAGCGCCGCCAGCGCCGCCATCGCCGCGAAGGGAGCTGCCTGCGTCTCCTTTCCACCGAAGCCGCCGCCCATGCGCGGGACCTCGACCACAATCTGGTGCCGGCCAAGGCCGAGCACGTGCGAGACGATCGACTGAACTTCGGTGGGGTGCTGCGTGCTGCACAACAGGCGCAGGGTGCCGCCCTCTTCCGGCATCGCGAGGGTGACCTGCGTCTCGAGATAGAAATGGTCCTGCCCGCCGGTGCGCACTTCGCCGGTGAGCACCAGGTCGGCCGACTTCAGCGCCGCGGCGACATCGCCCCGCTGCATGACGTGCGGGTCAGAGAGGAAGAGTCCGGCCGCGAGCCCTGCGTCGAGGGTGGTGACGGCGGGCAGCACTTCCCACTCGGTGAGGATGGCGGCGATTCCCGCGCGGCAGGCGTCGTACGTCTCGCCGACGACGAGCGCGACCGACTGGCCCATGAAGAGCGCTTTGTCTTTCACGAAAAGCGGCTCGTCGTGGATGACGGGCCCGACGTTGTTGTCTCCGGGAATGTCGGCGGCGGTGAAGATGCCGCGAACGCCGGCGACGGCGCGGGCGCGGGTGACGTCGAGCTTCTTGAGCTTCGCGTGCGCGTGCGGCGAACAGAGCACCTGCCCAACCAGCATCCCGTGCGGAGGCGGCAGGTCATCGACGTAGCGCGCTTCCCCGCTGGCGTGACGTAGGCCGGACTCGTGCGGCGCAGGCTGATGAAGCGGAGAGCCCGTGGGCTGCGGAAGGTCGTGGATCGCGTTCATGCGTACGTCCCCACCGTGCCGGTGTGGCCTTCGCGAAGCTTCGGCACCGCGGCGAGCTTCGTCTCTTCGTAGAAGCCGCGGAGCAGGTTCTGCGCGACGAGCCCGCGGTACGCCGAAGAGCCGCGGTGATCGCTGACAGGCTGAAAGTCTTGCCCGAGCATCGAGGCGGCGGCTTCGATTGCCGCGGGCTCCCACTGCTGGCCGACCAGCGCGGCTTCGGTCTGGGTCGCGCGTTTGGGCGTGGCGGCCATGCCTCCGAAGGCGAGGCGCGCGCGCTGGACGACGCGGTTCGAGTCGAGCTCGACGTAGAAGCCGGCCGACACGGTGCTGATGTCGAGCTCGCGGCGCTTCGAGACTTTGTAGGTGGACGCGAGCGCGCTGGCGGGAAGGCGTGGAATCTCGAGCGCGGTGAGAATTTCTTTCGGGCCGAGCGCGGTCTTCCGGTACGCGGGAAAGAACGACTCCATCGGGACGCGGCGTTCGCCGGCGCGCGAGCGCATCACGGCGACGGCTCCGAGGCTGAGCAGCACGGGCGCCATGTCACCGATGGGCGAGGCGGTGCAGAGGTTTCCGCCCAGGGTGCCGCGGTGTTTGATCTGTCGGGCCCCGAAGTAGCGGGCCATGCGCGCGAGGGGAATGAGGCGCTTGTCGGTGAAGCGCTCGAGCTCGGCCAGGGTGGCGCCGGCGCCGAGTGAGATGCCGTCGACGGTGTCGTGCATCGCCTTGAGCTCGGGGATGGCTTCGAGCGAGACGAGCTTCGGCGGCCTGGCGAACTTCTTCGTAATCTCGAGCGAGAGGTCGGTGCCGCCCTGGATGAAGCGCGCGTCGGGGTGGGTGTCGAGCACGTCCCACAGCTGCGAGAAGGAATCGGGGGTGTGGTACCGCTGGCCCGCGGCCTCGTAGTCGAGCTGCATCGACTGCGGCGTGGCGCCTTTGAGCTCGGTCGCGAAGCGGTCTTTCGGGCAGGTGCCGGCGACCTGTCTGGTCGCGTCGCGAATGGGGCGGTAGCCGGTGCAGCGGCAGAGGTTGCCGCACAGCTGGTCGTCGAGCTTCCAGCTGGCGTCGAGGTCGGTGCGGTAGGTCGCCTCGAACATCGACATCACGATGCCCGGGGTGCAGTAGCCGCACTGGCTGCCGAGCGCCCGGGCCATCGCCTCCTGCGCAGGGTGGTACTGGCCGGTGGCGGGGTCCTTCAGCGCTTCGACGGTGACGACGTGCTTGCCCTGCACCATCGGCAACAGCACGAGGCAGGCGTTGATCGCGCGCCAGGTCGGCTTGCCGTCTTCACCGCGCTCGGCGACGGCGACGGTGCACGCGCCACAGTCTCCTTCGGCGCAGCCTTCTTTCGTCCCGGTCAACGCACGGGTGTCACGCAGGTAGCGGAGCAGCGTCGTCGTCGGGGCGACGTTCGTCTCCTCGACCCAGCGGTCGTTGAGACAGAAACGCAGGCGGTTCATCCCCGAGGTTCTATCGAGTGCTGCAAGCGTTGCCTATGGTCGGCCCGCCAGAACGGGTAGGGTGCTGCGAGGTGCCCTTTCGCCTGCTGCTCGCGTTCGTGCTTCCGTTGGTGGCGGGCGTCGCCCTTGGGTGGTTCGGACCCGGGCCCGCGTCACCGAACTTCGTCCAGGCGATCTGCCCGAGCGTCGACGTACCGGCGGGGCTGCCGCTGGACGATGCGCGCTTCCGGCGATGCGCGTTTCCGGCTTCCTATGTTCCGGCGGACGCCATCTCGCAGCTCGAGCCGACGCGCACGATCGACCGCGCCATTCGCAAGGGCGAGCCCGTGCGCAGCAGTTGGTTGGGTCCGGCGCGAGGGGCCGTCGCTCAGAACCTGCGCAGCACACCGTTCACCTTTCTGCGGCGCGAGGCGCTGGCGCCGTTCCTCGCGGTGGGCGACTTCGTCGATGTGTTGTGGGTCTCGACGGATCCGGCGACCCGCGCGCCCTTCGTCCTCCACCTCGTCCAGTTCGTTTCCGTGGCGGACATCGTCCCGGCGGACGCGGACCACGTGATGGTCGCGTTGAGCGTCGGCCCGGAGGAGGCCGCGCTGCTGGCCCATGCCGAGCGCAACGGACGGCTGGTGCTCACTTTGCGCCACCCGGAGGATGTCGACGTCATCGAGGAACGCGGGATCTCGACCGCCGCCAGCCTCATTCCCGAACGGATGCGGATCCTGATGATGAAGCGCTATCCCCACTGCACGCTGATCCGCGGGGCAAATCCGGACCCGCCCGACGCCAGTCCGCCCGGGCCGGCGCGGGCCTATTAATCACCGCCCGCAGGCGCAGGCCTGCTCCTCGAGGCTGTCAGGCGACGCGCTTGGCGAGCTGCGTCACCATCGCATCGAGGAACGCGACGGCGGGCCCCTTGCCGAGCGACGCGAGCGTGCGGCGAGCCGTGCGCGTGAGCCGATCGACCATGCGCTGCGACGCGGCGACGCCACCCCAGCGGGCGACCTCGAGGCGGGCGGTGGCGAGCTGCTGTTCGGTGCGCGTGTTCCAGAGGCTCTCGAGGGTGCGGCGGCCCGGGTCATCCGCGCGGGTCCACGCAGCCACGACGGGGAACGTGCGCTTCCCTTCGAAGAAGTCGCCGCCGCCGTCTTTCCCGGTGACCTTGTCTTCACCGTAGAGGCCGATGAGGTCATCGCGCAGCTGGTACGCGAGGCCGACGAGTCGGCCGATGCGCGAGAGGACGTCCAGCGTCTGTTGCGACGCGCCGCCGAGCATCGCTCCGCAGACCAGCGGGGCGACGAAGCCGTACTGCGCCGTCTTCAGGTGAGCCACTTTGAGCGTCTGGAACAGCGTCACCTTCTGCAGCGGCGCGCGCGACAGCGACAGGTCGAGGTGCTGGCCCGCCGCCGTGTGCCGGCAGACCCGCAGCATGAACCGGCTCGCCGCGACCGCGTGCGGAGACGGCGCCGAAATCATCGCCTCCATCGCCCGCGCGTACATGTGGTCGCCCGCAACCACCGCGAGGTCTTCACCCAGCCGGCCCTTGCCCAAAAGCCGGTGCAGCGACTCTTTTCCGCGGCGCACGCTCGCGTTGTCCGCGACGTCGTCGTGAATCAGCATGAACGTGTGAAGCAGCTCGAGCCCCACGCCGAACTGCGCCACTTCCACCGGAATCGGCGCCGCGGCATGACCCAGCTGCGACATCATCCACCCGGCGGCTGCCAGCGTTGGGCGCACCCGCTTTGCCGGACGCAACGTGTAGCTGCGCACCTCTTCCTGCGCCCGCTTCCACAGCGGATCCAGGCCGTCTTCGTCGGGGACGAAGGCCCAGTGATCCAACAACGGCTCGAGCTCGACCTGGAATCGAACCAGCGGGTCGCGGGTCGGGTCCGCAGCAAACTGCGACATCAGAGGGCTCCTCGGCTAATCATGGGGGTGCGGTCACTGTGAAAGGTTTGTATAAGGACCAGTGAGGAGCCAGTCAAAACCATGCGGCGGGTAGATGCAGCAGATCTCTGAAAGTGCGGCGAGCCCCAACGGCGCCGACCTGCGGGCGCGTAACACGTTTCGGCACGAGCTCTACTACTCGTTGCTGACCGCCTTGATCGGCTTCGCGATGGGGGCCGCGTCGACCTGGGCAGTGCGCCAAGGCGTGATGCCCTTCGCCGGCTTCACCACCGACCTCAAGACCGCCGCGATCGAGATCCTCATCTACGTGGTGCTGTTCGACCTCTACTTCTACGGCCTGCACCGCGCACTTCACCTGCGGTGGCTCTACCAGAAGATTCACGTCGTCCATCACCGGTCGCTGTCGCCGACGCTGCTCACCGCGCTCGCGTTTCACCCCGTCGAGGCGGCCGCCATTCTCGCGTTCGTGCCCGTCACCATGTGTCTGATTCCGATTCATCTGGTGTCGCTGGTGGTGGTCAGCCTGTTCCTCTCGGGCAGCATTCTCATCGCGCACTGCGGCTACGAAGTCTTCCCGTCCTGGATGGCGAAGGTCCCTCTGCTCAACTGGTACGTCACGCCGCGCGTGCACGACGAGCACCACAAGCGCAGAGACTGCAACTACAGCGCGACCCTGTCGATTTTCGATCGCACGTTCCGTACGTTTCGAAACGTCGACTAACGATGGAGAAGTGACTTCAGCCGGTGACGAGCAACGCGTCTCGCACCGCCTCGAAGCGCGCGCTGAGCACGGTGCTGCTTCGCCAAGCCAAGAACATGCCGTTCTTCGCTGCCTTCCGTGCGGCAACCGGAATCGCGACGACCACCTTCCGCGCGATCGATGAGGCCGTCAGATAGTCGGGCAACACCGCCACGCCGACTCCGCGCCCCACCAGCCCGAGCAGGAACTCAAGCGATGGCACCTCGCACACCGCGTCGACGAAGGGTGGCGTCGCAGCCGCTGACCCGCGCAGCGAAGCAGATCCGTCAGCCGAAGTGCGCCGCTTCCTCGGCGACCCGGCGGCGAGGGCGAAGCTCGCGAAGACCGTCACCCTCTCGTCGGTCGACGTGGCGGCCTATGACGCCGTCGTCGTCGGAGGCCACGGCACGATGTGGGATCTCCCGAGCCCTGAGATCGGCGCGCAGCTCAGCCGAGGGTGGACCGCCGGCAAGGTGCTCGCGGCCGTGTGCCATGGGCCCGCCGCACTGGTGGGCGTGAAGGGTGCCGACGGGAAGCCCGCCGTGGCTGGTCGACGCGTGGCGGCCTTCAGCGACGCCGAAGAAAAGGCGATGCAACTCGAGAGCACGATGCCCTTCTTGCTCGAGAGCAAGCTCACCTCGCTGGGAGAAAGGTACGAAAAGGCGCCCGAGCTGTGGCAGCCGTTCACCGTCACTGACGGCAAGCTCGTCACGGGTCAAAACCCTGCCTCATCGAAGGCGACGGCAGAGGCGACCCTTCGCGCGCTGGGTCACTGAACGAGCGGCCTGGAGCTCAGTTCAGGCCGAGGCGGAGGGGGCGGTGAGCAGCTTGAGCTGAGTAGGCCGTGGTTGGTCATTCGGCAGACAAGTCACGCCAAACGCGCGATTGGGCCGGTCAGCCGCCGAACAGCGACTTGATCCACGCGATGAAGCGCGTGAACCAGCCGTCGTCGTCCACCGGTCGACGTCCACTCCGCGCCAACCCCTCTCGCCTCTCGCCCCATTTCGCGGTTTGTTCCTCTTGTTCTTCGCGGGCGCGCCATGACACGGCTCGCGTACTTGGCGCCCAGGAACTGGCTCCGGTCAGCTCATGGTGATCGCGATCTTGCCGACGGTTCGGCCGGTATCGGACAGCTCGTTGCCGCGCGCGATGCGGTCGAGCGGGAGTGTCTCGCTGATGGTCGGAATGAGCTTGCCGGCTTCCGCGAGGTCGCGAACGAAGGCGAGGTCATCGCGATTGGGAGACGAGAAAAAGAAGTGCGAGTGCGCTCCGGGATCGAGCCTCGACAGCATCGCGTTCAGCATGTGACGCGGCGACGCGGGAACGATCACGTGATGGCCGCCGCGCTCGAGCAGTGGCCGCCACTGCCAGTACGTCTTCTGCCCGACGCAATCGAGGATGGCGTGATATCGCCCCGCGCGCGAGACATCCTCCTTCGTGTAGTCGACTACGTGAGCCGCGCCGAGCCTCTTGACCATCTCGAGGTTCCGCGTGCCGCAGACCGCTGTGACCTCGGCACCCATCGCGCGAGCGATCTGCACTGCGACGTGACCTACCCCACCCGAGGCCCCGACCACCAACACGCGCTGCCCCTTGCCGATCTTGGCGCGCGCGCGCAGACCCTGGACAGCCGTCACGGACACCCCCGGAAGGCACGCCGCCGCGACGTCGTCGAGGACGCTCGGCGCAGCGACCAGCCACTCGGCCTTGGCGATGGCATACTCGGCCCACGCCCCACACGACTCGAGGTGCAGCCACCCGAAGACGCGATCGCCGACCGCAAACCCCGTCACGCCGTCGCCGAGTGCGTCGACCTCGCCGCAGAGGTCGATCCCCAGGGCGTGGGGCAATGTGAGCTTCATGAACCGCTTCAGCTCGCCGCGACGAATGTTACAGTCGACTGGGTTGATGCTCGATGCGCGGATGCGCACGCGCACCTCCCCGGGTCCGGGATTCGGCCGATCGACCTCTCGCACAGCAAGCACATCAGAGCCGCCAAATCGATCGATCACCGCCGCACGCATGGTCGCCACGGGCGGGAGCATAGCGGGTGCCTAATGAGAAAGAACCTGGTCGATCAATGGTTCGTGCAGCAGATCCCTGCGCTGATGCAGAGGTGGCGCGGCGGATTCTTTTTTAAGAGGTCTTCTGCGATCTCCCACAGGGCCGTCGTATCCAGTGTGTCGCCGTTTGAGTTGGGGCTGGTCGAATTGGCGCCGGTGTTGGACCCGGCGAAGACATCGTTCAGACCGCTTCCGCCGACCCAAATGTTACGCATCATCTGGAGCAGGGCATTGGAAGTGGTGATCTGGTACTCGGTCATCATCGTTCCGAGGATGTAGGTCGGGTTTTCGGCGCCCAGGGTGTCGCGGATCTCGGCGTTGGTCAGACCGAGGCTGTCTTTCATGAAGTCGTACCCAGCCTTGTAGGCGAGCGCCTCGCCATAGGTCGTGCCCGCGTAGGCCCAGTCGGGGCCCGCGTGCTGAAACTCATGGACCATCGTCATCATCGAGGCGACCTGCTTATTGAAATCGGCGGGAATCGGGAACACGCTGGTCCCGAACCTCATGATTCCCGGGCCCCCCTGACCGCCACCGTCCACGTCGGCTCCCAACTCGATCGTCATTCCATCCGAGTTGATTTTCGCGACGAGGTCGTTGACGAAGTTTCGGCCGCCCGCCCCGCCGTTGGCCCACATGAACCCGAGCATCTGTTCAACGTCGGCGACGGTGCCCCCGGTGACCGTCACCCTCGCCGGGTCGATTCGCGGCATATCCAGGGGCGGGCCCGCGGGAATCGAATAGGGAGCACGGACGCCGCTGGCCTGCAGGACTTGCCTCGGGGTCGTCGGGAGGCCCCGGGCACCCAGCCGCTGCTCGGCCCCACGCATCAGGGCACCCGTCCTGCCGCTCGACATCTCATCGCCGCGCGACGACTGGCGCACAGCGGGCGCGAGGCCCCTTGCGCTCGCGGCCCTGGATAAGTCGGCGGCGCGCGTCCGTTCAGCAGTGGCAGCAGCGGCGCGACGGGAAGAATCGGTATCAATTCGGGTCTTCATATGGGTCCTTGCGAGGAGTTCACGACCATCGACGAGGCGCCCCATCGATGGTCGCAGGGCGCGGCACTGAAATTCGGGCGAGCCCGGCTGCACCCAATTCGGGCGGGGGTCGCACCTTGATGCGTTCGGGCCGGCGCCCACCTCGAGCAGACCTCGTTGCGGCTGACGCTGGTGAGCCTCCGGCTTGGCGCCACTGTTTCCGTTAGGGAGCCCCTTCGCCGCGATCCCCTCAGAGGTCGTTATCCACAGCCTGCTGGTTTGGTCGCAGCAAGACCCTGAACGTCGACCCGGCGCCCAGGGTGCTCTCGACGGTGAGCTCGCCGCCCAGGTCGGACACGATGGTGTGGCTGATCGCGAGGCCGAGGCCGGTGCCAACGCCGACGGGCTTGGTGGTGAAGAAGGGCTCGAAGATGTGAGGCAGGTGCTCGGGCGCGATGCCAGAGCCGTTGTCTTCGACCTCGAACCCGGGCTGGCCCTGGCTGGTGACAAAGGTGCGCACCTTCACCAGCCCCTCGCGCCCCTGCGGAATCGCCTGGGCGGCGTTCAGCATCAAGTTCACCGCGACCTGCTCGAGGCGCGCCGCGACGCCCATCACCTTCGGCGTCGGCACGTGCTCACACGACAGCTGCGCGCGGCCGTCGAGCGCGTGCGCCACCAGACGTTCGGCCACGCTCAGCACGTCGGGCAGCGACACCGGCTTTCGCTCTTCGTCGCCCGCGTGTGAGAAGCGGCGCAGGTCGCGAACGATCTCGACCACCCGCATCGCGCTGACTTCGAGGTCACGCACCAGACACGACAGCTCGGCGCGTTCTTTCGGAACCGGCGCGAGGCTCGGCAACAGCCGGTCGACCACCCGCTGCACCGCCTGCAGGCCGATGACCACCGTCGTCATCGGGTTGCTGATTTCGTGCGCGACGCCCCGCTGGCTCACCACCACCCCATCGGGAGCGCCTTCGATCAACGCCGCCGCCAGCTGTTCAACGCTCTGGGTCAAACGGGCACCCCGGTGACGACGGCCAGCCCCGACAAGTCGGACCCGGGCGCATCGCTGACCGCCGCCCGCGTCAGCTTCTCGAGCGCCGCCGCCGTCTTCTTCGTCTTCCAGTGCTGGGTAAACGCCTCGTAGAGCCGGGACGCTTTTCCGCCCGGCCAGACGGTGACGAAAGACTCCGCGTTGCCGTGCTGGTTCTCGTACTGAAGGCCGCCTGGGAAGAAGAGCCGCGCGCCCTCGTTGACGGTCGCCTCGCCGCCCTCGTCGAACTGCTGCCCGCCGCTGCCGTCGCGAACGCCGCGCGGCCCGAGCCCAATTGGCTGCTTCCAGCCAGCGCGGTAGTACTTCACCCGCTCGAACGCATCGAACAGCTGGATGACCGCCATCCGCACCTGGCCCGCGTTCATCGCGATCGCGTCGTAGGCATCACGCCCCGCACGCCGCGGGTTCTCGTTGTCGCCGTCGTCCGTGCGGTCGAGCACGCCGACCACCGCCGCGCACGCCGTGTCGAAGACGGCTGCGGGCAGCTCGCCCTTCACCGGCGACAGCCATACGAGCACCTGGCGATCTGCGTGCAGCGGCACGAGGCGGAAGACGTCGTTCGGCTTGGTCAGCAGCGCGAGCTCGAACCGGCGGCTGCGAACCGAGCTCACCTCGTACCCAGCAGGAACCGCGTCGGCCAGCGGCGGCAGCACCGCTCGAACCGCGGCGAGCTTCACGTGCCCCGACGGCGGCAGGTTGTTCTTGCGACGCCGCTGTTCCCCAAACGCTTCCCAGTACGCGTTCTTCGCGAGGGTGACGATGCGCAGCGGCTCTTCGCCCAGCTGCGCGTTCAGCGTCTCGTGCAGCGCGCGCACGCCATCGGAGCTTCCACCTTTGCCGCGCCCGCAGAAGCCGGCGCTGGCCGCCACCACCACGTCGTGCGCGGCGAGGTGAATCGGCGGCAGGTTCTGGAAGTGGTCCTTCGTCTCGCGAAGAAACTTCCGTTCGAGCGCGTCGTGCGCGTTGCCGGGAGTGATGGAACGCCCCTGCTCGCTGCTCGCCCACAAGAACGCGTCGCGGCAGCCTGCGTTGTAGAGCGTGACGCGCATGTGCCGCGGCTCGAACAAGGCGATCGCGCACTCGAGCTTGTGGGCAAACGGCTTCTCGCAGAGCTTGTCGAGCGCGAGGTTTGCGGCGAGCCCCGGGTCGGCGTCCGAGGCCAGCGACTCCTTGAGCACCTCGAAGGCCGGACCCAAGACCACTTCCACTCCGCGGCCGTCTTGATCCACCACCCGCAGGTAGACGAGGGCGAAGCGCTGCTCCGCCAGCTCGATGCCGGCGAACACCTCGGGCGGCGCGTCGGCGATGTTCTGCTCGAGAAACGACAGCTCGAACCGCGGAGCCACCCACGTCGACAGCGTCACGTCTGGCTCCGGGTACGGCTCGACCTCGTCGTCCTTTCGCGGCGGAGGTGGCGTCTGCGCCCGGTTCGTCGAGACGCGCTCGGCCTCGACGATGAGCACCGCGTGGCAATAGCTGCAGCTGGCGCGCGGGGCGTGAACGGCGACGTCCAGCGGCGCGCCGCAGGAAGGACAGTGCAGGGCCTGAATCCGCATCGGAGCTTTGAAGCTTAGGGTTAAGGTCCGCGACCGTCGTGGAGAACCTCGGATCCCCCATGTGGTTCGGCCGTTACCGGCTGACTTCGCGCATCGCCACGGGAGGAATGGCCGAGGTCTACGTCGGCCGCCACATCACCGAGAACGGCGAGTTCGGCCCGATGGTGGCGATCAAGCGCCTGCTGCCGCACCTGGTGAAGGACAACCAGATCGTGCGCATGTTCCTCAACGAGGCGCGCATCACCGCCCAGATTCACCACCCGAACGTCGTCGGCATCATCGACCTCGGGCAGGAAGCCGGCGAGCCCTTCATCGCGATGGAGCTGCTCGATGGCCGCACCTTTGCCGAGCTTCGCGAGAAGGCGGCCGAGACCGGCAACCGCGTGCCCACCGGCATCATGCTGCGGATTCTCTGCGAGGCCTGCCGCGGGCTCGACGCCGCGCACAACGCGACCGACGAAGAAGGCAAGCCGCTGATGCTGGTGCACCGCGACTTCACGCCCGACAACATCCACGTCGGCGCGCTGGGCGACATCAAGGTGATCGACTTCGGCGTCGCGAAGACCGCGAGCTGGGGCGCCGGCACCGAGCCGGGCACGCTCAAAGGGAAGTTCTTCTACATGTCGCCCGAGATGATTCTCGCCCGCCCCGTCGACCACCGCGCCGACATCTTTGCCGCGGGCGTGATGCTCTACGAGCAGCTGTGCGGCCACCGCCCCTTCACCGGCAGCAGCGTGGAAGAAGTGGTGCTGGCGATCGCCGCCGGCAAGCCGAAGCCGCCGCGCGCGTTCGACCCCGCGGTGCCGATGCTGCTCGAGGCGGTGTGCTTGAGGGCGCTCGCGCATGACGTGAACGCGCGCTTCCAGTCGTTGACTGAGCTGATCGACGCGATCGAGCAGGTCGGCGGCGAGGCGCAGGTCGCGTCGGGTGGCGAAGTGGCCGAGTACCTGGGCGCGCTGTTCCCCGTCGACAAGGACTTCAAGCGCCAGACGCTGCGCCGCGCGCGAGAGGCCGACCCTTCCGTGCCCAGCGCGCAGGTGCCCGACTCGGGTGAGCACCGGCCGAAGCTGCTGGTCATCGAAGACAAGAAGCCGTCGAAGGAAGTCGTCGTCGCGGCTGCGAAGACGCCGCTGCCCGCGTGGCTGCCGAAGGCCATCTTTGGCGGGGTGTTCCTCGCGGTGCTCGCGGTGCTCGCGTTTCTTCTTCTCAGCCGCCCTCCCCTTTCTCCTGCCGACGCGCTGACGCAGGCCGCCGTGGAAGGAGCGCCGAAGGGAAAGCTGCTGGTCGCGATGGGCAAGAATCCGGCGACGACAGACGCGGACTTCGAGGCGGGCGGGAAGCTGCTGCTCGACGCGAAGGAATACGACCCCGCCCTCGAGCTGTCCGACGCGTGGCTGCTGCACTCGCCGAAGAGTGCCCGGGCCTCGTTGCTCGAAGGCCGGGCAGCCAGCGCACTGCGGAAGGGAAAGCGGGCGGAAGCGGCGTTGGGCCGGGCGGACGCGCTGATGCCGGACGACCCGGCTCCCAATGTTGCGCTCGCCGCGCTTCGCGAGGCGCAGGGCGATTCTGGCGGAGCGCTCGAGGAGTACACGCGGGCCATCAAGAAGAAGCCGTCACCTGCGCTGCTGACGAAGCAGGGCTACCTGTTGTCGCAGGCCGGCCGGCTCGACGAGGCGGCAAAGGTGCTGGGCCAGGTGGTCAGCGACCCTTCCGCCGCGGCCGAGCTCGGGTTCGTGAAGTATCGGCAGAAGAACTTCGACGAAGCCGCCGCGCTGCTTCGCAGGGCGCTGAAGAAGTCGCCGCAGCTGATGGTCGGCCACTACTACCTGGGCACGGTGCAGTACGGGCAGGGCGACCCGAAGGCCGCGCGCGAGTCGTACCTCGAGGCCGACAAGCTGGCCGCGGCCGATGACCCACGCGCGTTGATTGCGCTGTGCGAGCTCGAAGCGCAGACGAAGGCGCCGACGCTCGACGAGACGCGACAGAAAATCAGCACCCGGTTTTCGAAAGACGCGGCGGCCCTCTTGAGCCGCTGCACGCCGGGCCGGTGATGCTGATCATCAACGCCGACGACCTGGGCTACGACCCGGCGGTCACCCGCGGCATTCTCGAGTCGATGACCCGCGGCATCGTCACCTCGACGACGATGATGGTGAACGGGCCCCACAGCCAGGACGCGGGCCAGGCGGTTCGCGGCAAGGGCCTCAACATCGGGCTGCACCTGAACCTCGCACGCTGGGGGCCGGTGTCGCAGGTGCCAGCTGCGCTGCTCGGGACGGACGGCGCGTTTGCCGAAGCGAAAATCACCGGGCTCACGCCCGAGGTGGTCGAGGCCGAAGCGCTGGCCCAGCTGCAGCGGCTCGAGGCGTTGACGGGCCGCGCCGCGTCGCACCTCGACGTGCACAAGCACCTGCATCGGAACCCGCAGGTGCTCGAGGGCATTCTTCGCGCGGCGGTGAGGGCGAAGCTCCCGGTTCGCAGCATCGAGGCCGCGATGCGGAAGACGATTTTAGACCGCGGCGTCGTCACCAACGACCACTTCATCGGCGACGCGGCCGACGACGCGTACTGGTCGGTAGAACGGCTTCGCGCCCACCTCGCCACGCTGCCCAGGCAAGGGAGCGTCGAGCTGATGTGCCACCCGGGCTACGCGCCCACCACGCTGACCAGCGGCTACTCCGCCCAGCGCGAAGTCGAGCTCGAGACCTTCGTCTCGGCGGAAGCGCGGGCGCTGGCTGCCGAACACCAGCCCACCAGCTGGTGGGCGCTCAACGTCTAAGTCCGCCTAAGTCAGCGGCACTGCGGGACGCAGATGCCTTTCTCGCAGGCGCTGCCAAGGCAGTCGCTGTCTTGCTTGCAGGTCGCTCCGTCAGGGCGTTGATCGCCGCAGATGCCGTCGACGCACGAGCCGGCGAAGCAGCTGGCCGAGGTGCCTGAGCCGAGACACGCCTCTCCTTTTCGCCCGGCTGAGACACAGACGCTTCGCGCGCAGAGCAACGGCGCGCGGCACGGCGTCGCCTGCACCATGTCGTTGCTGCACGTGCCGTTGAGGTCGACCGCCGAGACGCACACCTGGGCCGCGCCCCGGCGAATGCACGCCGAGTTCTCGCCGCAGCTGACCAGCGCGCAGCCACCGCCGAGGCCTGTGCGCGCGACGCACTTCTTGTTCATCACGTGGCAGGCCTCGCTCTCGATGCAGTCGGTGTCGGCGTTGCACGTCGCGCCGCTGCTGTTGCTGGTGCAGACGCCCGGGTCACCGGGGGTGGCGGACATCTGGCAGAACGCACCGGGAGGGCACGTCGCCGAGGTGAAGCAGCTGTCGCCTGGCACCGCGATTCCGCATTGGCCCGCCGTGCCCGCCGCCGTGCCCACCGCCGTCTTCTGGTTCCGGCAGTCGAGGCCGCCGTGGCAGACGCGGGTGCTCGAGCAGGCTTCCTCGAAGAAGACGCGCCGGCTGCGCTCGCACGTCAGCGAGACGTTGTCGCAGGTGGTGCCACTGACGCACTCGCTGCTGGCCGCACAGGAGCCGCCCTCGGCAATCAGCGCAGTGCACATACCGGCGCGGCAGCTGAGCCCGGGGGCGCACTGCAGCGAGAGCAAGCAGCTGGCTCCGGCGGTGAGGCGGGCGGTGCAGACGCCAGCGGTGCAGAACGCGCTGGCCGCGCATTGGGGCAGGCTGGTGGCGCACATCGCTCCGATGGCGGGCAGCGCCACGCACTTGTCGGTCATCGAATCGCAGAAGTTGTCGCCATTGCAGGGAAGGCCGACGCCGCAGTCGTTGCCGGTTTCACCCCCCGTGGTGCACTGCCCGTCTGCGTTGCAGGTGAGCCCCGCGCCACAGGTTCCGCCGCCCGCGGTGCCGCTGGGTCGGCAGGGCTGACCCGCGCCACCGGCGGTCTGGCAGGTTCGGTCACAGCCCACGCCGATGCAGCGGTCGGCGGCGTTGCGGCAGTGCTGGTCGGACTCGCACTTGGCCCCCGTCGCCGCGGCCGGCTCGATGGCGGCGTAGCACGAGCTGCTGAGGTAGGAGTTGTCGCGGGTGCAGCCCGTCGACTTGAGGTCGGCGAGGCACTTGGTGGTCAGCTTCGCGTTGAGCTTGAACAGCCCGCGGTTCGCCTCGTTGGTGCGGACGCCGCAGAGGTTGGTTCGGAGGGTCTCGATGCAGTCGCGGCGGTGCGACGACGCCAGCTTGTCGCAGCTGATTTGCTGGTCGCAGGTGCGGGTCGCGAGCTCAGCGCAAAAGGCCGCCGCATTCGAAGACGGGCTGGAACCGCATCCTGCCAACAGCGCCACCGCTACCCCTGCCAGAGCTCGACGCATGGCGGCGAACCATACGCGTTTGCGCCTCAAGCGCCAAAATGCCACAGCGTTCGGGAGTGGGCCCTTCAGCCCATCGCCCGCGGAACGCGACGGCACCGTTCCTGCTCTGGGCCAGAGAATGGATCCACAGCCGGTTCGCGGCCTCACCTTTCTCGTCCGACTCGCGACTGCGGCGTTGCTCGTGTTCATTCTCTCGGTTGCCCGCGACGTGCTGGTGCCGATTGCCATCGCCTTCATCCTCGCCTTCGTGCTGACCCAGCCGTTGAAGGCGCTGGTTCGCTGGCACGTGCCGCGGAAGCTGGCGCTGGCGATCGTGACGCTGACGGCGCTGGCGATCGTATCGGGCTTCTTCGTGCTGCTGGCGGTGCAGATCGACGAGCTGGCCGAGAAGGTGTCGGGGTACAGCGAGTCGATGCGCAAGCGCGTGGTGGCGCTGCAGGTGAGCTCGGGGCCGCTGAGCAAGCTCGAGGCGACCTTCGATCGCGTCACCGGCGGGATGGATCGCGTCGGGCCCCAGATGGAAACGGTTCGCACGGTGCCGGCGCTCGCGTCGCCCGCCGCCCGGCTGAAGGAAAGCATCGGGCCCTACCTCACGCTGCTCGCGGGGGTCGGCATCGTCTTCATCCTCACCCTCTTCTTCTTGAGCCACCGCGAAGACCTGCGGAACCGGGTCATCCGGCTCGCGGGGCCACGCAACGTCACGCTCACCACGCGCACCATGGACGAAGGCGACCACCGCATCAGCCGGTACCTCGTCGCCCAGCTGATGGTGAACGCGGGCCTGGGCACGATGGTGGCGATCGGCCTCTACTTCATCGGCGTCCCCTACCCCGTCCTCTGGGGGGCCTTTGCCGCGATCTTGCGCTTCGTGCCCTACCTCGGCTCGCTGGCCGCGGCGCTGATGCCGGCCGCGCTGGCGTTCGCGCTGTTTCCGTCGTGGTGGCCGGTGCTGATGACCATGGGCCTGTTTGTCGTGCTCGACCTGCTCACCGCGTACCTCGTCGAGCCGGTGTTGATCGGCCACCGCACGGGCGTCACCGCGATTGCGCTGCTGGTGTCGACGCTGTTCTGGGTCTGGCTCTGGGGGCCGATCGGCCTCGTGCTCTCGACGCCGCTGACGGTTTCGCTGGCCGTGCTCGGCCGCCACCACCCGTCGCTGAACTTCCTCTCGGTGCTGCTGGGAGACGAAGACGTGCTCGGGCCCGAGGTCACGTACTACCAGCGGCTGCTCGCCCACGACGAAGACGAGGCGAACGAGATCGCGCAGCGGCTGATGCCCACGCTTCACCCGGTGGGGGTGATGGACCAGGTGATGATTCCCGCGTTGTTGATTGCGATTCGCGACCGCGATCGCGCGCAGATCGACGAGGACGACATTGCGTTCCTCACCGAAGCGATGCGCGAGAGCACCCTGCCCCTGCGCCTCGAGCAGCCCCGCCCCGGCCACGCCCAGGTCGTCGGCATCTCGACCGGCAAAGAGAGCGAGCTGCTGCTGCAGATGGTCGGCGCTGTGCTGCCGAAGGATGCGGGCGGCTACGAGATCCTCTCGTACGCCACCCTCGATCTCAACGCGCTGGGCACCCGCCGGCCGAACGCCGTGGTCCTCGCCGCGCTGCCTCCCCGCGGAGCGACGCCTGCCCGCGAGCTCTGCCGCACGCTGAAGGAACGCTTCCCCGGGATTCACATCATCGCGCTGCGCCCCGACCAGACGGCAGCGGAAGCCGAGAAGGCGGCAGTGCGGTTTCGCACCGCCGGCGCCGACCAGGTGGTTGCTTCGATCGCCGAAGTCTCTGCGGCCGTGGCGGCGCTGAGCCCCAGGTCGGTGGAGACCCCGGAGCTTCCGACCCGGTTGGTTCCCCGCGCGCTCGAAGGCTGACCCTTTTGAGCACCGGTCTGCGCACTGTGCAGAGTGCTGCGCACTCCCGGGGCGCCGTCTCCCTCTGAAGGCCCCCCGGCCCGCAAGCTGCACAAGCGGGCCGGCATGAAAACGACCCTTCTGGTTGCTGTGGTTTGCGTCCTGACAGCGTGCACCAACGCAGGGCCATCGGTCGGGCCTCGCTCGTCTGGGTCGATCGCCGCGTCGAAGGATGACGCGCTGCTCTACGTCGCCGACACCGACAAGGGTGTCCTGGGCGTCATCGACTTGAAGCAGCAGAACAAGAAGATTGCCGTGGTGAAGGTGGGCGCGGCCCCGTGGCGGGTGGTGGTGGGAGCCGACGAGACCATCTACGTCGCGAACCGTGGAAGCCGCAGCGTGAGCGTCATCCGCCGGGGGGAATGGGCTGTGGCGGCTGAGCTCGCGACGGACGTGGACCCCGTCGGCATGGTCGTCAGTGCCGACGGGCGTTCGCTGTACGTGGTGTGCGCCACGTCGTCGACTGCCTCCGAGTTCGGCACCCTCACCGCCTTTGACACTGGCTCGCTGAGCCCGAAGTGGTCCTTGAGCGTCGGCGACGAGCCCCGCGGCATCGCGCTCATCAACGACAAGCGCGCCGTCGTCTCGCTGTTCCGCGAAGGCGAAGTCGTGCAGGTCGACCTCGAGAAGGGCACCCTCGCGAACAACAACCACACCACGCTCTACGCGTCGTCGAACCGCGGCGCGCTGACCACCACCACCGGGCCGGCCTCGACCCGCTTTCACCCGCGCGCGGCCAGCGACGTCGTTGCCACGCCCGACGGCAATCGCATCTTCGTCACCGGCATGTTGTCGCGCGAGAGCGTCATCTCGATTCCGCCGTCGCCGACCCGCCCGTACTACCAGGCGCAGGGCCCGCGTCTGGCTGGCTCGGTGTCGACCACCGCCGTCTTCACCCTCGACACCAAAGGCGATGGCCTCGTGCCGCAGGTCGACGACGTCGCGAGCACGAGCCCGCTGGACCTCACCGCGGCCTTTCCCCAGACCAGCTACGCCGTCAGCGGCTCGGGCTCGTCGCTGGGCTTCGCGCCGCCGGGCGGCACCAACCAGAACCCGGTGCTGCAGGGCCCGACGGTGGCAGTGACCGACAGCTCGGGTGACTGGCTTTACGTCGTGAACCGCGAGACGAGCACGGTTGCGTTGATCAGCGCCCAGAGCCGTGAGGCGGTGCCCACCGAAGGCTGCAGCAACTACTTCTGCGCGGAGAAAGAGATCCCCTCGGTGCACTCGACGGCCGGGGTCGGGCCGGGCACCGACGGCATCGTCATCATGGGCGATAACAAGACCGTCTACGTCTACAGCCAGTTCGACCACAGCGTCCGCCGGATCACCTACGAGCCGAATGTGAAGGGCATCGCGACGCAGGGCGTGGTGGCCACGGTGGGCGGCGAGGTGCTGTCGCCGGAAGACGCGCGCGGCCGGAAGCTCTTCTTCGACGCGAACGATCGCCGCGTGTCGGGCCTGACGGCGTCGGTGGCGTGCTCGAGCTGCCACCTCGAAGGCCGCGACGACGGCCACGTCTGGAGCTTCCCCGACGGCCCGCGCCAGACCCCGACCCTCGCCGGCCGTGGCATGGCCGAGACCGCCCCCTTCCACTGGAGCGGCGAGTTCCCCGAGATGACCGCGTTCTTGAACCACACCGTCGTCCAGCGCATGGGCGGCAGCGGCCTCGATTCCACCTCGGCCAGCGCGCTCACCCACTACATGGCGAAGCTGCCAGCCCCCGAGAACCCGTACCTGAAGGTCGAGCTCACCCCGCAGCAGACACACGGCCGCCAGGTGTTCGCGAAGGCCCAGTGCAACACCTGTCACTCGGGCCAGTGGCTGACCAACAACACCAACGCCGCGGTCGGCACGCTCGCCCCCCGCGACAACGGCCTCGTCGTGATGAAGGGCCTCAACGTGCCCTCGCTGCGCGGCCTCGCCCGCAGCGGCCCGTACCTGCATGACGGCTCGGTCGTCACCCTGGGCGAGCGCGTCATCAACAACAGCGGCGACAAGCACGGCAAGACGAGCGACCTCACCAAGTCGGAAGTCGACGACCTGGTCGCGTACCTGCAGACGCTTTAGTGGCCTCAAGGGGTCGAGTTTGGGCTCGACTCACGGGAGCGCGGCTGGTCTCGTCAGCCCCGCCATGTCCGATCGCGAGCTGCGAGATTTGCTCGAAGTCACCCAGGCCGAGCTGAAGGCGGCGCGCGAACGCCTCGACGAGCTCGAGGCCCAGAGCACCGAGGCCCTGGAAGACCGCATCGCCGAGCTCGAAGAGGGCGCGGCCACCATGCACGCCCGCCTCGAGCAGGGCGACACGGTGCGCGAGACCTGGGCGAACCGGCAGGCGGCGTTGGAGCGAGACCTCGGCATCTCGCGCACCGAGCAGCAGCGGCTGATGAGCCAGCTCGAGTCGATGGCGTTGGAAAAAAAGCTCGTCAACCCCACGCCCCGCCGCCTGCAGATCGCGATGGTGCTGGCCTTCGGGGGAATCGGAATCGCGTGGGCCGGGCTGCTGTACGCCTGGCTGCGCTGAGCAGTCAGTGGGTCATGCGCCGCGTCAGCTGGTCGATGACGTCGCCCATCGTCTGCGGGCGGTCGGCCGGCTTCTTCTTCATCATCTGCACAATCAGCCGGCTGATCTGCTTCGGGGTGTTCGCGGGCAGCGGGTCGGGCTCGGCCGTCATCTGCTTCACCATCACCACCGACGGCGTCTCACCCCCGAACGCAGGGTGGCCGGTGACCATCTCGTAGAGGATGAGGCCCAGGGCATAGATGTCGGACCGCAGGTCGACAGACAGGCCGGCGGCCTGCTCGGGCGACATGTACTCGGGCGTACCGACCACCATCCCCATCGCGGTCAGCGGGCCGCCGGGGGTCGGCGTCGACACCTTCGCGGCGCCGAAGTCGAGCACCTTCACGAAGTCGGGCTGCCCGGGCATCTGCAGCAGCATCACGTTCTCGGGCTTCAGGTCGCGGTGAACGATTTCCTCTTTATGTGCCGCGAACAGCGCCTGCGCGATTTGCGAGCCGATGTGGATGATGCGCGGGAAGCCGAAGGGCCCGTCGCCCAGGTGGCTGGCCAGCGTGCGGCCGTCGAGGAACTCCATCACCGAGTAGAGGCTGCCGTCGGGGGTACGGCCGAAGTCCGAGATGTCGACGATGTTCTGCTGGCCGATGCGGCTCGCGGCGATCGCCTCGCGCTTGAAGCGGCCGATGAACTCGGTCACCTCCGACAGCTCGGGGTGCATCACCTTCACCGCGAAGGCCTTGCCCAGCACGACGTGCTGCGCGCGGTAGACCTCGCCCATGCCCCCCGCGGCGATGCGGCCGACGATGCGATAGCGGTTGTCGATGACGTCGCCCGGCTGCAACGGCTTCGAAGGTCTTGGTGCTTCGGGCGGGGGCTTTCGCTTCTCGACCCGGTGGAAGACGGTGGGCGCCAGTGACGGATCTTGAAGGGCTCCGGCTTCGCGCACGTGAAGGGTGGTCTTGCCGAGCAGCAGCACGGTGCCGGGCTTCAGCCGCGACTTCTCGCGCTTCACTCCGTCTACTTTGAGCGCGCCCTTGCCCGAGACGTCACGCACCCACCAGCCGCCGTCTTTGCCTTGAGCGACCTCGGCGTGCATCGGCTTCACCTCGCCGGTGTTGGGCAGCCGCACGTCGCACTTCGCGGCAGAGCCGATGCTGAACCGCTTGCCCGGGAAGGGCACCGGCACCGAGTCGTCTCCGAAGATGAGCTCGAGCTCGACCATGGCCACTACGCCGCGTCGATCGCCAGGTCGATGGCCTGGGCCGCTTCGGAAGAGAGCCGCAGGAAGCGAAGGCCCAGGCCCTGTTCGGCCACGTTGGCGCCGCGCGCGATCCACCGCACCTCGCCCATCGCCTCGACGTGCCCGGTCGGCAGGTCGAACTCGAGGTGCACCTGCGTGCCCAGCGGAATGAAATGTTTGGTGGCCAGAAAGAGCCCCACCTGCGAAAGGTCGGTGACGCGCCCATCGAGATTGGTCGCGGCCCCGCCCCCGCTGAATCTGACGGAAAGCGAGATGCGCTTGCCCTGCCGTCGAATGTCGCTCACAACTTGGGTCCTAGCATGACAACCAAACCTTCCAAGCAGCTCGACTCGTTTCCCAACCCCGCCGCCGACCGCGACTACGAGATTGCCTTCGATTGTCCCGAGTTCACCTGCCTCTGCCCGCTCACCGGCCAGCCCGACTTCGCGCGCTTCACCATCCGCTACATCCCCGACCAGCTGTGCGTCGAGCTCAAGAGCCTGAAGCTCTACCTCTGGAGCTACCGCAACGAAGGCGCCTTTCACGAGGCCATCACCAACAAGATTCTTGACGACATCGTGAAGGTGACGAAGCCGCGCAAGGCAGTCGTCGAGGGTGACTGGTACATCCGCGGCGGCATCGCGACGAAGGTCACCGTCACCTACGAAGGAAAGAAGCCCCGCCGCAAGGAGTAGGTGGCGCGACCGTGCCCTCGGCTTGTCGCCGATGCTCAAGGACATCATCAAACCCTCGCTCTGCGGCCCGTGACCCCTGGCGCGCATCGCGGGCGGTGTGCGTTCTGCGAAGGCAGCGCATCGCCAGAATCGAAGAGAGCATCAGCGCGTGCGAGGAGTAAGTAAGCCCGATGCGATGGTTCTGCCCTGTGCTGGTCGCCGTGCTCGCCAGCTGTAGTCCGACGCCGCCTTCGATCGACGGCGGCGGCGGGGGAAGCGGAGCAGGAGGAGGCGGCGAGCCCGCAGCCCCGGCCGACGCGGGAGTTCCCCTGTTCACCGCCGACACGTTCTGCGACGTGTTCGCGCGCGCGGCCTGCCAGTGGGCAGCGACGTGCGGACAGCGAACGGCGGGCGAAGAGGCCGCGTGCGTCGCGGTGAAGAAGCACGGGTGCCCACGCGCTGTTTCTTTTGATGTGACGGCGGCGAACGTCTGCCTGCTTCGGCTCGAGTCGGCGCGGTGCGGAAAGTCCCGGGTTGAAGGTTGCCCTGAGGCGTGGCCGGCGGCGGTGCCCGACGGTGGGGCGTGTCTGAGCTCGCGGGAGTGCCTCGCTGGGGTTTGCGCGAGCGACGGGGGGGCGTGTGGCGTGTGCTCGGCCCCGGGGGCGTTGGGCGAGACTTGCGATGCGTTTCACCCGTGCGACGCGGTGGGCCGGTGCGACGTCGGTGGTGATGGAGGCGTGCAGTGCATCGCGAAGCTCGCGGCCGGTGAGAAGTGCGACGCGAAGGATGAGGTCTGCCTCACCGGGAGATGTCTGTTCAAGGTCGGCAAGGGGCTGACCTGCGTGTCGGGGCAAACAGGCGGCTCGTGCGTGTCGAACGCGGGCTGCGCGACGAGCCAGTACTGCGATGTGGCGCGCGGGCAGTGCAAGGTGCCCGAGCCGCTGAACGCCGCCTGTGAATCGCAAGACGCGTGCGCGGCTTTCGGCAACGTCTGCCTGCGCGGCACGTGTTCGCGGGTTCCCCCGTTCACGGTTGCCGAAGGGAAGCCGTGCACCGAGACCGCGCAGTGCGCCTGGGGCCTGGCATGTGACGTTCGCGCGGCGGCGCCTGTTTGCGTCAGGCGCGTCGAGTTCGATGCGGGCTGCCAGCTGGCCGGGCTCGACGTCTGGGATCCACGCTGCCCCTACCTCGCGATGTGCCACCCGGCGACGCAGCGCTGCGCCGAGGCCGCGATGCTGTGCTCTTTTCCTGGCTACTGCCCGAAGGGGCCGGGCCCGAATGACGCGTGTGATGCGGGGGCCATCTGCCGCGGCCAGTCGACCTGCGGCGACCTGGGCGATGGCGGCTACCGCTGCCTGCCCGTCGGCCAGCCGGCCGGTTCCGCCTGCTTCCTCCAGCTCGCTTCGTCGGCCTGCAGCGATTCGACCTGCGTCGGCGGCACCTGCTCTGCCTGGCCCCCTGCCCGCTCCTGCCCCTGATTTCGGAAGGGTTAACCCCCCGCAGGCACAACCTTTTCGGCATTCATTCGAAGTAGATCGAATGCGCCGCAGTGCGTCGAAGAATCTTCGATCGAATTCGATCGAACACCTCTCGGGCGCTCCAGGAGGCGAGTGGGTCGAACTGCACCCAGGACAGGCCGAGGCTCAGTCGCGGATGACGAACTCGACGCGGCGGTTCGCGCTGCGGCCCGCCGGGGTGAGGTTGGTTTGAATCGGGCGCTGAGTCCCGAAACCCTGGGCCTCGAGACGACCGGCGGCGACGCCCTTCTTGATGAGGTATCCACGCACCCAGTCGGCCCGCGCGCTCGAGAGCTTCAGGTTGTACGCCGCAGAAGCCGCGTTGTCGGTGTGGGCCTCGACACGGAGCGTGTGAATCGACTCGTCGGCCTTCATCGCCTGCGCCACTTCATCCAACGCATTCAGCGACGTCGCCATCGCCTCGGCGCGACCCGACGGGAAGTACACATTTCCCATCGGCTCGAGCTTCCGCGGTTCGGGCGGAGCCACAGGCGTCTGGGCAGCCACCACGTTGGCAGCCGGCGGCGCCGCAGGCTCGACCACCGGGGCCGGCGCAGAGACGACGGCAGGCGCCGGAACCAGCGCCGGCGGCAGCGGCGACTCGACCGGCACGGGCGCCTCCTCCAGGGCAGTCAACGCTTCGCCCGGCGTCCAGCCCACCGAGGCGACCACACGGAACCGCGGCGTGCCGTAGCCCGTCGTGAGACCCGGGCCACCACCCAATGTCAGCGCCAGTCCGTTCAGCGGCATCCACCGCACCGCGACCAGCGCCTCCAGTGGGCTCTCGACCGCCGTCGCGCCGGCGAGCCCAATCTCACCGCCCACGTTCACCAGCAGGGCGAGGTTCTGCCGCGGTACCAGGTCGACGCGGCCACCGAGGCCGTACGTGAACGCGCTGCCCACCGTGAGGTTCAGCAGCTGCTGCGTCGGCCGCAGCGCGACGCCCAGGTTCGCCATCACCTTCGACCGGCGCACGCCCTGCCACTCGACGATCGCCATCGGGTTCGCCGTCGCTCCGACATACCCCGCGTAGGAATCGCGTTCGCCCGTCGGCACCGTGAAAGGCACCGACACCGCGAACCCAAAAGCGTGCACGTTGAAGAGGCGCACCTTCGCCTGCACACGCAAGTCAGACACCGCCGTCTGCACCACCGGCCTGGCCAGCGACGCGTCGAGCGACGGAGCGCCCGCGGTCTGGGTGTTCACGAAAGGCACCGCGAGGGCGAGCTCGAACCGGTCGAACAAACCCACCGACGCCATCGCGGTAATCATCGTCTGGTCCATCGCCAGGTTCCGCGTCACGCCTTCGTTGTCGACCATCACCGCGCGCAGCGGGCGGTTCGCGTAGCTGACCCAGGCGAGCACGTTCGGCTTCAGGTGCGCCGAAATCTGCGCCGACTGGACGCCCAGCACGTCGCCCGTACCGGCCTGCGGGCTGAAGCGCTCGAGCAGAAACGATCGGCTCGCATCGGACGACGTCGCCTGCGCCTGCGCCGCGCCGGCGACCACTGCCACCGCGAGCACCGACGCCTTCGCGAGCGCACGGCGGCGCTTCCCGAACAACGCTGCCATCACCAGGGCCAGCATCCAGGCTGAGGCAGAAGCGCCCGTCGACGAGCAGCCCGCCCCACCCTGCACCTTCCAGAGGCTGTGGTCGCCGTTCGCGCGACAGACACCAGTGACGCAGTACGCGTCGGCCGAGCACTGCGCAGCGCTGCTGCACGACGTGTTGCACGCGGTCGCTGCGCACGCATACAGGCCGCAGAGCGCGGTCTCAGGCGCGCCGCACTTGCCGTCGCCGCTGCACATCGTGCTGTGCGTCTCGACGCCGTTGCTGCACGCGTCGGCGACGCACGCGGTCGAGGCGGACGCGAAGCTGCACGCGTTCCGAGTCACCCCGTCGCACCTGCCACTGCACGACGAGCCATCAGCCGCGCACTGGGCTCGCGCACCATGCGGAGCGCCCGCCGCCGCGACACAAGCGCCCACGCTGCCCGCCACATCGCACGCCTCGCACTGGCCGTTGCACGCGGTGTTGCAGCACACGCCGTCGACACACTGGCCGCTGCCGCACTGCGCGTTGCTCGAGCACTGCGTCGCGATGGCCCGCTTCGCGACGCAGATTCCGGCCGCGCAGTAGTTGCCGCTGGCGCAGTCGCTGTCTGCTGCGCAGTCACCCTTGCAGGCGCTGACGCCGCACGCGAACTGGCCGCACGGCTGCTTCTCTTCCGCAGCGCAGCGGCCCAGGTTGCAGGTGGCCGCGAGCGTCGCCTGGCCGTTGCTGCACGAGGCTGCGCGGCACGGGCTCACCGAGTACGCGCAGGCCGTCATCGTGACGCCGTCGCACTGACCTCCGCACGCGCTGCCGTCGCTGCCGCAAGCGGTGCGCGCACCGTGGGGCCCACCCTTGACGGCGGTGCAGGTGCCGATGCTGCCCGGCACGTCACACGCGGCACACTGGCCGTCGCACGCGGTGTCGCAGCACACGCCGTCGACACACTGGCCGCTGCCGCACTGCGCGCTCGAGGCGCAGCTGGTGGAAACCGGGAGCTTCGGAGTGCAGACGCCGGCCGCGCAGAAGTTGCCGCCCGCGCAGTCGACGTCCCCGGTGCAGTTTCCCTGGCACGCGGTGCCGCCGCAGATGAACGGGTTGCAGGCCACCGACTGTTCCACCGGGCAGCTGCCCGAGCCGTCGCAAGAGGCGGCCAGGATGCTGATGCCGCTGCTGCACGAGGGAACGCGGCACTGGGTGTTCGCCGCCGGGTAGCTGCACGCGGCGCGCAGCGTGCCGTCGCACGAGCCGCCACACGCCGACTCATCCGACGCGCAGCGGGCGCGGCCCGCATGCGGAGCCCCCGTCACTGCGGAGCACGTACCGACCGAGCCCGCCACGTTGCAGGCCTCACACTGGCCGTCACAGCCTGCGGTGCAGCACACGCCGTCGGTGCAGAAGCCGCTGCCGCACTGGTTGCCAGCTCCGCAGGTGCCGCCGGGGACGACCTTGGAAATACAGACACCCGCCGAGCACCAGTTGCCGCCGCTGCAGTCACTGTCGCCGAGGCAGTTGCCGAGACAGGAGCCCTGGCCGCACGCGAAGGCGCCGCACGCCTGGGTCTGAACGGCAGGGCACGAACCCGCACCGTCACATCCCGCGGCGAGCGTCGCAGTGCCGGTGGCGCACGAGGCACCGCGGCAGGAAACGGCCGATGCGGGGTACGCACAGGTGGTGCGGCCCACGCCGTCGCACGCACCGCCGCACGCCGAGCCATCGCTGTCACACGAAGGCCGCGCGCCGTGCGGAGCGCCCGCTGCCGCAACGCACTCACCTTCGTGGCCTGCGACGTTGCACGCCTCGCACTGGCCGTTGCAGCTTGCATTGCAGCAGAAGCCGTCGACGCAGTTGCCGCTGCCGCACGCTCCGTCGCGGCTGCAGGCGCCACCGGGAATCGTCTTCGGCAAGCACAGCGCGTTGTCACAGAAGAAGCCGTTGCTGCACTGCGCGTCGCCGGCGCAAGCCGTCGCGCAGGCGGTCGCCCCGCAGATGTACGGGTCGCAGGCGCTGACCACTGTCGCAGGGCAAGCACCGGCGCCGTCGCACGAAGCGGCGAGCGTCTGCTGACCTGCGGCGCACGAAGCACCGCGGCAGCTGGTGACGCCAGAGGGGAAGGTGCAGGCGGCGGTGGTCGCGCCGTCGCAGCTGCCACCGCACGCCGAGCCGTCGCTGGCGCAGGCGGCACGGTTGCCGGCCGGAGCGCCTGTCTTCGCAGCGCACGTACCGACCGAGCCCGGCACGTCGCACGCTTCACACTGGCCGTTGCACGCGGTGTTGCAGCACACGCCGTCGACGCACTGGCCGCTGCCGCACTCGGCCGCCGCGGTGCACGTGCCGCCGAAGATTTTCTTGAAGCTCCCGGTGATGACGTGGTCGGTGGTGACGGTGACGCCGTAGAGGTTACCGACGACCGAGGCGGTGACGGTCACGCCGTTGTCGACGAGCGACGCGAGCTCGTAGCCAACCGCCGGGGCGATGGCGCAGTTGATGGGCGTGCCGTAGTCCACCGTGACGGGACACACGACGGTGCCGTTCGCGTCGCCGGTGGCGCTGAGGGTGTAGGTGTCGAGCGCGAAGGTCGCCGCGAGGGTGTGCGGCGCCTGGACGTTCGAGAAGGTGTGGCTGCTGACGGCCGCGACAGGGCTGCCGTCGACCAGCACGGCAGTCGTGTGGAAGTGGGCCCCGGGAATGATGGCGTAGGTCTGGTCGTGGCCCTGCTTCACCAGGGTGATGCCCGGCGGCGTCACCGCGCCGTTGAGCACGGAGAGCGCGGTGATGGCGAAGGTCGGCAGCGCGTTGACCATCACCGTGCGGACGCCGGGGGACATCGCGCCGGTGACGGCGAAGGTGACCGCGCGCGGGCCTGCGGTCGGGGTGCCAGGGCTGAGGTTCGCGTACTCCACCGTGCGCAGCGCGGCCTCGTACTGCGCTGCCGTCGCCGAGCCGGTGAGGGTCAGCAGGCCGGTGGTCGGCTCGAAGCTGCCCGAGATGCCTGTCTGGTTCGTGAAGGTGAGGCGGTCTTCAGCGGCGACGTAGGTGGCGGTGAACTGAACGGTCGCAGAGGTGAGGTCGGGGCCGTCGGCGTCGGTGAGGGACAGCGTCGGGTCGACCGCAACCGGCGCCCGCTCTTCCGTCCACTGTGTGGCGCCGGGCGTGACGACGAGCACCGGCGGCAGGTTGATGAGGCTGAACAGCGCGACCACCGAGTGGGCAGCCGAGATGTTCGTGAACGTGTGGCTGCTGACCGCGCCCACCGAGACGCCGTCGACGAGGACGTCGGCGATCTCGTAGCCCGAGGCCGGCGTGAACGTGTACGCCGGCGACGTGCCCGCGTTGTGCGCCGTGCTTCCCGACGGGCTCACCGTGCCGTTGATGCCCGGCGTCGCAGTGACGGCGAAGGTCTGCACCGAGAAGCTCGCGGCGATGGTGTGCGGAGACGTGACGTTCAAGAACGTGTAGCTGCTGACCGCGCCCACCGAGACCCCGTCGACGAGGACGTCGGCAACCTGGAAGCCGGTCGCGGGGGTGAGGGTGAAGGCCTGGCTCGCTCCCGAGGCGACCGAGATGGTGCCTGACGGGGTGATCGAGCCGTTCGCGCCCGCGGTCGCGACGATGTTCGAGGGGAGGAGGCTGAAGCTCGCCGTCAGCGTGGTGTCGCTGCCGATGGTGAAGACGCAAGGGTTCGCCGCGCCGGTGCAGCCACCCGACCAGCCGAGGAACTGGCTGCCGAGGCTCGCCACTGCGGTGACTGCGACGAGGGTGCCGTCGAGGTACTGCGTCGACGCGGTGCCGCACGACGCGCCGCAATCGATCGGCGGCGAGATGAGGCGGCCTGCGCCCGTGCCCGCCTTGTCCACCGTCAGCAGGCGCAGCGTGCCGATGCTGTTGATGTCGACCGCGGCGTTGTTCGTCGGGTCACTGTCCACCACACCCGACGGAGTGGTCGCCGTGAGCAGGCTCGTCATCGAGCCCGGCAGCGCTCCAGCCACCAACGTCGCCGACACGTCGTAAGTGACGAAGCTCCCCGCGGGCAGCGTGACGGCCTCAGCGATGGAGCCGGTACCGCTGGCGGTGCAGGTCGCCCCGCTGCTCCCGACGCAGGTCCACGAGACGCCCGTGAGCTGCGACGGCGCAAGCCACGAGACGCTCGACAGCGCCGAGGTCTGGAGGCCGAGGTTCGAGACAGTGAAGGTCGCGGTGTACGGCTGGCCCCAGGCGGCCGCTGCGATGTTGTCGACGATGCTCGACGCCAGGTCCGCGTAGACGACAAGCGCCGTGAGGTTCGTCTCAACCAACGGCCCCAGCAGCGGCGAGACGCCCGTCGCGCGGATGGAATAGTTGCCCGCCGAGATTTTCCCCGTCGCCAGCGCGTTGGTGTTCACCGTGATGGTCAGCGAGCCGTTGCCGTTCGGGTTCACCGTGCCGACGTCGCAGACCACCGCGCCCGTGGCCGCGCCAACCGCCGGGGCCGTACAGGTCGCGCCCGCCGCGCTCAACGACTGGTACGTCACGTTCGGCGGAAGATTGAAGGTGACCTGCGTGGTGTTCGACGCCGCCGTGCCGCGGTTCTGGTAGCTGAGCGTGTAGGTGATGTTGCTGCCCGCGTTGACCGCTGCGGGCGCCGTCGCCGTCACGGCGAGGCCCGGCAGAAAGGCGCCGAAGCCGTCGACGTAGATTTCGCCCCAGTGACCGCCGTTCGAGCAACCCGCCGCGATGACCTCGAGCGCGATGGTGTCACCCACCGACAGCGCCACGTTGCCGGGAGCGATGTCGAACGACTGCCAATCGGTGTAGCGAATGGTGCCCTCGAGCTTCCACGGCACGCCCGCCTGGTCGGCGAAGTTGAAGGCGCCGAACATCGTCGCGCCCTTGGTGACGTTGGTGAGGTTGACCCAGAAGTAGGGCTGCTCGCGCGCCGGGTGCCCGCCGCTCTGCAGCACGGGCGCGAGGGCAAACCGCACGTGAATCTTGCCGTCGTTGGGGTCGACGTCGGCCGCGGTCACCGTGAACTGCTGGGTGAGCGTGTTGGCGTTGTTGCTCGTGC
>JBBRAX010000056.1:0-52097 GCA_038206395.1 Myxococcales bacterium | reverse complement strand
AGCGGCAACTCGTTCTCCTGCCGCATGTACCACCTGACCGTTGCGGCCGGCGGCGGCGCGGCGCGGACGACGCACTGCCCGCACATCAAGCCGGTCAGCACGACCTGCAACTAAGCGACACGCCACACCACGTTTGATCCCTGGGGTAGCTGATCAGCACGATCAGCTACCCCGAAGTTTTTGTACGTTAAAGGAAGCGCTCGAGCTTCGCGGCTTTGAGCGCTTCCACCACCTTGCGAACGTCCTGTGCCTTGTCTTTGGGCAGGACGAGCACGGCGTCTCCGGAATCGATCACCACGACATCCTTCATCCCGACCACCGCCAACGGTTTCTTGCCGGCGATGACGACACAGTGGGAGGAGTCGATGACGAAGGCATTTCCTTCGACCACGTTTCCGTGCGCGTCCAGCGGGCGGAGCTCGGGCAGTGCGGAGAAGCTGCCGACGTCGCTCCAGCCGCAGTCGGCGCGCACGACGGCGATGTTGGTCGCCTTCTCGGCGATGCCGTAGTCGATGCTCGTCGCCGGCATCTTCGGGAACTGCTTCTTCAGCACGGCTTCGTATTTCTTCGTCCCGATGGCGGCGCGGACCTTGTCGAGGCGCTTGCTGAGCTCCGGCATCAGCTGCTCGAAGGCGGTGAGCATCACGTCGGCGCGGAAGACGAAGATGCCTGCGTTCCAGAGGTAGTCGCCCGAAGCCAGGTAGCGCTCGGCCGTCTCGAGGTCGGGCTTCTCGACGAAGCGCGCGACCCGATTCGCGGGAGGCTGCAGCGCCGGGCCGACCTGGATGTAGCCGTAGCCGGTCTCGGGCCGCGTCGGCTTGATGCCGAGAGTCACAATCTCCCCACCCTGCGCGACGTCGATCGCCGCGCGAAGAGAGAGGCGGAACTCGCGCGGGTCGGCGACGTGTTGATCCGACGGCATCACCACCATCACCCCTTCTGGGTTCCGGTGCGCGACGTGCGCGCAGGCGAGCGCGATCGCCGGAGCGGTGTTCCGGGCTTCCGGCTCCACCAGCACGTTCTCTTTCGGCAGCCCCTTGAGCAGCTTCGCCGCCGGCCCCGCGTGGAGCGCGCCACACACCACGAAGCTGTCGACCAGCGGCGCGAGCCCCTCGAGGCGATCCAGCGTCTCGGCGATCATCGTCTTCCCACCCGTCAGCGGCAGGAACTGCTTCGGGCGCGCCTTCCGCGACAAAGGCCAGAACCGCGTTCCCGAGCCGCCGGCCATGATGACCGGGAAGATGGTGCCTGGTGTCTGTTTTCCCATGATTGGCCTTCTACCTCGGCCATCATCTCCCCAGATTGTCCGAATGTTCGACGCCTGTCTGTCCGCACTTCGGTCGCCCGTTTCGAGACTGCCTCAAATACGGTCGCTTGCGCTTCGTGTGTCGGAAAGAAGCGCAATCTCGATTCGTCAGTAACCGACCGTAATGTCTTACAATAGGCTTGGTATGTAAAATTACCTGCATTTGATGGCTTGTGGGTGTCTCGCGTGCGCGACTGTCGTATTTCCGCGGCACTTCAGTAAATCCGGCTGTTTGCGAGTTGGCCGGCCTCTTGCTCAGGTGAAGCCTCGCCGGACCCAACGTCCTCTTCTTCGATCAGCCATCACCGGGCAACGCCGCCCGAGGGGTTACTTCCATGTCTCGAGTTCTTGCTGCAGCGGTTGTGATGGTTGCGCTGGTCGGTTGCGGTGGTCAGGAAGTCACCATCAACAGCGGCGGCGGCGCCGACGACACCAGCAGCGCGGCCGGCGAGCTGAGCTGGACCCAGTTCCTCTCGAAGGTGCACCAGCTTCCCGACCAGGACCTCTTCATCGTCAACGGCGACTCGACGGTCGAAGGCTGGAAGAACCTGCGCCAGTTCTACGAAGAGACCGTGCTCGGTAACCAGCAGCTCATCATCGACCGCAACGGCAATGCCGACTCGAAGTGGAATGACACCCAGAAGCTCAACCTCACCTACTGCGTCAGCAACGCCTTCGGCGCCCGCAAGGCGGCGGTGGTGCAGGCGATGGCGAACGCGACGGGCGAGTGGGCCGCAGCCGCGAACGTGAAGTACGTCTACGTGCCCGCGCAGGACGGCAGCTGCACCATCAGCAACAACAACATCCTCTTCGACGTTCGCCCGGTGAACGTGAACGGCACCTACCTCGCCCGTTCGTTCTTCCCCGGCGACTCGCGCTCGGCCCGCAGCGTGGAAATCGACAACACCGCCTTCACCACCGGCAGCAACCCAACCCTCACCGGCCTGCTGCGCCACGAGCTTGGCCACACGCTCGGCTTCCGCCACGAGCACACCCGCCCCGAAGCCGGCACCTGCTTCGAAGACAACAGCTGGCGCGCGCTGACCACCTACGACTCGGCTTCGGTGATGCACTACCCGCAGTGCAACGGCACCGGCGACTGGACCCTGACCTTCACCGCCAAAGACATCGCCGGAGCCAAGGCGGTCTACGGCGCTCCGGGTGGCGGCACGACGCCTCCCCCTCCGCCCACGTCGCAGGAAGTCGAGCAGACCTTCACCGGCAATGTCGCGAAGGGCGGCTGGAGCAACGTCCCCGCCATCACCGTGCGGCCCGGCACCACGTTCACCGCCATCCTCTCGGGCAGCGGCGACCCGGACCTCTACGTGCGCGTCGGCTCGGCGCCCACCACCACCAAGTACACCTGCCGCCCGTACCTCGACGGCCCGGCCGAGACCTGCGCCATCACCGTGCCGACCTCGAGCTCGAAGGTCTTTGTCAGCATCAACGGCTACACCGCGGCGAGCTTCAGCGTGAAGGTCACCTACACCACGCCATGATTCAAGCTGAGCCCAACGCCCCGAGCGCATCGTAGGTCGCGTACTTGTAGACCTCGGAAAGCGTCGGGTAGTTGAAGCAGGCCTGGATGAAGAGGTCGGCGGTGGCGCCCATCAGCATCGCGGTCAGCCCGACGTGGATGAGCTCGGTGGCGCCTTCGCCGATGAGATGAACGCCCAACAGCTTCTGGTCGGCGCGTCCGAAGAGCAGCTTCAAGCGCCCGTGCTGCTCACCAATGATTCGCCCCTTCGCGTTGTCGGCGAAGGCTGCGCGGCCCGACACGTAGGCGATTCCCTTCTCGCGCAGCGACTCTTCCGTTTCCCCCGCCATCGAGACTTCGGGAATCGTGAAGACGCCGAAGGGCAACACCGTGGGCAGCGACGTTTTGTATTTGAGATCGAACGCATCGACGATCGCGACGCGCGCCTGGTCCATCGCGGTCGAGGCGAGCGCCGGAAAGCCGATGACGTCGCCGGCAGCGTAGATGTGCGGCACCTCGGTGCGAAAGCGTGCGTCGACCGTGAGCTGGCCGCGCTTCCCCGCCGTGAGTCCCGCCGCCGCCAGGTTCAGAGCCCCGGTGTTCGCGTTGCGGCCGGCGCAGACGAGCACGAGGTCTTTGTGCAGCGACTTGCCCGACGCGAGCGTCAGCGCCACGCCGTCGCCTTCGCTGGTCACCGTCTTCACCGTGTCGCACTTGCTGACGACGATGCCCAGGCCCGCCATGCGCTCTTCGAGCAGCGCCTGCACCTCGCCGTCGAGGAAGGGCAGCAGCCCGCTGCGGCTCTCGACCAGCGTCACCTTCGTGCCCAGCGCCGCGAAGAGACACGCGTACTCACAGCCGATGACGCCGCCACCCACCACCGCCATCGACTTCGGCAGCATGTGCACCCGCACGATTTCGTCCGAGTCGTAGACCCTGAGGTCGTCGAAATCGAAGAGCGGCGGCCGGTTCGGTGACGAGCCCGTCGCAATCAGCACCACGTCGGCGGTGACGCGCGCCGCGCCCGCCTGCACCGTGTGGGGGTCGACGAAGGAAGCGCTTCCCTGCAGCCGCGTCACCCGGTGGCGCGCGAGGTTGTCGTCGATCCGCGCCCTCTCTTCGGTCATCACCACGGTCGATCGATGCAGCAGGTCGTCGAGCCGCGCCTCGCGGTTGAGTGACAAGTCGACGCCGTGAAGGCCGCGCTGTCGGAAGCCCGACAGGTACAGCGCCGTCTCGCGCAGCGTCTTGCTGGGAAGGGTGCCGGTGTTGACCATCGCTCCGCCGGGCACGGGCTCACGCTCGACCAGCGCCACCCTCTTTCCGAAGTAGGCCGCCTGCGCAGCCCCCTTCTCGCCCGCCGGGCCGCTGCCAATCACCAGCAGGTCGAAGTGCGCGTCAGCCATGGCTTTTCCAAATCCAGTTAACGCTTTTTCACCGGGTGGAACCACCCTTCAAATGCTCAAAGGAAAAACGCCCCTCATCGTTGCGCTGGTCCTCGGCGTCTTCGCCGGCCTCATCGCCTACAGCGCGGTGAAGAAGAAGGAGTCAGACGTGCGTCGGGGGTGGAACCTGGTGCCAGTGGTGGTCGCCGCGATCGACATCGGCGAAGGCACGGTCGTCACCTTCGACATGATTTCCCAGCGCTCGGTGCCCGAGCAGTTCGTGACTTCATCGGTGGTGAAGCCCGACTCGGCTTCCTACGTCGTGAACCAGAAGGTCCTCGTCCCGGTGCAGGCGGGCGACCCGCTGCTGTGGAGCCAGTTCGAGACCACCCGCGCGGCCGAACGGCTTTCGGCGAAGGTGCAGAAGAAGGCCCGCGCCATCACGCTCGACGTCGGCAAGTCGGCGTCTGTCGGCGGGTGGATTCGGCCCAACGACCACGTCGACATCATCGGCACCTTCAAGGACCCGCAGACCAACGAGAACGTCGCTGTCACGCTGCTGCAGAACGTGATTGTCCTCGCGACCGGGAAGCTCACGGGCACGACCAACGTGAACCTGATTCCCGAGAACCAGCGCGACTACAACAACGTCAGCCTGATGGTGATCCCCGAAGAGGCCGAGATTCTCGTCCTCGCCCAGGACCTCGGCAGCCTGTCGCTGTCGCTGCGTAACGAAGACGACGTCGACGCCATCGAAGAGCGGGGCCGCGCCACCATCAACACCCTGCTCTCGGGCCAGCGGATGACGGTGCTCGCCGCGAAGCGCAAGGCGCTGGTCGAGGTCATCCGCAACAACACCAGCACCAACGAGGGGAGCCGGACGCCGTGACTGTTCTTTTCGCCTTTCTCGTCGCGGTCTCTGCGTTTTTTGCAGCGGTCGGGGTGATGCGGCTGCTCCGCCAACGGGAGTCCATCCCTCAAGGCTGGGCGGCGCAGCGGCTGCGGCAGCGGTTTCGTTCGGGGGTGCGGCGGGCACGGTTGCGCGCGATGGGGTAACCGGTAAGTTGGCGGCCCCCCGAAGTTGGAGGCTGCTTTCATGGCGCGCCGGCTGATTCTCATCGTCACCCTCGCAGTCGCGGGCATCGGGTGGGCCGCTGGTCGCAGCAAGCTCATCGAGTTCCGCAATCTTCCGAAAGACGCGCCCGGCCTGGTGCGGCTGCTGAAGACGTCGAAGGACCAACCGTTTCGCACCGTGGCCTCGCTGTCGCTGGACACGCTGCTGAGAGAACGCGGGCACGAGCTGCTCGAGTCGGCCGAGGTCGACCAGCTGCTGGGCGAGGCGCTCACCGGCTTGTTCAACAACATGGTCGCCGACACCGACATCTTCACGTGGGACCGTGAGAACTACGGCCCGCGCGGCGACATCGTCTGCAAGGAAAAGGCGCTGGTGTATCCGGGCCGCGTCAGCCTCTCGTTCGAACGGAAATACACGGTGAAGGTCCAGGGCAAGCGCGTCGACCGCGGCTATTGGGGCCAGGAGTGCACCCTCACCGTCACCACCGCGAAGACGGAAGACGAATGGCACCAGTGGACGGCGTCGAAGGGCTGGGGAATCAACCCGCACGCCGTCTTCGTCAACGACAACGTCGCCCGCCTGGCCCTCACGCTCTACTCGCCCGGCACCAGCCAGACGCCGACGCCGCGGCCTGAACGCCCCATCTACGTCGGCTTTGGCGTGCGCGAGAAGGAAGACAGCGATTGGAAGCTGCTGGCGGTCGAGTCGCCCACGTCGATCGACTACCGCAAGCAAGAGAGCAACATCTTCCCGCCCGACCAGAAACCGGGAGAAGCCGAGAAGAAGGCCCGGGTCGCTTTCTGGATGGAGTCCGTGCGCGTGCTCAACCCCGTGCGCGAAAACTTCGTCGGAACCGAGCTCACCCTCTTCAACATGCCGTCGTCGGGTCCCGACGCGGTCGACAACAAAGACAAGTGGATGCTCGAGCCCTACCGCAAGGCCGACTCGCCGCTGGTGCGGGCCGCCGTCGAGCTCAAGCTCTCGCGCATGGGCACCGGGACGACGCCTGCCGTGCTGGGTGAGCTGGCCACCCAGGTGCGCCACCCCGCGATTCGCAACGAGCTCATCAGAGAGCTGCTGCGCGTCGTCGGCCCGCGGCTCGATGCGGCGCCGGCCGCCAGCGAGGAGGACAAGGCGGCCTTCGTCGCCGTCGTCTCACCCGACCCGAAGAACCCCGCCATCGTGAAAGAGCTGAAGGTCGACGGCGACTGGGCGCGGCTTCGCGTCTCGAATCAGAAGATTGATGGCTTCGTCTTGAAGAAATTTACCGACGGTTGGCAAATTATCGGCACGATGCGTTAACGCTGTTTCTTCAGCGGCCAGACGAGCTGACCGCGCGCCGCTGCGTTCGCGTCGGTGTCGGCGTACCCCCGCATCTTTTCGCTCGCGAGCAGCAGCGGGCCGCCTTCTGCGCTCAACCCCACCAGCGCGACGAGCTCGGGCACGGCGAGCACGTCGACCAGCGGCACCTGCGACAGGCCCTTCGCCACGCGCGACGGGTCGACGCCGAACTCCACCCCGTGCGCCTGCTTGCCCGGCTCGGCGGGCACGGCGGTCAGCGCGGCTTCGATCGCCGCGCCATCGTTGCCGAAATAGACGTGGCTGCCGCGGACGCCGATTTTTACTTCGCCCTCGCGCAGCAGCAGCGAGTAGCCCTCGCCGTTCTCCAGCGCCTTCGCGCCCTTCACCTTCTGCAGCGACTCCAGCGCCTCGCGCGCGGCCTTCGGGTCCGACGCCTCGCCCAACAGGGCGAGCTGCACCGAGAAGAAGCGCCCCGCGAAAGTCCGCAGCGAGCCCTTCACCTTCGCCTGCGGCACCAGCACCAGCGCGTTGCCCGTCATCGCGGGCGCCAGCGCCGTCACCGCGTCCGTCATCGCCGCGCTGTCACACGCGGGGCAGAGGCGGCCGACGTTCGCGGTCAGCTGCGCGAGCAACACCGGCAGCTGCGCTGGCTCGACCCGCATCCGCGCCCAGACCATCGCGTCGTACGACGTGCCGCCGTAGGGGGTCGCCCCCGCGCCGGCCAGCTTCGCCAAAGGCAGCCGCGCCGACTTGAACTCCGACGTCAGCGTCAGGTCCTTTGCTTTCAGGCCCACGACGGCCATCGGGGAAATCAGCACCGCCTGGCCGGGAAGCGCGGCGGCCGTCTTCCACATCGCTCCGGCCGGGGCCTTGCCCATCAGCTTGCCGAGCTCCATCAACGGCTTCTCGACGCTCGCGCCGCTGGCGCTGATGGCGCACGACTCTTTCCCCTTCAGCGCGTACCCGGCGAGCACGCGGCCCAGCGAGTCCTTCGAGCCGACCAGGGTCGACCCATCGGCGTCCTTGCGGAAGACGACGCCCCACGACTTCAGCTTTTCCGAGCAGGCGGCCTCGAACTTCTTCACGTCGGCAAGCGTCACGCACGACCAGCTCAAGGTGCCGCGGTACGACAGCGTGGCAGCGCTGCCTGAGTCGATGCCCGCTTCGACCAGCGAGTCCTTTCGGGTGATGTCGACGCGCAGCAGGGGATGCACGTCGTTGCGCCACCCTTCCCTTCGAAGCAACCCCGCGCGCTCGCCCGCGGCGTCGAGGAAAGGCACCATCGCCTCGAGGTCTGAGAGCTTCGGCACGAAGTACGCGAACTCGGCGTCGGCCGGCGCGCGCATCGCCGGGGCAGCCGTCAGCACCAACGTCACGAGCAGGGCATTCACTTTCCAGAGGCTCTAACCCATTCCCGGGCCGATTTATCGGCCTTGCAACGCGCCGGGCTGTTGTAGGTTCAAACGCTCTACGAGGGAGGGTGCAACTTGGCGTTCAAGCTCCAGAAGTTGAAGGGTGGGTTCTTTCAAATCATCGGCCTCGAGTCGTTTCTGCAGCGCCGGCTCGAAGCGCTGCAGCGCAGCGCCCGCCTGGGGCCGCCCAAAGACAAGGTCGCGCGCAAGCAGATGGTCTCGGTTCGCACCGCGCGCATCGCCGGGCCTTCGGCGCCCGAGCCCCTCGACTCGCTGGTCACGGCGCTCGAAGCCCACCCGAAGCGGCTCGACCTGGTGAAGGCCGGCAAGAAGAAAGACCAGCTGCTGCGCTCGCTGATTCCGCTGTACCTCGTGCGCAGCGGCGCCGGCATCAGCTCGGGCGTCACCTCGAAGTTCTGGCAGGCGCACGGCCTGAAGTACGCGGCTCCGAACGCAGCGAAGGCGCTGCGCGAGCACAAGGGCTACGCGAAGGCCGTGAAGGGCGGCCGGCAGATTACGCCCGCCGGCGTGAAATACGTCGAAGCCGCGCTGACGGCGCTGAAGAAGGCCGCGTAGCTTTCCCCTACCGCCACCAGCCGATGCCGATGCTCGCCGCGAAGTACCGCGGCGCGGCGTCGAGCGCGGCCGAGATGCTCCAGTCGTCGTAGAGGCGGAAGACGAAGACCTCGAAGCCGAAGGTGCCGTGCGGCCGCACCTGTGAGCCCTGCACCAGGTTTGGCTCGAGCCACGTCCCCAATCGCAACCGCAGCCGCTTCGGCAGCAGCTCGTTTTCGACGCCGAGGCGGGGCACGACGTAGAAGCTGGCGCCGGTGGGCAGCGCAGGTTCTCCGAAAAGAAAGGAGCGCACCGTCGTCGCGTTGGCGACCGGCAGCACCGCGTCGAGCTGCACCGACAGGAGCCACGCACCGGCCGGCACGTCGTGCAGGTCGTCGTAAGGCAACACCTTGGCGCCCGCGTATTTCGGCTGCTCATCGACCAACGACTTGCTGACGCGGTTGTAGCGCTCGCTGCCGGGGCCGAGGCGCATCGACGCTCCGATGGCGAGCTTGTGCGGGGTGACGATGCCGGCGTACAGCGGCCGCCCGGCCAGGGTGTCGCCCGAGTCCGAGCCGCGCAGGCCGAGGTGGCCGAGCAGAAAGGAGGCTCCGATGCGGAAGGGCAGGTGGTGCAGTCGCAAGAGCCCACCGACACCGAAGCTGGTGCCCGAGTAGGTGACGTCTTCGCTGAGCGTGGTGAAGCGCGCCTGGGTGAGGTTGAAGCCGGCGGCGACGAGCAGCTGGTCTTCCCAGAAGGCGGCTCCGACGACGAGGCCGCCGTGGGTGGTGGTGGCGCTGAGCCTCTCGCTGCACTGCGCATCGAGGCAGAGGTCGCGGGTCGAGAACCGACCGAAGCCGCCGAGGCCGAACTTCAGGTACTGCAGGTAGAAGCCGACCTGCGCCTCGATCGGCTGAGCATCGGTGCTGGGCTTCGAGTCGTTCTCGAGGTCCTTGTCGGTGTCGACGGGCGTGCCGAGCAGCGAAAAAGTGGTGTCCCAGTCCCACCGCCGGGTGCGGCGCGGGCTGCGCTGGGCGACCGCGGCGTAGTTGGCCGCCATGCCCTCGGAGCCTTCGCCGATTCCCACCGACGCGCCGGCCATGGCGGTGAGCCGCGAGCTCGACACCAGCAGCGTCGGGTTGACGTAGAGGTCGTCGGTGCGGCCCTGCGCGAGCGCGGCCTGCGCCACCGCCAGCAGTGCGAGGCCCGCGGCGCGCATCACTTCTTGTTGTCGAGCAGCTTCGACTTCGCCATCGCGGCGCGCATCGACGCGAGCCGGAAGGTGGGCTGCTTCTTCGCGAGCGTGTCGAAGGCGACCAGCGCGTCTTCGTACTTGCGCGACTCGTAGAGCGCGAGTGCTGCGCCGTACTCGGCCGCGACTTCCATCGACAGCTTCGAGCCCGGCTTGCGGCCGCCGGTCTCGTTGCCGGGCTGGAGCTGCTTCATCAGCGGCGCGAAGAAGGCGTCGAGGTCGATGACGCCCCTCGTCACCACGCCCGTCACCTCGAGGTCCGGGCCATCGGTGTTCAGCTTTCCTTTGAGCGTGTTGGCGTCGGCGAACGAGACGTTGAGGCTGGCCACGCCGCCGTGATTGCCGCCCCGCTCGGTCGCGATGCCGCGTGCGCCCAGCTCTTCACCGAGGATGTCTTCCAGCGCTTTGGCCACCGAGCCCACAGCGTTGACGCGCAGCTTCGAGGGGAACATCGATTCTTCGAGGCCGTAGCTGCACCACGGCTCGTTCTTGAAATACGGAGCGAAGCCGCGCGGCCCTTCGGAGCCGTACGCGTACGACTTCAAGTAGAAGCGCTTCGCCCGAACGCAGTCTTCGTGGTCGGCCGCGGTGGTGGCCAGCGTCCGATAGAATTTGCCGATCTCGAAGGAAGTGCCAAGCCGAAGGCCGCAGTTCTTCTCGACCTCGGCCTCGATTTCGTCGAGCCCGGGCAAGCCCTTGCGGCGCACGCGGTAGCTGACTTCGTTGTGAATGGCGTGAAGGCCGTCGCAGGTGCGCATCGACTTCTCGAACTTCTCGCGCTCGGAATGGGCGAACTCGTGCTTCGCGCCGATGATTTCCTGAATCTGCTGCTCGGCGCGCTTCGCCGCATCGGACGTCGGCAACAGGTCGAGGACCTTCTGGTACGCCGCCGCCGCGTCGTCGTCGCGCCGCAGCCACTCGAGCTTCTCGCCGTAGTCCATGCAAGCGCGCGACACGTCGTACTCGAGCCTCAGCCGCAGCTCGGGCGACGCCTTCGACCAGGCGGCCTCGGCGTCGCTGATCGCGTCCTGCAGTTGCTTCAGCGCCTTTTCCTGCTCGAGCGGGTCGAGCACGCCCAGCTGTGGAGCGACGTGAAACCAATCGCCGTCGCTCAAGCGTCCGCCGATGACGAAGTCCGTCACCTCGATCGCAGCGAGGTCTGGCCGCGTGTTGACGCTGCCACCGAGAAGCCCTGAGTCGCGCAGCAGCTCGGCGAGTCCCAGGCGCCCCAGGTCGATCGAGTTGTTCATCGGGTCCAGTTGCTTGAGCTCGAGCGCCAGCTGCCGCTGGTTTGCCGCCCAGGCGCGCATGAGTTCCACCGCTTTGGCTTCGGCCCCGACGCGCACCACGCGGGTTTTGCCGCCGTGAAGCGACAGCGACTGCTTCAAGAGCCGCGCGAGGAAGCGCGACTTCACCGTGCGCCAGACGATGAAGGCCTTCTTCTCGTCGACCCCCATTTTCTCGAAGCCTTTGGCCTTGCTGAGCTCACTGTCGGCGCGCTTGTTCACCTCGAGCACCGCGCCGCTGACGAGGTCCTTCTTGCGGGCGTTGAACTCTTCGAGGCTCTTGAGCAACGTCTGCTTCCGTTCGCGCGCCATCACGAAGGTCGGCGACTTGCTGACGACGGCGGCCATCGCTTTCTGCGCCTCGTCGATTTTTCCCTGGTCCGACAGGTCGATGGCCTGGGAGTACGCCAGCAGGGCCTCGAGGCTCGGCACCTTCGCCTTCTTCCGTGCGTCCGAGCCACGCAGCTTCACGTCGATCGCCGCGGTGAGCTTGTCGACCAGCGCCTGCTCGAGCTCAAAAATGCGGTCTTTGTCGTCGGTGACCGAGGCAGACGCGACGGTGGTGCCCTTCTCGATGCTGGTGACGGTGGCGTCGATGCGCAGCTGGTTCTTGCTCAGGTTCATCGAGCCGGTGATGGCGTACTGCGCGCCGATGACCTTGCCGACCCTGACTGCGGTGCTCCTGTCGATCGCCTTCGTCTGCTGAAGCTTGAGCTCGGCGAGCACGGCCTCGAGCTTCATGCGTTCGACCACGGCCACGCCGTCCCACGCGACGAGGTCGGTGATGATCATATCGGCGAGCCCCTTGCGGAGCACGTCCAGCGACGCGTCTCCGGTTGAGTTCTCGAAGTACAGCACCGAGACGACGGGCTTCGGCGCGTCGGCGGCTGCAGTGGTGAGCAACATGACCAGCGCGAGTGAGGTCATGACGCAGCCCGTAGCAGAAAATGGCTAGGCTTGGCGGCATGTCCCTGCTGCAGACGCTGAAGGACGCCGCCGAGAAGCTGATGAAGCAGATGGCGCCCATCGACCCGCGTCAGTTCGAGGACCCCGTAGCGATGCAGACGGCCTGGACCCCGGCGAAATCAGGGGGCGCGAGCTTCGGCACCCATCGATTGGTCGAGGTGGACTCGACGCGCTTCGTGATGAAGAAGAGCCTTTGGTCGTTTCTGTTCGGCGGCCTCTTCCTGGCGGTGGGTGTCGGCGTCATCATCGGCGGAATCGTGAAATCGTTTTGGCCGATGATGTTGTTCGGCACGGTGTTCGCGGCGGTCGGCGGCTGGGTCGCGTATCCGACGTCACTCGTCTTCGACGGAAACACACGGCAGGTCGCCCACCGCAAAGGGCCGATCTCCTTCAGCGCGATTCACGCGATTCAGCTGCTGAAGGAGTACGTCCGCGGGGACAAGAAGTCGTACTGGAGCTACGAGCTCAACCTGGTGATGAAAGACGGGCAGCGGGTCAACATCGTCGACCACGGCAACCTGCCGCTCATTCAGAAGGAAGCAAAGACACTGCAGCAGTTGATCGGCTGCAAGGTGTGGGACGGCACAGTCGGCTGACGCGTGGCGGCTTTTGACGGCGCGCCACGCGGCAGGTTGAAGCGGGTAGGGCTTAGTAGCGGTAGTTGTCCGGCTTGAACGGGCCGTCGACCGAGAGGCCCATGTACTTCGCCTGCTCAGCGGTGAGCTTGGTGAGCTTCACGCCGACCTTCGCGAGGTGCAGCGCGGCGACCTTCTCGTCGAGCTTCTTCGGCAGCACGTAGACCTTGCCCGACTCGAACTTGTTGCCGGTGTCCAGGGCGCCCCACAGCGCGAGCTGCGCCAGGGTCTGGTTGGTGAACGAGTTGCTCATCACGAAGCTGGGGTGACCCGTCGCGCAGCCGAGGTTCACCAGGCGGCCGCGGGCCAGCAGGGTGATGCGCTTGCCGTCCGGGAACACGAACTGGTCGACCTGCGGCTTCACGTTCTCTTCGCGGATTTCAGGGTTCTTCTCGAGCCACGAGACCTGAATCTCAGAGTCGAAGTGACCGATGTTGCAAACGATCGCGGCGTCCTTCATCGCCTGCATGTGCTTGCCGGTGATGACGTCGCTGCAGCCCGTCGCAGTGACGAAGATGTCGGCGCGCGGAGCGGCCTCGTCCATCGTGACGACTTCGTAGCCGTCCATCGCGGCCTGCAGGGCGTTGATGGGGTCGATCTCGGTGACCAGGACGCGGGCGCCGAAGCCGCGCGCCGACTGCGCGCAGCCCTTGCCGACATCGCCGAAGCCGGCGACGACGACGACCTTGCCGGCGATCATCGTCTCGGTGGCGCGCTTGATGCCGTCCATCAGCGACTCACGGCAGCCGTACAGGTTGTCGAACTTCGACTTGGTGACGCTGTCGTTGACGTTGATCGCCGCGCACTTGAGCTTGCCCTGCTTGCTCATCTCGTAGAGGCGGTGAACGCCCGTGGTGGTCTCTTCCGAGAGGCCGCGGATGGCGTCGGGGCCGGTGAACAGCTCGGGGTGCTTCTCGTGCAGCCAGATGGTGAGGTCGCCACCGTCGTCGAGGATCATGTTCGGACCCTTGCCGCCTTCGAACGCGAACACCTGCTGCTCGAGGCACCAGTCGTACTCTTCGAGGCTCTCACCCTTCCACGCGAAAACCGGAACGCCGGACTTCGCGATCGCGGCGGCCGCCTGGTCCTGGGTCGAGAAGATGTTGCAGCTGGTCCAGGTGACTTCGGCGCCCAGCGACTTCAGGGTCTCGATCAGCACCGCGGTCTCGATCGTCATGTGCAGACAGCCGGCGACGCGCGCGCCCTTGAGGGGATTCTTGCCCTTGTACTCATTGCGCACCGACATCAGGCCCGGCATTTCCTTTTCGGCGATCGAGATCTCTTTGCGGCCGAGCTCGGCGAGGGCGAGGTCCTTCACTTTGTAGGCAGGGAATTCTTTGCGGCTGTCCATGGGTGCTCCTGGGTGACTGCGGTTAGGGTGACTTCTTCAGCGAGGTGACGGAAGACGGGTGCGGCTTCACAGCGACCCACGCGTGCCACGACAGCGACGCGTCGGGCCCGGCAGGGTGAAAGACATCGGGAATCGAGACTTCACCAACCAGCTGCAGGTCGGCAGAGGCGAAGTGGGCGCGCAGCTCTTCGACGGGGAAGCCGAGCCACACGTCGCCGCCGTCCGATCGCATCGAGTCCTGGTCGTGCGGCAGGTAGTCCATCACCACCAGGTGGCCGCCCTTCTTCATCAGGCGCGCGAAGCTCTGCACCGCCTGCGCAGGGCGCGACGCGTGGTGAAGGGTGCGGCCGGCAAAGACGAGGTCGGCGCCACCGGCGGCGTCGACGCGCTCGAGCAGCGCGGTGTCGTCGTAGCTGCCGGGGTAAAGGCTGACGTGGTGGAACCCGCGCGCGGCGACGCGCTCAGCGACGCGGGCCAACTGGGCGCGGCTTCGGTCGACGGCGATGACACGGCCGTAGAGCGGAGCGAGCACGTCGAGAAGAAGGCCGTCTCCGGCGCCGACGTCGATCGCGAGCGCGTGACCTGGAAGCAGAGGCCCCAGCGCGGCGAGGTGGGCGAGGTGCTCGGGCGACGGCGGCACCGAGGTGCGAACGGGCTCGACTTCGAAGACCGCGCGGCCCTGCTCTTCGCGGGCGGCGACGAGGCGCGGCAGGCGGGCGAGGCTTCCGTCTTTGAGGCAGAGCCGGCGGCCTTCGGCGATCGCGTCGGCGACGAGTGCGTCGGTGAGGACGTCGGGCGACGCGCGCAGCCAGGTGCGGGTGCCGTCGCGCCGCGCGTCGAGAAGGTTCGCAGCGCGCAGGCCGGCGACCTTCCGGCTGACCTGGGGCTGGCTGTCTTTCAGCAGCGCTGACAGCTCACCGACGGCCAGCTCTTCTTCGGCGCACAACGCGAGCACCTGCAGGCGGCCCGTCTCGGCGAACAGCCGGAACAGCTCAACCCGTGAGGGGAGCGCCGAAAGGGTCTTTGCTGCCGTCGCCATTGGCTCGACTTGATAATGCATTCATGCGCATGAACGCAAGTCAACGCTGCCGGAGATGTCCGCGGGTCCCCGACCCATTCGATCGAATTCGATCGAAGAATTGATGCGATGCGTTGCGGAGGCTCTTGGCTCCGAGCAAATCAATGAAATTACTAGACAATTCCAGGCACGGGTTGCGGTCTATTCCTGTAGGGACACCTGCCACGTGGGCCTTTTCCGTAACGCGACGCGCAACGTTCGACTTCTCGGGGCACTCCGCCGCGGCGCGTCAAAGAATCTTCGATCGAATTCGAAAGAACTGCGTGGTGAATCGCTGCGGGCGGCCCGCGGCGTTCTTCGACTCCGCTTATGGTCGACCGCCATGGGCCTTAAAAACGCGCTGGCCGTGGGACTGCTGACGGTGGGAAGCGCGGCCTGGGCGGATGACGTCGACGCAAAGCTCGACGCGGTGGCGACGATTCACGGAGACGCGGGCGCGTGGGCGGTGGCCGGCTACCGCATGGGTGAGTCGGCGATGAAGACCCTGAACCTCAAGCGCGGCAGCTTCGCGCTGAAGGTCGACCACCAGAGCCCGCGCGAGGTCCGGTACGCGTGCATCGCCGACGGCGCGCAGGCCGCGACGGGAGCCAGCCTCGGCCGGCTTCAGCTCACGTACACCGAGGCGAAAGTCGACCAGCTGGCCACCGTCTACACGAACAAGGAAACCGGCAAGTCCGTGAAGCTGCGGCCCACCGCGGCGTTCATGAAGAAGTTCATGGAGGTCCCCCGCGAAAGGGCGCGCGCCGCCGGCCGCGAGGCGATGACGCTTCCCGACGCCGAGGTCTTCGAAGCCGCGCCGTGAAATTTACGAACCTGTGACGCTGCCTTCGCAGCCGCGTCACGCGAGCCCCTGATGTTCACCGCCCATGAACGACATGGACGCCCACATCTTCCTCGCCGTCGAACGTCTCGAGGCGCTGCTGCTCTCTCTGCGTGAGCAGGTCGCCGAGCTTCGCGAGAAGGTCGACGAGAACGAGCACCACCGCCGCGCGACCGAAGCCGGCGCCCGCCTCTACGAGCAGAGTGAGACCTGGCTCGCCAGCGACCGCTTCTAAGCCAGCCGCTTCTGCATCAGCTGTTGCGTCGCGACGTAGCCGCACTTCTCGTACAGAGAAATCGCCGCCGGGTTGTGACGGTAGACGTTCAGCGACACGTGCGAGCACCCGCGCGCCACCGCTTCCTGTTCGAGCAGCGCCAGCGCCTGCTGCGCGTAGCCCCGTCGCCGACATGCTGGATCAATTGATACGTCGTCGATGAACGCGCGACCATCGTCAATCGAGTACCAGAGCGTGCCCACCGCCTGCGCGCCATCCATCAGCACGCAGAGAAAATGCCCGGGCGTCTCGACCCCTGCAGGCAAATCAGAATCCGTTCGCCGAATCGCTTCGGCCAGCGCGGCCTCGTCGCTCAGCTCGCGCACTTGCGCCAGATCCACCGCCCACTCGCGCACGAAAGCGGCGCGCCAGAGAACGAACTCGGCTGCGGTCATCGGGCGAAGCGTCATGCCGGGTTCACCATCTCGAGCGCGCGCCACATCGCGGCGCTGGCGCCTTCTTCTTCCGCTGCGACAATCTGGGTCGCACCGAGCCGCTTCACCTCATCGACGTCGCGCTGAAACTGCACCCGCACCAGAATCGGCAGGTCGGGGCAAAGCTGCCGCGCTACCCGCAACGCCCGCCGCGCGCCTTCGCCGTCGTTGATCAACAGCAGCAGCGCCTTCGCGCGCTCGATGCCCGCCGCGAGCAACACTTCCTCACTCGTGACATCGCCGAAGAAGAACGGAGCGCCCTCTTTCGACTTCGCCGCGCTCACCGACGGGTTCAGCTCGACGACGAGCCAGGGCACGCCGGCGCCCGTCAGCGCCTGGGTCACGCGCTGCCCGGTGACGCCCCAGCCGGCGACGATGACGTGCTGGGTCCACCTCTTCTTCGCCTCGGGGGTGACCAGCTCGGTGACACCGCGGGTGCCCAGCAGAAGCTCGAGCGCCTTGAGCCGGGCCGCTCCAGCGGCGAGGCGGGGGCCGAGGCGCACCAGCAGCGGGGTCACCACCATCGTCAGCACCGCGACCGCGACGAACACGCGGCGCTCGGGCTCGGACACGAGCTTCGCCGTCATCCCCACGCCGATCAGCACGAAAGAGAACTCGCCCACTTGCGCGAGGCCCAGGCCCGACAGCACCGCCACCCGCGGAGGCAGGCGCATCAACAGCGAGGCCGCCGTCGCCACCACTGTCTTTCCGCCGAGCACGAGCAGCACCAGCATCGCGATGCCCACTGGATCTTCGAACACGACGCGGACGTCGAAGAGCATGCCGACCGAGATGAAGAAGAGGCTCGCCAGCGCCTCGCGAAACGGCAGCACCTCTGACAACGCGTGCGCGCCGTACTCGCTGTCGGCCAAAGCGATGCCGGCGAGAAACGCTCCGAGCGCCAGCGAAAGGCCCGACATCGAGGTCAGCCACGCGACGCCGACGCAGACGAGCAGCACGGCGAGAAGAAAGAGCTCGCGCTTCCGGGTGGCCGCGACGCGAAAAAGAATTCTCGGCAGCACCCGGCGCCCGATGATCAACGTCAGCGTCACGAGCAGCACGGCCTTGCCGAGGGCCAACAGCACGTCTACCGCTCCGCCGCCCACCGAGCCGCCCAGCATCGGCGTGACGAGCATCATCGGCACCACGCAGAGGTCTTGAAAAATCAGCGCGCCGACAATCATCCGGCCGTGCGGCGCGTCGACCTCGTTCCGTTCGGCCAACGCGCGCAACACGATTGCCGTCGACGACAGCGAAACGAGAAACCCGAAGAAGATGCTCTGCTGCCAGGTGTAGCCGCGCATCACGCTCAACCCCGCGACGCCAAGCGTGGTGAGCCCGACCTGAAGGCCACCTCCCAACGCGAGCAGCCGCCAGAACGACTTGAGCCGTGCGATCGAGAACTCGAGCCCGATGGTGAAGAGCAGCATCACCACGCCGCCCTCGGCCAGTGACTCGATCAACGCGACGTCTTTCGCGAGCCCGAAGCCGGAAGGTCCAACCAACGCTCCGGCGACGATGAAGCCGGCGATGGTCGGCATCTGCAGGCGCGTGAGCACCACCACCACGCCGACGGCGATGGCGAGGACCAGCACCAGTTCCTGCAGCAGTTGTTCGGTGTGCACGCGTCTTCGTCGGGGCGCTGATAGATGCGTCGGGGAGTATGCTGCCGCCCATGAACAAACCGATGAAGGGATTCGTGATTGCCTCTGCCGTCGCCTCGCTTTTCGCCACGTCGGCGGTGGCGGGGGACAAGGCCGCCCCGAAGAAGGACGCGAAGGTCGCGGCGAAGGTGCGCTGCGAGAACGTCAACGAATGCAAAGGCAAAGGCGAGTGCGGCGGGCCTTCGGGCAACTCGTGCGCTGGCACCAACGAGTGCAAGGGCAAGGGCTGGATTCAAATCACCGAGAAGGAATGCAAGGCGAAGGGCGGCAAGGTCGCGCTCTGACCCTCTGCCGCAAATGAAGCGGGCTTCGAAGGAAAGTCCCTCGAAGCCCGGGTAACACCAGCTGGAGCGCCGCCTACGACTTCGGCGGCTCGCTCCAGAGAATGAGGTCGCCCTTGGTGAGGTACTCGCTGTCGCTGAAGGCGCCGTAGAAGTCGTCGAGCATCGTGTCGAAGTCCGGGTAGCGCGTGTCTTTGCGGTCCTGGGTCATCTTGTCGAAGATGGGGTCGAGCTTCGACGGGCACTCCGAGTTCACTTCGCTGGGCAGCGCCGAACGGCGGCCCGGAATCTGGCCCGTCATCATCTCGTAGAGAAGGATGCCGAGGCCGTAGACGTCGGACGAGGCGTTGACCTCTTTGTTGCGGGCGATGAGCTCGGGCGACATGTACCCCATGCCTCCGGTGCCGACGAACACCTGCGGCATGCCCTTCGTCTGGTCGACTTCGATGACGCGCGAGAGGCCAAAGTCGGCGAGGCGCACGTTGCCCCAGGTGTCGAACAGCACGTTCTCGGGCTTGATGTTGTGGTGGTGAAGCCCCGTCGCGTGCGCGGCGCGCAGCGCGTACGACAGCTGCAGGAAGTATCGAATGCCAAGCGCGACCGGGATTCCCTTGCCGCCCGCGGCGTCGAGCTTCTCGCGCAGCGAGCCCTTCATCAGCTCCATTACGAAGTAAGGACGCGCGACGTCGGTGTTCTGGTCGAGAATCGGGACGATGCCGGGGTGCTTCACCTGCGCCTGAGCGCAGAGCTCTTTCTTGAGGCGCTTGATGACCTCACCGCGCTGAAGAAAAGAGAAGTAGCCAAAGATGTCTTTGAGCTCCTTCACGCAGATGTCCATGCCGAGGGCGTTGTGCTTGCCCTTGAACACGGTGCCCAGCGGGCCCGAGCCGATCGGGTCGTACTTCACATAACGAAGGTCGATGTCTTGACCCTTGCCGCCCTGTTGCGGAGCAGCCATCGCAGAAGTCAGGGGCATCGGAGCAGCCATCGAGGGGGTCAGTGCCATAGGAGCAGGGGGTGCGTATTGGCCAGCGGGTCGAGACTCAGGGGCGGTGACATGCGGCATCGAAGGAACGAGGGGCTCGTCGAGCTGCGAGGGCGAGGGCGAGGGCGGCGGCGGGCGGCGCCGGGCAGGCGGAGGAGGCGGCGGGGCCGACAGGTCGCCGTCGAGCAGCAGGTCGGTGGCCGGCGGCGGAGGAGGCTGGTTCGGCAGCGCGTCGACAATCACCGACTGCGTCGCCTCGTCGCCCGGCTGAATCTGGTCGGCGAAGAACTCACCGACTTCCCCTGCGAACTTGTCGAGGTAGTCGCCTTCGACGACGCGCTGGCCCTGGTCCGTCAGCTTCAGCAGCGCTTCGCGATCCATCGCGATGTAGTGGAACTTCCGGAGGAAGAAGAAGTAGCTGTCGAACTCGATGCTCACGTTCGACTCGAGCGACACCTTCACGTCGGCGAGCTTGTTGCTGCGACCGGTGCGGGCGTTTTCCTGAAGGCTTCTCAAGATGAAAAGCGCCTCGTTGCTCACCTTGTCGCGCGTCATTGCTGATTGGGCCATGGGTTGTCTTGGTTTGGGGCTACTTGATGCGGAGCAACTGCTTCACCGTTTCCAGCACTTCAGCGAACTTCACCGGCTTGCGCAGGTAGATGTCGACGCCCAGCTTCAGGGCGCGCTCTTGCGCGTCGCGGCCGCCCGCGGAAATCGCGACCACTGGCATCTTCGAGAGCGACGGCTCGGCGCGGATTCTTTCCAGCAGCTGGAAGCCGTCCATCACCGGCATGTAGAGGTCCGTCATCACCAGGTTGAAGGAGGTGGCGAGCAGCTGGTTGAGGGCGTTGTGCCCGTCGGGCGCGAAGTGCACTTCCAGGGGCACGGTGCCCTTGAGCTCGTTGGCGGCCAGCTTCTTCAGCACGTAGCTGTACATCTCGATGATGTGGGGGTTGTCCTCGACGATCAGCACGCGAAAACCACCCGCCGGCGGGGTCTGGGTTCCTTCCGAGGGCTGGGCCTCAGCGGTCAACAGACGCTCCAGGTGTTGGCGATGGACTTCCGAATCGACGGCAATTCCGACTCCCGCGCCGCGCCCACCGGCTTGCTCGGGCCGCACCCACGCGACCCGCCCGACGATCTCTACCGGATCCAGCAGGTCCGGGAAAGAAAGAGACAGCGGCACTTTCTCGCCAATCGGCAGCTTCGACTCGGTCTGGATGAAGATGCCGCCCTTCGACAGGTTCTCGGTGGCGTCCGAAAACGAACGCTGATCCGGGTAGTCGACCCGAAGAACGAAGGGGATGCGCGGGCAGTCGCGCTGATCGGATTCTCTGGTCACTGGGGGGAAGCGCAATTGTCGTTGGGGCGGCGCGTGCGGAGCAAGGTTTTCGTTGACGCAAGCACGCGGCTTCCCTACGAACCGCCGCCATGTCGGACGCCGTCGCCTTCACCCCGGAAGAACAGAAGAAATTCGATGCCGGCATTTCCGAGCTGCTCGGCCACTACCCGCCTGATCGCAAGCGCGCCGCGATGTTGCCCGCGCTTCGTCTGCTGCAGGAGCTTCGTGGCTGGTGCACGCCCGAGGGAATGAAGGCCGTCGCCGACAAGCTCGAGACCACCGTCGAACGGGCCTACGAAGTCGCGACGTTCTACGTGATGTTTCACACTGAGAAGCCGGGCAAGTACGTCATCGACGTCTGCACGAACCTCTCGTGCGCGCTGCGCGGCGCCGAGGGCATGCTCAAGCACCTCGAGGTGAAGCTCGGAACCACCGCCGGCACCAACGGCGACAAGTACTTCCTTCGCGAAACCGAGTGCCTCGCCAGCTGTGGCACCGCGCCCTGCCTGCAGATCAACGAAGACCACTACGAAAATCTGACCAAGGAGAAGGTCGACAAGCTGCTCGAAACGCTCGTCTGACCAATTCCACATGCACGTCGAGAAAGTCGTTACGCGCCACTGGGGCAAGCCCGGGCAGCCCACCCTCGATGGCTACCGGAAGAACGGTGGCTACGAGCAGCTGAAGAAGGTGCTCGAGCTGGCGCCCGAGGCAGTGCAGGCCGAGGTGAAGAAGTCGAACCTGCGCGGCCGCGGCGGCGCCGGTTTTCCCACGGGCCTCAAGTGGTCCTTCGTGCCGAAGGACAACCCGAAGCCGCGGTACCTCGCGATCAACGCCGACGAATCGGAACCGGGCACCGCGAAAGACCGCTTCATCATGGAAAATGATCCGCACGCGCTGCTGGAAGGCGTGGCGATCGCGTGCTGGGCCCTGAACGCGCACACCTGTTACATCTATGCGCGCGGCGAGTTCAAACACCCAAGCAACGTGCTCGACAAGGCGCTGGCCGAGGCCTACGCGGCAGGCATCTTCGGCAAGAAGCTGATGGGCCGTGACTTCGAGCTCAACGTCTACCAGGTGCGCGGCGCTGGGGCGTACATCTGCGGCGAAGAGACCGCGATGCTCGAGTCGCTGGAAGGCAAGAAGGGCTGGCCCCGCCTCAAGCCGCCGTTTCCCGCGGTGTCGGGTCTGTTCGGGTGCCCGACGGTGGTGAACAACGTCGAGACGATCGCGACGCTGCCGTCGATCTTCGAGAAGGGCGCTGACTGGTTCGCGAAGCTCGGCACCGACAAGTCGGGCGGCACGCGGCTCGTCACGCTGTCGGGCGTTTGCAACCGCCCGGGCACATACGAAGTGTCGATGCAGACGACGCTGAAAGACCTCATCTTCGACGACCAGTTCGGGCAAGGCATGCCGCGCGGCCGCACGGTGAAGGCGGTGATTCCGGGTGGCTCGTCGGCGCCGGTGCTCACGGCCGCCGAGATGGGCGTCGCGCTGGAATTCGAAGCGTTCAAGCCGCTGAACTCGATGGCGGGTTCAGGAGGCATCATCGTGATGGACGACACGTGCTGCATGGTGCGGTGCCTGTGGCGGGTGACCCGCTTCTACGCGGAAGAGTCGTGCGGCCAGTGCACGCCGTGCCGTGAAGGCATGCCGTGGATGACGCGGCTGTTGCGGAAAATCGAAGAAGGCCGCGGCGAGCCGAAGGACCTCGAGCAGCTGATGCAGGTGGCGACGTCGATCGCTCCGTGGCCGCCGATTGGCCTCGGCAACACCATCTGCGCGCTGGGCGACGCAGGCGCGCTGCCGGTGCAGAGCTTCGTGCAGAAGTTCAAGTCGGAGTTCGTGCAGCACATCGCCGAGCACCGCTGCCCCTATGGCGAGCATCCGTGGGGCGCGTTCGGAGAGTTTCAATGAGCGCTGAACAGCTTCTCTTCTGGGCCTTTGCGATCGCCACGGTCGCGGGCTCGGCGGGCGTCGTCATCGCGAAGAACCCGATTGGCGCGGCGATGAGCCTGGTCGCGACCTTCTTCTTCCTCGCGGGCATCTACGTGCTGCTGTGGGCTCACACGATCGCGGCGCTGCAGGTGCTGGTGTACGCCGGCGCAATCATGGTGCTGTTCCTCTTCGTCATCATGTTGCTGTCGCTGCCGGACACCGGGCGAACGATGCAATTCTCGGTCGCCAGAATTCTGGGGGGCGTCGGCACGGCGGGTCTGCTGGCTGCGCTGCTCGTCTCTTTCCGCCGCTTGCCTGAAATCGACGCCGCGTGGATGCGGGACCCGGCCCAGGTGGCCAGCTTCGGCACCATCCAGAAGGTCGGCGAGGTCATGTACACGCAGTGGCTGTTCCCCTTCGAAGCGGTCTCGCTGCTGCTGCTCGTCGCGATCCTCGGCGCAGTGGTCGTCGCCAAGCCGCGCATCTGACTTCCATGACCTCCATTCCGACCTCGTACTACCTGAGCCTGTCAGCGGTTCTGTTCTGCACCGGCATGCTCGGGGTCTTGATTCGCCGCAACGCGTTGGTGGTCTTCATGTGCGTCGAGCTGATGCTCAACGCCGCGAACCTGACCTTCCTCGCCTTTGCGAGAGAGCGTGGTGACATCAACGGCCACATCTCGGCCTTCTTCATCATCGCCGTGGCGGCCGCCGAAGCAGCGGTGGGCCTCGCGATCGTGATCGCCGTTTACCGAAGCCGGGGCACCGTCAACATCGACGAGCTCCAGACGATGAAGCACTAAGGGCCGCAGACAATGATCGCATGTTCGGACTACGAAACGTTCTCTCAGTTCTCGTCGGGCCACGGCGTTTTCGCGGCGACGAACTGCTTCTTCCAGCGCGCGCCGATGACGGCAGAGGCGGCGGGCTGGAGCCTCTGGATGATTATCGCGCTGCCGCTGCTGGGCGCTTTCTTCAGCGGCGTCTTCGGCAAAGCGCTGGGTCGCGCGAACGTCCACCTCATCGCGTGTGGGGCCGTGTTCGGCAGCTTCCTCATCTCGCTCATCGTCTACTGGACGGCAGCGGACTACGCGACTCAAGCAGCAAACCCGTACGCGATGGGTGGCCTGCACTACGCGGTGCGCCACGACTTCGGCACCTGGTTCTCGGCGGGCGACTTCAAGGTGAACTTCGGGCTGATGGCCGACCACCTGTCGGGCACGATGCTGCTGGTCATCACCGGGGTCGGCTTCCTCATTCACCTCTACGCGACTTCGTACATGTCGCACGACCCGGGCTACTGGCGCTTCTTCGCGTACCTGAACCTGTTCATCGCGATGATGCTGACGCTGGTGCTCGCTGACTCGCTGGTGCTGCTGTTCGTCGGTTGGGAAGGCGTGGGCATGTGCAGCTACCTGCTCATCGGCTTCTGGTACGACGACGCGCAGAAGGCCTTCGCCGGCCGCAAGGCCTTCATCGTCAACCGCATCGGCGACTTCGGCTTCCTGATCGCCTGCTTCTTGCTGGTGCTGCTGGTCGAGGCGTTCGCGCAGCAGGCGCGGGTGGAAAGCTACCAGCCGACGCCCGACGCCGCGGCTGCGCAGGTGCAGGCGCGCTTCAAGCAGGGCCTCGCCACCAACGGCCCCCTGGGCTTCATGGGCCTCGAAGAGCTCGCGAAGTCAGCGCCCAACGAGCTTCGCAACGAGATTGCCGAAGGCCCGCTGCGCGGCCACACCTTCAACGGCGTGCTCACCGTCATCCTCCTCTGCTTCCTCCTCGGCGCGGCCGGCAAGTCTGCCCAGCTTCCCCTGTTCGTCTGGCTGCCGGACGCGATGGCCGGCCCGACGCCGGTGTCGGCGCTGATTCACGCCGCGACGATGGTGACCGCCGGCATCTACCTGTTCTGCCGGATGAGCTACTTCGTCGTGCTGTCGCCTTTCGCGATGGCCGTCATCGCGGTCATCGGGGCCCTCACTGCCCTGATTGCGGCGCTGATCGCCTTCGCGCAGAACGACCTGAAGAAGGTGCTCGCCTACTCGACGGTGTCGCAGCTGGGCTTCATGTTCATGGGCATCGGCGCCGGCCTCTTCTGGGCCGCCTTCCTCCACGTCGTCACCCACGCGTTCTTCAAGGCGTGCCTGTTCCTGTCGGCAGGCAGCGTGATGCACGGCAATGGCGACGAAGGCGACATTCGGAAGCTCGGTGGGCTTCGCAAGCAGCAGAAGCTCACCTGGGCAGCGTTCGCGATTTCGACGCTGGCCATCACGGGCATCGTGCCGCTGTCAGGCTTCTTCTCGAAGGACGCCATCCTCCACGCCCTTCACACCAACACGCTGTCCGGCTACGAGCACGTGCTGCACTACGTCTGGTACATCGGCCTCGCTGCGGCGCTGTGCACTGCGTTCTACATGACGCGGCTCTACGTGCTGACGTTCGAGGGCGATCGCGCGCCGGACGCGAAGCTTGCGCACGCCCACGAGTCAGACGGGACGATGACGGGCGTGCTGCTGGTGCTCGCGTTCCTCTCGGTCGCGGCGGCGGCGCACGGCATTCCCTTCATGGACAACGTCCGCGGGCCTGACTTCCCGAAGCAGACGCTGATGGAGAACTTCCTCACCCCCGTGTTCGCCACGTCCGAGACGCTGGTGAGCCGGCTGGCGACGGTGCGGCTGCCTCCGATGGAAGAGCAGCTGAAGCTTCCGTGGTCGGGCTGGGGCATGGCGTGGGCGATTGCATTGTTCGGCGGCGCCGCGGCCGTCGTCCTCTATACCCGCGTGTTCAAGCGCGGCCAGGTGCTCACGGGCCCGCTGGGCGCGATGCAGAAGCTCAGCCTCAACAAGTTCTACATCGATGAGCTGTACGACGTCGCCATCGTGAAGCCGCTGAAGTTCGTGAGCTTCGTGTTCTTCAAGGTCATCGACTCGATGCTGATCGACACCGTGGCGGTGCGCGGTACGGCGTGGGTGACGCTGCGGCTCGGCAGCATGTTGCGGTACTTCCAGAGCGGTGACGCGCAGGGCTACGCCGCAGTGATGGCGCTGGCGCTCGCGGCGGGCATCGGCTGGGCGCTGATGCAGGTGGTGGGCAAATGAACTGGTTCGATTTCAACGCGTCGTACGAGTCGCGCGGCCTCAACGCAGTCATCTGGCTGCCGATGGTCTTCGCACTGCTGGTGTTGATGTTGCCCAAGGGCGACAAGGGCCAGATTCGGGTCGCCACGCTGGTGGCGATGATTGCGGACATGGTGGTCGCCATCTGGGCGTTCGCGCGCTTCCAGCCGGGCGGCCGCGAGTTCCAGCTCGAGTTCCGGATGCCGTGGATCGACGAAATCGGCGTCAGCTACCACCTGGGCGTCGACGGCCTGGCGGTCAGCCTGGTGTTGCTGACGGGCATCCTCGGGCCGCTGGTGGTGATGAGCTCGTGGAGCTTCGTGCAGGAACGCGTGAAGGAATTCCACCTCGCGCTGCTGCTGCTGCAGACCGCGATGATGGGAGCGCTCTGCTCGCTCGACACCCTGCTCTTCTACATTTTCTTTGAAGCGATGCTCGTACCGATGTACCTGCTCATCGGGGTGTGGGGCAGCGAAGAGCGGCAGATGGCCGCGATGAAGTTCTTCCTCTACACGCTGGTCGGCTCGCTGTTGATGCTGGTCGCGATGCTGTCGGTGTACTTCGTGGCACAGCCGGCGGGCATGAGGTCTTTCGATTTTGGCGCGATCTACAACGGCCTCATGGCTGCCTCGCGCGAAGTCAGCCAGTGCATGAACGCGGCGGGCAACGGGGTCTGCGACCCGGCGGGCTTGTCGTCTGCGGGGGCCGCCCTGCTGCGGTTCGGGCCGTGGATGTTCTTCGCCTTTGCGCTCGCCTTCGCGATCAAGGTCCCGATGTTCCCGGTGCACACCTGGTTGCCCGACGCGCACGTGCAGGCGCCGGTGGCCGGCTCCATCGTCCTCGCGGGCGTGATGCTGAAGATGGGCACCTTCGGCTTCTGGCGGTTCGCGGTGCCGCTGTTTCCCACCGTCGCGCGGCATTGGCAGACCCCGCTGGCCGTCTTGTCGGTGATTGGCATCGTCTACGGCGCGCTGATGTGCCTTGCGCAGCGCGACATCAAGAAGCTCATCGCCTACTCGTCGGTGAGCCACATGGGCGTCTGCATGCTCGGCATCATCGCGTTCACGAAAGAAGGCGCGTCGGGCAGCGCGTACCAGATGCTGAACCACGGCGTGTCGACGGGCGCGCTGTTCCTCCTCTTCGGCATGCTCTACGAGCGGCGCCACACGCGCCTGATGAGCGAGTACGGCGGCATCGCGAAGGTGATGCCGGTGTTCACCACCTTCTTCCTCATCATCACGTTCAGCTCGATCGCGGTGCCGGGCACCAACGGCTTCATCGGTGAGTTCCTGGTCCTGCTGGGCACCTTCAAGTCGAAGCTGCACTTCGCCTTCGGCGCGCTCGCGGCGACGGCGGTCGTGCTGGGCGCCGCATACATGTTGTGGATGGTGCAGCGCGTGTTCTTCGGGCCGCTGGCGAACCCCGAGAACAAGGTGCTCAAAGACCTGAACAAGCGCGAGCTGGCGACGGCGGCTCCGTTCATCGTCCTCGTGCTGGTGATGGGCCTTCACCCGCAGCCCTTCCTCGATGTCATCTCGCCGTCGACCGACAGGTTCGTGGCGCGCGCGCTGTGGGCCAGCGACGAGAGCAACCTCGACGAGCAGGCGGTGAAGGTGCGGACGCGGCCGAACCCGTCTCCGCTGGTTCCGACCCCTGGCTTCCCCGTTCGTGAAGCGCCGCGCGCCCTGGGCGCCCCGCTGATGCCGACCCTGCGCCAGATGCCGCCGCGCATCATGCAGGCCCCCGTTCCGCAGCCCACGCCATGAACATCCCTTCTTTCTCGCTCGACGAGTTCTCGACGCTCATCCCGACGGGCATCCTGGTCGGCACGGCGATTCTGCTGATGCTGACCGAGGTGTTCCTCACCTCGAAGACGCGCACGTACCAGGCCATCATCGCGACGTTGGCGTGCGCGCTGGCCGGCATGTTCTCGCTGGAAAATGCGTTCACTCCGGCCCGCAGCGTGCTGCAGGGCTTCGCGGTGCTCGACCCGTTCAGCAGCTTCCTCACCGTCGTGGTGTGCCTCGGCACGGGCCTCGCGGTGCTGTTGTCGTCGGGCTTCCTGCAGCACCGCAAGGCCGAGCGCGGCGAGTTCTACGCGCTGCTGCTGTTCGCGGCGGCCGGCATGTCGCTGCTGGCGTTGTCGGCCGAGTTCATCACCCTGTTCGTGAACCTCGAGGTGATGTCGATCGCCACCTACGCGCTGACCTCGTACCTGCGCCGCGGCCCGCGTCCGGCCGAAGCCGGCTTCAAGTACTTCATCCTCGGCGCCTTCTCGGCCGCGCTGATGCTGTACGGCGCTGCCCTTCTCTACGGGGCGACCGGCAGCACCAAGTTCGCCGCCGTCGCCGCCGCCCTTCCCGGCGCGATGGCGACCCAGCCGTGGATGGTGACCATCGGGTTCGGCCTGGTCGCGATCGGCTTCTTCTTCAAGATTGCAGCGGTGCCCTTCCATATGTGGGCGCCCGATGTGTACGAGGGTGCCCCGACGCCGGTGACGGCGCTGATGTCGGCGGGCGTGAAGGCCGCGGCCTTCGTCGCGATGGTGCGCGTGTTCCTCGCGATTTCCCCGGCGATGGATCCGCAGGTTCCGTTCGTGATGTTCAGCGCGCTGGCGGCGATGACGATGGTCATCGGCAACCTGCTCGCGCTGCCGCAGCGCAACGTGAAGCGCATGCTGGCGTACTCGTCGATCGCGCACGCGGGCTACATGTTGATTGGCGTCGCGGCGCTGTTCGCTCCGGTGAAGTCGGCGGCGACGGTGGGCGTGTTGAGCGTGACGCCGCTGCTCGGCTCGAAGGTCACGGTGGCGGCCGACGTCTACAAGGCGATTCTGTTCTACGCGCTCGCCTACACCGTCACGTCGCTGGGCTCATTCGGCATCGTCGGCGCGCTCGAGCGCCGCGAAGACGAGACGCGCGGCAACACGTGGGACCTCGACCGCTTCGCAGGCCTCGCGCAGCGCAAGCCGGCGTGGGCGCTGGCGATGGCGGCCTTCATGCTCTCGCTGGGCGGCATTCCTCCCACCGTCGGCTTCATGGGCAAGCTGCTCATCTTCCGCGCGGGCGTCGACGCGGGCCTGCTGGGGCTTGCGGTGCTCGGCGTTCTCGCGAGCGCGGCGGGCGTCTACTATTACCTGCGCGTCGTCGTTTACATGTTCATGCGCCCCGCGGCCGACGGCATGCCGGCGCTCGAGCGCACCTGGACCACCGAGCTTGCGCTGGCGACCTGCGCGATTGGCGTCGTCTACCTGGGCATCGCGCCGGGCACCGTCAGCGCGTGGCTGTCGCGCGCGGGAATGGTGCTGGGCGGCTGATCGCTTGGCTCCCAAACGGGAAGTCATCGAGGTCGAAGTCGAAGGCAGGGCACTGACGCTGTCGAACCAGGCGAAGGTGCTCTACCCCGAGGCAGGCTTCACGAAGGGCCAGGTCGTCGCCTACTACCAGGCCATCGCGCCGCTGCTGGTGCCGCACCTGAAGAACCGGCCCCTGACGCTGAAGCGCTTTCCGAACGGCGTGAACGGCATGTCGTTCTTCGAAAAGAACGCGACGAAGTCCCGGCCCGAGTGGGTGCAGACGGTGCCCATCTACGGCTATGGCCGCGGGGAAGACTTGAACTTCGTGCTCTGCAACGACACCCCGACGCTGGTGTTCCTCGCGAACCTCGCCGCGCTCGAGCTGCACCCGTCGCTGGCGCACGCGCCAAACATCGAGCAGCCGTCGATGGTGGTGTTCGACCTCGACCCTGGCGCTCCCGCGGACCTCGTCACGTGCTGCAAGGCGGCCCTGGTGCTGCGCGAGCTGTTCGACAAGGTTGGGCTTGCGTCAGTTGCGAAGACGTCGGGCAACAAGGGCATGCAGCTCTACGTGCCGCTGAATACGCCCACCACGTACGAAGACACCAAGGGCTGGGCGCGCGGCATCGCCGAGCTGCTTCACGCGCAGCTGCCTGACCTCTTCGTGTCCGAGATGAAGAAGAGCGTTCGCGACGGGAAGGTGCTCCTCGACTGGAGCCAGAACGACTTCAACAAGACGACCATCTCGGTCTACAGCCTTCGCGCGCGAGAACGGCCGACGGTGTCGACGCCCATCACCTGGGAAGAAATCGAGGCGTGCGACAAGAGCGGGGACAAGTCGCCGCTGGTGTTCGAGGCGCCGCAGGTGCTCGAGCGGGTCGCGAGGGTGGGTGACTTCTTCGCCCCAGCGCTGACGCTGCAGCAGGAATTGCCGGCCGAGCCGCGGGTAGCGACGAAGTCCCGGTCGCCGCGCGCGAAGCAGGTCTAGCTAGCCCCGACTCGCGCATGACACATCGAGAATTCCTTCTCGCTGCGTCGACATTTCAGAATCACCACACATTCATCACACCTAAGCATCGTGTCCAATTCTTAGAACGTCACTGTCTTGAGAATGGGCGGCGGGCGACGCAGCCGTCGCGCAGCGTTCTGCGCGTGGCGCGAAGACCCTCAACCAAACCGGCACCTTCGGCCGCGGCCCTGCGATTGCGTAGGGGCTGCGCGGGGAGTCTCGTGAGGGTCGCGGCAGCCATCATTTTTTTCGCGGGTGCTTCTGCGCTCGGCCAGTCGACGCTGGGCGATGCCCAGCTCTGCGCGCTGGCAGACCGCGAGGCGTGCCACCGGCTGGGCAAGGCCGCGCACGACAAGGGCGACCCGCAAAGCGAGACGCAGGCGTGGATGCTGTTCGGCCGCGCGTGCGAGCTCGGCGAGGCGGCGGCGTGTGACGACGCGGCGGCGCTGGCGCGGCTCAAAGGAAAGTGGCTCGCAGCCGACAGCTGGGAAGAGGACGCGAAGACGCTGCGCGCGAATCCCCAGCCGGATGTGCTGCCCGAAGATGGAGTCCTCTGTAGCCGCGGAGACCCCCACGCGTGTCTGCGCCTGGCGCAGAAGCCGGACGCCGACCCGATTCAGGTTCGCCTCTGGCTGGCGCAGGCGTGTCAGCTCAGCCTGAAGGCAGGGTGCGACGCGCTGACGGCGCTGGGCCCCGTGGTGGACGTCGATGACCCGGCGCCGGCAGCCGAGCCCGATGTGGGAGCCTGGGCCGAGGTCGTGGAGGCCGATGCGGGAACTCCCGAGCCTGTCGTCGCCGAGCCGCAGCGGCCGCCGGAAGCCGTGCCGATTGCGCGGCCGAAGTCGACGTACCGCAACGAGTGTCTGTCGGACGCGGAGATTGAACGAAACCGACTCGCCGTCTCGACCCGCGAAGACCTCACCGCCTTCAGGCCTTCGGGCATCTGGGCGATTCCGCTGTACCTCACCAACGCCGAACGTTCGTACACGTGGGCGGCGCTGCTCTACTTCCAGTCGCTGGACTTCGAAGAGAAGACCCGCACCCGCGTGGTGCCGCCCTTCTTCGTCTCGCACTGTGCGCCCGAGAGCCAGACGCTGGTCACCCCGTTCTATTCGTACCGCACCGATGAAGACGGCACGGCCTCGCTGTACTTCACCTACTTCCGCCGGCGCGATCGCCTGCTCGAGACCGACGTGCTGTTTCCTTTTGCGTACTCGTTTCGCGAGCGGGCCAGCGAAGACGCCCCGTGGGTCGGAAAGGGCGGCTTCGTTCCTTTCGCCTTCTGGAAGCGAGACCCCAACGGCAACCAGTTCACCATCGTGCCGCCGCTGTTCTTCCGCTGGGGCGACGACGTCGAGAAGACGACGGTGGTGGGCCCCGTGTTTCTTCACGAAGCGGCAGACCGCCACAGCCTCGGCGTCGTCCCTTTCTACTTTCAGGGTCGCGGCAAGGGCGGCGACTACGATGTTTCGCCGCTGCTCTTCTGGAGCTTCCGCGACGGGCCGAAGCACTCGCTGCTGCTCCCGCTGCTGCTCACCTGGCATGGCGGCGATGGAGCGACTGAGTCCACCTGGTCCTTCAACACCTGGTTCCAGCGGCGGGCGGGCGGCGGGTTCACTTTCCTCTTCGCTCCGCTGCTGTTCGTCGGCCGCGAGGGGACGAAGCACCACACGTTCCTGCCTCCGTTGTTCTGGCGCTGGGGCGACGACGCCGAAGACGAATCGACCACCATCGCTGGAAACGTCTACGTCCACACTTCGAAGTTCCGCACCGACCTGGGCGTCGTGCCGCTGTACTTCCACGGCAGCAGCCTTCGTGACGGCGACTACGACATCTCGCCGCTGCTCTTCTGGAGCTTCCGCGAAGGCAAGAAGCACTCGCTGTTCCTTCCTCCGCTGCTCGCGTGGCACAGCGGCGATGGAGAGACCGAGACGACGTGGGCGCTGAACGTGCGCTACCAGGGCCGACCGAACGGGTTCTCGCTGACGGTGTTCCCGCTGCTGTTCGCGGGCAAGGAGCTCGAAGACCACCACGTCGTCGTGCCGCCGCTGTTCTGGCTGTGGGGCGACAACGAAGAGACGACAGTCATTGCGGCCAACGTCTTCTGGCACCAGACGTCGAAGCGATCAGACCTGGGCATCGTGCCGCTGTACTTCCGCGGGCGCAGCGTCGACGGCGAGGACTACGACGTGTCGCCGCTGTTGTTCTGGAGCTTCCGCGACGCCCGCAGGCACACGCTGGTGATTCCGCCGCTGCTGGCGGTGCACCACTCGGAAGGCGACACCACCACGACGCTGGTCGCGAACACGTACCTGCAGACCCGCGCCGATGGCTTCACCTTCCGCTTCCTGCCGCTCGTGTTCGCGGGCCGCGCTGCAGACAAACACCACGTCGTCGTGCCTCCTCTGTTTGCGCGCTGGGGCGACGCAGACGAGGTCGCCACGATTGCGGCGAACGTCTTCTGGCGCGAGTCGCGGCAGCGCTTCGACCTGGGCATCGTGCCGCTCTTCTTTCACGGGCACGGCGCGACGGGCGGCTACGACGTGTCGCCGCTGCTCTTCTGGAGCTTCCGCGAGGGGCCGAAGCACACGCTGGTGATTCCGCCGCTGTTGAGTGGCTTTCATTCCGACGGAGAGACGACCAGCGCGTGGGTGGTGAACACCTGGTACCAGGCGCGGCCCGACGGCTTCACGCTGAACTCGTTTCCCTTCTTCTTCATCGGCCGCGAGGGGAAGGACCACCACACGGTCGTGCCGCTCGTGTTCGCGCGCTGGGGCGACGACACCGAGACGACCACCATCGTCGGCCCCGTGTACGCGCACGAGGGAAGCGGGCGCCGGCACTTCGGGTTGCCTCCGCTGTACTTCGGCGGGCGCAGCACCAAGGGCGACTTCGACGTCTCGCCGCTTCTCTTCTGGAGCTTTCGCCGCGGCCTCGAGCACCGGCTCGTCATCCCGCCGCTGCTGGTGTTCCACGCGGGCGATGGAGAGACCGAGACGACCTGGGCGCTGAACACATACCACCAGCAGCGAAAGACCGGCTTCACGCTCAACTCGTTTCCGTTTCTCTTCATGGGGCGCGAGGGCGACGAGCACCACCTCGTCGTGCCGCCGGTGTTCTTCCGCTGGGGCGACGCGGAGACGACGACCACGATTGCGGGGCCAGTGTTCTGGCGCACGACGCCGCAGCGCACCGACTTCGGCATCGTGCCGCTGTACTTCCACGGGCCCGGCTACGACGTCTCGCCGCTGCTGTTCTGGAGCATCCGCGACGAGGACACGAGCACCCTGCTCATCCCTCCGCTGCTCGCCTACTACCACTCACGCCCCGATGGATTCTCGCTGGGCGTCTTGCCGTTCATCTTTGCCGGACGCACGGGAAGCGAGTTTCACCAGGTCGTTGCTCCACTGTTCTGGCGCTGGGGTGACGAGGAAGAACAGACCACCATCGCCGCAAACGTTTTCTACCACCGCAGCTCGAAGCAATGGGACTTCGGCATCGCGCCGCTGTTCTTCAGCGGGCGCGGGGTCCGCAACTACGACATCGCCCTGCCCCTCTTCTGGAGCTTCCGCGACGGGCGCAACCACTCGCTGCTGATTCCGCCGCTGCTCACCTGGTACGAAACAGACGGCGAAACCGAGACGGCGTTCGTGCTGCAGACGTACTTCTCGACGCGCAAGTATGGCTTCACGCTGAACTCGTTTCCGTTTCTCTTCGCCGGCCAGGACGGCGACGCGTTTCACACGGTGTTGCCGCCGCTGTTCTGGGACTGGGGCGATTCGCTCGAGCGCACGACAATCGCAGGGCCGGTGTACTTCCACTGGACGCCGCTGCGACAGGACTTCGGGCTCGCTCCGCTGTACTTCGGCAAGCGCAGCGCGGACGGCGACTACGACATCGTGCCTCCCCTGTTCTGGAGCCAGCGTGAAGGCCGCAAGTGGTCGCTGCTGCTGCCTGCCATCGGCACCTACCTCGCGGACGACGGCGAGACGCAGACCGCGTGGGTGCTGAACACGTACTTCCAGCGGCGGCCCAACGGCCACACCTTCAACCTCGTTCCGTTTCTCTTCTCGAAGGTCGAGGGCGAGAACAGCCACACGTTCGCGCCGCCGGTGTTCTGGCGCTGGGGCAACAACACCGAGCGCACCACCATCGTCGCCAACATCTTCTGGCACGACTCGCTGCTGCGCAGTGACTGGGGCATCGTGCCGCTCTTCTTCCACGGCACCAGCGCGCGAAACGGCACCTACGACATCTCGCCGTTGCTGTTCTGGAGCTTCCGCGACGGGAAGAACCAGTCGCTGTTCCTGCCGCCACTGCTGACGTACCACCACACCGACGGGGAGACCTCGAGCACCTGGGCGCTGAACACCTGGTACCAGTCGCGGCCCGACGGCTTCACGCTCGCCTCCGTGCCGCTGCTCTTCGTCGGGCGCGAGGGCAAGTCACACCACGAAATCGTGCCTCCGCTCTTCTGGCGCTGGAGCGATGGCGAGACGACCACGACCATCGCGGGCCCCGCGTACGTGCGAACGGGGAACCGGACCTCGCACTTCGGCTTCGCTCCGCTGTACTTCGGGGGCCGCAACGACGAGGGCGAGGCGTGGGACCTGATTCCGCCGCTGCTCTTCTATCGGTCGGCGACGAAGGACACGCAGAGCATCACGATGCTGCCCTTCTTCAAGTACGCGTCGACGCCGACGTCGAAGCTCTTCGTCTCGCCGGTTGCTGTGTACTCGAAGGAGCCCCTGCACGAACGCACGGTGCTGGGCGGCCTCTACTGGAACATGACCGGCCCTGACCTCGAGGCGCGCGTGGTGGCGCCGCTGTGGTGGGACTTCAAGTCGAAGAAGAAGGGCACGCGGCTCTCGACGGTGTTCCCGCTGTACTGGCGTTACGAGAAGCCGGAAGAGACAACGCACCTGTTCCTCAACCTGATGGTGTCGACGGGTGAGACGCCGCTGGGCAAGTCGTGGTCATTCCACCTCTTCCCGTTGATCGACCTGGTCAGCTACCACCCGAAGCACTTCCTCTGGCAGGTGCTCGCGGGGCTGGTCGCGCACGAGACGCAGGCCGAGTCCGAACGGTGGAAGGTCGGGTACATCTGGCTCGACCCGACGACGCGCGCGCCGCGCTGATGGTATTGGAGGCGCGTGAGATGGCTTGCGTTGTCGATGGCGGTGTTGAGCGGCTGCGCGCACCGCGCGTACGTGACGGGTCGCGACTCGAGCCTGGACGCGCGCGTTGATTGGGCGACCTTCGTTCGCGGCGAGAACAGCGTCGTCATCGAAGCCGGCGTCGCCGTCGAGCCCGACCACCAGCTGTTGATGCGCGCCGAAGTCCTCTGCCTCGTCGGAGCGATGTCCCCTCCGCGCGGCTTTCGCCTCGTCTTCATCACCACCGACCCCGACGTCGAGTCCCCCGTCACGGTGAAGCAGGGCTACTTCACGGTTCACCGCTGCGGAGAGCAGGTCGAGTTCTCGGGCGGCTGGGACGTCGAGGGCACCATCGCCTCGAGCCTCGAGCTGCCGCACCAGAAGCCGAACCCGCCCCTGCCCTTCACGCACGTCGAGCTGCGCCACGTCACCGCGACCGAGGTGAAGCCGCCCGAGCGCAGGCGTCCACGCGAGGCGCCTTCGGAAACTCCTGCCGAAATCGTCCCCTGAAAATCGGCTGATCTGCTGGGCGCCGTTACATCTCGCCTTTCATTGTTGCCCGCTCACCGCGAGCGGGGCCTTCAAGCCCGCGCGTTTGCTGTGGGTGAACCTTCGAGGTGACGGGGCAGATAACTGCCTCACCGTGCACCCACTCCAAGCAGCCCTCGTGTCCGGCGCCGCGGCTTTTCCGGGCGTCACCGTCGAGCCGAAGCCCTTCAGCCGGTTTCTGGCGCGCCTCAACCCGAGCGCGGCGACGCTGCCCGACGTGTACCTCGCCTTCGCCTGCAGCCAGGGTGAGCCTCAGGCGCTGCGCCACTTCGACCAGCTGCTCAAGTCGCGCGTCCCCGCAGCGGTGTCGTCGGTCGACGCTTCCCGGTCGTTCTGCGACGACATCACCCAGACCCTTCGCGCCCGGATGCTCGTCGGCCCGCCTCCCGCCATCGCCAGCTACCAGGGCAAGGGCTCGCTGGCCGGCTGGGTGCTCGTCGCTGCGACGCGCCTTGCCATCGACATCGTCCGCGAGCGCCGCCGCTGGGTGAACGACGGCGCGAGTGAGCTCGAGCTGCTCGAGAATCTGGTGGCTCCCGGCGACACCGAGCGCGAGGTGCTGCGCGCGCGCCACGGCGAAGCGCTGCGGGAAGCGATTCGCGCCGCGTTCGACAGCATCAGCAGCCGCGAGCGCGCGGTGCTCAAGTTCCACGTGCTCGACGGGGCCAGCATCGACACCATCGCGCGCCTCTACAGCATCCACCGCGCGACCGCGGCCCGCTGGATTCAGGGCGTCAACGCAACCCTTCGTGAGCGCACCCTCGCCCGCCTCGCCTGCGTGCTCGCGCTCGGGAAGAGCGAAGCGAGCAGCCTGCTCCACACCATGTTCAGCGAGGCCGACGTCAGCCTCCGCCGGCACCTCGCCGCGACGACATGACCTGTCTGGACGAAGAGCACCTTGCAGCCTGGGGCTCGGGCCGGCTGGACCCGCTCGAAGAGCTGCGCGCGCGGGAACACCTCGAGACGTGCTCCGACTGCCGGTTGTTGTGTGACCTCGTCGAGCGCGGCCGCCCCGCCTTCACCCAGGCCGTCGCGCTGAAGCCTGGCGAGAAGCTCGGGCCGTACACCCTGCTCGAGTGGGTCGGCCAGGGCGGCATGGGTGAGGTGTTCGCCGCGTATGACGCCCGCCTCGATCGCCGCGTCGCGCTGAAAGTCTTGAGCGGCTCTCGTGTCGCTGCGCTCGGCGAAGCCGCAAAGGCGCGGATCCTTCACGAGGCACGCGCGATGGCGCAGCTGAACCACCCGAACGTCGCAACGGTGTTCGACGTTGGCGAGGAACAAGGCGTCGCGTACCTCGCGATGGAGTTTCTGCCAGGCGGAAATCTGCGCGCGTGGCAGGACGAGCCGCGCACGCTCGAAGAGACGCTGGTGGTGTTCAACGAAATTGCGCGCGGCCTCGTTCACGCCCACGCGCGCGGCGTGGTGCACCGCGACTTCAAGCCTGCGAACGTGATGTTCGATGCCGAAGCCGTGCCGCGCATCACCGACTTCGGCCTCGCGGTCGTCGGCGTCGCAGCAGAAGGCGAAGAGATTGTCGGCACCCGCGGCTTCGTCGCGCCCGAGGTCGTGGCCGGCCAGAAGGCGACCGAGGCGGCCGACCAGTACGCGTTTGGCGTCGCGCTGCGGCAGACGCTGCAGGCCGTCGGCGCGAAGGCCGGCCCGCAGCTGCTCGCCACGCTCGAGGTCCTCACCGCCGAGTCGCCCGATGCCCGGTACCCGTCGATGGCCGAGGCGAAGATTGCGCTCGCGAAGACGCAGCCGTCGACGCGCCGTCGGCGACTCCGGTCGCGGGTGATGCTGTTCCTGGCGACAGCGCTGTTCGTCGCCTCGGGCACTTTGGCGCTGCACCACCTCGGCCGCTGCGATTCCGCGGGCGAGCCGGCGCGCGCGCTGAAACGGGAAATCGCCCAGCGCGTTCCGCTGGCCCTCGCCGCGCTCGAGCAGCGCACCGGCGCGCGGCTCTCAACTCCCGTCCTCGTCGAGCTGCAGCGTCAGCTCAGCGACTGGGAAGAGCTGTCGAACGAGCTGTGCCATGCCCACGTCGACCCGGCGGGAATCGCGGCGGCCGAGCTTCGGGAGTCGTGTGCGGCGGTGGGCCTCGGTGCGGTGAACGCGTACGTCGCGTGGCTCTGGCAGGCGGGGGAGCCTGCGATCGCGTGGGAACGTTTGATGGAGCTGCCTCCGTCTGACGCGTGCCGCCTCGTGCGGGTTGATGACGCCGCCGCGTGGAGCACCGCCGGCGCTGCGCACCAACGCAGCCAGGTCGAGGCGTTGATCGGCCGCGTGCAGGGCTCGACTGATTCGGTTGTGCTCGAGCAGGCCGAGCAGCTTCCGCGCGCGCTCGCGCTCGCCGCCCGGGTGTTCAACGGCGCGCCGTGCAGCGACGAAGGGCTGCTGCAGGAAGCCATCTCGGCTGCGCGCCGCGCGCACCACCACGTCGAGCTCAAGCTCTGGGGCCAGCTCGCCACCTGCCAGTCGCAGCGCGGCGGACTTCGCGAGGCGGCGTTCTCGTTGGGCATGGGTGAAGAGGTCGCGAGCGCTCTGCAGGAATCGGCGCCGGCGCGGATCTTCTTCGGGCTGCAGCGGGTGCGGGTGCTTCACCAGGCTGGGCGCGTCGACGAGGCCGAGGTGCTGGCCACGCGGCTGGTCGACATCACCAAGCGCGCGGTCGGAGAGAACCACTGGCTGTACGGCATGGCGCTGACCCGTCGCGCCGAGGTGTGGATGATGCGCGGCCGCTTCGCCGAAGTCGCCGAGCTTCACCTGCTGGCGATTCCTCTCTTCGAACGCGCGTTCGGAGCAGACGACCGCCGCGCGCTGAACGCGCACCACAACCTGGGCTCGGCGCTCGCGGCGGACCACCAGTACGAAGAGGCGTTGGCGCAGTTTGCTCCGCTGCTGAAGCGCGACGATGGGTGGAAGAACTCGGCGCTGACGTCGGACCTCGTGCCGGTGATGCTTGCGCTCGGCCGCAAGGACGAGGCGCTGAAGCTGGGCCGCGCCGCGGTGGCCGAGATTCACGAGCGCGACCCCCTGGTGTTCTCGCGCCTCTCGCAGCAGCTGATGGCGTGGGCCAGCGCGGAGCTCGCGGCCGGAAGTCCGAGCGAAGTGCTGCGGCGGATGCGGGTCACCCTCGCGCTCGAGCCGCTGGGCGCCACGCCGTACGACAGCGCGCAGGGGTACCGAGTCTACGAAGCCTCCGCGCTGCGCCGCCTCGGACGCGTTCGCGAGTCACTGGCCCTGCTCGATTCGATTCGTCCGCGTCTTCGCCCGCTGCAGCAGCTGATGCCGATCGAGCAGCTGCTCGCAGTCGAGCGCGTGCAGTGTCTCGTCGAGCTGGGGCGCACCGCGGAAGCGCAGAAGGAACTGGGCGAGCTTGGTCTCGACTCCAGCGGTGGCGTCGACCCGCGGGAACGCGCGCGGCTGTGGCAGCTGGTCGCGCGCGCGCTGGATGGTGAAGGCAAGGGCGTCGAGGCGTCAAAGCTGTGGGCGCAGGCGCAGAGGACGCTCGACCGGCTCAGCGGCGCGCGCGCCGCTCGCTGAAGTCGGGACGCAGAATTGTTTCAGCCACGCGGTGCGACTTCGCCCGGTTGATTCGTCATGGGTTCATGACAAGAGCCGCGTTGCTGGTGTTGCTGGGGTTGGCCGCATGTGGTCCCACCGAGCTGACGATCGAGACCGGGCAGATGGAAGAAGCCCACACGGGCTCCTCGGAAGCGGCAATCACCTGCGCGCCGCGGATGTCGGTGTTCCCCGTCGGCGCCGAGCACAACATCGGCTACGACCCGTCGTGCAACGGCGGCACCTGCGCCATCTCGTGCCCCGACCAGCGCGCGAACTCAGATTGGGGCGGCGACCACCACGGCGTCGATGTGTTTGCGTTTCATCGGGCACCACTCGTCGCGACCGCCGCCGGCACCATCACCCGCGTCGGCTCAGTGAGCTCGACGTCAGGCATCCGCGTACGCCTGCGCGACTCGTGCGGCTGGGAGTACTACTACGGCCACCTCGACCAGGCGGTCGTCACCCAGGGCCAGACCGTTCAGGCCGGCCAGCTGATTGGGTACATGGGAAAGACGGGCGCTGCGTCGACGCACCTGCACTTCAACGTCTCGCCCGACGGCAACTACTCGAAGGACATCAACCCGTTCAACCTGCTGAAGGCGACCTCGGGGACGGCGTGTGCAGCCCCGCCGCCTCCGCCGCCGCCGCCTCCGCCTCCGCCGCCGGCAGGCTGTGGTGCGCTCGAGGCCGGCCAGGGGCTGGGCGTGGGCGAGTCGATGTCGTCATGCGATGGGCGCTTCACCTTGGCGATGCAGGGCGACGGGAACCTGGTGCTGTACATGGGCGGCACGCCGCTGTGGCACACGTACACGAACGGCAGCGGCGGGCACGCGCTGCAGATGCAGGGCGACGGCAACCTGGTGCTCTACACCGCCGGCGGCACGCCCCTTTGGCACACCCATACGAATGGCCGGCCGGGCGCCCGGCTCGCACTTCAGGACGACGGTAACCTCGTGCTCTACCAGGGCGGCACCGTCCTCTGGCACTCGCAGACCTGCTGCCACTGAGCGGATTTGGCCGGTTTCGGGGCCATGACGCGGCGCGCTAAATCTTCGATCGAATTCGATCGAATGGGCGGGAGCGCCAGCCGGCGACCGCGGGCGGGTTTTGCGGTCTAAGTGCAGGCGGGTGAGGCCCGTGCTCCTTCTCGCGCTGCTGGCGTCGGCCCCCGCGGTGGCCGAGCCCTGTGACGAGGCGAAGCTCAAGTTCCTCGCGCGAGAGCTGATGGACGAGGCGGGGCGGGCGCGGAGCTGGTCGCTTGCGTGGGCGAACATCTACGGCGTCGCGACGGTCGGGCAGCTGGCGCCGATTCCGCTCATCATTCGCCAGGACCAGGTCGAGTGGTGGGTCGGAGCGGCCACCAGCGCCGCTGGCCTCGCCTTCGTCGCGATGGAGACGCCGTCGGTCGTCGAGGAAGGCCCGCGGTTCGGAGCGCGCGCGACGTCGGCGACCCGCGACACCTGCGCGCTCATCGAAGAAGGCGAACGGCTGCTCTCGCGCGGCGCCCAGCAGCAGGCAGCGTCGCGCCGGTGGACAATGCACGCGGCGAACGTGCTGGTGAACGTCGGCTTCGGGCTGATTCTGGGCGTTGGCTACGACCACTGGGTCGCCGCGGCGGTGAACTTCGCGATCGGCGCCGTCTTCGGCGAGGTGACCCTGTTCACCCTGCCGTCGCGGCTCATCTCTGCCTGGGCCGAGTACCAGCGCGGTGGGCTGGAGCCTGCTCCCGTTTCTTTCCAGCTCGTCCCGCTGCTCCGCCCTGATGGCGCGGGGCTCGGACTCGCCGGCACCTTCTAATTTAGTCTTCGATGACCAACAGCCCGCGCTTCAGCTTCGCGCCCTTGTCGACGGTGTTCATCGCTTCGTAGAGCCGCTCGGACTTCACCAGCCACGGCTTGAAGCTGTCGTTCACGTCGAGGACGAAGACGAGGTCTTCCCCCGCGAGGTAGCCGGCGATGGGCGAATGGTGGCCTCCGCCCTTTCCGAAAACCGGGCCTCGGTGGAAGTTGAGGATGAGGCGGGTCGCTGGGTCATTCGCTTGGGGCAGCAGCGCGCGAAACCCGGCGAGGTCGAGCTCGTGAAGCGCGGTGACCTTCTTCCCCGTCTTCAACCTCGCGAGCGCGGCCAGCTGGTCGAGCGTCATCCCACCCATCACCATTCCACCCGTGGTCTCGACGCCCGAGCCTTCGAGCACCGTGTCCTGCGACGACGGCGTGCCCAGCGACTTCAGAACGTTCACCACGCTGGCTGGCCCGCAGAAGCTTGGGTTCTTCTGGAACTCGAGGCCCGCTTTGTACTGCGCCGCGACGGGCAGCGCCCACGCACGCTCGAGCAGCGCCGCGTCCTGAAACGCAGGGTCCGCCTTGATGGAAACGGCCTTCGAGTAGTCGACACCGTCGCGGAAGAGCAGCGGCGGCACGACCACCGCGGAACCGCCCAGCAGCAGCGCCACCGCTCCGAGGCCCACGAGGAATTTTCGCGCGCGTGTCATCGCCGGCTTCTAACCACGGCTGTAGAGTCGCGCCATGCGCCTCCCCACCCTCGTCTGCCTGCTCACCGCGCTCGCCGTCCACGCCGAAGACCTGACTCCTGAGAAGCGCGCCCAGCTTCAGCGCGACCAGCAGAAGGCCGGCGAGGCCATCGAGAAGAAGTACGGCAACAAGAAGTCGTCCGAGCTTTCCGCCGATGAGCGGCGGTCGCTGATGAAGGAAAAGGCGGCCGCCGAGCGCGACGTGCTCGAAAAGGCGGGCGTCGACCCGAAGGAGTTCGCCCGCTCGAGCACGAAGATGGGCCGTGACGAGAAGACCCGCACGGACGACGCGATGAAGGACCTCGAGGCGAAGGAAGCGGCGGCCGCCAAGGACTCCGGCAAGAAGCCCGCCGGGAAGAAGGAAGTCGTCATCGAGAAGAACGGCAAGGGCCAGGGCGAAGAGGTCAACGAGGCCGCCGAGATGGACAAGGCGATGAACCTCAAGAAGGGGAAGTAGCGGGCGGGAATCGTCGCTTCTCAGAACATTTCGGCCCAATTGTCCTGAGTCCGGACAGGGTGTCACTGCAAAGCGACTTTGCGAAACGTGGGGGTTTCACCTCTGGCGTCCAAAAGTGGCACACAACTCGCTGAAGGGTTTCGCCATGAACTCTCGCGCGTGTTGGCTCGTTGCCGCTCTGACCCTGGTTGGCTGTGCTGGTTCGTCGTCGGTGGAAATCCAGAGCGAGACCCTGGGCGCGGCGGACGAGAGCGTCGGCAGCCTGGGCAGTGAGCTGTCGCAGGGGGTGCCGGTGGGCTCCGTCCTCCGCACCACGGCGGGCCTGAACCTCCGCACGGGGCCGGGCACCGGCAACAGCGTTCGCCTCGTCATCCCCCAGGGCGCGACGGTCACCACCGTCAACGTCACGAGCCCGACCAACGGCTGGTACAACGTGAAGTACAACGGCGTCACCGGCTGGAGCTCGGGTCAGTACTTCACCCTCGTCTCGCTGGGCACCACGACGGGCGGCGGCACCAGCGGCGGCACGGGCGACCTGAGCGCCACCCGCGCAGGCGCCATCGAGCGCGCCAAATCGGGCGTCGGCTTCTCGTACTACTGGGGCCACGGCAGCTGGATTCCCAACGGCGCCAGCAGCAACTACGGCTCGTGCTCGGGCAACTGCCCCAGCTGCTCGCACGCAGGGAAGTACGGCGCAGACTGCTCGGGCTACGTCGGCAAGCTGTGGCAGGTGCCGTCATCGAACACCAGCCTCACCACCGACTCGCACCCGTACAGCACGGTCAGCTTCAACGGCTCGAGCTCGCTGTGGTCGACGGTGTCGCGCGGCAACGTCATTGGCGGCGACGCGCTCGTCTACAACGAGAACGGCGCCGGCCACATCTTCCTCTACGAGTCGGGCGATGGCTGGGGCTCGATGTGGGCGTACGAGGCGAAGGGCTGCGCGGCGGGCATCGTGCACAACCTCCGCACGGCGTCGACGGCGTTCAAGGCAATTCGCCGCGCTGGCTGGTAATCGAGCGCGCGCTGCGCGGACGGCCTATGAGATGGCCGCCGCATGAGTGCCCTCGAGCTCGTCCACGTCACCAAACGTTTCGGCGAGAAGGTCGCTGTCGATGACCTGAGCCTCACGCTCGAGCCCGGCGCCTTCCTCGGCCTGCTGGGCCGCAACGGAGCCGGAAAGTCGACCACGCTGAAGATGCTGACGGGGCTGATTGCTCCGACGTCGGGCACCATCACCGTGCTCGGCCGGTCGATGCAGGACGACCCCATCGCCGTGAAGCGGCAGCTGGGCGTGATGCCAGAAGACATGGCGCTGCTCGAGATGCTTCAGGGCCCGCAGTACCTGCGCTTCGTCGGCCGGATGTACGGCCTCGACGACGCGGCGATCGACTCCCGCGCGGCCGAGCTCTTCGACACGCTCGACCTGAAGCCGGGGAAGAAGTCGCTGATCAGCGAGTACAGCTTCGGGATGAAGAAGAAGCTCGCGCTGTGTGCCGCGCTGATTCACGGCCCGAAGCTGCTCTTCCTCGATGAGCCCTTCGAAGGCATCGACGCGGTCACGAACCGCACCATCAAGGAAATCCTGCTGTCGCTGCAGAAGAGGGGCGTGACGGTGGTGCTCACGAGCCACATCCTCGAAGTGGTCGAGAAGCTGTGCCCGTTGATCGCAATCATCGACGAAGGAAAGCTCAAAGGCTTCGGAGCGCTGGACCAGCTGAAAGCGGAAGGCGAGAGCCTCGAGTCGCACTTCGTTGGCCTCGTCGGCGGTGGACGCAAGGGTGAGCTGTCTTGGCTGTGAGCCCGCTGCGGGCGGTGCTCGCCGGCCACCTGCAGGCCTCGCAGAACCGCCTCGTGCGCCAGCTGGGCAGCCACGGCGTCATCTTCCTCGCCTTCGCCGTCGTGCTCATCACCGTCTCGATGATTATCCCGATCGTCTTCGGGCTCTCGGTTGGCGCCTTCTTCCTCGCGCGCGCCGCCTTCGAGACCGACGGCAACCCCGAGCTGTCCGCGGTCATCGGCCTCATCCTCACTGGCATGGCGGTGGGCGGCGGAATCATCGGCGGCGTCGCCGGCGGAGCGAAGCAGCTCGAGTGGGAACAGTACCGGGGCTTCCCGCTGCGGCCCGTCACCCTCTTCTCGGCCGAGGTGCTCGCGGGCCTCGGCGACGCCATCACCCTCATCCAGGCGGTCACGCTGTTCGGGGTCTGCGCTGCGACGGCGGCCGCCGCTCCACACCTGGCCCCCGTGATGTTGTTCCTCGCGGTCGAGTCGGTGCTCACGCTTCTCTGCGTGCAGCTGCTGGTCGGCAGCTTCGCCGAGCGCATCGTGCGGCGGATGCGACTCGCGCTCGCGGCGACGTTCGGGGCCGCCTTCATCTTGAGCCAGGTGGTCGCCGCGCGCGCCGCGTCGGTGTCGCCCTTCAAGGCAGCCGGCCTGCGGCAAATCGGAGAGAAGGTGCTCGACTATGCGTCGTACCTGCCGGCGTCGCAGGCGATTCGCGCTGGGCACCTGGGCGAGTGGCGCGGCTACTCGAGCGGCGTCCTGATGCTGCTGGGCGTGGTGCTGACGTCCTACGTGGTGCTGATGCGCGAGCGGAACGCGAACGTGGTCGACACCTCGGGCCCGGCGAAAAAACTGTGGAGCCACGCGTCGCCGACCCTCAGCGTCGCCCGCCTCCAGCTGGTGACGCTGCTGGGCAGCCATCTGGGAAAGTTCGCTTTCGCGATGCCGCTCATCACCCTCGTGCTGGTGCGCGGCCCCTTCAGCGAGCTCGCGGGCACGGGCAGCTGGCTGGTGCCGGGGGCATTCATCTACATCTCGCTCGCGGCGAACGGCCTCGGCTTCAACCAGTTCGGGCTCGACGGCCACGGGGTGAAGGCCCTGTTTCTGCTGCCTTTGGACGAGCGCACGATTCTCGACGGCAAGCAGCTGGGCTTCGCGGCGTGGCAGTCGATGCAGGCGCTGCTGTTGGCTGTGCTGTTGCTGCTCGTGCAGAAGCCCGCGCTCGACGAGCTGGTGGCCGGAATGATGCTCTTCACCTGCTACTTCTTCGCGCAGGGAATCGTCGGGCAGCGCACCAGCATCTGGCTGCCGCGTCGGATGCTTCGCACCAGCATGAAGAACTCGCAGATTCCCTTGCCCGTGGTGCTGATCAGCCTCGCCACCACCGTCACCGGCGGAGCGCTCTTTGGTTCTGCGTGGTGGCTGCTCATAACCTTTGCGCGGCCATGGCTGCTGCCCGGCATGGCGCTGCTCGCGCTGATTTCTTTCGCCGTCTCGCGCCCCTTCAATCGCCTCAACGCCGGCTTCCTCGCGAGGAACCGCGAGCGCATCGTCGACGGGGTCGGCTGAGATGGCTTCGAACGAAGAGCTGGTGTTGATCGGCCGCCGCGTCGCGCGCGCAATTCTCGCGGGGTTCGACAAGCACTACCGGATTTTTCGCGCGATGAGCACGACCGCGAAAGAGCGCTTCGAGCAGGGCGACTGGCGCGGCATCAAGGACGCGCACCGCACCCGCATCGACCTGTACGCCCAGCGGGTGAAGGAAGCGGTGGCGACGCTCCACGAGAACTTCCCCGAGGCGCTGGGCGACACCGCGTGGCCCGCCATCAAGCACGCGTACATCGAGCTCCTGCTTGGCCACCAACAGCCCGAGCTGGCCGAGACGTTCTTCAACTCGGTCGCGTGCCGCGTGCTCGACCGCACCTACTTTCACAACCAGTACATCTTCTGGCGGCCGTCGGTGTCGACGGAGCACATCGATGGCCAGCAGCCGACGTACCGCAGCTACTACCCGTCGATGGGGCTCAAGGCCGTGCTGAAGACGATGGTGGCCGACCTGCAGCTGGCCAACGCATGGGAAGACCTCGACCGCGACATCGAGGCGGTATCGCGCGCGCTGTGGGAATTCCTGCCGCGGCCGAGCGAGACTCACGCCGAGGTGCAGCTGCAGGTGCTGTCGTCGCTTTGTTTTCGCAACAAGGCCGCGTACCTCATTGGCGTGGTGGTGAACGGGCCCGAGAGCACGCCGTTCGCGATTCCGATTCTGCACAACGGGCTGCACGAGCTGTACTTCGACGCGGTGCTGCTGCGGCGCGGCGAGCTCGGCACTTTGTTCTCGCTGGCGCGCGCGTACTTCATGGTCGACATGGAAGTGCCGTCGGCCTTCATCCGGTTCTTGAAGGGCATCTTTCCCGAGAAGCCGGCGGCCGAGCTCTACATCTCGGTGGGCCTCGCGAAGCAGGGGAAGACGCTGTTCTACCGGGACCTGTTCGAGCACCTGAAGCACTCGAGCGACACCTTCGTCTCTGCGCCCGGCGTGAAGGGCATGGTGATGCTCGTCTTCACGCTGCCGTCGTTTCCCTACGTCTTCAAAGTCATTCGCGACCGCTTCGAGCCGCCGAAGACGTCAGACCGCGCGCACGTCGAGGCGCAGTACCGGTTCGTGAAGCTGAACGACCGCGTCGGGCGCATGGCCGACACGCTGGAGTACTCGGACGTCGCTTTTCCGTTGAATCGCTTCGAGCCTGCGCTGCTGGCCGAGCTCGACCAGAAGGCCGCCAACATCGTCGAGCGCCAGGGAGACAAGCTGGTCATCAAGCACCTCTACATCGAGCGAAGGCTGACCCCGCTCGACCTGTTCCTGCTGCACGCGGACGAGGCGGGGGTGCGGCAGGCGATGCGCGAGTACGGCAACGCGATTCGCGAGCTCGCCGGAGCGAACATCTTCCCCGGTGACCTGCTGCTCAAGAACTTCGGGGTCACCCGCTTCGGGCGCGTCGTCTTCTACGACTACGACGAGATTGCGCCGCTGGAGCAGATGACGTTTCGCCGCATGCCCACCCCGCGCGACGACGACGACGAAACCCGCGGCGAGCCCTGGTTCTTCGTCGGCGCGAACGACGTCTTCCCCGAAGAGTTCGCGAAGTTCATCTTTCCCACCGACAAGCTGCGGCAGATTTTTCTCGACGAGCATGCCGACCTCTTCACCCCGCAGTTCTGGCTGCAGCTGCAGGCGCGGCTCACCGCGGGCGAAGTGCTCGACGTGTTTCCGTACCCCGAGTCGCGCCGCTTCCCGCATCCGCACCGCGGGCTTTAGAGCGCAAACTTAGCCTCGGACATTGGGCCGCGTGCGCGTAGCATTCGATCTCGAGTCGTCGACGATGGAGGGGTGGTGCCTACTCACTTTCCTGGAGTGCCATGAAGAAGCTGCTCGCGCTGGGAGCTGTGTCGATGTGGATTGGTTGCACGACGAACAAGTCCGATCTGAAGGCGTTTTGTAACGCGCCAGCCGCGATGCCCCGCCTGGCGGTAGAAACCTCGGAGCAATACGTCGAACGCATCTTCATGGCTGCTGCATCGAAGCTCACGAACAGGGACGCGATATCAGCGGTGAAATCACTGGGCGTGGTTGGGACTGATCAGAAGCCCGACTTGCTCCGAGCCAACGCCTACGAAGAAGGCCTCAAGGAATGCGCCCTCGCCGACCTGTGGGAGTGGGAGCTCGTTCTGGGTGAGACCCGACCCCGCCCGAACGAGGGTGTTCGGTTGGTTTTCATGCCGACCCACGGAGGAACCAGTTTCGACCGCGGTCAGGCGCTCGCGAAAAGTGCACGTGTGCGGGTGGACGCACTTGGACTGAAGGACACCCGCATCATCACCGCTCAATGCCCGGCAGGCCATGGGGGCTGCGTCGCCGTCGAGACCGCTTCGGTGGATCAGGCGAGCAACGTCGAAGCTGCGCTGACCGATGCAGACGAGACGCTCTCTCTTCACCGCATAGAGTCCGCGCCAATTCACGAAGGGACGCTCTGACCCCTCAAGGGGGCGTGGCGAAGCTCTACCTCCGTCCTGAGCGGCTGCTGGCCATGGCGGTCGGACCCCGTGAATGCGAGCGGGCGCTGCGCCGGGCGATTACTTCCTGGGGGTGAGTCTGCGGAGGATGGCGAGCAGCTTCTTTCGGCGAGCGAAGCCTCGCGACGTGACGAGGTGAAGGCTCTCCTCTGCGACCGCGAGCTCGGCAGGCGTGGCCACCGCGAGCAGCTTCTCGAGATCGATTCGGTCTTGAAGCCGCGTCTTCGATTCTGAGAGCACTTTCATCGCGATCAGGTGTCCGACGGTGGCGACTGGCAGCGCGGCGATCTCGAGCAGCCGTCTGGCGAGCTGCTGGGCATCCCGATCGTCAGCGACCCAGACCGCCAGATCCACGTCTTCCGTGAAGCGCGGCTCGGTGCGGGCGGCGACTGCCTGCCCCCCGATCAGCGCGAACTTCGCCCCGATCGACTCGAGCGCTTCGACGGCTTTCTTTGCGGCCCGAACCGCCGCGACAGTCGTCGAAGGAGCACCTCTGGAGCTACCGCTCTTCCTTCGGCGTCGGGAGGTCTTCGAAGCAACCATCGCTCGAACATTGTAGTCAGCTTCTGTGCGCTGGCCGCGGGGTTCTCGCGCCGAAGCCGTTCACGCATCATCGACAACCCGAGATCCGTCAGACCAAATGCCGCTTCGAGGCGCTCGGAAGCAGAACGTGTCGGGGACCGTTTCACACTCTGAAGTATGGCACGCCGTCACTTCCTGGGGCTGAGCGCGGCGCTGACGGGCAGGTGATCGCTGGCGGCGCTGTCGATCGTGCCGCACGACTGCACCTCGAACGCCTTGCTCGCCCAGCTGTAGTCGATGCGGGTGACCGGAAATGCCGAGTTCCACGTCTTCGAGCTCCCGCCGCCCTTCACGTCGCGCGCGTCCTGAAGCGCCGCCTCGAACGCCTGGTACGTCGGCGAGCCGCAGTCGTCGTTCATGTCGCCCAGCACCCGCGCCTTGTCGGTGGCCGCCTGCTCTTCGATTCGCGGAAAGGGAACGTCACGGTGAAGTGGACGACGACGACGTGGAGTTCTGCGTCCTTCCGGTGAAGGTGCTTGAAGCCGGGGCGGATGCGAGGCTGTCGCTAGAAGGCGAGGGCGAGTTGGGGCGGTGCGGTTGCGGGCGGGAGCAGCCTCGACGGCATGGTGACGGTGACGCCGAGCGCGGCGAGGCGCTCCTCGGCAGCCATGCGGGTGGAGTAGAGGGCGCGGACGGACCGTCGCCTCGCCACTGTGATCGCCGCCTACCGCGACTCCCTCGACCGCGATGCTCGCCGCGAAGAGCGCGCTCTCCACCGCACGTCCTTCTGAACCCGTCAATCAGCAGGCCGGACCAGCCCGTGTTTGCGAAGCACCTCTTCCGATTCCGCCTGCTTCTCTGGATTCCGCGCCGCCATGCTCCAGGAGTAGGGCCACCATCTCGGCGCTGCCGAGGCCCACCGCGTCGAGCAGCGCTGTGCCCTCGAATCGACTGGTGGCGTTCACGTCGGTGCCGGCCTCCGCGAGGAATCGCACGCCCTCGAGGTACGCTTCGACGGCCAGGAAATGGAGCGCGGTCTCGCCAAGCGGTCGAGCTGTGCGCTGATTGGCGAGGTCGTCGGAGTCGAAGAGATGGATGATCAGCTCTGGCACCTGCACTTCGGCTCGCTGCTTCTGGGCGTCATCGACGGCCGCGGCAAGGAGATCAAGCTGCTTCCTGTTCCGCGGTGATCTTGGGGCCGCCTCCGCTGCGCTTCGGCGGATAGAGGGCAACCTCGGTCGCGCGGTAGGTCCTCCCATTCTTGCGTGCAAGTCACCGTCGCGCAGGGGTCGGCAGCGCCTCCTCCCTGCCCTCCTCCGGCTCCTGCTCCCAGGCCGCCTCCGTCATCAACGACGCAGACGAATTCCACTTTGCTGCACCGCGTGTACCGGGCAGTCGAAGTTGGTGGCGCACGGCCGCGCGGAGCTACCGCATCCCGACACAGCCAACACCATCGACAGCGCGACGGCGGCCTGTCTCGGATGGCTCATGGGCAGGTCCACGGCGCGAGGAGGGTGGCGGGGTTGCCGGTGTTGGCTGGGTTGTGCTGGTGCTTCGGCCATGGCGCGGTGGCATCGAGGCCCTGAGAGTCGACGAGAATGGCATAGAGGCGTGTCTGGGTTGAGCTTGAAGCGGCGATGTACAGCACCCCGGGCTGGCCCACGCCGCATGGAGCGCTCGAGTCGCGGTTGAGGTCGAGATTCAGCTGGCTGATCTGCTGGGTGGGGAAGGCGGGCGCCCACCGCCATTCCTCGGTGAGGGTGGCGGGGTCTACCACTCGAAACACGCCGTCGTCGCCGACGACGTACAGCTTTCCGCCCCGGCCCAGTAGAGGTGCGCGCCCTGCAAAACTCGTCGCACCACTCAGCAGCCCTGCGTCCGCAGCCCCGAAGGCCGGGCCCGAAGGGTTGAGTTGCACCCGCCGGATGCTGCCCGCGGTGTCGCCGTAGAACACCAGCGGACTGCCTGCGTCACCGCCCACCACCGCCGCTCCGCCCGGGTCCGCACCCGGCGTGGCATTGACGGTGTTTCCGCTCAGCATCCCGGCCGACGAAAAGGCAAACACACCCCCGACGGTGGGCCCTCCTCCTCCTCCTCCTACAATATCTGCGCCAATAATGAAGAGGTTTGATGGAAAGAGTGTCTGGGTTGACTTCGTACCTGCGACGGTTGGGGATGAGCCGGCGCTGGTAAACTTCCAAATGGGAGCCCGGGCGCTCATCCCGAGAAAGGCCTCGCTGCCCGATACGACGACGCTCGGGCGGTTGCCGGCGCTCGGCAACCCGGGGTCGGGGGTAATGGCAAGGATGCCCGGACATCCGGGGGCGCCGGTCACTAGAAACTTGTCGCTGCGCACCGCCAATGCCAGTTCTGAAGCGCCGGGATTCACCAGCGCAATTTCTCCATAGAACGAGCCTGTGCCGGTGGTACCGCAAATTGCTAGGGGGTTGAGGCCGCTGGGGTCCACTTTTCGGATGCTGGCAGTCGGGGTCTGGTCTGTCATTCCGAAATAAATGCCCAAGGCGCCGACGACAACGTTGGTCGTCATTGTCTCGGTTGGGTAAGTGTTGCTGAAGGCTGCCCCGCCATCCGGCTTGAATCCCTTGAGCACGGAGGAGGACAGTCCGGTAGGAGCGCCAACAATGACATCACCAAGGGCCGTGAGCGAAACGGTTGGGGGCGCACTTGCCGCAGACGACACATCCCTGCGCCACTTGAATCGCGTCACCGCGAAGGACTGCGAGGCAATCGTGGTGGAGACATTCCCGAGCAGGTCGGTCGCCTTGCTTAAGCCCACCGACGCGGTGCCCGAAATCGAGCCCACCGGCGCGACGAGTTGCTGCGGGCCGAGTTCCACCGCAAAGCAACTGCAGTACTTCGTCGCTCCGCATGTTCGCGTGCACAGGGCCGACGGAGCGACAGCGCCCACCGTGAAGTCTGCCGGGGCAATGGTCGCCAGCGGCTCATCCGACTCCACCTGCAGCAATGCCCGCTCGCTCTTCTTCCATCTCGGCTGACCGTCCAGGTCCGTGTCATCCAGCCCCCGCGTTGGAGCCACCTGCGGGTAGAGCGTCACCACCGGCGGCGTCATGTCCACGCTGAAGGGCTTCTGCGCCGTCAGCCCGGCGTAGCTCGCGCTCGCCATGTGGCTCCCTGTCGACAGGCCCATCACCGGCAGTTGCTTCGGACCAAACTGTGTCGTCTGCCCGCTTCGCAACAGTTGCCCCGCATC